>JAEZIP010000033.1:0-15520 GCA_023436625.1 Methanobacteriota archaeon | reverse complement strand
GCTACGGGCGGTTCGATGAGCCCGACTTCTGCCCAAATTGCGAGAGGAAGACCCGTCTCGACCTGGTGATGAACCGGTGCCGGTTCGTCGACGCCCAGAAACTCCGGATCCAGGAGTCCCCCGAAGGCCTCCGGGGCGGCGAACAGCCCCAGACACTCGATATCGACGTCACCGACGACCTTACCGGGATGGTCTCGCCGGGCGACCGTGTGGTGGTGAACGGCATCCTGCGGTCGGTGCAGAGGATCAACTCCGGCCAGAAGAGCACGCTCTTTGACATCTATCTGGAGTGCAACTCGATCGAGATCGCCGAGAAGGAGTTCGAGGAGGTCTCGATCACCGAGGAGGACGAGGCGAAGATCATGGCGCTCGCCCGCGATCCTCTGGTCTACAAGAAGATCGCCCGGTCGATTGCGCCGACGATCTACGGCACCGACGACGTGAAGGAGGCGATCGCGCTCCAGCTCTTCGGCGGCATCGCAAAGGATATGCCGGACGGCTCCCACCTCCGCGGCGACGTCCACGTCCTCCTGGTCGGCGATCCGGGTATAGCAAAGAGTCAGATCCTCCGCTACGTCGTGAAACTCTCGCCCCGCGGGATCTACACGAGCGGCAAGTCGTCGACCTCCGCCGGGTTGACTGCGACGGCCGTCAAGGACGAGTTCGGTGACGGCCGCTGGACGCTCGAGGCCGGTGCGCTGGTCCTTGCGGACATGGGGATCGCCGCCGTGGACGAGATGGACAAGATGGCGAAGGAGGACCGGAGCGCGCTCCATGAGGCAATGGAGCAGCAGTGCTACGACGACGAGACCGAGGTCCTCACGGAGAGCGGCTGGAAGTTGTTCCGCGACGTAACCGAGGACGACCGTGTCGCGACGCTCTCCTCCGACGGCAGGCTCGAGTACGCATCTCCGTCCAATTTCGTGGCATCGGAGTACGACGGGAAGTTGTACTACGTCAAGTCACGGCAGGTGGACCTCGCGGTCACGCCGAACCACCGGATGTACGTCAACCTGAACCGGCGCGCCGACGAGTGGGAGGGATTCGGGCTCATCCGCATGGACGAGGTCCCCGTCCACAAGCGGATGCGGTTCAAGAAGAACGCAGTATGGACGGGGGAGCGACAGGAAACCTACGAGATCCCGCCCGTCGTCAAGTTCGCGAACCAGAACTCCGAAGGAAAATTCACCGAACCTATCACCGTCAGGATGGACGACTGGCTTGAGTTCCTCGGCTACTTCCTCTCGGAAGGCTCCGTCCAGCGGCACTACCAGACCGGGGTTCCCTACCGCGTCATCATATCGCAGACGAACCCGGAATCCGCCGAAACGATCCGGCGGTGCCTTGAGCGGTTACCGTTCCGGTTCTCCTACGACGGCAAGAACTTCGCGATCAACGCAAAGCAGCTCGCGGAGCACCTCGCCCCGTTCGGCAAGTGCCACGAGAAGCACGTCCCCGACTACGCGAAGTGCCTCCCGCCGGAGCAGATCGGGATCCTCCTCGACGCGCTCATGCTCGGGGACGGCTACGTCAACAAGACAACCGGAGTCTCGATTTACACCACCTCGTCGAGGAGACTGGCCGACGACGTCACCGAGCTCCTGCTGAAGAAGGGGTGGTCCGGGAACATCCACCTCATGCGGGAGGCCGGAACCGTCGCGCCCAACCCCCGGGGCGGGACATCGGCCGCGACCCACGACATCTTCCAGGTGACGTTCATCCGCGACGGCCAGAACGAGCCGAACGTCAACTCGAACGGGCAGCGGCAGATCGAGAAGCGGCCGTATAAGGGCATGATCTACTGCCTCGAGGTTTCGAATCACATCCTGTATGTCCGCCGCAACGGTATCCCGGTCTGGTGCGGCAACTCGATCTCGGTCGCAAAAGCCGGCATCACCGCGACCCTGAAGTCCCGGTGCGCCCTCCTCGGTGCGGCGAACCCGAAACTCGGGCGGTTCGACCAGTTCGTCCCGATCGGCGAACAGATCGACATGCCCCCGTCGCTCCTCTCCCGGTTCGACCTCATCTTCGTGATGACCGACCAGCCCGAGGTCGAGCGTGACGGGGCGATCGCCCACCACATCATCAAGACTCATTCCGTCGGCGAGCTGATCAAGCAGCACGCCTACACGCCGCTGCCCGAGGTCGACGAAGCGTATATCGAGCGCGCGCTTGCGCCCGTCATCCCCGACATCGATCCGACGCTCCTGCGGAAGTACATCGCCTTCGCAAAACGAACCTGTTTCCCCATCCTCTCCGACGGGGCCCAGGATGCGCTGATCGCCTACTACATGCGGCTCCGGGACCTCGCGAGCGGGAACAAGCCCGTCCCGGTCACCGCCCGGCAGCTCGAGGCGCTGGTCCGGCTTGCGGAGGCGAGCGCCAGGATGCGCCTCTCGAACACCGTCGATACTGAGGATACCGACCGGATTTTGAAGATCGTGGACGCCTGTCTCCGGCAGGTCGCCTACGACGCCGAGACGGGGAGTTTCGACATCGACAAGCTCGTGACCGGCGTCATGAAGTCGCAGCGCGACATCATCCGGTCGGTCAAGGAGGCGATCCGGAACATCTCCGGCGACTCCGGCGGCCAGGCGAAGGTCGACGAGGTCATCGACATCCTGGTGCAGCAGGGCTTCTCCCGCGACAAGGTCGAGCATACCATCGAGCAGCTGAAACGGGGCGGGGATCTGCTCGAGCCGCGGCACGGCTTCATCAAGGTGACGTGAGCGGCGCGGGGCCGGGTCCGGCTGCGACGGCAGGAGGAGGGGAAAAAACATCCCTCCCCCGGTCAGGCCCTGCGGGACTCCACCGCCCTTCCCCGGGGGCGCACCTTCTTACTGCCGTACCCCTAACCTACTTACCATGATCACCGACCGCGAGAAAGCGGCGTTCGAAGCCGGTATCAAACTCGGCGCCCTCTACCACCAGTTCGTCGGGACGCCCATCGCCCGCGAGACGGCCGCTGCCGTCGAAGCCGCCATCGAGCAGGCCGTCGGGCTGCAGCCCTACGTGACGGGGATCCGCGTCCGGCTGAACCGCGATATGATGGTCTCGAACCGGTTCGGCTACTCTGAACTTGCCGGGAAGATGTTCGATGCCGGGATCACGACACAGGTCGGGACGACCGTCTGCCGCGCCCGGATGCGCCTCGAGGACGACTACCCCATGATGGAGATCGTCGAGTTCCATGAAACCACCCGCGATACCGATCACTGACGACCATATCCATATCGACCCGGCAAACGGCCGGGGGGTAGAGGCGGCGAAGGACTTTCGCCGCAGCGGGGGGACGCACATCTTCCTGGTCGCGAAACCCTCCTGGTCGCTTTCGGTCGAGCCCTCGTCGGGCGACGACTACCGGGAGGTCTTCGAGGCGACGCTCCGGGTGGCGGAGATGGTCCGGGAGACCGGGCTCGTCGTCTACCCGGTCCTCGGCGTCCACCCGGCGGAGATGAGCCGCCTCGCCGGGCGGATGAGCCTGGAGGAAGCCGCCGCCGTGATGATGGCCGGCCTCGACCTTGCGGCCCGCTACGTCGAGGAAGGACGGGCTGTCGCCCTGAAAAGCGGCCGTCCCCACTACGAGGTCGCGCCGGAGGTGCTCAGCGCCTCGAACGCGGTCCTCTTTCATTCGCTCGAACTCGGGGCCGCGTGCGGCTGCGCCGTGCAGCTCCACGCCGAGAGCGGGCCGTGCGCCGACGTCGTCGCGATGGCGCAGCGGGCAGGTATCCCGGTCGAGCGCGTCGTCAAGCACTTCGCGACGCCCGATACCCCGCTCATGCCCTCCTTCATCGCGCGGCACGAGGATATCCCGGCGCTTGCCCGGGAGGGACGGCGGTTCACCATGGAGAGCGATTACATGGACGAGAACGCCCGACCCGGCGCGGTGATCGGGCCGAAGTCGGTCCCGCGGTTCACGCGCCGGTACCTCGAGGAGGGGCTTATCACCGAGGAGGACGCCTGGCGCATCCATGCAGAGACCCCGTCGCGCACCTACGGCGTGGATATCGCCCTTCTCTAGCACAACAGCGCACCTTTTTGACGACTCCCGTCCAAGAGATCTGAGATGTACCTGAAAGTTCACCGCATGCCGGGCGCCGGTGAGGTGGTGGCCGTCTGCGACTCCGAGCTCTTAAACACCACCCTGATGCACGGAGACGTGGAAGTCTGCATCACCGGAGGATTTTACGGCACGAAGCGTGCCGCCGAGGAAGAGGTCAGGGGGGCTCTCGCGAGCGCGGAGAACGTTAATATTATCGGGAAGCGCGTCGTAGCCCTCGCCATCGCCATGGGGCTGATCGCCGAAGAAGACTGCATCATGATCGGCGACGTGCCCCATGCCCAGATATTCAGGATCTGATCCATGACCATACAGACGAGCATCTGCCCCCGTTGCGGGCAGCCGGCCGAGGAAGGACTCTGCCCGCAGTGCCGGGTCGCGGATACCCGGCTGCTTTCCTGCGTGCCCTACGTGACCGCCGTCTACTGTCCGGTCTGCGAGTCGCAGAAGCGCGGCAGGACCTGGTCGGACCTCAGGATGCCGCGCGAGGACTTCATTACCGAGATGGCGGTGTCGGCGGTCAGTATCCATGAGGACGCGAAAGACCTCAAGGTCTCCGTCCGGTCCGAAGAGATCGCGTCGAACAGGACGGCCTGCACCGTCGAGGTGGAGGCGACCCTTTATGGGATCCCGGTCCGGGAGACCTGCGGGACCGAGATCCGCTGGCAGAGAGAGTCCTGCGACCGGTGCAGCCGCATCTCGGGGGGCTACTACGAGGGCATCGTCCAGGTGCGGGCGACCGGCAGGAAGATAAACGCCTACGAGCGCGAGGTCGCCACGACGATCGCGGAGCAGGCCGAAGAGTCTCTCCAGGAGTCGGGCGACCGTTTCTCCTTCATATCGGAACTCGAGGACTCGAAGGACGGCGTCGATATCACCATCGGAACCCAGCACCTCGGCCAGACGATCGCCCGGTTGATAACGGGGGCGCTCGGGGGGCGGTATACGACCCACCCGAAGCTGGTCGGCGAGAAGGAGGGGAAGGCGCTCTACCGGATCACCTACTCTATTCGGCTGCCGTTCTACCAGAAGGGCGACGTGGCGGTATCCCGGGGCAACTACTTCGAGGTGCGCGATATCGACGGGCAGCGCCTCCGGGTCTTCGACCTCCAGAGCGGCCAGGGCCGGACCCTCGTCGAGGGCGAGGTCGAACGCCTCATCGGGAACGTCCGCGAGGCCGAGTCGGCGCTCGTCGTCTTCACGCAGCCGAACCTGGTGGGGCTGATGGACCCGAAGACCTACCAGACGCGGGAGGTCAATGCGGTGCCCTGGACGTTCCCGGTGGAGGGGCAGCCGATCCGGGTGCTCCGCGACGAGGAGCAGGACCGCCTGGTCATCGTCGGGTGACTGCCATGCGTGCGCGGAAGGTGCCGGCGGCCGCCCTCGCCGATTGTGTGGACGCGGAGTGGGTAGACCGCACCCGCCGGCCGTACGTCCGCGACGGCACCGCCTGGGTCCCGGTCAGGGAGGGGTATCTTGCCGACGCGGACCTGCCCGAGCGGGAGACCTACCGGGGACGCGGCTACCACCTCGTCGGGGATATCGCGGTGCTCCACGGCGACGCGCCGACGGATGAGGAACTCGCCGCGATCGTGGGGCAGTGCCGTCCCCGGGGGGTCATCAGGGTGAGAGACCTCGGGGGCGCGATGCGCATCCCGGACGTTGAGATCCTCTACGGCACCGCCGGCGAGGTGCGGCACCGCGAGCAGGGCTACACCTTCGTCCTCGACCCGACACGGGTGATGTTTGCGCAGGGGAACCGTGCGGAGAAGGCGAGGATCGCCTCCCTCGTCCGTCCCGGCGAGCGGGTTGCCGATATGTTCGCCGGGATCGGCTACTTCTCCATCCCGGCGGCGCGGAGCGGCGCACGGGTCCACGCGATGGAGATCAATCCAATAGCCTTTGAATACCTGAAACGAAACATTACGGCAAACCACGTTCGAGGCCGGATAACGGCAGAGGTCGGGGACTGTCGGAGGCTCCTCTCCGGGGTCTACGACCGGGTCCTGATGGGGCATTTCGACGCCCAATCAATGCTCGCCGACGCCCTCGCCCATGTCCGGAGCGGGAGCGTGCTCCACGTCCACAGCATCGGGGACGCGGAGGGCGCAATCCGGGAGCGGGTGGAGGAAGCAGGCTTTGCGGCGGCGATAACCTCCCACCGGGTGAAGAAGTACGGCCCGCACGCGTGGCATATGGTGCAGGATGTGACGGTATCGTGACGACACTTTCGGGAAAGACGGTGGTGCTTGCCGTGACGGGGAGCATCGCGGCCGTGGAGACGGTGAAACTCGCCCACGCCCTGCGTCGCCGGGGCGCGACGGTGCAGGCGGTGATGACGGAGGCAGCAGCCGGGATCGTCCACCCCGACGCCCTGACCTACGCGACAGGAAGGCCGGCGATCACCCGGATCACCGGCCTCGTGGAGCACGTCCTCTACTGCGGCGAGGGCGGGGCGGCGGACCTCCTGCTGATCGCTCCCTGCACGGCGAACACGATAGGGAAGATCGCTTCAGGGATCGACGATACAACGGTCACGACCTTCGCCACGACGGCGCTCGGGCGGGGGATGCCGGTGGTGGTCGTCCCGGCGATGCACGAGAGCATGTACCGCCACCCGGGGGTCGTGGAGAATCTTCGGCGGCTCCGCTCCTGGGGCATCGACGTCATCGACCCGAAGGTCGAGGAGGGGAAGGCGAAGGTCGCCGACAACGACGTCATCGTCCTCCACGCCGAGCGGGCGGTCTCCGGCCGGCCGCTTGCGGGAAAGAAGGTCCTGATCACGAGCGGGGCGTGCGCGGAACCCCTCGACGACGTGCGGGTCCTGACTACCCGGTCTACCGGCCGGATGGGACAGGCGCTCGCGCTCGAGGCCTTCCGGCTCGGCGCCGAGGTGACGGTGGTGCACAACGGATCGATCCCGTGCGTGAAGAACGTCCCGGTCACGACCGCCGGAGAGATGCGGGAGGCGGTCCTCGCGGTCTGCCGCGAGGGGGTCGATATCTACGTCAGCGCGGCCGCGATATCGGACTATGCCCCAAAACGCCGGGAGGGCAAGATCCCGAGCGGCTCGGCGCAGACGATCCGGCTCGACCCCCTCCCGAAGGTGATCGATGAGGTGACGGCGGCCTGCCGTCCCGTGACGGTGGCGTTCAAACTGGGCTGGGACGAGGAGGAGCGGGCGAGAGCGATGCTCGATGCCGGCGTGCGGATGGTCGTCGTGAACGCCCCCCCGGCGATGGGCGCGGCGGAGGGGTCTTTCCGTATTATGACCGCCGGCGGGGTCACCGACGTCGCGGGGAGCAAAGAGGAGGTCGCGGCGGCGGTATGGTCCGGACTGCTGTAGCCTTCTCCCCCGGGCACATATCCGGCTATTTCAGGCGCGTGGAGGGGGGCGACCCCTCGACCACCGGGAGCGTCGGGGCCGGCGTGGTCATCGACGAGGGGGTGCGCTCGACGGTCGTCCGGGCCGCGGAGACGAACGTCCGGGTGATCCGGCAGGATCACGCGAGCGCCGGGTCGCCGCCGGTGGAGTATGCCCTCGAACGGCTGGGGGTCACGGCCGGCGTCACGACAGAGTGCCGGCTCCCCATCGGCGCCGGGTTCGGCCTCTCGGCGGCGGCGCTTCTCGCGACGCTCACGGCGACAAACCACCTCTTCGACCTCGACCTCTCCGAAGACGAGGTGGCCGCCCGGGCCCACGAGGCCGAGGTTGTCCATCGATCCGGCCTCGGGGACGTCGCCGCGAGCCGGGCCGGCGGGGTGGTCTGCCGGACGGGGCCGGGCATCCACGCCGGGATCACCCGCATCTACCCGGAGGAACCCCTCTACGCCGTGAGCCTCGGCCCGCTCCCGACCGCCTCGGTTCTCTCCTCGGAGGAGGCGATGACGCGGATAACCGCCGCGTTTCCCGACCGCTGTCCCCGCGACCTCGCCGACTTCTGCCTCCTCTCACGGGGGTTCGCCGAAAGAAGCGGGCTCATCGCGCCGGAGGTGCACCGGGTGCTCGAGACCTGCGACGCCGCGGGGGTCCCGGCGAGCATGACGATGCTTGGAAACGGCGTCTTTGCCTGCGGCGAGGCCGCGCCACGGGTGCTCTCGGGGTTCGGGGAGGTCTACACCCTCCGCGTCGCACGCCGGGGAGCATACCTGATCGAGGTGAAACCATGATCCCGAAAGACCATCCACGTTACCGCTCTCTCGTCGCCCGCGAGCGGCTGGCCCGGTGCGCCCGCGAGGGCGTCGTCGCACTGGAGGGGCTTGCCGCCCACGGGCGCGGGGAGGCGTTCGACTACCTGATCGGCGAGAAGACGACCGGAAGTGCAGCCCTCGCCGCCCGGACGGCCGCCGCGATGCTTCTGTCCGCCCGGCACGCGGTGATATCGGTGAACGGCAACACGGCTGCGCTTGCGGCGGAGGAGATCGCGGCGCTCCAGCGGGCGAGCGGCGCCGACGTCGAGGTGAACCTCTTCCACCGGACAGAGGAGCGGATGGCACAGATCACCCGGCTCCTCGAGAAGTACGGCGTCCGGGTCCTCACGGGCCAGCCGGAACGGCTCGTCCCGCTCTCCCACGACCGCGCCCTCTGTCTCCCGGGGGGTATCGGGGACGCCGACGTGGTTCTCGTGCCGCTCGAGGACGGGGATCGCTGCGCGGCACTCCGGGCGATGGGCAAGACGGTCATCACCGTCGACTTAAACCCGCTCTCCCGGACCGCCCGCACGGCGACCCTGACGATCGTCGACGAGGTGACGCGTGCCATCCCGGCGATCACCGCGGCGTGCACGTCCCTTGAGCCCGGCGAGGGTGAAGACCTGGTCGCCTCGCTTGACAATGCCTATCTTCTCCGGGCGGCAATAGATGAGATGAGAGAGAGACTGGCCCATGCTCTGGAGTGAGGTCTACCGCCCGAAGCGGTGCGATGAGATCATCGGGCAGGATGAGGTCGTCCGCTACCTTACGGCGTTTGCGGACTCCGGCAGCGTGCCCCATATGCTCATCTCCGGCCCGCACGGCACCGGGAAGACCGTTGCCGTCGAGTGCCTGGCCAGAAGGCTCTACGGCGAGAACTGGGAGGCGAACACGACCGTCTTTTCCGCCGCCGATCTCCTCGGGAGGGGGAGGAGCGCGCTCGAGACGGACGAGCGGTTCAGCATGATCTACCGCAAAGACCGGAGCCTGATCGTCAACTTCAAGCAGATCGTGAAGTGGTACGCCTCGATGCGCCCGCTCGACGCCGACTTCAAACTGATGGTCTTTGAGGACGCGCACGGCCTGACGTTCGAGGCGCAGCAGGCCCTGCGCCGGACGATGGAGCGCTACAGCGCCACCTGCCGGTTCATCTTCGTCACGGTCCGGCCGTCGGCGATCATCCCCGCCATCGCGTCGCGCTGCCTCCCGCTCTTCTTCGCCCCGCTCGATAGCGTGGTCGTCCGCGCCCGGCTCGAGGAGATCCTCGCCGCGGAGGGGGCCTCATGCCCTGCCGACGACCTCGACCTGATCGTTCACGCCGCGCAGGGCGACCTGCGGCGGGCGATCATGTACCTGCAGATCGCCGTCGGGTCGGGAAAGGACCTCGACCTCGCGGAGGTATCGCGCTCGGAGACCGCGAACGTCGCCGCGTCCGCGTTCGACGCCATACGGGCCGGCAACTTCGACGCCGCACGCCGGATCGCCGAGTCGCTGATGATCGAGTACGGGCTCTCGGCGCGGGAGGTCGTCGGCGAGCTCCGGCAGGTGGTCCGGCGCGAGTACAACCACCCGGCCCTTGCCGTCGCGCTCGCCGATGCGGACCTCAAACTCTGCCAGAACGCAAACGATTTCGTGCAGATCAATGCACTTCTTGCCCGGATTGCCCGGGAGGTGTTCAGTGAAGAAAGTACAGCAACACTATGACGAGGTCGCGGATATCTACGACGACCGCTACGACGGCAGCCGCGGGAAGTATTACCACGGGCATATCTCCGACCACGTGATGAGCCTGCTCCCGAAGGGTGGGCTCCTCCTCGACCTCGGGTGCGGGACGGGGCTCTTCGTGCAGCGCTACGTCGAGGAGGGCGGGCTGGCGGTGGGCCTCGATATCAGCCCGGGGATGGTCAGGCACGGGCGGCAGCGCTGTCCGGAGAGCGGGTTCTGCGTCGGTACTGCAGACGTCCTCCCGTTTAAGGACGCCACGTTCGACGCACTCGCGAGCCTGCTCGCCTTCAGCTACGTTCCCGACGCGGAGGGGATGCTCCGGGAGTGCTACCGGGTCCTGAAACCCGGCGGCCGGATCGCCGTCTGCACCCTCTCGCGGACGGTCTTCACGAGCATCGTCCCTATCGCCTACCAGGTGGGGGAGAAGGTCGGCCTGAAGAAGGTGGGTGTCGGGCACTTCGACGAGCACTACTACACCAACAGCGAGATCGCGGGGCTCTTCCGCGAGGCCGGGTTTACGGACGTCTCGGTCGGCCGGTGCTCGTTCGCGCACTTAAATCTCGCGGACCCGGTCTTCAATCTCGCGAGGAAGGTGGAGCCGATCATCGAGGAGAAACTGCCGTACCTGGCGTATAACGTCTGCGCGGCGGGGAAGAAGCCGGAAGACTAGTGCATCGATTCTCAATCAGCAGTACAATCAGAGGGGTGCCGACTAGATTTCGCACTCTTCGGAAGGTTATAGTTCGGAGTATGCCCTGGCACGATTTCCCGTAGGGTATCGCCATGACTGCCCCCGCCCTCTAGGTGGGGGTGGATAGGAGCGCCCCGTGGGAGATACGATGAAGGTCGGGTTGGCCGGTTAGTTTGGAATCATTGCACTAGGTAAACCTCTGTAAGGGGGACGCACGGGCCGTCCCTCCGGCCTCAACACCTGTTCGGCCGCAAGAAGGAGGCGTAGAGCGGTCGCGTCACACCCTCGCGACAAGCCGGCACTCCAAGCAGCTTAATCTCCCGGTAAGACCAGGATTATCGAGAACGACAACTTCGCTGCCCGTCCCGGTTCCGGCACTCTCCGCCTCCCGCTCGACGCGATCCTCGGGTGCGGCAAACAGCCCGGCAGCACGGAGAACCTGTGCGGACGATAACGGAATCGTTATATCCTGCCTCCCTGAATCACTCCCCAATGGAGCCGGTCGATATCGTCCTGACGAAGGGTACGTTCGAGGTTCTCGCATCAGGGACCCGGCTTGATATTTTAAAAGCCCTACATACACGCAGGATGACGATCACGGAGCTCGCGGACGACCTCGGCCTGGCAAAGTCCACGGTTCACCATCACCTGCAGAAACTGGCCGATGTCGGTTTTGTCGCCGCAGGGGACGACGGGCACGCCTGGGTGTACTACGCGCTCACGCCGGAGGGACGCGCCCTCCTGCAGCCGCACGGCGGCGCCCGGATCCGGGTCATCCTGGCTGCGGGACTGGCAAGCCTCGCCGGAGGTGTCTGTGCCATCGCGGCCTTCCTGACCGCGCCGGTCCGGGAAGGGCCGGTGCACCCGCTCCCGGGAGGGGGAGGTCTCCCGGTCCCGGAGGGACCTCCCGTGGAGCTCGTTGCCGGGATCGCGCTCGCGGTGATCGGGGGAGTCCTCGTGACGTATGCTTACATCCAGTGGCGAAACGTACATGCGGCACATCTCCCCGATCCTGCAGGAGTGGAAGTCACGTGACCGGTATATAGTTTCTGGACCTGTTCGACCGATATCGAACGTTTTCGCCGGTATTATCGTCTTCTCGAAGAGAGAATCCCTGTGGCCGCCCGGCGGGAGGAGTCCGGTACCTGCGGGATTCCAGCCGTTGCCGGGCTCCCCTCCCCGGACACGATCCATGGGAGAGAACGATGAAAGGAATGATAGTCTCCGGAATAGGCATCCTGGTTCTGGCGCTCATCCTTGCAGGACTGGCTGCCTGCGGGACCGCACCTCAGAACACGACCTCGGTCTCCGGCGAACACGTAGCCGACGATGCCCGTCCCGATACGCCGGACGGCGCCGATAGCGTGGCGGCCGGGAACAACCGGTTCGCGTTCGACCTCTACCGGCGCCTCGCGACCGATCCGACGCATGCGGGAGACAACCTCTTCTTCTCGCCCTACAGCATCTCGTCGGCCCTCGCGATCACCTGCGAGGGCGCCCGCGGCACGACCGCCGATGAGATCCTCTCGGTGCTGCACCTCCCAACGACACCTTCCGCACGGGAGGAATTTGCCGCGATCGATGCCGGGCTGAACAGCGGGGACGCGAACTATACCCTTCGCACCGCAAACGCCCTCTGGGCGGAGGAAACCTACCCGTTCCTCCCGGACTACATCGACGCGGCCACCCGCTGGTACGGGGCGAACGTCACGAACCTCGACTTCATCAATGACCCCGGGGAGTCGCGGGAGACGATCAACCGGTGGGTGGAGGAGCAGACCGAGGATAAGATCCGCGACCTCCTGCCGTCCGGCTCGATCGACGACCTCACCCGGCTCGTGATCACGAACGCGATCTACTTCAAGGGTACCTGGGCCGAACAGTTCGACGCAAATAAGACGACGGGAGAGGAGTTCCGGGCTGCACCGGACGAGACGGTGACTGTCCCGATGATGCACGGGGACGTCGCCTACCAGTACGTGGAGACCGATACCCTTCAGGTGCTCGAGATGCCGTATGCGTACGGGAACGGAACGGAACTCGCGATACTCGTCCTCCTGCCGAAAGACGACACCCTGACGGCTGCCGAAGAGGCCATGGACGCGGAGAGGGTTGCCGGCCTGCGGGAGTCCCTGATCTCGCAGAATGTCAGGGTCTTCTTCCCGAAGTTCACGCTGGAGACAGAATACAGCCTCCCGCGGGCGCTTGCGGCGATGGGGATGCCCACGGCGTTTACCAACGATGCCGACCTCTCGGGGATGGACGGCACGAGCGACCTCTCTATCACCGGGGTCTTCCACAAGGCCTTCGTCGACGTGAACGAAGAGGGGACCGAGGCCGCGGCCGCGACCGGCGTTGTGGCGGGGGGAGGCGCCACGCCCGTCTTTCGTGCGGACCACCCGTTCGTCTTCCTCATCGTCGAGAAGGACTCGGGCACGATCCTCTTCATGGGGAGGGTCGTCAACCCCGAAGGCCCGTGAAGGGGGGGAATGGGGGCTGTTCTCTCCTCCTCCCGGCAACGGTGTTCTGGGACAGCCTTATCCCTGAAAAGCCTAGTACTCCAATTACACAAGGGTGTGTAACGTCATGCTGGTCACGTTTGAAGTAACCTATGTGGAAGGATGGTGGAGCGCCAGCGCACATGCACCTGAAAATGCTATCTATACCCAGGGGAAAAGCATCGGGGAACTCATCGACAATATCCTGGAGGCAACGTCGCTCCATTACACGGAAGAACTCGAAGCGGGAGAACAAATCACCATCTTCACGGCCTCCTGTCCCGCACGTTGACATGGATCGGTCCGACCACTGCTTCGATACAGGCCCGGCCCCCCTCTCAACAATTCCCCTTCACCGACGAGAATAATCCTACTCACGAAGACCGGAGCCGGGAGAGGATCCGGAGTTTCTTTTCAAGCGCCGCTTCCGCCGCCCGCGCGACCCCGGCCTTCATCTCCTCGAAGTCCCTCTTGTCCTCGTCCACGACCTTTTTGACCGGGGTATATGCCGATTCCCGGAACCGGGGCAAAAAGTCCCGGATCTCGCCGCCGACCGAGAGAACCGATTCGGGTTTGCCTTCCTCGACGTAGCCGATCTCTTTCATCGCGACGCCTGCGGACGCGACGACCCGCCGGATCTCGGGCGCGACCGCGGGCGGCGCGACGACCAGGAGGGCGTCGAGCGATACGCCGAGGTAGTCGATCTCGAGGGCGTCGAGCATCTCGAGGACTTTCGGCTGGACAAGGGTGCGGAGTTCGTCCTCGACGACGACGATCCGGCAGCCGGCGGTCTCGGCCATCTCGTAGGCGTCGCCCCTGAGGCCGCCGTTCGTGACGTCGGTCATGGCGTGGATCCCATCGAGGACGTCGCTCGCGAGGAGCGCCTCGCAGGCCTTGAGGAAGTGGAGGTTGATCGTCTCCTCGACGACGTCGGGGAACCCGGAGTAGATCGCGGCGGTGGCGATCGTCCCGCCGCCGGCCCCTTCGGTCATGAGGAGGACGTCGCCGGGGGCGATCTGTTTCCTGGCGGTGAGGTGCCGGGCGACGCCGACGGCGCCGACGCACCCGGTCAGCCGGGAGCCGAGCACCATGTCCCCGCCGATGCGGAGGGTGGAGCCGGTGACGAGCGGGACGCCCATGGCCTCGCCGACGGCGGAGACCCCTGCCGTGTAGTCGAATATCTTCGCGACGTCGCCGTCGTCGGCGACGTGGATATCGGAGAGGAGCGCGACGGGTTTTGCGCCCATCACGTAGACGTCCCGGAGCGTCGCCCGGGTGACGTGGAACCCGGCGAGGAAGGGGAAGTCGGAGAGGCGGGAGTGCATCCCGTCGACGGTGGTGATGATGTAGTCGCCCCCGGCACAGACGGCGCCGGCATCGTCCATCTCGTCGACGCCGACCGCGGCCTCCGTCCGGCCGATGATCCGGGCGAGCTGCCGGTGGGCGAAGAAGTCGCCGGAGCCCCTTGAACCGACGCCGAACTCGCCCATCGTCGATCCCGAAGGTTCGAAGGCGAAGAGGTCGCCGGAGAGACCGGTCGAGTTCTTCACTTCGGCGAGGACCGCCCGGGCGAATGCCTCGGCGTAGGCGGGGGTCACGCGGCGGTGTTTTATGGAGAGCACGTCCCGGGCAAGGAGGCGCACGATCTCGTCGTCAGGGGCGCCGGCAGCGAGGTGCCGGCGGCTGATCTCTTCTACATCCATTGTAAGAGTGGTCGGTGCAGGACCAGATAAAGGAAGTGGCGGGCAAAGATTCAAGCGGATCTGCGCCGACAATTGAAGAATGACGGATGCAGAGATGATCGCCGCATGCTCCATCGCCGGTTCCGACTCGGGGGGAGGCGCGGGCATCCAGGCGGACGTAAAGACGTTTACGGCGCTCGGGGTCTGGGGGCTGACGGTCATTACGGCGGTCACGGCCCAGAACACCCGCGAGGTGCGGGGGACCTGGATGCTCCCCGCCGAGGCGGTGCGGGCCCAGATAGCGGCGGTCGCCGACGACTTTTCGATCGGGGCGTGGAAGACCGGGATGCTCGGCAACGCCGAAAACATCCGGGCCGTCGCGGAGGCCCTGCCGGAGGGGGCCGTGCTCGTCATCGACCCGGTGATGGTCTCGACGTCGGGTCACCGGCTTCTTGCGGAGGACGCGGTCGCCGATCTCGTGGACCTGCTCGTCCCCCGGGCGGCAATCGTCACCCCGAACATACCGGAGGCGGAGGTGCTCGCCGGGATGAACGTCGCGACCGTCGAGGATATGGCCGAGGCGGGCCGGCGGGTCCTCGACCTCGGTCCCCGTGCCGTGGTGGTGAAGGGCGGGCACCTTCCCGGCGGCGCGGCGGGCGGCCAGCAGGGGGGC
>JAEZIP010000032.1:0-32084 GCA_023436625.1 Methanobacteriota archaeon | reverse complement strand
GGCCTGTACGATATGAGAGCCAAATAAAAAAGAGGGATCGATCTTGAATCGAGAGAGTAGGGCTCCAAACAGCAGCTGAGTCTTGCTGGAAAAACTCTCTAGTTGGGGTACTACATTTAAATCGTAGTTTGCGCTAAGTGCAATGTCCTGTTGCGCGGAAAGAGAAAGTAGCGTAAACTGGGCATCTGGAATAGACCTCCTCAATGTTTCCATAGTGCTATATGTGACTGATGGCCCTCCAAAATTTTCGGAAATCGTCGCCCCTATCAATAGAAATTTTGTAATAACTTTTCACCTCGTGCCTGCTATCGATAGTTGTGCAAACTCATATGCGGCTTTTATGAAAAATCTGAAGTGTTTCTCATTCCCTCGAAGGTTGTATCGAAAACAACGATGTCCAGATCTTCCTGCAATCTCTTTTCGATTTATCTGAAACCCTGAATTAAAATGGCACCGGAACGTTTCCACGATTTTATGTGTTTCTCTCCCGATAACATTGCCGATTTCTTGGGTTATCATGATCTAGAGTTTTGTATGAGAGCCTTTATATTTCTTAGGACGTTCCGGTATCTTCTCCGGTGCTCTGCACCAGATGTGAGTCCTCAAGGATCGACGACCGGGGTAGTCTAATGTATATGCGTTACTCATTGTCTGAGATTGCAAGGACTATCGAACACCTGTTCACTCACTTGGAAGTGAGCACAGAAATGGGCCGAGTGTTATACCATATACGCGGTGACCATACATGGACAGAGAAGGCAAGCAGAATATAGCATGCCGTCAGATTGTTAAGCAGGACGAACTGAATCTCCTCTGCCCGCAAGGGTCAATACAGGAACCAACGCGCTTTACACGGCTATGAAAATCTGCATGCTTGCATCCACCCATGGACCAAATGACGGTCGGATATTCCAGAAAGAGGCGAAGAGCCTTGCAAAGGAGCACGAGGTTACGATCGTTGCTCCCGCAAGCGAGAGCGGCAGCAACGTCGTCGACGGCATCAGTGTCGTCACCGTGAAGCGGCAGAATTCCGTTGCTCTTCACCCCCTCACGCTTCTCCGGCTTTTTCAAGCATGCCTTGCGCAGGATGCCGACGTCTACCACTGCCATGAGCCGGACGCCCTCCTCATCGGGCTCCTTGCAAAATACCTCAAAGGGAAGCGAGTCGTCTACGACATCCATGAGCACTGGCCGAGTGAGATCCCGTATGACATCGGAGTCCGGTGCGGTACGCTGGCTCAGAGGGTGCTGTCCGCACTCGTCTCAAACGTGGAAATCGTGCTGGCTCGCCGGGCGGAGAGCACATTTGCTGTAAGCGAGAGCGTTGCCGCGCGGTTCAGGGAGAAAGGGCTTGAACCTGTAATTCTCTCAAACTACTCCATCGCCGCTCTCGATATCCCCTATAACCCGGATAGGAGTGGCCGAAAACTCATGTTCGTGGCGGGAAACATCCATGCGTTCCACGGCGTCGGAGAATGCATCCGGGCAGTCTCCCGGGTCAGGGAACACTATCCCGACGTCTCGCTCACGCTCGTCGGAAATGTCCGGGAAGACCTCGACGAATATATCAATGGATGCGATTGTAACGAGTTCATTACTTCCACTGGCTTCCTTCCCTACAGGGAGATGTATGAGACGCTGAACGAAGGCGTCGCGGGACTTCTCGTTTTTCAGCCGACGTACTACAACATCTCCATCGGTCTGCCGAACAAGCTCTTCGATTACATGCTCCTCGGGCTCCCGGTCATCGCAAGCGACCTGCCGGAGATCCGGAGCGTCGTCGGCAAAGCGGACTGCGGCATACTCGTCGATCCGGCGAGCGTGGACGATATCGCCGACGCAATCTCCTATCTCTTCGAGCACCCAGAAGAGGCGCGGAGAATGGGGGCGAACGGAAGAAGAGCAGTTCTTGAGAGGTACAACTGGTCCATGATGGAGGCAGACCTTCTGCAGACATACCGGAACCTGAGCGACGCTCTCTCCAGATCAGCGTGACCGACCAGACAACGAACGGTCCCCGGCGTGGCTTCCCTATCTGCCGTTAGGTACTAGTAGCCGGCAATCGATGAGATAACTATCATGCTCACCGTCCTCATCCTCGACTTCGACGGCGTTGTCGTCGAATCCCTCCCCTTAAAGACCGCCGCGTTCAGAAAGATCTTCTCCTTCGCGCCCCCAAAACACCTTGAAGA
This sequence comes from Methanobacteriota archaeon, assembly GCA_023436625.1. Classification (GTDB taxonomy): domain Archaea; phylum Halobacteriota; class Methanomicrobia; order Methanomicrobiales; family Methanoculleaceae; genus Methanoculleus. The sequence goes on along the minus strand of JAEZIP010000032.1, from coordinate 29,892 downwards.
GATCATCGCCTTCCACCTCGAAAACGGCGGGATGTCCCGGTACGACAAGTTCCGCCACATCTACGCTAACATCCTCCGCGAAGACCTGACTCCCGAACAGGAGGAGCGGCTCGCGAGCGAGTACGTCGGGCTGATCTTTGAGGCCATGCTCACCGTCCCGTATGTCGAGGGCGCAGAGGAACTCCTCCGGGACTGCTCCCGACGACTCCCGCTCTACATCGTCTCCGCGACTCCGGAGGGCGAGATGCAGGAGATCGCCCGGCGCCGGGACCTTACCGGATACTTCGTCCGGATCTACGGCTCACCGAAGACGAAGGTCGAGTGCATCAGGGAGATCCTCGCCGAGACCGGCGCCTCGCCGGACGAGGCCCTCTTCGTCGGCGACGCCCCGAACGACTGGCAGGCGGCTTATGAGACGGGCGTTCGGTTCGTGGGGAGGATCCCGCCCGGCGACCCGAACCGGTTTATCGGCCGGCCGGGGGTGGAAGCGATCGTGGAGAACCTTCATGAACTCCGGGAGTACCTACGAGAGAACGTATGCTCATCCCGATCTCGTACCCCCTGAACCGGGCAACGCCGCTCTACCCCGGAACCGAACCGCTCACGATCACCCGCACGAAGTCTTTTAAAATGGGAGACCCGGAGGAGAAAAGCCGGATCTCCTTCTCCAGCCACGCCGGAACGCACATCGACCTCCCCCGGCACTTCTGCCCGGGCGGGGGTTCGGTTCAGGGCCTCCTTGCGCCGGAGGCGGTCTTTGAGCCCGCGCAGTGTATCGCGGTCCCGAAGACGGGGGCGGAACCGATCCGGATCTACGACCTCCTTCCCCACCTCGACGCGATCCGGAACTCACGTGCGCTCTTCATCAGGACCGGGAGCGGCCGGCTCCGGGAGAGCGACCCGGATGCCTACGCACAGAAGCACCCCTGGGTGCACCATGAGGTTCCGGGCTTTCTCCGCATGGAGAACCCGGGCCTCAGGCTCTTCGGGATCGACACCATCTCCATCGCCATCCCTGCAGAGCCGGAGGAAGGCGCAGAGGCCCACCGCGCGTTCCTCTGCGGGTCCCCGCACATCTTCCTGCTCGAGGATGCGGACCTCTCATACGGCAGGCTGCTTGAAGAGACCTGGACCCTGCGGATCTATCCGATGGTCTTCGACGATCTCGAGGGGGTGCCTGCGGTGGCGCTCGCGGAGTTCGGGTGAGAGCGAGATCGATCAGATCTGGAAAAAAACGAAAGTATTGCGGGGCAATCCCCTCAGATAACTCCCATCTCCGAGAGCCGTTTCGGTAGGTACTCCTTCGTCACGAAATCGAGCCCCCTGCTCGCGAACGCCTGCTGTTCCGACTTCACCTTCATCTCAAGCTGCAGGTTGATCTGGTTTCGCCAGTAGTCGGTCGCAAACCTCGGATCGGTCAGTTCCGCTTTTAAGGCGCTGATATCCTGCTCGGTGAGGTGGTCGGAGGGGAGGTTGTAGTCGGAGATGTCGGAGGGCTGCACGCCGATGAACTGCGCCTGGGGGGTCGCCAGGAGTTCCGACATGTGGGCGCTCTTGATCGAGCCGTAGGCGACGCTCGCGTAGATCCGGTAGGACCAGGGGTCGCCGTCGGTGAATACCACGACCGGAAGACCGAGCGAGTCGTTGAGCTTCCGCAGGACTCTCCGCGTTGAGCGCGCCGGCTGCCCCTTGAGGTGAACCAGGATCGCCCCGTAATCCTCGTCGAACCCGTTCTCCATCAGACGGGCGTACATACCGCCGGTCTCGATGGCGATGACGAACTTCGCGTCGTGATCGACGAATTCGAGGTTATCGACGTTGTTCGGGATGGGGTAACCCGCCTCCCCGACGTCGTCCTGGCAGTGCATCTCCTTGACGCCGCGCCGGGTGGTCTCCCGGATCCGTAGCGACCCGAAGATCGAGGCCCCGTCCTCCTCCGGCCGGAGGTGGAACGCCTCCCGCTGCACCTCGGTGATGATCTCGAGGTCTTCGATGAGGAGGTTGCTCTCGTCCTGGGCGGCGAACTTCGCCTTCTTCCAGCCTTCGGAGATGTAATACAGTTCTCTCAGGGTCGACGACCGGTTCTCCACGAGTTGCTGCTTTAAAAACCCGATGAGGTAGGCCATCTTCAGGAGATGAACCGCGCCCTTCTCGTTCGCCGCCGCCCGGGTGCTTTCCTTCTCACCGTATTTCCAGACCTCGCTCGCATCGTCATACGCGATGTTTCGCTTCGTCCGCGTCGGCAGCCTGATGAACGGCACGATACCGTCCCGCATCTGGTCGTACCAGGTGCGGGCGATACCCACCAGCCGTTCCTTTGCCAGTGCATCCATCTCTTCCCTAGACATCGAGATCCACCACCACTTTCATGCCGTCCTCCACGCCCCGGAGGTCGAGCGACCCGTCGCCCGCCCCTGTGTAGACAACCTGCCAGGCCTCACCGGCGCCGAGCGTGCACCGCCAGACCTTGTTGTACTCCCCGTCGATATCGTCAACGAAGTCGGGCCGGGGGTCCGCATCCGCCGCCGCATCGCGGGAGAGGTTGTAGAGGACGAACGTAACCTCCCGCGCGGTGTAGTTGTTCACGTCGATATGGACCTGCCCGTTGTTCGTCCGCTTCTTGGCGACGATCTTCCGCATGATCTTTCCCTCGATCGGGGAGGTATCCACCAGGGGGAGCTCCACGATCTCGCTCACTTTCACGGCGATCTCGGGGATGATCGAGCATATCGCCCGGGCGCGGTCGTCCTGCTGCTTCTTCTTATCCCGGCGGGAGAGGTAACTCTTGAGTTCCCGGCCGAGCTCCTGGAGCACGAGGACGACCTCCCGCTCGATCTCCGGGATGGACGCGACTGCGTCCTTGCTCTCGCTCGTGAAGGGAACGTTCGTGGACGCCACATGGACCATGATCAGCGCCGGGCCCATGGGGAGGCCCTGTTGCGAGAGACCGTAACTCTTCCAGTTCACCTGGGAGACGCAGTTCGTGATCGCGCAGGCGCCCTGCTGGTAGAGGAGCGGGACGCGGTTCGCGAACCGGAAGATCTGGGCGTTTCCTTCGGGCGGGATCTTGCCGCCGTAGCCGATCGCCGCCTCTATAATGAACGAATGCCCGCCGTAGACCGTGCTCGGGCGGGTGCGGGCCTTGATGAAGTCGAGCTGGATCTCCTTCTCGAGCCCCTTGCAGATCAGGTCCTCCCCGATGGGGGAGAGGCACTGCTGCGCCGGCGGGGCCGGGACCTTCACGGCCTGCATGGCGTCGAGGAGTCGTTTGAGTTCGTCCGATTCGAGTTTGTTCACCTTCCGGGAAGGTTTGAGGTTGGCAAGAGCGATCATCTCGTCCGCGGTCTTCTTCCCGACCCGGGAGAAACTGCCGACGAGGAACTCATCGACGGTCCCGGTGCTCGCGGCCGCGATCCTTTTCAAGGCCCCGAACTCGATCCCGTGCGGGTGGGGGAGGATGGACTTCGGGCACGGCGGGACCTCGCTCGTTACCCGCTCGAACGTCGTCACCTCGCCGTCGATATCGGCCGTGATCCGGGCGTGCGGGTTGACGATCGCGGTGAGGCGGAGGTAGTCCACCAGCCGCTTCTTTGCGGCAAGGGTGCTCTTGAACTGGATCTCGATCCTTGTGCCGTGCGTCCGGTCCCAGTCGATCTCCTCGTGGCTGACGATCTCCGGCTCGTTGGTCTCGGTTTTGATCATCAGTTCGAACCGGTGGGCCAACGCCTTCGCCCCGGTCCGGGAGGTGACCAGCGCCGGGGTGCCGGTGGTGAGCTGTGCGTACAGCACCGCCGCCGATATCCCGATACCCTGCTGACCGCGACTTTGCCGGATCTGGTGGAACCGCGACCCGTAGAGGAGCTTTCCGAAGACCAGGGGGACGTTCTCCGGCACGATACCGGGGCCGTTATCCTCGACTGTTATCCGGTAGACCTCGGCGTCGACCTTTCTGATGCCGACGAAGATGTCGGGGAGCACCTCCGCCTCCTCGCAGGCATCGAGCGCGTTGTCCACCGCCTCCTTGATGGTGGTGATGATCCCGCGCGTCGGGGAATCGAAACCGAGCAGGTGCTTATTCTTCTCGAAGAACTCCGCGACGCTGATGCTCCGCTGCTGCTTCGCCAGGTCTTCAGCAAGCACCATGCCGTGCCACCTCGGCGATGGCGTCCTCGAGGCTCCTCTCCTTCTGCTCGCCGGAGTGGAGGTCCTTGAGGGTCACCGTGCCTGCCTCGACCTCGCGCTTCCCGAGGACCACGGCAAAGTCAGCGGTCTTGGCGGCATGGGAAACCTGGGCGCCCATCCCCCGCTGCATCAGGTCGGCTTCCGCCCGGACTCCCGCCTCACGGAAGGCCCGTGCGACCTCGAGAGCCCGGGCCCGTCCTTCCGGCGTGCAGACGACGCCGACGACGGGCTCGTGGGCGAGTTCGAAGTCCCCGATCGAGACCATGACCCGGTCGAACCCGATGGCGAACCCGCAGGACGCGACATCGTCGCCGCCGAAGAGGTGGGCGAGCCGGTAGGTTCCGCCGCCGAGGATCTGGTTCTCCGCGCCGAGGTTTTTGGCGAACGCCTCAAAGACCATCCCCGTGTAGTAGTCCAGGCCCCGGGCGATCCCGAAGTCCGGCCGGTAGTCGATATTCAGTGAGTCGAGGAGCGCGAATGTCTCCTCGATCCGCGCGCGCTCCGGGACGTCGCCCGCGATCTCAAAGACCTCCGGCACGGTGCGGCACTCCGAGAGGGCGGCAAGGGGTTCGGTGAGGTGGGTGAGGCTCCGCCCGACGAGCGCTGCTGTGAGCCCCTCCTGGTCGTGCTTGTCGAGGCAGGCCATGATCGCCCGCTGGTCGCCGGGGGCGAGGTCGGCAAGGAGATGTTTCATCGGCGCGAGGTGGCCGACGTGGAGGTCGAAGGTGACGCCGGTCGACCGGAGCGTATCGTCGGCGAGCATGATCGCTTCGGCGTCTGCGCTCGCCGTGTCCGCGCCGATCAGCTCGACGCCGAACTGCCAGAACTGCCGGTAACGACCCTTCTGTGGCCGCTCGTAGCGGAAACAGTCGGCGAAGTAGCACCACCGGATGGGTTTGGGGAGAACCTTGCCCTCGTTGACGTACATCCGGAGGACTGCTGCGGTCACCTCCGGCCGGAGCGTCATCTGTCTGCCGCCCTTGTCCTCGAAGACGTACATCTCCTGGATGATCCCTTCGCCGGACTTCATCGTGAAGAGTTCGAGGTGCTCGAAGTCGGGCGTGCAGACCTCCCGGTATCCCCACCTGCGGGCCGCTTCCCGCATCCGCTGCTCGATCAGCCGCCGCCGTTCCATCTCGTCGGGTAAAAAGTCCCGTGTTCCCCGTGGTTTCTGAAGCATTCGGTATTCTCCTGAACTAAAGTCTCTTGCGTGAACCCTTATCTTTTGTGCGTTCCGCGCTGCCGAAGAACCGCTTGCCGGCGCTTTCATCGTGCCAGACGTTCTCCCGGTCGACCCGGCCCTGGAGGTAGAGGGCTAACAGGACCAGACCGAGGCCGAGGTACTCCCACGCTTCGGCATACGCGGTGATGAAAAAACCCAGCAGGGCGAGCGCCGTGAAGGGAACCCCCCTGTAGGCTGCCGTCCGGTAGCCGGAAAGGCCTGTCCGGGAAAATATCCGCACGTCGCGGAGCCACAGAAAGAAGGTGACGGCAACGCCGAACCCTGCGACATAGGCAAGATAGGACATGAGATGAAGTAATATTATACTTCCACTCCTATTTTTGTTATCTACCTATGCTGCCGAATGCCACCATCAGGGACATCCTCCGGATGTATTGTAGCGGTGAGATATCTGAGGACGAGGCGACGGCCGCCATCGAAGGACTCCGCATCGAGGTGATCGACGGCATGGCCCGGATCGACGCCGGGCGGAGCGTGCGTTGCGGGATGCCCGAGGTGGTGCTCGCCGAGGGTAAGGAGCCGGAGGCCTTTGCAAACATCATGCTCGCGCAGGTGAAGGCGGCGGGCCGGTGCATCGCGACGAGGGTTTCGCCGGAGCACCTCGAAGCCCTGCGGGCGCGGCTGCCGCCGGAGGTCCGGATGGAGCACCGGGAGGCGGCACGGGCCGTCATCCTCTCGACGGGAAAACGGCCGGCCCCCCGGGGCGGGACCGTTGCCATCCTCACCGCAGGGACGTCCGATATCCCTGTCGCCGAAGAGGCGAGGCTGATCGCCGAGGAGATGGGGTGCGAGGTCAGGACAGCCTACGACGTCGGGGTGGCGGGGATCCACCGCCTCTTCTCGGCGCTCAGGGACCTGATACCGGCGGACGTCTTCGTCGTGGCCGCCGGGCGGGAGGGGACGCTTCCTGCCATCGTCGCGGGGCTGGTCGACCGCCCGGTCATCGGTGTTCCCGTGAGCACCGGCTACGGCTACATGGGCGGCGGCGAAGCAGCGCTTGCGAGCATGCTCCAGTCGTGTTCGGGGCGCGCGGTGGTGAACATCGACGCCGGGTTCACGGCGGGCGCGTTTGCCGCGCAGGTCGCGCACGGGGGGAGGCGAGAATGAGCCGGGGGTTCTACGTCGGGCGGTTCCAGCCCTACCACAACGGGCACCAGTCGGTGCTGGAGCAGATAGCCCGCTGGGTCGACGAGATCGTCATCGGGGTGGGGAGCGCCCAGCTCTCCCACACCGTGGCGAACCCTTTCACGGCAGGAGAACGGGTGCTGATGCTCACCCGGTCGCTTGCCGACCTCGAATGTCCGTTCTACGTCATCCCGATCGAGGACGTCCAGCGCAACGCCCTCTGGGTCGCCCACGTCCGGTCGATGACGCCGCCGTTCGATACGGTTTACTCGAGCAACCCCCTGGTCATGCAGCTCTTTGCCGAGGCGGGGGTGGACGTCCAGTCGCCCGACATGTACGAGCGCCTGACGCACTCCGGCACCGCCATCAGGCGGCGGATGCTCGACGGCGAACCCTGGGAGCACCTGGTCCCCCCCGCCGTGGTGGACGTCATCCGGGAGATTCACGGTGTGGAACGGCTGCAGCGGATTGCAGGGAGCGACTGAGGACGGAACTATGATAGGTACGGCCGACATCGGGTATACCTGGATGGACCATGTTTAAGCAATTGCGAGACCTCTTCCGGCGAACCGAACCTGTGGAAGAGAACCTGAAACTCTCGCGTGACGGCCTTCCCGTGTGGCTCGATGCCCGCGAGGAGGAGATCGGGACAGACCTCTCCGATGCGACGGGGCCGTCCCGGGAGGCGATCAGCGGCACCCTCGATCATCTCAGGGAGGCGGTCGCCCGTATGGAGACGGCCCAAGGCGATGAGGAGGTCCACCCCCGGCTCCGGGATATATCGAAGAAGGCACTTCCGGGGTTCACGAAGTCCATGGCGCAGATCCTCTCCCGCGAGCCTTCCGGCGACCCGGAGGCCTTCTACGCAACCGCTGCCGAGATCCTGAAAGGCTCGCTCAAGGCCCTGAAAGGGCAGGGGAAGTACCTCTCCTCCGTCTACCCGGACGAGATGAAGGAGGTGCGCACCGCCGTCAAAGATCTGGGGCGGGAGGTCAACACGATGACCGAGGCCCTCGCCCGGGCCCGGGCGGGTCGGCAGCAGGTAAAAGACGTCCGGGAGTCGTACGAGTCCCTCGCCCGGCTCCGTGAGGAGTATGCTGCCGCCGACTACCAGGTGCGGAACCTTGGCGCGACGATTACAGAGGCGGAAAGAGCGATCCGAAAGACCGAAGAAGACCTTGCCGCCCTCAAACTGCACCCGGACCACGCCCGACAGCAGGAGATCGAGGAGAGGATCCGGGAACTCGACGCCATGGACGAGGAGACCGGGCGGGAGCTCGTAGCTCTCCGAACCCCTGCCGTCCATGTCTTCCGGAAGGCCGGGAAGGTGGCCGAAAAGGCAGGAGATGGCGTGGCGGCCGCGGCAATCGGCCGGGTTCTCGATGCGTACACGGGCAGCCTCCCGGACGACGGTGAGGATCCGGTCGCCCTGACCGAAGCGGTGATGCCGGCAACGCTCGCCATGATCCGGCGCGGAGACCTTCCACTCAAAAACCAGGACGAGGTCCGCCTCTTCTCGGATCCCGATACCCTGCCCGCCGGGATGAGACGGGTCCTGCACCGGCAGAGGGAGGTCCGGGAGCAGCGGGCGGCACTGCAGGAGACCCGCGCCGCTCTCCCGGGCGTGATCGACGAGCAGCGTCTCACGACCGCGCTCGCGGAACTGAAGCGGGAGCGCGAGGCAAAGGCTGCCGCACGGGCCCGGGCGGAGAGCCAGCGGGAGACGGCGCAGGCCGCATATGCCGGAGAATGCGAGATACTCCGGTCCCGCGCGGCTGCTCTCGCCGGCCGGGATGTGGAGGTCGACGTTCCCGACCTCCCGACCCCGTCATCCTGACGGGGAGGGGGCCGCTCTTCCCGGCAAATGCTACGGGTCATCAGGGCCGGAGTTTGAGCACCGTCAGGTGCGAAGTGCGACGGTTCGTAGAACCGGAGCTTGAGAAGCCGCTAGGCTTCGAAGGGAAACCCTGTTTAGCCCAGCGCACAAATACTTCCTGAGAACGGTTCATGAAGACAAACACCACCACTTCCGGGTCGAAATCACGCCTCTGGATGGCAGTTCCTGCAGTCGCGTTCGGGGGAATCGGGATTGAGTTGCTGCTCGCCTCCGTCGGCTTCCCATACGCCATCTGGGCAGGCATCGCAGGGTGCGTGGCCGCCTCGTGCATCCTCTGCTACCAGGCGTACCTCAAACCGCGGCGGGATCTCGTCTCGCTATTCACGCCGCTCTTCGCGTTTCTCATCTTTGTCGTGCCCAACGATCTCGACCCGGGGGTGCTTGTGCAGACGATCTTCGCGACGACGATTGTCTTCCTCGCGGTTCGGGTGGAAAAATTGTTTAATGCGCCGAAAGCAGAGGAGAAAACAATGAAGCAGATACTCAACGAATACATCGACCGGATCGAGCCGGTCTTCGCCGCGATCGACGGGGAGACCGGGCACCTGATCGCGCAGTCCCTGCTGACGTATAAATTCGAGCTCTATGGAAGCGCGGCCGAGAAGATGACGGCTGCACTTGCCAGGCTCGACGCGATCACCCCGCACCCCGGTGCACTTGAACGCGCCCTCCTGATCCTCCGGGAGCGTACCGGCGACCTCGCCGAGTCCCGGGTGACGGCTAACCCCGAGCATACCTTCACGGAAGCGGACTACGACGATCTCGCCATCCGTCTCCGCCCGGACCAGATCGATGACCCTGCAGCGCTTGACCTCGACAACGCGCTGGTCCTGCTCTACGCTGTCGGGATCGAGACCTCTCCCGAAGACGAGCAGGCGCTGGAAGAGCACCAGCGCTTCATCATCCAGATCCTGGAGTCGTATAAAGAAAAACTGGCTGCATGACCGAACTGACCGAAGGCGACCTCTTCCGGGGTCTCATAACGGTAGCGGCGCCGATCGTGGCCGGGAACGTACTGCAGAGCGGCCTCGAGCTGGTCGACCTCTTCTTCGTCGGCCGGCTGGGAGCGGAGGCTATCGCCGGTGTCGCCATGAGCACCTCAGTCGTCATGGTGCTCATGACCGTCATCATCGGCATCGTCACCGCGAACACCGCCTTCGTCTCGCGCCACTACGGGGCGAAGAACCTCGATATGGTGGCGAAGGGGGTCTCGCACACCCTGGTCCTCGGGCTCGTGTTCTCGATGGTCCTCAGTGTCGCGGGCATTCTCTACGCCGAGGATATGCTTCTCCTCCTCGGCGCCGAACCGCCCGTTGCGGCCCTCGGGGCATCTTACCTGACGGTCCTCTTCGCCGGGAGCGTGATGCTGGTCGAGCTCTGGGTGATCAACTCCTCATTCCAGAGCTGTGGCGACGCCACGACGCCGATGCTCCTCGTGGTTCTCGCGAACATCACGAACATCGCCCTCGACCCGCTCCTGATCTTCGGCTACGGGGCAGTCCCCGCCTGCGGCGTTGCCGGGGCGGCATACGCTACCGTCATATCCCGGAGCGTGGCATTCGCCATAGCGTTTGCCCTGCTTCTCTCGGGAAGGACGCAGATTCCCTTCTCGCTCCGGACGAAGTTCGAGTTAACGCTTGCCTGGAGGCTGATCCGGGTCGCCGTCCCGAACTCCGTCCAGTCCGGGCTCCGGAGCGTGACGTTCCTTGCGATGATGGCGATCGTGGCGGTCTTTGGGACGGCGGCCCTCTCTGCCTACGGCATCGTGGGCAGGCTCGAGCTGGTCGCGCTCATGCCGGGGTTCGGGATCGCGACCGCCACCGCCGTGATCGTCGGCCAGAACCGCGGCGCCAAAAAACCCGATCGGGCGGAAGAGGGTGTCCGGCTCTCCGCGCTCATGAACGGGGGGTTCATGGCGCTCGTGGGAGCGATCTTTTTCTTCGCCGCGCCCGCGATCATCGAGGTCTTCGACCCGAGCGGCGCGAGCACGGAGGTCGGCGTCTCGTACATGCAGACGGTCGCGCCGTTCTACGTCTTCATCGCCGTCGCGATCATCCTCGGGTTCGCGCTCAACGGGGCCGGTGACACGAGGCGGCCCATGTATGCCACGCTCGTCTCCATGGCTCTCTTCCAGATCCCGCTCGCGTGCATCCTCCCCGACCTGCTCGGGATCGGGATCGGCGGGGTCTGGCTGGCGGTGGTCTCCGGGGCCATCCTGCAGACGGGCATACTCTTCTCGATGTACCGGCGCGGGGCCTGGAAGACGACGGTGATATGAGGGGCGGGGCTTGCGAGAGCCCGGGGCTCTGCCTTGCCTGGCCGCGATGCAACTCCGGGAAGATCGTCAGGCAGCCCGGACCCCTCTCCGGGAAAAATTATCAGAGTGAGTCGAGGCTGATCCCGCTGAACTCATCGGCGACCGCGTTGATGTCTTTCACGCCGAACGCGGTCTGGACCGTGACGAGTTCGAGGTCGCGCGCCACGTCGCACATATAATCGATGACATCGACCGAGAGTTCCCGCTTCTGTTTGGACTTGCGGAGCTGGTCCACGAGGAACGTCATCCTCTCGGGAGACTCCATGCGGAGCTTGGCGAGGCTCATCACGCACATGTAGATCCGGGTCAGGTTCCTGTCCGTTCCGGTGATGGTATCGAAGAAGTTCCGGAGGACCTGCGCCTGATAGACCTCGCCGCTCATGATGATCGAATATTTCTCAATTCCATATAAATGTCTGCCGGTTTAGGTTCGTCCCCGTGGGCCCCCGGCTCGCCCCCCGGGGGAAGGTGGAGAGGCGGGGCACCTCTCCGTGCCGCCGGCTCACTTCCGGACGCTGACGATCTTGATGATGTCGCCGTTCTTCAACTCGAGGCTATCCTTGACCCGCATCCCGGTCTTCGCATCGATGGCATACAGGAACCCCTCGCCGATATCGGTATGGACCTGGTAGGCGAGGTCGCGGGGGGTCGACCCGCGCTTCATGAGGAACGCATCCGGGAGCACCCGGCCCTTGCCGTCGGTGAGTTTGTGCTCGTCCTCGACCGGGAAGACGACGATCCGGTCGAGGAGATTGAAGATCGCGGTATCCAGCGCTTTCTGAACGCCGGTGCCGCCGAACGTCTGCATGAAGTCCGCCACCTTCGCGAGCCCGGCACGCTGCGCTGCGTTGAGGTTCGCCCCCGGGCTCTCGACGAAACTCCGGTCGCCGGGGAGGTAGCGGATGAACTTTCCCTCCGCGGCCATCCGGAGCGCAAGCTCGCCTGCCGCGCTCGCGAAGACGACGTCGTGCTCTGCAAGCCTCTCAAGGCACTCTTTCGGCGCCTGGTCGGCCTTGTTCCCGACGATCAGCATCGGCTTGCTGATTGTCATCAGTTCCCGGCAGAACCGGATCAGGTCCTCCTCACTGGCGGTTCTGAGTTCGACCCCGACCGCCTCGCCGGCGTCGCGGACATGCTCGAACGTTATGCCGAGACCGGCAAAGACTTCGGCGATCGCCGCCGCGAGGGAGAAGTCTCTTCCCTGGGCCTGCCGCACGAGCTTCGCCCAGTTCCGCGAGAGGATGCCGTACATCCACATCGACATCTCGTACTGGAGGAACTCGATATCCTTCACCGGGTCGCGCGAGCCGATATCGATCGGGTTCCCTTCGGCGTCCGTCGCCCCGCTGGCATCGACGATCTGGAGGATCGCGTCCGCCTGCCGGAGGTTGTCGAGGAACTGGTTCCCAAGCCCCCTCCCCAGGTGCGCCTCGGGGACGAGGCCCGCCACGTCGATCAGCCCTATCGGGACGAACCTGACCCCGTCCCGGCAGTTCTCGCATGGGACGTGCATCTCCTGGCACGGGCAGGTTGTCCGGACGTACGCGACGCCGTGGTTGGCGTCGATGGTCGTGAACGGGTAATTGGCGATCTCTACCTGGGCCAGGGTCGCTGCCCTGAAAAACGTCGATTTCCCACAGTTGGGTTTCCCTGCAATGGCCAGCGTGATCATGAGCAACTCCTATACCGCACCGTTCGGTTGAGAGTAGTGTTGGGTCATACACCATTTATCACCTTCTTTCCCCGGCAGCGCGACCCGGACCGTGCTGTTGTACCTGTTGGCCGCCGTATGCCGGCCGTCGCATTGCTCGAGCCCGATAATCCTGCCGGGTTGGGGCCCGCCTGCTCTCGCGATCACGACTCTTTGCACCCCCGCCTCCCCCGGAAATCTCCCTGCCGCCGGAACGGGGGATTCAATTAGGAGCGAAAACAACATGACTGCATGGGCTTCGTAACCCGGAATACCTACTATTTCGATGCTCCCGGCGCACAGAACACTCCCGATGCCGCCCGGTTCGCCGTCGAGCGGGCGCGGGAACTCGGCGTCAGAAAGATCGTGGTCGCGAGCACCAGCGGCCGAACGGCGCTTGCCTTCCGGGACGCCATGGTGGGGACGGACCTCGAGATGATCGTCGTCACCCATGCGGTCGGTTTCTCGAGACCCGGTGAGTGGGAGTTTTCAGCGGAGACGGCTGAAATCCTCCGTGCGGGGGGGGCGAAGATCGTCACCGGCACGCACGCGCTCTCCGGGCTCGAGCGCGCGATCTCCCGCTCGCCGAAACTCGGCGGGAGTTCTCGTACGGAAGCGATAGCCGAGGCGTTGCGCCGCACCGTCGCGGTCGGCCTGAAGGTCGCGGTGGAGTGCGTCCTCATCGCGGCGGACCAGGGTGCGGTCGGCATCGATGAAGAAGTGATCGCGGCGGGGGGCACCGCAACTGGTGCCGATACCGTCTGCGTCATCCGCCCGGCGCATACCGCAGCGTTCTTCGACCTGCAGGTGCGCGAGATCGTCGCCATGCCGAGGGACCGGTGACCATGACGCTCAAATCGGTCACCGGTGCCGCCTCGCTCCTCCGGCGGTACCCCGTCCTCTGGTCGGTCGGCCTCGTCATGGGCGCTCTCGCGGTCCTCGACCTTATCGTCCCTGTATACGGCGGGGCCTTTTACACGGAGCCCCTGGCGCTCCTGCAGGCCCTCGTGATGCCGTTCCTGGCCGGGGGGGTCTACGGCACGGTCCGGGCGGAGACGTTCTCCGCCGGGGAGTTTCTGCGATCGGGGAAGGCCTACTACTTCCGGATACTCCTGCCCGCGCTGGTCCTCCTCTTCGGGGTTATCCTGACGGTCTTTCTGCTCGCGATACCGCTCGCGTTCCTGGGCGCCGGTGCCGCCGCAGGTATGACGCCGCTCCTCTTCGGTGTGCTCGTCTCGATCGCTTTCTTCACGTTCTTCTACGACACCGTGGCGGTCTTTGAAGAGACGAACGTCTTTGAGTCGATCCGGCGGAGTATCGAGTTCGTCATGAACAACCTCGGCAGCGTCCTCGTCTTCTACCTGGTCAACATCGTCGTTCTCGCAAGCCTCGGCTTTGCCGGCCTCCTCGCCTGGACCGCCGTCTTCGCGGACAGACTCGAACCGCTCACCCGCATGACCTCCGCCGAACTCCAGACGGTGATGCCCGAGGACATCCTCGCCCTCATCGGGACGGAGGGGATATGGATCAGCGCAGTCGTTTATGCGGTCGTGATCGTGCTCTTCTCGGCGTTCCTGTACGCCTACAAGGCGAGTTTCTTCAAGAACCACGCCGGCGCGCCGCGCGTGGAGCAGGGCGAATACGACGAGAAGGGCCGGTGGTATAAGTACTGAACTGTGATGCCCTTTCGCATCACACTGTTTTTGAGGCTATAGTCGTCCTTTGGGCATGCCCGTTTCATGGATCCGCCTGCCGGTCGCAGTCACCCGTGGCTGAATAGATGTCTCAAAAAACGTAGCGAAGGCTCGTAACCCCTCATCTCAGGAGATAGATCAGCATCCCCGAGACCCCGCCGAAGAACGTGGCAGCCAGATTTGTGCCGGAATTTCCGATCCTGCCGCTGTTCTCGAGCGTTGCGCCCACGAGGCTGTCCACGTTGGTGCCGATGAAACCGGCGACGACCGTGACGACGACCATCCAGGGGTCGGCGACGCCCATCGCCCAGGCGGCACCGGCGACGAGGACGGATGCGATGACGGCTGCCGCCTCACCCCGCAGGGTCACCCCGCCGTTCGTTCCCCGGGGCACCGGACGTAACGTCGTGATAAGGTATGGCGTCTTCCCCGTGACCCCGATCTCGCTTGCGGCAGTATCGGCGGCGGCGGAAGCGACGCTCCCCATGAAAAGCGCCACGAAGGCCGGGTGCCCGGTTATACCGTAGAGGATGGCGGCGCCGGTTGCCACGAGGCCGTTCGCGAAGACGTTGAAGTAGCCGCGCACGCCTCCGTGCTCCTGGGCGACCCCGAGCCGCTCCTTCTCGGTGTAGCGGTAGCGGGTAGCCGCGGCGCCGACGATGAAGAAGGTGAGCATGATCAGGAACCACCGGATGTCTGCAAAGACGATGAGGATGATGCCGATCATGGCGCCCGAAAAGAGGCCGCTGACATCGGCCACCCGGAGCCGGTAGGATATGTAGCCGAACCCGAACCCGATGAGGGCCGCTGCGACGAGGCTGGTCAGGTCGACCTCGAAGTTGAGCTCTTCAAAGAGGAACATGGTCATCGCGACACCGAGCGCCTCGATCATCAGGACGTCATCCCGGCCCCGGAGAACCGCACGGAGCAGCACCGCGGCGACCACGCCCATCAGAACGACGAAAGGAGTGGTATACCGGAGATAGAGCATCACAGCAAACGATATGCCTATTGCGGCAACCAGATGGTAGAGATACGATGCCTGCTTCCCCCCGGTAAGGCGGAATGCCAGTTCTCCGATCACGACGATGCCGAGCGTGCAGGTGAAGACGAACGTCGAGAGCCAGCCGATCCCGTAGAGGACGGCAAGCGCGATGATCGAGAGCGATACGTGCCGGGTATCCCTGATAAGGAAGAGGACGAGCGAGAACGGGATGAGGAAGAGCGTGAGGAGCCATGCCGGCTGGAGCAGGGGGGCGAGGCCTATGAAGGCGAGGGTGAGTGCCGATGCCAGGACCAACCCCTGCGGCTTTGTCATTCATACATCATTGGCTGTGCAGGGAAAAAGCCTTTAGGGTCGAACGCCTCCCGTCTCGAGAGCTTCCGGCAGCGAACGTTCCGGGAGGCCCCGACCTAAGA
The DNA here is from genome assembly GCA_023436625.1 of Methanobacteriota archaeon. Lineage (GTDB taxonomy): Archaea > Halobacteriota > Methanomicrobia > Methanomicrobiales > Methanoculleaceae > Methanoculleus. The sequence goes on along the minus strand of JAEZIP010000032.1, from coordinate 14,325 downwards.
CGGCAAACCCGTGCACGGCACGGGATACCCGGGCGGGCGAAAGCCCCAACAATATATTTCACTGGGAAGAGAGAGATTATACGCTGAAAATGTCGCCGTCACATCAACTACCTAAAAACTACGATATTGAAGAAGTGGAGAGGCGCTGGCAGAATACCTGGCGGGATGAGGACAATTATTTCGATCCCGCTTCGTCAAAACCCCGGTTCATCATCGATACGCCGCCGCCGTACCCCACCGGCAACTTCCATATCGGGAACGCACTGAACTGGTGCTACATCGACTTTATCGCGCGGTACAAGCGTATGCGCGGCTACAACGTCATGTTCCCGCAGGGGTGGGACTGCCACGGCCTCCCCACCGAGGTGAAGGTCGAGGAGACCTACGGGATCACCAAAAACGACGTGCCGAGAGAGAAGTTTCGGGAGATGTGCCGCGACCTTACGATCGGGAATATCGCGAAGATGCGGACGACCATGCGGCGGCTCGGGTTCTCCACCGACTGGAGCCACGAGTACATCACCATGCTCCCGGAGTATTATAAAAAGACTCAGGCATCGTTTTTGCAGATGCTCAAAGCCGGCGACATCTACCAGAGCGAGCATCCGGTGAACTTCTGCACCCGGTGCGAGACGGCTATTGCGTTCGCCGAGGTGAACTACGCCCCCCGCACCACCAAACTCAACTACTTCGACTTCGACGGCATCGAGATCGCCACCACCCGGCCCGAACTGCTCGCGGCCTGTGTTGCGGTGGCGGTTCATCCCGACGACGAGCGGTACCGCGGCATGAAGGGGAAGAAACTCGCGGTCCCTCTCTTCGGACACAGGGTGCCGGTCATCGAGGACGTCGCCGTCGACCCCGGCTTCGGCAGCGGTGCGGTGATGATCTGTACATTCGGGGACAAGACGGACGTCTACTGGTGGAAGCAGCACGACCTGGAACTTCGTAAGGCGATCGACCGGCAGGGGATCATGACCGCGACCGCGGCCCCCTACGCGGGGATGACATCGGAGGCCTGCAGGGAAGCAATCCTCCGGGATATGGAAGACGCGGGGATCCTGAAGCGGCAGGAGGAACTCGAGCAGCGTGTGGGGACCTGCTGGCGGTGCAAGACCCCGATCGAGATCCTCTCGGAGCGGCAGTGGTTTGTCCGGGTCCACCAGGACGAGATCCTGGATGCGGCCAGAAAGATCTCCTGGACGCCGGAGCACATGTTTTCCCGGATGGAGAACTGGGCAAACTCCATGGAGTGGGACTGGTGCATCTCCCGGCAGCGGATCTTCGCAACGCCGATTCCGGTCTGGTTCTGTACCGCCTGCGGCGAGACGGTCATCCCGGCCGAGGAAGACCTCCCGATCGATCCGACCGTCGATAAGCCCAAATCTCCCTGTCAGAGGTGCGGCGGGTCCGACTTCACCGGCGAGACGGATGTGCTCGACACCTGGATGGACTCGTCGATATCGGTGCTTCACGTCACCGGATGGGACGGGACCGGCAAGCCCCCGCTCTTCCCGGCGCAGATCCGGCCCCAGGGCCACGACATCATACGGACGTGGGCGTTCTACACGATCCTCCGGGCGAAGGCGCTGGTCGGCGGCCACCCCTGGGACGAGATCCTGGTCAACGGCATGGTTCTCGGGGAAGACGGGTTCAAGATGAGCAAGAGCAGGAGCAACATCATCGCCCCCGAGGAGATCGTCGGGCAGTACGGAGCGGACGCGCTCCGGCAGTGGGGTGCGGGAGGCGCGGCGACCGGTTCGGACATCATGTTCAACTGGAACGACGTCGTCGCCGCGTCCCGGTTCCAGACCAAACTCTGGAACATCTTCAGATTCGTCATGGGGCACCTGGACTCCGGAACGGAGAGTCCGGCACCGGTGACGGAACTCACCGACCGGTGGCTGCTCGTCCGGCTCTCCGAGACCGTGGCGGAGGTCACCGCCGCGATGGAAGGCTACCAGTTCGACCGGGCGCTCAGGGCGATCCGGGAGTTCGCCTGGAACACGCTCGCCGACGACTACATCGAGATCGCGAAAGGCCGCCTGTATGCAAATGACAGCAGCAGAGAGAGCGCCTGCAGCGCACTTCGGACAACCATGGATGTCCTCTGCCGCCTGCTTGCCCCGATCATCCCGCACTTCGCGGAGGAGTGCTACCATAACCTCGCCGGGAGAAGCGTGCACAAAGAGGCCTGGCCGGACTTTTCATACGCCGACGACGAAGCACGGCGCCACGGCGACCTTCTCGTGAAGACGATCGCCGAACTCCGGCGCTACAAGCACGATAAGGGCATGGCGCTGAACGCCCCGCTCGGCCACGTCATGATCTACGCGCCGGAGCCGGTCGACGACGCCGGCGACGCCGGGCGTGCCCTCAATGCCGACGCCCGTTGGAGCACCGGCACGCCCCGGCTCGAGGAGGTCATGAGCGGCGTGGACTTCAACATGGCGGTCATCGGCCCGGCGCTCAGGAAGCAGGCCCGCGGGTTCATGCAGGCCGTGGAGGCGCTCCCGCCGGAACTGCTCAAAAGCCCGCCCGCAACCGTCACGGTCGACGGCGAGGAGATCCCGGTGCCGGCCGATTCCTTCACGCCGAAGGTCGCCTACCGGGTGGCGGGAGAAGAGGTGGACGTCCTCACGCTCGGGGACGTCGTCGTGACGATCGGACACCAGTCCTGATCTCGTCGGTGATGAACCGGGCGACCTCTTCTTTTCCGAGCAGCGCATCGACGACGACGAACCGCGACGGGTCGGCGGCTGCAAGGTTCAGGTAGTTCTCCTGCACCCGCGCGAGGATCCCGGCGTTCTCGAAGTACTCTCTCTTTTTCTCAGGGTCGAGCCTTTTGACGGCATCCTCTACCGGCAGGACCAGGAGGAACGTCAGGTCGGGCCGGATCGACCACCCCTCGTGGATCCGGCGAAGCCACTGGAGCGGGTCGGGGAGGACGCCGTCGAGGACGACCGGCTGGTAGGCGAACCGCGAGTCGGCGTAGCGGTCGGAGACGACGAGCCGTCCCTCGTCGAGCGCGGGTCGGATCACCGTATCTATATGCGCGGCGTGATCGGCGCAGAAGAGCAGCGCCTCGGTGATCGGGTCCATCCGTTCGGCAATCGCACGCCGCACCGACTCGCCGACCCAGGTGGCGCCGGGTTCGCGGGTGAAGAGGGGATCGAGGTCGGCGAGCAGTTCCCGGAGACGGGATAGGAGCGTGCTCTTCCCGCTCCCGTCGATCCCTTCGATGGTGATCAGCACGGTCGTCCCCTCCGGAGCCATTCGAACGGCACCGTGCCGTGGTGGACGGCCGTCGCTATGATCGCCCCGTCGAACCCGGTGTCGGCGAGGAGACCGATGTCGTCGACCCCGGCGACCCCGCCCCCGTAGAGGAGGCGGCCGGGATAGCATGCCCGCATCTCTTCGAGTTCCTCCCGGACGAGGCCCCGTTCCGTTCCCACGGCGCCGATGTTCAAGATGATGCACCCCTCAAACGCGAGCACTGACGCACGGGATAGCATCTCCGCCGGCCGGATTCCCCAGGGGAGCACCCGGCCGCCTTTGATGTCGATGCTCAGGTAGCCGGTCCGGTACGCCGCAAGGTCTTCGATCGCTCTCGCCGCCGTCTCGGTGCCGACGACCGGCGTCACCCCCTCGACCGCCGTGCATTCGGCGGGCGACCGGCAGCCCCGATCGAGGTAGCACCGCTCGACCCGGGCGGCGCAGCGCCGGACGAGTTCGTCCTGCGGAACTCTGCCCTGGATGCTCTCGAGATCCGCGATGTAGAGATACCTGGGCGCGAGAGCGGATAGATAGGCTTCCGGTTCGGCCGAAGGAGCAATCCCCCAGGTCAGCGGCCGGTAGCCGGCGCGGTCTCCGGACTTCCCGTGCACCACGAGACCGCCTGCCAGATCGACTGCAAGAATCAGTTCCATGTCCTCAACGCAATCACTATTAGGGTGAAGGATCATTAATTTCTATGCAATTACTCGTCAGTCCAAGCAGCATTGAGGAGGCAAGAAGCTCGCTTTCCGCTGACATCATCGACGTAAAGAAACCTTCGGAGGGCTCGCTGGGTGCGAATTTTCCCTGGATCATCCGGGATATCAAGAACCTCGCCGGTAAGAAGCCTGTTAGTGCTGCAATCGGGGACAATGAGTATAAGCCGGGAACTGCGGCTCTTTCGGCCTACGGTGCCGCGCACGCAGGCGCTGATTTCATCAAGGTCGGCCTGATGTTCGACGGGGCAGACCGTGCCCGTGAGGTCATCGAAGCGGTGACCACGGCGGTGAAGCGGGAGTTTCCCGAGAAATACGTCGTCATCGCCGCCTATGCCGATTTTGAGAGAATGAGTACGATCTCTCCGTTCGCTATCGGTCCGCTGGTTGCGGATGCCGGAGCCGATCTCGCCATGATCGATACCGGTATTAAAGATGGGAAGAGTCTCTTTGAGTTCATGGACGAGGAGGCACTGACCCGGTTCACCGAACAGAACCGGGAACTCGGATTGCGGACGGCCCTTGCCGGTTCGCTGAAGTTCGAGGACCTCGATGCCTTGAAGCGTATCAACCCCGAGATCATCGGCGTCCGGGGGATGGTCTGCGGGGGCGACCGGTCGACCATGGTCCGGGCCGAACTGGTTGAGAAAGCAATGATGATGCTCAGGTGATGTATGTATACCGAGAAGATGCAGATGGAAACAACGTTTACATTTGACGACGTGCTGCTTGAGCCCGCCGAATCGTGGGTCGAGCCCGACGAGGCCGACGTCAGGTCGCGGTTCTCGCGGAGCATTCCGCTGAACCTCCCCCTGGTAAGCGCCGCCATGGATACGGTGACCGAATCGGTGATGGCGATAACGATGGCCAGGGAGGGCGGCATCGGCGTCATCCACCGGAATATGCCCCCGGAGCGCGAGGTCGCCGAGGTCAGGGTCGTCAAGCAGGCCGAGGACCTGATCGAGCGCGAGGTCGTTGCGGTCGGTCCCAAGGCCACGGTCACCGATGTGGAACGGGTCATGAGGCAGTACGGTATCGGCGGCGTGCCCGTTATTGAGGACGACAGGGTGATCGGTATCGTCAGCCGCAGGGATATCAGGGCGATCCTGCCCAAACGCGGCGAGGCGAAGATAACCGAATACATGACCCGGAAATTGATCACGGCCTCCGAAGACATCACGGCGGAGAACGCGCTCGAGACCATGTATGCGAACAAAGTCGAGCGCCTTCCGGTTGTGGACGCGAAAGGATGCCTGGTCGGTATCATCACGATGCGGGATATCCTCGAAAAGAGGCAGTACCCCCGCGCGAACCGCGATGCGAACGGGAAGCTCCGGGTCGCCGCCGCGGTGGGTCCCTTCGACTTCAACCGGGCTATGATGCTCGTCGAGTCGGGCGTCGACGCCCTGGTGGTGGACTGCGCGCACGGCCACAACATGAACGTCGTAAACGCGGTCAGAGAAATCAAAGCGAGTGTTGTCGCCGTCGACGTGGTGGCCGGGAACATCGCCACGAAGCAGGCGGCCTCTACCCTCATCGACACCGTCGACGGGCTGAAGGTGGGCATCGGGCCGGGCTCCATCTGTACAACAAGGATCGTCGCGGGCGTGGGCGTGCCGCAGGTCTCTGCGATAGCAAACGTCGCGGAGGTGGCGCACGAGGCCGGCGTGCCGGTGGTCGCCGACGGCGGCATCCGTTACTCCGGCGATATTGCAAAGGCGATCGCTGCAGGTGCGGACTGCATCATGGCGGGCAGCCTCTTCGCCGGCACCGATGAGGCACCGGGAAGGGTTACGACGATCAAGGGCCGGCGCTACAAGCAGTACCGCGGGATGGGGTCGCTCGGCGTCATGAGCAGCGGCGAGTCGAGCGACCGCTACTTCCAGAAGAAGGAGATCGGGAGGACCAAGTTCGTCCCCGAGGGCGTCGAGGGCGTCACCCCCTACGTCGGCCGGGTCTCGGATGTCATCTACCAGCTTGTCGGCGGCCTGAAGTCCGCGATGGGCTACACGGGGTCGAAGACGATAGCGGATCTGAAGAAGAACGGCAGGTTCCTCAGGATCACGCCCGCGGGGTACGGCGAGAGCCACCCGCATAATATCATGATCACCGATGAGGCGCCGAACTACCGTCTCTTCGAATGATCTTTTTTTTATATCTGAAGCACTAACGTTTAGTAAACATGCTCGAGGGCGATGAGGTTTCCCGTCTCCTTGATATCCTGGGAAACCGGAACAGGCGGCGAATAATACAACTGCTGAGACAGAAACCGTGTTTCGTGACCGAGATCTCCGAGCGCCTGGTGCTCAGTCCGAAAGCGGTGATAGAACACCTGCAGTTGATGGAGCGCGAGCAACTCCTCATCTCGTGCCAGGACGAGCGCAGGCGAAAGTATTACTACCTCTCGCATGACATCAATGTCATCGTAAACCTGCAGAAGCAGGACGGGGTTACGCTTCCCTCCGTAGAAGAGAACCAGAGAACACGATTTACAAGACATCTCGAGGTATTCAGGAGGATGGTCAGGGCTCGCGACGAACTCCTGGATAACCTCGAACAACTGGAGCGGGAGATCGAATCGAGGTTCGGCGAGGTCATGCGCATGAGAGGGGGCTTCGTCACCGACGACGGGGATCTGGAGATCATCCTCGCTCTCTCTCACGCCGACCTGGTCTTCGCAGAACTCGAAGAAGTGAGCAGCCTGTCCACGGATGAGCTGAAACAGAGACTGGGCAACCTCATGCACATGGGGGTTGTCGAGCGAATCAACGACCGATACAGGATACGTGGTACACATGGCGAATAATCCATACGACGAAATGTTTAGAGATATCGCGCGGCTGATGGAGAAGATCTTGAGCGAGATGCCCCTCCAGGACCCGAAGATCATCGGCTTCACCATCATCAGCGGTTCGCCCGAGGGGGCGCCCTACCTCGATCTCTCCGAGGACGAGGATGGGGAGTCCGATGTTGAGGTGGTCGAGGGTGACGACTGCATCTACATCACCGCGCTGGCGGATGCCCGGGCGGACGGCGCCCCGTATGTCACGTTCCAGGAGGATTCCGTGACCCTCTGCACCGGGGGCGACGAAGAGACGGTCATCGATCTCGAATGCGAGATTGACGTCCCCCACAGTTTCTACAACGTGCAGCACGGCGTGATCGATGCGGTCTGCCCGAAGAAGAGCGCTCCGGGCGAGGTCGCCCGGTCCTGAACCGGCTTCCCCTCTTTTTGCAGCGGGTTTGAGAGAGACTTCCGGAACCGGGGCTTCAAGATATCCCCGCGGCTGCCGGAGGCTGTCTCTCTAAAAAAGCGATGTTTCAATCCTGATACTCTTCAAGAGCAAGCTGGTACATCCAGTCGAGGAGGAGCGCGCACGCTTCCGGGGTGCATTCCTGATCGCAGCCGATGCACGGGAGAACCTCTCCTCCCGCGAGGATGATGCAGGGATCGATCGCACGCTTCTTCGCCCGGAGAAGATAGGTCTTGATGCCGTCGCTACGGAACTCAATGCGTTCGATCAACCCGGCATCCAGCAGCCGTTTCACAATTCGCGAGCACTTCCTGCTGTCGATATCAAGGAGTTTCCAGAGCTCGCTCTGGAGAACTCCCTGACGATGGGACTGGATAACTTTGAGTGCTTCTTCCTCCTGGTCGGACATGGTTATCAGAGGAGGGGTGCAATGGTCAGGATATTATTGCCGCGTATGACGACGGTCCCGAGAGTGCGGCCCCGCTGCTCTCCGGTGTACTCGGTGGTTTCGTCCATGTGCAGATTCAGGTGTTCATCCACTGCCACGAGCCGTCCCTGGAGTTTTCTGCCGTCATCCTTGATCTCAACGACGATTTTAGAGTCCACGAGTGAAAAAACCTTCTTTACGGGGAGTACAATGCCGTTAACCATCTGTTCTTATATGGTTATCTTCGTGCATTAAGGTTTCCTATAACCGACCACCGGTCGCTGGCGACCGGTGGGAGGTGCGGCACCCCCCCGTTCCGCAACCGACTGGTGGGAGTTGCAGCCCCTGAAGCGTTACGGCCACCGAGAAGATGCCATGAGCACCCACTCGCCAACAACCACGGTATCATGGCCGACACGGATCAGCCGGCCAATCCGGGAAAAGAAATTATTCGGGAAGATTTTCCCAGCGGTTCTTGAACTGCTTCTCGACGCCCGGGAGGGTGGTGTACTCCATCTCCTCGAGCGAGAGGCGGTGCGGTTCGAACGGCCCGTGGGCCCGGAGCACGCTGGAGAGCTCGCAGCACTGGTCGCGGACACGGTTGAACGCCGGGTCGTCGAACATGTCTGCAGGCCCGATCAGTTTCCCGTTGCTGACCTGGAACCCGAGGCAGATGACCCGGGGCGGTCCGTCGAACTGCGTGCAGTTTGCATCGCAGACGCCGACAGGCATGAACGGTCCGTGGTGCGAACCGCGCATCCAGCCGGCCACGAGGATGGGCGTCCTGAAGGGGTCGATGACCTCGCCCACCGCCGGGAATCCGCTCTGCGCCCTGACGATCATGACCGGGTCGTCCTTGCCGACGTACCGGCCGGCCATCAGGTTCAGCCGCTGGGTGCTTGTGGAGGCCCCGATCTCGCCGTTCCTCTTCCAGATGTACTTGATCACGTAGCGGCTCGGCGCTCCGATATAGGCAAGGAGGCTGTAAGACTCTTCGGGTGTGTTGAAGAGGATCTTCCGCTTCTCTATGACATCGTGGACCTCGAAGGTGAAACCGTCGTGCATCGACGGGTCGATGACGAGGCCGGATGTGCTGAAGGGGTCGGCGAACATCCTGTAGAGGAAGTAGTTCCACGCCCCGGGCTCGGTCTTGTCGGCCATGAAGACCAGGACCGGGTCGGAACCCCGCTCCTCAAACTCCATCTCGGCAACACCGGGTCCCATCCCCTTGACGTTGCCGCTGAACGCATCTCCGAGCAGGTCCTGGCCGGCGCCGTAGAGTTTCATCTCCTTGGCGATCCCGGCGCATTCCATGAAGATATCCCAAGCCAGCTTGTGGATCTCTTCATTGTCCTCCCCTTTGGTGTGCGTCATGATCAGCTCGAGGTCGTCACCGCAGTGGGTGACGTACGAGTCGATGAGGATGCTGCCTTCTGCCTCCTTGAGTCTCCGGGCGGCCATCTCGAGGAGTTTCGGGTGGGTTCGGGAGTGCCCCGGGAAACTGCCTACATCTGCTTTAATTACGGACACGGTGGTCTTAACCATATAATCACCACTACCTGGACGGGCATAGCCCTTACGACTAGTAGATAGGTATTACTGTATATGTAGGTGTTGCTGCCTTGAAAAATGGTTGGCTGTGGCAACCATTTTTTGGGATCGTCTTTCTCAGCGATCCTTCGCGGCACATGTTCCCGACGGCGACGATGAGACTGTTATACTGCCTATTATGCTTTTTGTCGCTTTTTTTCGGGCTTGACGCCGATTGGAGTCTCGTTGAAAGCAGCATTTCAGGAGTTCGTACACGGTTGCTCGGGCGACGATCGCGCGTCATCTCCGGGAGAGATCTTCCGGATGTGGTCGGGAGGAGGGCTGGAAAGTGAAGGGTACGAGAAGGGGCATGTTCCTTGCAGCCTCCCGCCCGGCACCTGCCGGTCTGCGGGTTCCCGGGCGGCAATGGGATATCAGGCGAAAAGTATTGTGGCCTTGCCGGGTCCCGGACCGGCAGGCGCTTTGCCGTTTCAGTCGATCCTGATCGACTTACCCCGGGAGAATTTGATCTCCAGGACGCCGTGCTTGTAGTTCGACTGCATGGAATCGGCATCCACGACCGGCACCTCCACCGAGGTCAACTGGTTGCCGCCTGCGATGATGGTCAATGTCCCGTTGATGAGTGACAGGTGAATATTCTCCTTATCGACACCCGGAAGATCGATCGCCACCGTCACGTCGTCATCAGTCGTGTACATCTCTGCTATCGGCTCGATGGTTCCCTCGGAGGAGGGTTCTCCCGGCTCTGTCATGGGAGCCGCGTCCTTCGCCGGTGTCTCCGGTTTGCCGGCATCGTGGAGGACGATCTTGAATCCGTAGGCGAACGGCCTGTTCTGGTCTCCCTGCTCTTTGAGCCCCTGCTCCATGAGGCGTTTCATCAGTTCGTTGAGTTGCTCGAAGATGTCTGCTGGGCTGTCACTCATGTGCATCACGTTGTTTCTGTCTCTGCTGATGAGAGGTTCGCGTAACCCCCGGGGGAGGAGCGCCCCCTGGGGGGCACTCTCCTCAGAACGCCATAGCCGTCTGCGGCAGCGGGCGTTCGATCCTGGTCTTCAACTCCTTTGTGAGGCGTTTGATCTCGCCGAAGTCTTTCTTTCTCTGGTAGACCGCATCTTTCAGGGCCTGCGTCAGATCCTTGACTTCCTGCTCGACCTTCCCGGTCTCCCGCATCCCGGCACGGTTGATCGTCGAGACGGCATCTTCGAGCGCCGACCGCTGCTCCTGGTTGTAGAGGATCTGCCAGGAGTGGCGTTCGTTCTCTTCCAGCCGATCGATATCGAGCGTGCCTCTCACGCGGGAGAGCGCGTCGTCGAAGTGTTTTTTCGTGATCCTCACGTTGCCGATTGCCTGGCGCCGTTCTTCCTCGGTCTTCCCCCCCATTGCAGCGATGAACTCGCGCATGGCGGAGATCTTTGCTTCACGGACCAGTGCCTCGATATCGGCTCCGACGTACCCCTCTGTCCTGTCGACCAGTTCCTCGATGTTCACGTCGTTTGCGAGGATCTCCCTGTTTTTGAGGTACACCTCGAAGATCTTCTTCCTGCCTTCCCGGTCAGGCGGCGGAACGTAGATGATCCGGTCCAATCTGCCGGGGCGAAGCAGCGCCTCGTCCAACATGTCCGGGCGGTTGGTAGCGCCGAGAACCACGACATTGTTGAGCTCCTCGAGGCCGTCGAGCTCTGTCAGGATCTGACTTACCACACTTTCAGTTACGTGCGACGATCCTATATAAGATCCGCGTTTAGGCATGAGTGCGTCAATTTCGTCGAAAAAGATAATCGACGGTGCTGCTTGCCTGGCTTTCCTGAATACCTGACGAACGCCGCGTTCCGACTCCCCGACCCATTTCGAGAGGAGTTCAGGACCCTTTACGGAGATGAAATTGCTTTCGCTCTCGTTTGCGACCGCTTTTGCAAGGAGCGTCTTGCCCGTTCCCGGGGGCCCGAAAAGCAGGATGCCGCGGGGGGGTTCGGTGTCTAAGGAGGCGAATATCTCCGGATATTTGAGCGGCCACTCAACGGCCTCGGCCAGTTCGGCCTTTACGTCTTCGAGGCCTCCGACGTCCTCCCATTTGACATCGGGAATCTCTACGAGCACCTCTCGCATCGCGCTCGGCTCAACGTGCTTATGCGCTTCGAGGAAGTCCTCGTTCGTCACGCGGAGCTGGTCGATGATCTCGGCGGGGATCTCCTCCTCTATCTTGATCTGCGGTATGATCCGGCGGAGCGCATGCATCGCCGCCTCTTTTGCGAGCAGCGCGATGTCGGCGCCGACGAAGCCGTGCGTGGAGCGGGCGTAGTCGTCGAGGTTCACGTCCTCGGCAAGCGGCATGCCCCGCGTGTGGATCTGAAAGATCTGCTGTCTCCCCTTGGTGTCCGGGATGCCGATCTCGATCTCACGGTCGAACCGGCCGCCGCGGCGGAGGGCGGGATCGATCATATCCGGAAGGTTCGTTGCGGCGATCACCACCACCTGGCCACGGGTCTTCAACCCGTCCATCAGGGCCAGGAGCTGGGCGACGATCCGGCGTTCGACCTCCCCCTTCACCTCTTCGCGCTTGGGTGCGATCGAGTCGATCTCGTCGATGAAGACGATCGAGGGTGCGTTCTCCTGCGCTTCCTCAAAGACCTCCCGCAGGCGCTCTTCGGACTCGCCGTAGTACTTGCTCATGATCTCAGGGCCCGAGAGCGTGATGAAGTGGGCGTCCACCTCGTTTGCCACCGCCTTTGCGATCAGCGTCTTTCCCGTTCCGGGCGGGCCGTAGAGCAGGACGCCTTTCGGGGGCTCGACGCCGAGGCGTTCGAAGAGTTCGGGGTGCCGGAGCGGGAGCTCGATCATCTCTCGGACGAGCTGCAGCTCGCGGTCCAGACCCCCGATATCCTCGTAGTGGACGTCGGCCGCAGTCTCGCGCCGCCCTTCCCCGGGCTCGTACGGGGTCTCCTTCAGTTCGATCTCGGTGCTGTCGGTGACGATGGCGATACCCTTCGGGGCCACTTTGGCGATCGCGAACGTGAGCGGGTTGCCGAGGATGCTGACCCGGATGAGTTGTCCCTCGGTGACCGGCCGGCCGCGGAGAATCCTCCCGAGGTACTGCTCGCCGCCCACCAGGCGGATGGGCTGGGTCGGCTGGATGGTCACTTTCTTTGCGTATCCTGCTTCGGTCTTCCTGATCCTGACGTTGTCGTCGATCCCGGCTCCGACGTTGCTCCTGGTGTTGCCGTCGATGCGCAGGATCGCCTTGCCGGTATCCTGGGGAAAGCCGGGCCATATGAGCGTCGCCGCCTTCTGGCGCCCCTCGATCTCGACAACATCGCCGCTGACGAGGCCGAGAGCCTTCATGGTGTCGATGCTCAGTCTGGCGATCCCCCGGCCTGCGTCTTCGTGAGCCGCCTCCTTGATGGTAACCTCAACGGATTCGGTGTTAGCCATATGAACAACATCCTCCTGTAGGATTTACCATAGGTAAGTGCTGACTAGTATTTATAATTTTCCCAAGTCTTTCCTCCCGTTGTGCCTGATGATCCCCTTTTCTGTAACGATGTAATCCATCTTCACATCGTTATCGTCGGCAGGAATGCTCTGTGCCTCCTGGCAGGAGAAGGCGATGCCGATCTTCTTTTGGTGCGGGTACCGGCAGAGAAAGCGGTCGTAGTACCCGGCACCGTAGCCGAGGCGGTTTCCTTCGGCGTCGAAGGCGAGCATCGGTATGACGACGACCTCGACGTCCTCGGGCCGGGCCGGAAGTTCGTGGCCGATCGGTTCGGGGACGTTGAACGTGCTGGGGACGAGGACCCCGGGGTCCGGCAGGTAGGAGAGGCGGAGGCTGCAGGTCTCCCGTTCGATGATGGGCACGACGACCCGCACGCCCCGGCGGTTCAGGTCCGCGATCAGGCCTTCGGTCTCGGCCTCCGGGGCTTTTGAGGTGTAGACCATGACGGTCGTAAATCCGTTGAGGAGGTCAAGAAGCCTTTCTCCGATGCTGCTGCTGTACGTGGCAATCTCTGCAGGGGAGAGAAGGGACCGGGCTTCCTTTGCCCGCTCGCGAAGGGCCGCCTTTGTCTGGCTCATTGCATGAGAGTTTGGCTCAATCAGACCATAAAGTATGCATGCGCCGGGGTGGGGCAGGGGCGGCCTACTTCTCCGCTCCCCGGCCGTCGCCGCGGGCTTCCTGGAACCGGTGGAGGGCGGATGCAAGGATGCGGGTCTTCCCGATCATCGCGGCGATCAGGAGGACGTCGAGGACCTCGTCGCGGGACGCGCCTTCCTTCATGGCGGCGCCCATGTGGACCTTCAGGCAGCTGTCCGCACCGGCACCTGCGGCGGCCGCAACGGCGATCAGCTCCGCGGTCTTCGGATCGAGCGAATCGGGCCGGGAGATCCGGTAGTCGGCGAGGGTTGAGAGCGCGAAGGATTCGGGCCGGTCCCGGAGGATGTGGAAGATGAACGGCACGACGCCGAGCATCCTCTCTACGTCCTCCGTGATGTCGTCGGCGTGGGCGAGGAAGTCGTTGACTAACTGCTCATGTTCGGGTTTCATTAGACTGTCCTCTTATGGGGGTTTTGATGAGGAGAGGGATAATGGTGCGGTTTTTTCTTCGCGCCTTCGCGTCTTCGCGTGAGGCATTATCATTATCCCATGACCAACTCACGCGAAGCCGCGAAGAACGCGAAGCACGGCAAGAGGGGGTGTTGCTGTCCCTACGTGGCTTCGTGTTCTGGCACCTTTGGTGCTCAAGCTCCGGTTCTTCGCACCTCACGGTGCTCACGCTCCTGTCCCCGCACCTAGCGGTGCTCACGCTCCGTTCCTCGAAGACCTTCGTTCTCCGGAACGTCGCACCTTCGGCCAGTCGCGTAACGAACCATCGCGCTCCGAACCGCCGCACTTTGCGTGAGAATCAGTCGTCTGCGTTATAAAAGAAAGATGAGAGCCCGGGAGTGTCCCGCTGGACTCTCCCGCTGCTCCTGCTCAGAAGTTAAAGTGCCGTCCGACGATCTTCAGCGCACAGTAGTCCCCGCACATCGTGCAGGCGTCGGCGTCGGCCGGCCTCCGCTCGGCCCGGATCGCCCCGGCGCGCGCGGGGGTGATAGCGCCCGCAAACAT
>JAEZIP010000024.1:0-7384 GCA_023436625.1 Methanobacteriota archaeon | reverse complement strand
CCTGTCCCCACCCCCCTCTCGGCGATATCCCCCTGAAATCCGTGCCAGGTGCAATCGAAGGAGACTAGAAGGCAGTCAACGAATTTTAAACAACTCTTTTCCTTCGCACCCCATCACGCCCTCACCGGCCCCCGCCGCTCCGGGAAACCTTCCAGAGCCGTCGTGTCCCCGGCGTAAATCATCCCCGCCAGCCTCTCGAGCCCCTCCCGGAACTCGTCGATGTAGCCCTGCATCGAGAGGCTCCCCTCCGGGAAGGGGCAGTCGATGTCGTAGAGCCGTTCGATCATGGGGTCGGAGGGGAGGAGGTCGACGGCGATCCCGGTCGCTTCCGCGGCCTCCACCATCGCCTTCCGAAACGGCCCGATGCAGTAGGCGAGCCGGTGCCGGTAGGTGTCGCGGGTCTTCTCGAGGTAGCCTTTGAGCCGGTAGACCTCGATCCGGTGGAAGTCCCGGCGGATTCGCTCGTCTGTGGCCTTGCCGAGCATGTAGTGGTAGTTCTGGTAGGGGTACATGCACTCGAGCTCCGCAGGCACGGTCCCGCAGGTGCCGAAGATGACGATATGGTAGTCCTCCGGGGCAAGGACGCCGTCGATGATACGCCGGAAGAGTTTGTGGCTCGGGCTCCGGCTGTAGGGTTTCCGCACGGCGCAGGGGAGGAAGAGGCCGATCTCCTTTTGCGCCACCCGGTAGTCGTCGATGATGAACCGGTAGGCGTCCTCGAACTCGTTGCGGTAGAACGGCGGGTCGAATATCTCGATCCGGTTCCCGTGCCTGTCCTGCACGACCTCGACGACCCGCCGGGGGGCGCCCGCACCCTGCACTATCCGATCCTTCTGCATGAAAAAGTGTTCCGTTATTGGTGTATACCGGTTGGACCGGGAAAACAAAAAAGGGTGGCCCTGCAGGAGAGTTTCCGGGGAGATGTATCCTCTCGTTACTTACGGTAGACCCCCTCCCCGGAGTTCTTCTCACCGGGCCCGCCGCCCGCAGCCGGAGCCCTGTAAACCAGCGTCATTCCGGGCTCCGTTAACCGATTCTATTTAAATTTTGATATCGGGAAACGGCTATGAGGTAAGAAGACAAACATATCTGCACGCACCAATGAAGAAGATCGTCATCAAGGGGGCGCGGGAGCACAACCTCAACGACATCACCGTCGAACTCCCGCGTGACCGGCTCATCGTCCTCACCGGCGTATCAGGGTCGGGCAAATCCACGCTTGCCTTCGACACCATCTACGCCGAAGGGCAGCGCCGTTACGTGGAGTCGCTCTCCGCTTATGCACGGCAGTTTCTCGGGCTGATGAGGAAGCCGGATGTCGACAGCATCGACGGCCTCTCGCCCGCCATCTCCATCGAGCAGAAGACGACGTCCAAGAATCCCCGGAGCACCGTCGGCACGGTCACCGAGATCTACGACTACCTCCGGCTCCTCTTCGCCCGGGTAGGGACGCCGTTCTGCCCGGAACACCATATCCCCATCGAAGCACAGTCGCCGGAGAAGATCGCCGACCACATCGCCTCCACGATGGCCGGGACGGTCACCATCCTCGCCCCGGTCGTCCGGCAGAAGAAGGGGACCTACCAGCAGGTCTTCAAGGATCTCGACCGGGAAGGCTACGCCCGGGTCAGGGTCAACGGCGAGATCCGGCGGACGGACGATGAGATCGTCCTCGAGCGCTACCGCAAGCACGACATCGACGTGGTCGTCGACCGATTGAGCGTCGACGACCGGTCACGGCTCGTCGAGGCCGTCGAGAATGCCCTTGCAAAGTCCGAAGGGCTCGTCATCGCCATCGATGAGTCCGGCCGCGAAGAGACCTGCTCGTCGCTCATGGCCTGCCCTGTCTGCGGGATTGCGTTCGAGGAGCTCCAGCCCCGGATGTTCTCCTTCAACAGCCCGTTCGGCGCCTGCGAGGAGTGCAACGGTCTCGGGATCAGGATGGAGTTCGACCCCGACCTGATCATCCCGGACAGGAGCAAGTGCATCGCCGACGGCGCCGTCATGCTCTACCGGACCTATCTCGACGGCTACCGGGCGCACTACCTGGCGGGGGTCGCCGAGCACTTCGGGTTCTCGGTCCTGACACCGATCAAGGACCTCACCGAGCACCAGTATAAGGCCCTCATGTACGGCTCGACCGACCGGCTCCGGTTCTCCATGAACGCAAAGAACGGCGACGCCTCCTGGTCGCATTCCGGACAGTGGGAGGGGCTCGCCCCGCAGGCCGAGCGGCTCTACCACCAGACCCAGTCCGAATACCGCCGCCGCGACCTCGAGCGGTTCATGCGGATCCTGCCCTGCCCGAAGTGCGGGGGCAAACGGCTCAAAGAGAAGGTGCTCGCCGTGAAGGTGGCCAAAAAGTCCATCGTCGAGGTCACCGACCTCTCCGTCACCGGGGCGCTCGCCTTCTTCCGGACACTGGAACTTACCGAGACGGAACTCGAGATCGCCAAGCAGGTCCTCAAAGAGATCGTCGCGCGGCTCGCGTTCCTGGAGCAGGTCGGCGTCGGGTACCTGACCCTCTCGCGGAGCGCCGGGAGCCTCTCGGGCGGCGAGGCCCAGCGGATACGCCTCGCGACGCAGATCGGATCGAACCTCACAGGGGTTCTCTACGTCCTTGACGAGCCCTCCATCGGGCTGCACCAGCGGGATAACCGCAAACTTCTCGAGACCCTGCAGCACCTCCGGGATCTCGGGAACACCCTCGTCGTGGTGGAGCACGACGAAGAGACCATCCGGAGCGCCGACTGGGTCGTTGACATGGGACCGGGGGCGGGACTCCACGGCGGCGAGATCGTCGCGGAAGGGCCGCCCGACGTCATCGCGGCAACCCCTGCCTCGCTCACGGGCCGTTACCTCTCGGGCGACCTCAGGATCGACGTGCCTGCATCCCGTCGGATGAGCGACCGGTTCATCCGGCTCTCCGGTTGCCGGGAGAACAACCTCAAGGGCATCGACGTGAATATCCCCATCGGCGTCCTGACGGTCGTCACCGGGGTCTCGGGGTCGGGGAAGTCAACGCTCATCTACGAGACGCTCTACCGGGCGCTGATGCAGAAACTCCACGACTCGCGCGAGTGCCCGGGAGAGTACGACAGCCTCGTCTTCGACGACGAGGTTGACAAGGTTATCGTCATCGACCAGAGCCCCATCGGGCGGACGCCGCGCTCGAACCCGGCGACCTACACCAAGGTCTTCGACGAGATCCGGAAGGTCTTTGCCGGGACGAAGGAGGCAAAGGTCCGGGGCTACAAGCCCGGCCGGTTCTCGTTCAACGTCAAAGGCGGGCGGTGCGAGGCCTGCCAGGGCGAGGGGCTCATCAAGATCGAGATGAACTTCCTCCCCGACGTCTACGTCGAGTGCGAGGAGTGCAAGGGGGCGCGCTACAACCGCGAGACCCTCGAGGTGAAGTACCGGGGCAAGTCCATCGCCGACGTCCTCGATATGAGCGTCGAGGAGGCGATGGGCCTCTTCGAGAACGTCCCCTCGATCAGGAGCAGGCTCGACACCCTCTGCCGGGTGGGGCTCGGCTACATCAAACTCGGGCAGAGCTCCACCACGCTCTCGGGCGGCGAGGCGCAACGGATCAAGCTGACTCGCGAACTCTCAAAACGGGCAACGGGAAAGACGATCTACCTCCTCGACGAACCGACGACCGGGCTCCACTTCCACGACGTAAAGAACCTGATCGCGGTCCTCGACGACCTGGTCGCCCGGGGGAACACGATGGCGGTGATCGAACATAACCTGGACGTGATCAAGTCGGCCGACTACATCATCGACCTCGGCCCCGAAGGCGGGGACGCCGGCGGAGAAGTCGTCGCGGCGGGAACACCTGAAGAGGTGGCGGCGGTGAAGGAGAGTTATACCGGAACGTTCTTGAAGGAGATCCTCGAAAAGTCATGATCGACCCCGCCAACCTGCCGGCCGAACCCGGGTGTTATCTCTTCTCCGACGAGGAGGGCACCATCATCTACGTTGGGAAGGCGAAGAACCTTAAACGGCGCGTATCGAGTTACTTCTCCCGGCACGACCTCGACCGAAAGACGCAGAACCTCGTCGCCGCGATCGTCGGCCTCGACTTCATCGTCACCGACACCGAGGTCGAGGCGTTCATCCTCGAGAACACCCTGATCAAGAAGCACCAGCCGAAGTACAACATCGACCTCAAGGACTCGAAGAGTTACGCCTACATCCGCGTCACCGACGAGCCCTACCCCCGGTTCCACGTCGCCCGGGGGACCGACGGGAACGGCCGCTACTACGGGCCGTTCGTCTCCGCACGGGAGCGCGATGACCTCCTCCGCCTCTTAAAATCGCTCTTCGGCCTGCGCTCCTGCCGGCGGCTCCCCCGGCGGGCGTGCCTCCGGGCCCACATCGGCTCGTGCAGCGCCCCCTGCACCGGGGCAATCGGCGAGGACGACTACCGGGAGCGGGTCAGGAGGGCGGAGGCGGTCCTGAAAGGGGATATCGCCGGGCTCATCCGGACGCTCCGCGAGGAGATGGCGGCCTCTGCAGAGCGGCAGGAGTACGAGCGGGCGATGGAAATCCGCGACCAGGTCGCGGCCCTCGAGGGGCTGCGCGAGCGCCAGCACGTGGACCGGCAGAAGACCTACAACGAGGATATCGTCAACTATATCGTGAGCGAGGGAACCGTCTTTCTGATGCTCTTCAACGTCGACCGGGGGACGCTTGCCGGGAAGCGCGAGTACACATTCGACGAGACGGAGGGGTTCCTGGAGGAGTTCCTCGCCCGCTACTATGCAGAGAACGAACCCCCGGAAGAGGTGATCCTGCCCGCACCCGTGGAAGATGCGCTTCCCGGCTACCTCTCCCATCTCCGGGGCGGCAAAGTCCGGGTGGTCGTGCCGCAGCGGGGGGAGAAGAAGAACCTGCTCGACCTTGTCAGAAAGAACGTCGAGATCGCGTTCTTCGGCGACCGGAGCAACCTGGACGAACTCAAACGCCGCCTGCACCTCCCCGACCTCCCCGTCGCGATCGAGTGCTTCGACATCTCCCACCTCTCCGGGACGGCGATGGTGGGGTCGATGGTCCGGTTCCTCTGGGGAAAACCCGACAGGCGGAACTACCGCCGGTTCCGGATAAGGACGGTCGAGGGGATCGACGACTTCGCGGCCATCGCCGAGGTGGTCAGGCGCCGTTATGCGCGGCTGCAGAAGGAGGGCGGCGAACTCCCCGACCTGATCCTCATCGACGGGGGGAAAGGGCAGCTTGCGGCGGCTGTCGCCGTGCTCAAGGAACTCGGGATCACGGTCCCGATTGCGGCCATTGCGAAGCGCGAGGAGGAGGTCTTCGTGCCGGGCTTCTCCCACCCCCTGCCGCTTGACCGGCACGAGAAGGCGTCGCTCTTCCTCCAGGAGATCCGCGACGAAGCGCACCGGTTCGCGATCACGTATCACAGGACTCTCAGGAAGAAGACGGTGGCACCATGACGGAATTTCAGCTCAAAGCGGACTTCAAGCCCACCGGATCGCAGCCAGACGCGATCCGGAAACTCAGCGACGGACTCGACCGCGGCGAGCGGTTCCAGACCCTCCTCGGGGTCACGGGCTCGGGGAAGACGTTCACGGTCGCAAACGTCATCGAGGATGTCCAGAAGCCTACCCTCGTCATCGCCCACAACAAGACGCTTGCCGCCCAGCTCTACAACGAGTTCAGGTCGTTCTTCCCCGAGAACCGGGTGGAGTACTTCGTCTCCTACTACGACTACTACCAGCCCGAGTCCTACATCCCGAAGCGCGACCTCTACATCGAGAAGGACGCCCAGATCAATCCCAAGATCGAGCAGATGCGTCTTGCAGCCACCGCATCGATCCTTTCGCGCCCCGACACTATCGTCGTCGCCTCGGTCTCCTGCATCTACGGCCTCGGGAACCCCGCGAACTTCCGGGGGATGGGGTTCGAGGTGAAGGTCCGGGACCGGATGCGGCGGGACGATATCATCAGGAAACTCGTCGACATCCAGTTCGAGCGCAACGAGATGGAACTCGCGCCGGGCCGGTTCCGGGTGAAGGGCGACACCATCGATATCGTTCCCGGCTACTTCAACAACATCATCCGTATCGAACTCTTCGGGGACGAAGTGGACCGGATCAGCGAGATCGATAAAGTCTCCGGCCGGCGCCTTGAAGCGATGGACTACTTCTTCGTCTACCCGGCCCGGCACTTCGTCGCCCCGGAGGAGGAGAAGGAGCGGGCGATCGTCTCAATCGAGCAGGAACTCGAGGAGTGGCTGCCGAACCTCGGCATGCTCGAAGCGCACCGCCTGCGCCAGCGGACGCTCTATGACCTCGATATGATCCGCGAGACCGGGACCTGCAAGGGGATCGAGAACTACTCCCGTCACTTCGACGGGCGGAAACCCGGGGAGCAGCCCTACTGCCTGCTGGACTACTTCCCCGAGGACTTCCTGATGGTGATCGACGAGAGTCACCAGACCCTGCCCCAGGTCAGGGGGATGTACAACGGCGACTTCTCGCGGAAGAAGTCCCTCGTGGACTACGGGTTCCGGCTCCCGTCGGCGTTCGACAACCGGCCTCTGAAGTTCGACGAGTTCTCGGGCTACATGCGAAACGTCATCTTCGTCTCGGCGACTCCCGGGGACTACGAACTGAAGCGCTCGAGCGTCGCTGAGCAGATCATCCGGCCGACGGGGCTCGTCGACCCGGCGGTCGAGATCCGGCCGATCGAGGGGCAGATCCCGGACGTGATCGCCGAGATCCGCGCCACCATCGACCGCGGCGACCGCATACTGCTGACGACCCTTACAAAACGGCTCGCCGAGGAACTCTCGGAGTACCTGGCCGACCAGGGGATCAAGACCCGTTACCTCCACTCCGAGATCAATACCATCGAGCGGACCGAGATCATCCGGCAGCTCCGTCTCGGGAAGTACGACGTCCTCGTGGGGATCAACCTCCTGCGGGAGGGGCTCGACATCCCGGAGGTCGGGTTCGTCGGGATCCTCGATGCCGACAAGGAGGGGTTCCTCCGCGACGCGAGAAGCCTGGTCCAGACCATCGGGCGGGCCGCCCGGAACGTCAACGCGAAGGTAGTGCTCTACGCCGACACCATGACCGACTCGATCAAGAAGGCGATGGCCGAGACCGGGCGGCGGCGGGCGATGCAACTTGAGTACAACGTCCGGAACGGCATCACGCCGCAGACGATCAAAAAGCCGATCCGGGAGAGGGAGGTCGATATCACCGATATCAAACACGTCCCGAAGTCCGAGATCCCGAACCTGATCATCGAGCTCGAGGCCGATATGCGGGAGGCGGCGGAGCGCCTGGAGTTCGAGCGGGCGATAGCGCTCAGGGATATGATCAAGAAGCTGCAGGAAGGGGGGACGGTCGGGGGC
>JAEZIP010000027.1:0-40141 GCA_023436625.1 Methanobacteriota archaeon | reverse complement strand
CCATAGTATGTCTACTATTGGCTGCGGCGATACAAAATGTTCTCCCCCGAGGGTAAGGGGGGAGCGGGTGGGTTTGGTGAGGCACGGGTGGCATACACATTCGGTTGTGGCTCTGGTGGTGAGGTGTGGGGTTTCGGGGGTTCAGTACTGATTTGGGTTATGCTCGTGCACCTGATTCCTTGTAGTTACACATAGCACGGCTTCCGTGGGAGTATCGCAACTGGGGGTGGGGCTGACGGGGAGGGGGCACGCCCCTCCCCTGTCTCCACCTTATAGGGATCAGCCTACAACCCCCACCCCACCCGGCCTTCGGCCTCCTCCCCCGCCCCAAGGGGCGGGGGCAGTCATGGCGATACCCAATGGAAATCCGTGTGCGGGTTGTACGATCGATGCGGGAGTATGATTACTAAAGAGCCTTCTCCACCAACCGATCACTACCCATAAAACCCCTCGCGGCAAACGTCTCCGAATGAAAGTGATGGTCGGGGGGACGTTCGACCCCCTGCATGCCGGGCACCGGAAACTCCTCGCCCGCTCCTTCGAACTTGCCGGGCCTGGTGGGGAGGTGACCATCGGGCTGACGACCGATGAGTTTGCCGGCGTAAAGGTCCACCCCGTCCACACCTACCAAAAACGGCTGGAGAACATCACGTCTTTCATCCGGGAGCACGGCTACACCGCGGCGTGGAAGGTCGAGCCGCTCGCCGACCGCTACGGCAGCGCTCTCGATGCCGACTTCGATATCCTCGTCGTCTCCGAGGAGACCTTCCCTGTTGCCGTGGAGATCAACGAACTCCGGCGTGAACGGGGACGAAAAAAAGTGGACCTTCACGAGATCTCGTGCGTCCTCGCCGAAGACGGCCGGCGGATCTCGAGCACCCGGGTCTATCGGGGGGAGATCGACCGGCAGGGTCGGCTGATCAGATGATGTGGTTTGCGATATCGTCCTTGATCAGCCAGTCGCAGTAGAGGCAGTGCAACCCTTTTGGAAGCACCTCGAACGTGCTCGCGACAGGCTCGTTCGTGTTCGTGATGCAGCCGGGGTTCGGGCACCTGACCACGCCCTTGAGAACCTCCGGGATCTCCACGCCTTTCTTCTCCACGACCTTGTAGTCCCGGATGATGTTGATCTTCGCCTGCGGCGCAAGCAGGGCGATCCGGTCGACCTCCTCCGTGCGGAGCTCCCTGTTCTCTATCTTGACGATATCCTTCTTCCCCATCCGTTTGCTCTCGACGTTCGTCGCGATGCTCAGGCACTCGGGGGTCGACCCGGTGATGCCGAGGATTCGCAGGACGTTCAGCGCCTCGCCGGCGGTGATATGGTCGATGACGGTGCCGTTCCTGATAGGGCTGACGAGCAGTCCCCGTGACGGGTCTTTGGTGCTCATTTCATCACCTCGTGGAGAAGCGCCATCCTGATGGGCACGCCGTTCCTCGCCTGCTCGAAGTAGCGCGCATACGGCGTGCGGTCCACCGCCGGGTCGATCTCACCGGCGCGCGGGAGCGGGTGGAGGAGCATCAGGTGGTCGCGGACACCGGCAAGCAGGTCGGGCGTGATCCGGTAACTGGACGCGACGTTGTAGTACGACGCCGAGTCCGGGAACCGTTCGCGCTGGATCCTCGTCACGTACAGGACGTCGAGTTCCCGGATCGCCTCCTCGACGTCCGTATGTTCGACCACCTCCATGCCGCGCTCCCTGAGTTCGAGGGCTATGTTTGCCGGCATCTCGAGCCCCCCGGGTGCGATCGTGTGGAGCGTGACGCCGTAGAGGGAGAGGGCGAGCGCCAGCGAGTGCGCGGTCCTGCCGTAGCGGAGATCCCCGAGGAGCCCGACGTCGGCCCCGTCGATCGGCATCGATTGCCTGATGGTGTAGAGGTCGAGCAGCGTCTGGCTCGGGTGCTGCCCCGCGCCGTCGCCGGCATTGATGACCGGCACCGAGGCGAACTCGCTCGCCAGCCGGGCCGCCCCCTCCTTTGGGTGGCGGAGCACGATGGCATCCGCGTAGCCGCTCACCACCCGGATGGTGTCGGCGAGTGTCTCTCCTTTGACGATGGAACTGGCTTCCACGGAGTCGACACCGATCGACCGCCCGCCGAGCCGGGCCATGGCCGTCGCAAACGACATCCTTGTTCTGGTGCTGGGCTCAAAGAAGAGAAGGGCCACAAGTTTATCGTCAAGCATCGCCGGCCGATACTCGCCGGTATCGAACTTCCGTGCCCGGTCCAGCAGGTAATCGAGATCGCTCCTTTCAAAATCGCGGATAGAGATAATGTGGTACATCGTGCGGCTACCTTCCGGGGTTTTTGATCAGGCGTGCGGGCGCCCGGATCATTCCGCCCCTCTTCTCTCCTGAATAATGATTCGCCTCGCACCCACTAAATACCTTTTTTCGTGTGCGTGCCCTACCCCCATGACAACCTTTGTCACCTCCGCCCGCCCCATACTATTTCAGGAGGAGAATCATGTCCGAGGAGAAAGAAGAGTATGCCCCCGAAGTCTGCTGTCACTGCGGGGGGCTTGGATGTTCATACTGTAACAAAAAGGGCACCGTGATGGTACCGCAGCCCTCGCAGAAGTGCAGGCACTGCGGCGGGGACTGCTGCATCTACTGCGGTTACACCGGGTGGGAGCGCCCGCTCAAGGAGTATTAACTCTCTATTTTCGCGCGATCGTGACGTAGCCGCTGTGCCCGACCCTTGTCGACGGGCGCGTCCCCCGGGCGGAGCGCGTCAGTTCCCGTTCCATGCACTCGTAGCAGTGGACGTCGCGGAAGAGCGGCCCTGCTGCATCGAGCGCGACGAACGTGTGCTCGAGGAACGGCGTGTAGCAGGAGAGGTAGCCGCCGGGAGAAAGGAGCGAGAAGGCGTGCTCCACATGCGCCGGCGTTATCGTAAGGTCGAGGTGAACGACGTCGAACTCGCCGGTCGCCTCGAGCATATCGGCCGCGACCACCTCGACGTTCTCGAGGCGGGCGTTTCTGATGTTCTTCTCCGCAAGTCTGGCGAACTCCGGGCGCACCTCGTAGGTCTTCACCTCGCGGGCGATACTCCCGAAGTAGATCGCGGCGACGCCGCTCCCGGTTCCGGCGTCGAGGACACGGTCCTCGCGGTTCATGCCCGTGTAGGCGATCACCATCCCGATGTCCTTCGGGAGCATGGGCGCCCCGCTCCGTTTTGCGTGGACAAAGAAGTCGGTCGGCCGGGGGCGAAGGACGGTGAACGGGACGTCGAGGTGAGTCCTGATCTCGTCCCCGGACTTCATGCCCGCGAGCGCCGTAAGATCGATCATCCCCCGGTCGGTGGAGAACTGCCCCTCGCCTGCCTTCACGAAGTACTCGCGCTTCTCCCCGACGAGCAGGAGGCGTTCGCCAATCTCGATCATTGCTGCGCGAGTTTCAGGATCGCTTCGGCGATGTCGCCGCGGGTCTCGATGAGAGCCGTCCTCGCAACCTCTTCCGTCGTGCCGGTCTGGGATGCGACGAGGGCGACGTCGTCGTCGGGGATCTCCGGGACCGCCTCCTCGAACCGGGCCTCTCCCGTGAGCTGGTAGGTGGTGACCCCCTGCATGGTGGTAGCGACGACCTGGGCATCGTCAAAGACGTAGTTCCCCGCGGGCGTGTAGATGACAACCTTCTCCACGCCCTCGATCTCCTCCATCTCCATGCCCATCTGCTTCATCATCTGCTTCATCTTTATCGGGTTTATCTTTCCTGGAAACATTCGGATCCTCTCCCCTGCCGTACTTTTACCGCTACACCGTAATTAAATGCCAGCATCTCCCGTCCGGAGAGCAGGGCTCCCCCGGTGGCGAGGAGCAGGTCATCGCCGGTCACCACCAGCACCTCGTCCCCTGCACGGATACCCTCGTCGGCGGCGACGACGTGTTTTGCCATCGCGTTCTTCCCGTCCGCAACGAACGGGGCCACATCCTCCTGCACCGTCACCCGGTAGGCCGGGGGGGCAAGATGGGCGGCGAGGCGTGCCGCTCCGACGATCCCGAGGGTCAGGCGGCCGTCCTGTGCGCGAACGGTCGCAAGCCTCTCCTTTCCGATGCGTACCTGGCGGATGCGCCCCGTCGTGGAGAACTGGAAGGTGCATTCGTCGGGAAATATCGCAACTCCCGCCCCGGCGCCGAACTGGAAGTCAGCTATTGTCCGGATCCGTCGAAGCGAACTGTCGTTTGAGTATTCGGTTGACACTATCAACAAACTCCTCTTCTGTATCGTGGGGGATAAACGCCCCGGCCGCGATCCGGTGCCCGCCGCCTGCGCCGCCCACCTCTGCCGACGCCTCGACGAGCGCCTCCTGCAGGTCGACCCCCCGGGCGAGCGCCCACTCGTTCGTCCGCATCGAGACTTTGGTGACCTCCGGTTCGTCCACCATCGCGGCGAGCACCATCATCGGTTTCTGCCAGTTCAGTTTGGAGAGCGCCATGCCCGCCCCGATCCCGACGATGGTGTCGGGGAACCGGTCGCCGGTGTGGACGTACTGGAGGTGCGAGAGTTCGGTCACGCCGGCTTCAAGGATGTACTGGAGCAGGTCGCGGATGACCGTCCGGTGATGGGCGAGCATGTGCTCCGCGTCGCGGTAGGCGTCTCCGCGGTCCCCGCGGCAGATGCTGCTCCCGATCCGGGGCTTCGCCCACCTGCCGCAGGCATTGAGCAGGGTGGCGTACTCGGAGGCGTTCCGGAGCGGTGTCCGTTCCGGCTCGTCGGGGAAGATGTAGGTCTCGGCGAGCAGGCGGTCGGTCTCCCTCCCGTGCGCGATGAGCTGCTGGGCCAGGGCGCTGATGATCCTCCGCCGGTCCTCGAACGGGAGTTCCTCCCAGACGAGCCAGCCGCCCCGGGGCGTCTTCAGCTCGACACCGAGCCGCTCGAGGAACCTGAGCGCCCCGCTGGTGCTGTTCGAGATCCCGTCGATGTAGGGGTCGTCGCAGTAGCCGAGGCAGACGTGGACCGGGCGGGTGGACGTCCCGTAGCAGTTCAGGTCCGGTTTCTGCACGACGATGTTGCCGTACTCCACACCGTCCTGGACGATCTCGCGCGCCGGGCCGACCAGCCCGCAGTTCTCCCGGGCCATCATGTCCCCGACGTTCCCGACCACGGCGAGTTTGGCGAGGTCGGTGCCTGTCGGGTCGATCGCCTTCGCGACCAGGTAGGCGATCCCGGCGGCGCTCATCCGGGTGATGCCGTGATCGAGGGTGTTGACCTGGGAGTAGGCCGTGCCGCAGGGCTGGCCGACGTGGTGGTCGAGGATCAGGACCTCGTCCGCAGAGAGGCCATGATCTTCAAGGAGACTCTGCTGGCCGGCCCCGAGATCGGTGAAGAGTTTCAGGGAACCATCCTTCGGGACATGGCGCATCGCCATCGGCTCGAGCTGGCGGACGAAGACCGAGTCTACGGCCATGCCCTCCCGGGTGAGCGCCTGCGAGAGGATCGCCTCCGTGCTGATGCCGTCGGCGTCGATGTGGGAGATGATCGTCACCGAGTCTGCATTGCAGATGATATCCGCCGCTCTCCGCACATCGTTTTCGAGGCTCATCTCCATAGTAGTGCGTGGTGAAGGGTCAATAATGCATGGGAGCACGGAAGCCCATCTTTGTCTCTATACTATCGACTCACGCAACACGCACGACACATGCAACACACATGACTCACGCGAAGCCGCGAAGTGCGATGGTTCGTAAGAACCGGAGCTCGAGCACCGTCAGGTGCGAAGAACGCGAAGTTGATGCTTGTGCTGGCAGTCCCCTTCGCGACTTCGCGTCTTCGCGCGAGACTTCATTGTTATCCTACACCGTCTTCGCAACCTTTTGATGCTCATGCTCCGGCCGCTCGCGATGCTCGCACCCGCCGCAACTCTCACCTGACGGTGCTCGAGCTCCGGACGTACCGTCCGTCGCATTTCAAAAAACTATCTAAGAAAGAAGCACCATAGCACCGATCATACAACACTCCTGGAGGGGCGGTACATGACGACAAACGATATGCGGGAGTTTCTGGAGACCGGCGTGATCGACGCCGGCCGGATGCGGGCGGTCGAGGGAAACGCCGTCGCGCTCGGCCACCCGTCGCTTTCGATGATGGAGAGCGCGGGGAGGGCGGTTGCGGATGCCGTCCTCGCCCGGGGCGCCTCCCGCGTCCTCGTCCTCTGCGGGAGGGGGAACAACGGCGGGGACGGGATGGTGGCGGCCCGCTACCTCCGGCACCTCGGTTCGGTCGACGTCGTCTACCCCGACTGCGGCTCGATGACCGCCTCGGCCGCCGCCCAGCTCGCTCTCCTCCGGCACTGCTCCGTCTCCCTCCACCCGGTCCGGTGCGCCGCCGACGCCGACGCACTCGCCCGCCTTTTTGACGGGGCCGACGTCATCGTCGACGCGATGCTCGGCACCGGGGCCTCGGGCGCGGTGCGGGAGCCGCTTGCGACCCTCGTCGCCCGGGCGAATGGAAGCCCTGCGCCGGTCGTCGGCGTCGATATCCCCACCCCCGGTATCCGGGCGAACCGGGTCGTCTCGTTCCACCGGCCGAAGGTGGAGGGCGCGGACGTCGCGGATATCGGCATCCCGCTCGAAGCGGAGGTCTTCTGCGGCCCCGGCGACCTCACCCTGGTCCCGGCGAGGGCATCCGGGGCCCACAAGGGTGCCGGCGGCGAGGTCCTCGTCGTCGGAGGCGGGCCCTACCAGGGGGCGCCTTACATCGCGGCGATGGGGGCGCTCCGCGCCGGGGCCGACATCGTGCGGATCGCCTCTCCCACGTACATCCCCATGCCCGACCTGATCTACGAGCGCCTGGAGGGGAAGGCAATCACCGTCGACCACCTGGAGACGATCCTTTCGCTCGTCGACCGGGCCGATGCGGTCGTCTGCGGCATGGGTCTTGGGAAAGAGAGCCACGACGTCGTGCTCGCCGTCGCGGAGGCGGCGAAGAGGGCGGTCTTCGATGCCGATGCGCTCGCCCGCCCCCTGCCGGCGGCGAAGGAGACGATCTACACCCCGCACGCGGGCGAGTTCGCCCGGATGACCGGGGCGGAACTCTCTGCGGACCTCGTTCCGCGCGCCCAGTGCGTGAAGGCCGCCGCAACGGCGGGGACCATCCTGCTCAAGGGCCCGGTCGACGTCGTATCCGACGGGGCGCGGGTCCGGTTCAACCGGACCGGAACCCCCGCCATGACCGTCGGGGGGACGGGCGACCTGCTCGCCGGTGTCGCGGGGGCGCTCTTCTGCCATCTCCCCGCGTTCGAGGCAGCCTGCATCGCCGCGTATGTAAACGGCAGGGCCGGGATGCGCGCCGCGGAGGGCCGGGGGAACGGGATGCTTGCGACCGATATGCTGGACTGCGTCCCGCAGGAACTCTTCCGCCGCCCGGGGCCGGAGTGACCTCGCCCGGGACGCTTTCTTTTATCCCCGAAGAGGCCGAAGATCTCCTGATACACATGAGCGAGTCCGGCGAACACGGCAAGACCCCGGTCTTCACCCACATCGAGAACGACCGCGCGCAGATGGTGGATATCTCGGCAAAGAGCGAGGTCACCCGGGAAGCGGTTGCGAGCGGGAGGATCTACCTCAGGAGCGAGACACTCCGGGCCATCCGGGAGGGAACCGCGGTCAAGGGCAACGTCCTCGCGACTGCACGTGTGGCGGCCACCCTTGCAGTGAAAGAGACGCCGCGCATCATCCCCATGTGCCACCCCATACCCCTCGGGGCTATCACCATCGATTTCGAGGAGGGCGAC
This sequence comes from Methanobacteriota archaeon, assembly GCA_023436625.1. Taxonomy (GTDB): domain Archaea; phylum Halobacteriota; class Methanomicrobia; order Methanomicrobiales; family Methanoculleaceae; genus Methanoculleus. The sequence goes on along the minus strand of JAEZIP010000027.1, from coordinate 32,410 downwards.
GGCTACATCGAGGCGACCTCCCGCGTGAAGTCCTACGGGAGGACGGGTGTCGAGATGGAAGCGCTCACCGGCGTCTCCGTCGCTCTTCTCACCGTCTGGGATATGGTCAAGTCGGCAGAGAAGGACGAGAACGGACAGTACCCCGTCACCAGGATGGATGCCATCCGGGTCGTGGAGAAGCGCAAGGGCGTCTAGGTCCTCCTGCGGCCCCGGGGCCGGCAAAAGGAATCCTTTATTAGCGCTCTCGTCAACCTGTTAGGAACCACGGGATACGTCCCGGAAAGGAATGTGGCGGAAACGCTGAACCTGAGGTGATTTAAAAAATGGCAAAATCGATGTATGCCTACGTTCGCGAGGCATGGAAGCGGCCTGATCGGTCCGAGGTGAAAGGCCTCCTCTGGGAGCGTCTCCAGGCGTGGCGGCGCGAGGGGAGTATCGTACGCGTGGAGCACCCGACCCGGATCGACCGGGCCCGCTCGCTCGGGTACAAGGCCAAGCAGGGAATCGTCGTCGTGCGGGTCAAGATCCGCCGCGGTGGCCGGAGGAAGCCCCGCTACATCCGCGGGCGCAGGTCCGCACGCATGGGCATGCGCCGGATGACCCCGGCAAAGAGCCTGCAGCGCATGGCCGAAGAGCGTGCGTCCCGCAAGTTCCCGAACATGGAGGCCCTGAACTCCTACTGGGTCGGAGAGGACGGACGGTCCAGGTGGTTTGAGGTTATCCTGGTCGACGGTCACCACCCGTCGATCCGGAGCGACCGCAACCTCGCATGGCTGGCCGATCCGGTTCACCGGGGCCGGGCAGAGCGCGGCAAGACCTCTGCCGGCATGAAGGGGCGCGGAATGCGGACGCGCGGACGTGGAACCGAGAAGACACGCCCGAGCCTTCGTTCCCATGCGAACCGCGGCAAATAAATATTTCTTTTTTTATACGGCCTACCCACGATGAAGATCACAGACGCCGGTATACATCCCTATCCTGCCGGTGACTCGACGCTTGCACGGATGACGGTCGAGGCAGCAGGGCTCGGGTTCGACAGCGTCGTCGCTATCGGAGATGTCGGGCGTCAGTCTCCCGGCGTCGAGGTTCTCCGGGGTGCCGTGATCGGTGCTGCATCCCATAAGGAGGTCCTCAGGCAGGTGCGCGACCCCGCCGTCCGGCGTGCCGACGTGGTCTTCGTCAACGCAGGGGAGATCTCCTTCAACCGGGCCGTTGTCGCGGTCAAAGAGGTGCACGTCGTCAGGAACATCCATGCCACCCGGAGGAACGCCTTCGATCACGTCGCCGCACGGTCGGCGGCGGAGCACGGCGTGGCGGTGGATATCTCGATGGCCCCCATCATCCAGCTCCGCGGGACGAAGCGCCAGAGGGCGCTGCAGCGGTACGCGGATATTCTCTCACTGCAGCGGCGTTACGGCTTTCCCCTGACGATATCGTCGGGTGCACGCTCGATCCTCGAGCAGCGATCGGTCCGCGAGGTCCGGGGCCTCTGTGAGCTCTTCGGCATGACGGGAGCGGAAGTGAGCGAGGCTCTCTCGTCCGTCGACCGGATCATCGAACCCCACCGGCCCGTGAGGGTGGTCCGATGAAGCCGAGACCCCCGGCAATGCGGGCAAAGCGGCGTTATATCCTGGCGCGGATCCTCCCGTACGGGGTGACAATGGACCAGAAACAGGTGTACCTCTCGGTCATCGAGGCCGCGACCTCCCTCTGGGGCGATGCGGCCGTTGGTCTTGCACAGCCGGCGGTGGTCTTCTGCGACGGGGGGTATGTCGTGGTCCGGTGCCGGCGGGGAACAGAGAAGGATATCGCCACCGCTCTTGCAACGGTCAACGCGATCGCCGATGAGCGGGCCGCACTCCGGACGGTCGCCACCTCCGGGACCATCCATGCACTGAGACGCCGAATGAAACCGATCCTGCCTGTTTCCGAGGCCGGAGAAGTGAGGCTCGGGGAAACTTATTTTGCGGTGTACCGCTATCCCCGTCAAAAGGTTGATTTGGTTGAAAAAGGTATTAAGCATCAGAAGTCATTGTTTTTCACCGAATCCGATTTGGAGGAACGATAATGCAACCACAATATCAGATGGGATATGACCGGGCGATCACGGTGTTCAGCCCGGACGGAAGGCTTTACCAGGTCGAGTACGCCAGAGAAGCGGTGAAAAGGGGCACGACAGCCGTCGGAATCAAGTGCAGCGAAGGCGTCGTGCTGATCGTTGATAAAAGGGTGACGTCCCGTCTCCTCGAACCGGTTTCCATCGAGAAGATCTTCAAGATCGACACGCATATCGGTGTGGCGTCCTCCGGCCTCGTCGGCGATGCGCGGTCCCTCGTGGACAGGGCCCGGGTCGAGTCCCAGATCAACCGGGTCTCCTATAACGAGCCGATCAACGTCGAGATCCTGGCCAAAAAACTCTGCGACCACATGCAGACCTACACCCAGTTCGGCGGGGCGCGCCCCTACGGGACCGCTCTCCTGATCGCAGGGGTCAGCGACGGGGAGGCCCGGCTCTTCGAGACCGATCCGAGCGGCACGCTGCTCGAGTACAAGGCGACGGGGATCGGCACGGGCCGGCCCGCGGTCATGAAGGTCTTCGAGGACGAGTACCAGGAAGATGCGGACTTCACCGGCGCCATCAAACTCGGTATCAAGGCCCTGCATGCCGCGACAGAGGGCAAGCTCGACGTGAGCGCCATCGAGATCGGCGTTGTCTCCACCGCGACCCGGGAGTTCCGGAAGCTGGAGAAGGATGAAGTGAAGATCTACGTCGACCAGTTCGAAGAGTGAGCGTCATCCATATGATACCCCTGGACCAGGCAGTCGTAGCGCGGCTTGAGAGCTACGGAGAGCGGTTTGAAGTGCTTGTCGACCCCGATCTGGCCATGCGCATCCGGCAGGGCGAGGACATTGACCTGGAGGAGGTTGTTGCTGCCGACTCCGTCTTCTCAAACGCCGCCCATGCCGAGCGGGCCTCCGACGAGGCCCTCCTGAAGGTCTTCAAGACGACCGAGTTCGAACCGGCCGCACTCCGGATCATCAAGAAGGGGGAGATCCATCTCACCTCCGAACAGCGCCGCCACCTTATTGCAGAGAAGCGGAACCGGGTCGTCACGTTCATCTCAAGGAACGCCGTCAATCCGCAGTCCGGGTTCCCTCACCCACCGCAACGCATCGAGCTTGCCATGGAAGAAGCGAGGGTGAGCATCGATCCTTTCAAATCCGTCGAGGAGCAGGTCAAAGAGGTGGTCAAAGCACTCCGCCCCATTCTCCCCATCCGGTTCGAGGAGGTCCGCATCGCCGTGAAGATTCCGGCGGATTACACCGCGAGGGCCTACGAGATCAAGGCCGCGGGGACGCTCGAACAGGACGAGTGGCAGAAGGATGGTTCTTGGATTGGCGTCGTCAGGATCCCGGCAGGCATCCAGGAAGAGTTCTACGATCTGGTTAACAAGCTCTCCAGGGGAAATGCGGAGACCCGGATCATCGAACGCATGTCGTGAGTAACTATATTAATCGACAGCACAAAAATTATAGGACATATCAGAGGTACGCGAAATGGCAAATCGCAGACAGAGAGCCAAGGGCAGGGTAGTCGGAAGTTCCGGACGTTTCGGTCCGAGGTATGGCCGGTTTATCCGGAAGAGAGTGAACCAGATCGAGAAGGTCTCCCGTGCGAGCCACGTCTGCCCCCGTTGCGACCAGGACGCGGTCAAGCGCGAGGGAACGGGTATCTGGTCGTGCCGCAAGTGCGGGTTTAAGTTTGCAGGCGGCAGCTATGTTCCGGAGACGCCGGCGATGCGCGTCGCTGCACGGAGCATCGAGCGCTCGCTGCAGAAGGAGGGTTAATCGGTCGTGGCTGCCTATAAGTGCGCTCGTTGTAAACAAAAAGTCGAAATCGACGTCAATATACGCTGCCCCTACTGTGGACACCGCATCCTCTTCAAAGAACGCGGCGCCGCAATAAAAGACCTGAAGGCTCGATGACGGTCGTCACGACGTCACGTAAACCGGTCCCGGAGGTGCGCTCCCTTTCCCGGGATCTGGCGTTCTCAATCGGCGGGGAGTATATCACCCGTGGCAAGGCGGGCATGGGCGACCTCCTCTCCCTTGACGAGCCGGTTCTGATCGTCTCCAGATCGGGCCCCTTTTTTCTCATCCAGGTTTTTTCAAGCGGAGAGCCGGTGACGGAGATCCCTGTCAAGTCGTTTTCCGTCCAGGAGCGGGCCGGAGCGATCGCCCGCGGGCTCTTCGTCTCGGACCGCGCCGTATACGAGGCGCTCAAGGATCTCATCGACGTCGCGTTTGCCGGTGAGACCCTCCCGGAGCACCGGATCGTCTTTGACGGGACGCAGCGGAAGCGCTACACCCTGAAGGTTACCGTATGAAGCATACGGCGGTCTTCAGGTTCACCACCGGCGATGCCCGTGCCCTCTACCTCTCCGTCCATCAGGAGATGGGCGACGTGGGGGGCCGGTCGTCGGCCCGTGTAAGGCTCGCGGACGACGATATGCTCGTCCTCGAGGTGACCGCCACCGATATACCCGCGCTCCGGGCGGCCCTCAACACCTGGCTGCGGCTGATCACCATAGCAGTCGAGATGCGGGAGATCGCCGCCCCGGGGGATGATTGTCCCCGGGCGGCCTGAGAACGGGCGCGACGAAGTTCTCTGCCGCGAACCCTCACATTTTATGGGTTCCACGCCCCTACCATGTAGAGAAAGGGCGGAGGGCCGGGAAGGTCCCCTGTCCGCCACCCGAAATATTGTTACCGATCTTCGTCCCATTCGAGGAGTGTTGATGAATATGGAAAACATCCCACCGAAAGTACAGAACCAGCTGGCGATGCTTCAGCAGATGCAGCAGCAGCTGCAGACCGTGGTCTCACAGAAAGCGCAGTATGAACTGACGATCCGCGAAGCCAGGCGGGCGGTCGAGGATCTGGCCGACGTCTCCGAGGATGCGGCGGTCTTCATGAACGTCGGCAGCGTCATGATGCAGAAGAACAAGGAGCAGGTGCTTGCTTCCTTAAACGAGCGCATCGAGACGCTCGAACTCCGGGTTAAGTCGCTCGAGAAACAGGAGAAGGCCCTGCAGGGCAGGTTCGAACAGTTATCCTCACAGATCAGGGGAGCGCTGGAAGGAAAACAGCAGCCTCCCGGCCCCGCCTGAAACTCCTTTTTTTAAACGAAAATGGAGTGAGGTGCTCACTCCTCCCGCTCGCGGTCGTTTTTTCGCGTCCGGCAGACGAGGTTGATCGCGTTGATCACCGCCTCGACGGATGCGAGGATGATGTCGTCGCTTGAGGCGCTGGCATCGAAGACCCGGCCCTGCTCGTCCTCGACGGCGATGGTGACGTGCCCCAGTGCATCGGTGCCCCCGGAGATTGCCTCGATATTGAACTCCTTCAGGTGAACCGGGGCCGGGATGATCCCGAGGATTGCCCGCACGGCCGCGTCTACCGGCCCGTTGCCGATGCTCGAGAAGGAATGCTCGACTCCGTCGACCGTTGCCCGGACACTGGCTGTCGGGATGACGTGGTTGCCGGTCATGATGGCGACATCCTGGAGTTTCAGGGTCTTTTCGTCGGGCGCGAGCTGCATGACGCTTTCGGCGATCTCGTAGAGGTCCGCGTCCGTCACCCGCTTGCCCTTGCCGGCAATCGCCTTCACCCGCAGGACGATCTCGTCTAACTGGGCGTCCGCGGGATCCATGTGCACCTCGGCGAGCATCTGCCTGACCGCGTGCCTGCCGGCGTGTTTGCCGAGTTTCAGCCTGCGCCGGTGGCCGACCATCTCCGGCGTCATGATCCCGGGCTCGAACGTATCCGACCGGGTGATGACGCCGTGGGAGTGGATCCCGCTCTCGTGGGCGAAAGCGTTCTCGCCGACGATCGGCTGCGTGGCGGGGATGCTCATCCCCGCGTAGCGCGAGACAAGCCGTGAGGTCTCGACAAGGCTCGTCGTCCGGATACCGGTATCGATCCCGTAGATGGAGGATAAAGCCATCACCGTCTGCGCGAGATCGGCGTTTCCCGCCCGCTCGCCGAGGCCGTTCACCGTTACCTGCACCTGGGAGGCGCCGCTCTCGACCGCTGCGATGGTGTTCGCCACCGCAAGCCCGAAGTCGTTGTGGCAGTGGACGTCGATCGGGCAGTTCACCTCCCGGTCGATCCGTTCGATGAGGCGTTTCATGGCCGTCGGGGTGATCACGCCGACCGTGTCGGGCACGTTGATGATCGTGGCCCCGGCGTCCACCGCAACGCGGTATACCTCTATCAGGTAGTCCCAGTCGGTCCTCGTGGCGTCCATCGCGGAGAACATACACCGGCCGAAATGATCGCGGGCATAGGCGATGATATCGCCTGTGGTCTCGAGGACCTGCTCGCGGGTCTTTTTGATGGTGTACTCGCGCTGGACGTCGGACGTCGGGATGAAGACATGGACCATATCGACGTCGCAGTCGATGCACGCATCCACGTCGGCCGGGAGCGACCGCGCAAGGCCGCATACCTGCGTGGGGAGGCCGAGACCCTTTATGGCCTTGACGATCTGGCGTTCGGCATCGGAGGATGCGGGAAAGCCGGCTTCGATGGCGTGTACTCCTATTCCGGAGAGCTGCTCTGCAATACCGAGTTTCTCTTCCAGCGTGAAGGAGATGCCCGGTGTTTGTTCACCGTCGCGCAGTGTGGTGTCGAAAACAGTGACGTTCTTTTTCGCACGGCTATCGGTGAAGAAGACAGTACGCTTCAGCGTTCCTGGGTGCTTCAGCGTTTGTAGGGTTCATACTTACCCATTATCCGAAGTCGTATATAAACAATAACGTCCAGGTCGTGCAATGCCTCGAGGATTCGACGAAATCTATAATAACCTCTCCCGACAACATTATTAGAGCAGAGACCCGCCTTAACTCAGACTGGTAGAGTGCGCGGCTGTAGTATAGTCTTCGCTCTCGGGCGAACTGCGCGGCTACCGCGATGTCCCCGGTTCGAATCCGGGAGGCGGGATCCCCTCGAACATTGAGTGCCCAGGTAGTGTAGTGGCCTATCATGACGGCCTGTCACGCCGTCGACACGGATTCGAATTCCGTCCTGGGCGTCATTTTCTTTCATTTTTCCAGGCATCAGCGGAGCCGTTCCTCCTGTCGGGGAGTAATAAACTCACGTGCTGCCGGGAATAACCGTGTTGCCCCCTGAGTTTGCCGATAATCCTGAGAGGCAGAAATTCTGGAATTATCGGTATTGAAAAACCATTATATGTTAGATGTTATTTTTATTCTTCAGGTAAAATATATATACCTTGATGAAGTATGCGCTTTCATGCACGCTCTGGGAAAATGGATCACGAGCGATCCCGTGTTCGATATTCTGGGGACGCTCATCTTCGGGACCGGTATCCTCGTTTTTATCTTTGCAGGCCTGGTCCTCTACGCATCGGGTCTCTGACCTGACGGCAGGGGCTGCCGCCGGGATTCGGTGCCTGCAACGAGCTCCGCCGCTCCTGAGAACTTATTACGCAGCCGCTTCAATGTCTATCTACGCCCCGGCTTACACCGCGGATGTGACGGAACCATGACTCGGAGTATACCCCCTGAACCGGAAGACGATCGTTTGAATAACCGGGACCTGCAGGTTCTCATCTCAAGGCTCTCCGACCCGGACAAGGCGGTGCGGGCGGAGGCGACGTGTGGGCTCGCGGCGATCGGGCGACCGGCCATACCCGCCTGTATTGCCTTACTGCAGAACAATGATTGGAAGGTGCGCTACCGCGCGGCGGAGGCCCTCGGGCTGATCGGCGACGGCGAGGCGTATGCGCCCCTCGTCACCGCCCTCGACGACGCAAAGGACCATGTCCGCTACATGGCGGCGAAGGGGCTCGGGCTGCTCGGCGATCCCCGGGCGGTTGCACGCCTTCGCGCCATGCAGCACGACGAGAACGAGTTCGTGCGGCGGAGTGCTGCCCGATCGCTTGGCAGGATCGGCGGCGAGGAGGCGGTTCCGGCGCTGCGTGCCGCCCTGGAGGGTGAGGCGACGGACGGCGTCCGTGCAGCAATCCTCGAGGCGCTCCGCGATATAGGAAACGACGGGCGGGAGCGTAGCGACCGGCCGGAGTTCGAGCACCGTTAGGTGCGAGTAACGACTGTCCGAAGGGTCGGAGTTCGAGCACCGTCAGGTGCGAGTAACGACTGTCCGAAGGGCCGGAGCATGAGCACCGCGAAACGCGGGCGGGGTTTAGGATCGTGCGACGATCACCGTGGTGTTGTCGGTGCTTGCCGCGTCCCTGGAGGCAGCGATCAGTCTCCGGCATGCCGTATCGGGATCGTTTGCCGTCACGATCTCCCGGATGACGCTCTCCGGGACGTAGTCGTGAAGCCCGTCCGAACTGATGACGAGGACCCCCCCGGCGATCTCCCGTTCGTCGAGGTCGATCTGCACCCGGGCCGCGAGCCCGAGCGCCTGTGTCAGGACGTTCTTTCGCGGGTGGAGCATCGCCTCGGCAGGGGAGAGCATCCCGGCGTTCACGAGATCCTGGACATAACTCTGGTCGCGCGTATGCCAGAGCGACGACGGCGTGACGATATGTGTCCTGCTGTCGCCCACCGTACCGATCCAGCACCTGCCCGACTCACCGACGATCGCCGCCGAGAGCGTCGTTCCTGCGTTCAGGCCGTTCTCCCGGTTATAAGCAAAGATTGCGGTGTTGATGAGCTCAAATGCGCGTTCGAGCACTTCCGCAGGCCCGGTCTCCGGGAGCCCCTCGCCTGCGGTCTCCTCAAGGATCTCGATTGCCATCCTGCTTGCAACCTCTCCGCAGGCATGCCCCCCGAGTCCGTCCGCGACGGCGAATACGTGATACCCATTAACCCGGCCGGTAAGGTAAGCGTCCTCGTTCTGCTCCCGACCCCCGGTATCGCTCATCGCCGCGTACCGGAGCCCTGCCTCTCTTCTCACCTGCACTCCAGAGTTTTCTCTCCGTTCGAGCGGATAGTCTTTTGGTGGCGGCGTCTCCCGTTCGTCTCTCACGGGAACCCCCTTGAGAGGCCGTTCTCCTTTGCGCAATCGACGGCATACCGGTACTCCCGCGCCGTTATCGGGCGCTGCAGTGCCGCAAGCACCGGGCTCCTCCCTCCTTCGGATGCCCTCCATGCCGGGTGGTACTGTGCCATGACGTTCACGTAGGAGTCCCGCGACAGTTCGTCGGCGATGAACTTCATCACGATCTCGCTGTTCGCGAGGTTTCCGGGGAGCACCAGGTGCCTGATGATCATGCCCCGCACCGCAAGACCGTCCCTGATCGTCAGGTCCCCGACCTGCCGGTGCATCTCTTTCAGGGCGGCCTGCATGCGGCCGGTGTAGTCGGGGGCATGGGAGAGTTCCAGCGCCACGTCGTCCCGCCCGTACTTCGCGTCCGGCATGTAGATGTCGATGACGCCGTCGAGGAGCCGCAGGGTCTCCACGACGTCGTAGCCCCCGCTGTTATAGACCAGAGGGACGTTGAGGCCGCGGGGGGCGGCGAGGGCGACCGCACGGAGGATCTGGGGGACGACGTGCGAGGGGGAGACGAGGTTGATGTTGTGGCACCGGCGGTCCTGCAGGTGGAGCATGATCCCGGCGAGGTCTTCGCACGAGACCGCGTGGCCGACCCCGCACTGGCTGACCTCGAAGTTCTGGCAGAACTTCCATGATGATGTATACGAAGTTCTATATACGCGCCCGCCCTATACAGATGCATGGAAGGGAGCACCAGGGAAGTTGATGTTCGGTCATTCAACGAATACCGCCCGGAGTTTAACGAGAACTCCATTTCTAAAGCGACCGAGGACGGCAGGATAACCCCCGAGGACGCCCGGGTTATCCGTGAGTTTATCGGGACCGCCCAGGGTGAAGGACTCTCACCGGCGAGGATCCGCGCGCTCACCTCTAAGCTAGTGAGCATGAGACGGTACATACCCCCGTATCCCGGGATAACGTATCCCCAGCTGATGCAGGGTGTAGGAGCCCTCAGAACCGGACACTACGCACAGAGCACCGTACAGGAGAGTCTTAAGGTGCTGAAGAAGTTTGTAAGGTTCTTGATGGAGTACGGATATACCGAGATCACCGAGGCCCAATTAAAGAAGATCCGCATTGAAAACCGATACGAGATTGATTTAACCCCTAGCGACATCCTCACGAAAGAGGAAGTTATCAAACTAATCCAAGCCTGCCGAAACCCCCGGGACCGCGCACTTATCGCCCTCACGTATGAGAGCGGAGGCCGGATAAGCGAGGTGTGCGATCTTCGGTGGAAGGATATAACAATCGAGGAAACCGGGATCGCCATCACGACCCGGAAGAACACCAAGAAGGAGAAGAGGCGCTATATCCGGTGTGTGTGGTGCCGGCCCTATGTCGCGGAGTGGTTGAGTAACTACCCGGTCCAGCCAGTACCCGACGATGCCCCGGTCTTTGTGACCGAACAACTCAAATCAATACGGTATGGTGTATACCGGCACCAGTTCAACCGGATACTTGAAAGGAGCGGGATCGAGAAGAAGATCACCCTTCATGATCTCCGGCATGCTAGGGTGACGCACCTATCAGCCGAAGGACTCAGTGAGAGCGTGATCAAGTTGATGATATGGGGCGATGTCGGCACCTCGATGCTGGGGAGGTATCAGCACCTATCCAACCAGGACATAGATCGGCAGGTGCGCGAAATGTACGGACTCGCGGATAAAAACGCAGCCCCCGATCCGATGGAGCCCCGGCAGTGTAACAGGTGCTATCTGGTGAACAAGCCCGATGCAACGTATTGTTCCCGGTGCGCTGCACCGTTAACCGAAGAGGCCCGAACGGTGTTCGATAGTAAAGCGTCAAAGTTGGATCTTTTGCTCGGTGAGTTCACCGATGAAGAAATGTTAGAGGCTCTTAAGGCTGTACGAGCGAGGAAAACAAGGTAGGTTGATTAACAGGTGAGTAAATTACAAAAACCTTTTTTTCCGAGCGACGCGCGGCAAAATAACCTATTTTTTGCGTGTTTATATTTTTATAACACTTTCCAATTAAATACACAAGACAACAAAAGAACACAAAAGAATACACTAGATAACACTAGGTAGCACTTCACTTTAAACAAGTGAGGTTGTTGAGTGTCTTGGCAAAATTTTACCTATTTGCGCCAAAAGTGGTAGATATAGTATTATAATCCGTCTATTTTGAGAGAAATAATACACTAAATTAGACTTGTTTTAAGAAATCCTCTAAAATCCTTTCATTTCGGAAACAGGTAGTTCTAATCTCTCCGAGCCCTTTTTGAGAGCATCGGGTGAGCAGAGGGAATATATAGTAGTTATTTCTACTTTTACTTAGAGAGTTGAGGGACGTTGTTGGCGCAACGTCCCAACCGGGTGACCGGCAACGATATGAAAAGCGTCGGAAAATTCCGACAAAAAAGACTGAGGAAGCAAGGTATAAAAGACTTTGCCAACCTCGATACGTTGCCCGTCTTGCCCCCGTTTCAGCTCTTCTAAAACAGAACGGGTGAAGAAATGCGACGCAAAAACGTATCTTTAGACGATCTCGATACTCTGATCGTCAGAACCGTTATTAAGCAACCTGGCGTGGGAATCCGGGATGTGATGGACGCCGCCGATCCGGCGACGCCTGAAAACACCATCAGGAACCGCGTTCGTCGATTGTCCGGCAACGGGTATCTAGCGCCCAAGAAAGTACTAAATCGTTTTTACCTCCTCTACCCGGGACCAAAGAGCGCGGAGGTATCAGAATGAGCGGTTCAGAACTTTTAGTACTGACTCATTCGGAATACAAAGCGATGGATTGCTTTCATCAAGCCATCGCGGATGTTGGTGTACGTAAAGGATTAGTCGTAATCGTCGAGGAAGATGAGCGGGAGGGTGTGGCGAACCCCGCCCGGATAGGTGATGTCTGATGACGAAGGTTCGACGGTCCAATCCAGCTAAGACGCCCGGGTATCGCGGCCATCGCCCCCGCGGGACGCAAACCTACCGCCTAATGTGGCCGGGTGGCACGTCCGCACTACTCGCGATCCGAGGTGCGTAATGCAAATATCACCCAACATTTATAAAAATGTTCCTAAGAAGAGCCCTTGCCTAGACGGGTGCGCCGTCCGGTTCGCCCCGGGATGGTGCCGCCGCGATCATCGGTGGAGAGCGGAGAAGTGCCGGGAGGTGATCCGGGCATGAGCGACCTACCAACGGTCTGTGAAACCGACTGCACGAAGTGCGGATCGTTCCTCACCAGCTCCGGCCCGTGCGCGCGGTTCTCTTGTAGAGGATGCCCGCTGCGCCGACGCCCGGGTTATCAACTCGTTGCACCAGAGAAGGGGGCGGGTGTATGAGCGCCGATGCCTCCCTTATCAACATCCGCACCTGTCCGGACTTCGATCCGAAGAGCAACCCCGATGATGTCTATATTGGACGGTGGAACCGGAAATATGGACCCTCGAAATGGAAGAATCCTTTTGTTATCGGGAAGGATGGAGACCGGGAAGAGGTTATTAAGAAGTACCGCGCGCACCTCAAAATATCGGGACTCACCAAACAGATCGAAGAGCTGAGAGGGAAGCGGTTAGGATGTTGGTGCACCCCGGACCCCTGCCACGGCGAAGTGCTGATCGAGCTCTTGAACGGGAACGGACAGGCCGCGTCCGGGACTGTGGAACCCGCCCCGGTCCAGATGCCGGTTAAACTCCCACCGGCTTCTGACATCCTCCAGACCCTACAACTCTTAACTCCTGTTGATGGAGTATTCGAGGTGCGGGGAGTGAAGCCGCGCCCGCTCTCCGGATATTTTGATGCAGAGCATTTAGAGGAAGCGGCCCGGGCAATTGAAGCGCTCGATGCGTCCAGAGTATCCGAAGGCCTTTATTGGACTATCAACGCGGTAAACCCGGCGCTCCTCTCCCGGCGGGCGAACAGGATTGATGCGCGATTGGCTCCGGGAGCACCGACAACGGCAGATGCCGATATCGTCCGGCGGCGTTGGCTCCTGGTCGATATCGACCCCGAACGCCCTTCGGGGATCTCCTCTACGGACGAGGAGCACAAGCGTGCTCTAGACATGGCTGGCCGTGTATCGGGGTTCTTAAGGGAGTTCTACGGATTCCCGGATCCGATCCTGGCGGACTCTGGGAACGGCGCACATCTGATGTATCGGATCGACCTCCCGAACGACGACGAGAGCACGACCTTGATAACTCGATGTCTCAAAGCTCTAGGAAACGCCTTCAACGGTCACGGATGCGAGATCGATCAAAAGGTATTCAATGCCGCGCGGATAGGCCGGTTGTATGGGACCGTCGCGCGGAAGGGGGATCACACACCAGAACGACCGCACCGCCGGTCAAAGATCTTAGGCATACCTGAGATTATGAAGGCCGTCCCCCGGGATGCTCTGGCAACCCTGGCGGCTCTCGCGCAGGAGGAGGAGCAGCCCCGGCACGAGCCCCGGACTCGTGGCGGGAGTAATCGAGAGATTGACCTTGCGGACTGGTTACGGGAGCATGGCCGAGGACTCCCGGCGTATCAGGAGAAGCCGAAACCACCGTGGCGGTATTTCTATGTCTTTGATACATGCCCGTGGGACCCATCGCACCGGGACCGGTCCGCATGGGTGGGGCAACTCTCCTCCGGACCTCTGGCGGCGGGATGTCAGCACAATGGATGTAGTGGGAAAGGATGGGCGGATCTCCGGGCTCTTGTGGACGACCGACCGAAGCCCGCGCAATCCAGAAAGACAAAAGCACCACAACCGACCGCGCCCACGGTCCCCGAGCCCGCGCCGACCCACCAGGAGGGAGACACTAAAGCCAGGGATATATTAGAGCGTGGCGATCCGGTCAGGTTCATTATGGACACCTTCAACCACATCCATGTAGGGGATCGGGACGTCGGCACTCTTCTGCTCTGCACAATCGGAGCGCAGTTGTGCAGTAATACGAAGGGATTGCACCCCGGATTGACCGGAGAAAGCGGGAAAGGGAAATCGGACGCATGCCGCGCAATGTTCCATCTTGTGCCGAAGGAGTACAAGATAAATTCGAGCCTGTCAGCAAAAGCCCTCTTCTACAGAGGGTTAGTACCCGGGACCGTCATCTTCCTGGATGATATCGATCAACTCGATATGGAATTCCAAAGGATCATTAAGGAATCAACCACGAAATACCAGGAAGGCCACGAACACACCTATACGAATCCGAAGAAAGAAGGACCGGATAAGACGGATGTGGTATCTATCCCGCCCCGCTGCACATGGTGGATAACATCAGTGGGTGGGACGTTTGACCTACAGGTGTTGAACCGACAACTTACTTTGGCCGTCAACGAGGACGACGCCCAAGATACTGCTGTAATTGAAAAAATCTTCGAGCGCGCCGAAACGGGAGAATACGAACTCGAAGAGAGCGAGGATGTTTTAACCTGCCGGGAAATTTTTAGACTTCTCTGTAGTGCAACCGCCCAAAAGATCCGCATCCCATATGCCAGGGACCATATCATATGGAACGACAAGAAGAACAGACGCAACCCGGGCATGTTCATTGATACGGTGAGAGCCTTTGCAGCCATCAACCAATATCAACGCGGGCGGGATGCTGAGGGAAACATCATTGCCAACGTGGACGACTTCAAAGAAGCTAAGCGGTTGTGGGCGGGAATTGAGAAGGAACAGGTATCAAAGCTCAATAAGAACGAGTTTCGGGTATTAGAACTCATCAGTAATGCAAGCCTAGATGGATTGACCTTCGGAAAGATTCAACAGCTCGCCAAAATGCCAAAATCCACCTTGTCAGTGATTCTTAACGGGCGGAAGCAGCAGGACGGCACTATGGTGGGTGGGCTCCTCTCAAAAGTCCCGGGACTGCTACACGACGACATTACCAGATCGACCGGAGACGAGCACGACCGGACCTATAAGAGACACATGGTGTACCGTCTCGATACAAAATTTGATGTCCTGGCGCAGTTCGGAACCCTGGTTGAACTTAAAAACGAACAAGAAGCAGAGGCGAAAGTTTTATCGGCGGCCTTATAGAACACAATTCCTTTTTTTAAGCGCAGTTCACGCTGTTCACATTGTTCACATCTGGTTCACATTAGTATGTGAACTTAACAAAATGAACCGGAATCCCGGAATCCGGAATAGTATATTTTTATTCGGCTTTTTTATCTCGTTTATACGGGCTCCGATTTGTTTGTTCACATGTTCACACGTTCACAAAGAGAAGGAGAGAGTACGGATCCGCATAACCTAAGACGCCTTGTTTTCACCCATGTTTATGTGAACTCTTTAAATTATTATTATTTTATTTATTATATATTCGGTTGTAGACGTGCGAATGGCAAAACGCGCCAGCCCGGGAAAGTTTGTGTTGTTCACATTCCAATGTGAACCACATGTGAACAATGTGAACAACTTTTTCCAATTCCGGCAAAAAGACCCGGATTATTAAAAAGCAAAGAGTATCAACGTTATCTAAATGTGAACAAACTTTCTGCAACGGCCCGAGCGCCCGGGATCCCCGCCGACCACCCCGGCCCAGCCTCGACGGGCGACCCCGGCAATCTTGGCGAGCTCTTTCTGTGCATCAATACTTTTCACAGAATTCTGTGAAATGTCTGTCCTAGTTCCCTGATTCTCCTTCGCCTTCTTCGACCCCGGCAATCTTGGCGAGCTCTTTTCTTGTCTCGATCTGTTCCGCAGATTTCTGCGGAACAGATTCGGGTTTGCGGATCTGGTTCTCCTTCGCCTTCTTCGAGATCGTATCTGATCACATCATCGGACTCCCACCAGGAGACACCTACCACCCGGCGAACCCGAAAATTTTCCTCGCGTATGAATATATGGGGGGGTGGGAGGGGTCCGTCACTGGAATAAACACCACACTCTCAAAGCACAGCCGCCGGACACCCCAATACAAAAACCTCACGTGCAACAATATTATTCCTCTAAGAAAATATAGCGACAGGTGCAGAGAAGGGTATAAAAGAGTATCGCTTTTATCGCCAGATCGCGCGGGGAATACACATAACGCCTATATATTCTCTCATATATCGTGCTTTAAACAGAGAAAGCACCATATAAACTATAGAGCACCAATAAAACTATATAGTAATAAAAGAATCTATGCTCTAATAGTGGGTGATGTGATGGACTATATGAGAGGACTCAATACATATAGAGCGCCTAAAGACCAAATCCGGTACGTTGCTATAAAGGCAAAGACCCGAACCACCACACGGAAAGCCCATCTTGAGACGCAACAGTTACTTTGTTCTCGGTGCGGTCACACATGGACCCCGCAAGATAGCTTACTGCGCGCCGGACTCCTCCCGCGGCGGTGTCCTGGTTGTCATTCTCGCCTTTGGAATCAACCTCGTCAACGGAGGCGATCCACGTGACCGAGATCACCCCCCGCGACGGCACAACCCGGCAAACTATCGCCCCGAGCGCACCGACCGCCGAGGGAGCGCCGACCATGACCCCTCAGGGAGTTACGACCGTCACCGATCCGGTATCTTCCAGCAGCCGCCAGAGGGAAAGCGAAGTCGAGAAAAAGTTTGCAGCCATCGAGAAGGAATACGGGCGGTCCAAATACCTCGCGCACCGCCGGGACTCAATGAAGCTCCGCGCGGGTCCGAAAACCCCCGTATCCGACGAATACGTAACCGTCATCCGGTCAAAGACCCCCGCCCAGGAACGGCGGGAGATGCTCGATCAGCTCGTGATCCGGGAAGAGCAGCTTAAGCGCGGCCAATGGTTGCAGGAAGAAGAGATCCGCGCGGCGGTCCTCCCCTATCAACTCCGGGAGGAGCGGCAACGCCTCGCACAGGCAGAATACGACGCCAAAGTTTCCCGGGAATACGCCGCCGCCCGGAGGGAACGGCAGGAAGCCGTAGCAGAGGCTCAAAAATACGGGTATGACTCCCCCGAAGCCCTCCAAGCAGCCATCAGAGAAGAGAAGGCGATCAAGAGAGCGAACGAGTTAGGTCTTGCACTCACCGAAGCACAGATAATAGCGCAGACCGTTGCACGGGAAGGGTATAGTGGTGCAGCCATTCAGTACGGCCGCGACCCCGGAGAGCTGATCGCGGAACAGGCCGCAAAAGCGCAGGCCGCACAATCCAGCCTCGCGGAGAACTTCGGAATCGAGGCCGACCCCCGGCACCAGGGATTCTTTAAAGAAGCATCGGATTTCACCGCCCTGCACAGAGAAGCAGCAGCTACGGCACACCCCGGATCCGATCCGCTCGTAGATAATCAGTTAGGGTTACGGATCGGTAAAGCGGGGATGTCCCTGAAAACGAGCGATTACCCCGCACCACCGGCAGCAACAGAAACGGCAGAACCCTCTTCCGTGTTTGAGCAGACTTTAAAGAAGAGTCCGTTATTTTCCTCACCAATAGGGCAGTTTGTCCAGGACATCTTTAAAGATCAGGCAGCGATCGCCCAGGCAGAGAGCGATTACGAAGAAGCGTATAGGCGATACGAAGAGCGCCGGACGGCAGCAGAGGAAGCCGGTTTACTCGTCGGTGACGAATTCACGGTTTCCGACAAACCGTCACAACTCCAATACGACGAACTCAAGATCGCGGCAGAGGCTGTAGACAGTTTCGGGAAAGAGGCCGAGGATCTACGAAAGCGTGAATTATTCGGTATCCCGTACCGATTTGCCGAGATGGAGAGCAGTTTAGCGGGTGCCTTGAACCTCCCCGCACTCTCTAAGGAGGAGGCCCGGGCTCTTACGAAGGCGCAAGAACTCTCATGGGCGGTTATGCCTCTCATCGGCTCCCCCCGTATATCCCCGGAGGTGTCAGAGATTAAGGCCGGCGTCCTCTCGGGAGCGTATAGCGGCGTCAGGGACCGCCCCTTAACCGGAGCTGTATCATTCGGGATCGGTGTCGTCGGCGGTCTCGGTATGAAAGGTGCCGCGCTACTCCCGAAGGCCGCAAAAGGTGTAACTATTGGTCTTAAAGGGGTAGAGGCCGCATGGGTGGGAACTGTCGCCGGGCGAGTAGGTATCTCCGGTATCTCAGGGGATCTCTTCGCAGCAGGGGAAACCTTCGGCGGCATCCTGACTACCGAAGCACTCCCGGTAGTAGCTGGCGCGGGTGCGGTGCGGTACGTCCCGGGTATGATCTCGGCCCGTATCCCGCGCGGGTCCGGTCCCGGCACCCCTCCAGGAACCCCCCCGCCCCGGCAAATGGTCTTTGATCTCACCGGCGAGATCGCGCCCCCGCGCCATGTCGCCACCACCGGACGGACAAAGGTATTCGGCACCGAGGGAGATTTCCCCTCAATCAGGGATATAGCGAGAACCGGAGGCGTCCGGGTTCACGGCACCGAAACCGATTTCCCGAATATCCGGGAGATTGCCCGGGTAGGTAGAAGCGAGATATACGGCACCGAAACCGATTTCCCGAATATCCGGGAGATTGCCGAAGTTGGCGGCGTCAAGATATACGGCACCGAAACCGATTTCCCGGTGATCCGGGAACTCGGTAGAGATGCCGCAGGAGTGCGGGTATTCGACGCAACCGGGTTAGCAGAGCCCGAATTAGTAGGAGTAGTGGATACAGCCCCCTCACGCGGCCCGGGTTCGAGGCGCGGCGTCGAGGTTCTTTATACACCGGAAGCACTCGGATCGAGACAGCGCACAATCATGAGTCAGCGGAAAGCAGCCAGAACCCTCACTTCCCGAGGATCGCAACAGCTGATCCGCCCTTCTACCACTCAGAAGGCGGTGATAACTCCGACGAAGATCCAGAAGTCCGACCCAGGAAGTTTGATCGGGATCTCCTTGAACGCAGCAGCTATCACAAAATCCATATCCCGGCAGACCCCCAAACGCGACCAGGACGAAATACGGGTCACACTCCAAGATATTACGGATAAAATGAGTGATGCCGAGGCTTTCATACCTCGAATCGATGTGATGCCGAAAGTCGATCAAACCTTCATGGAGATTCAAAGCCCTACAGCCAAATCAGTACAGACCCCCGATCAGGACCAACCACAGGTAAAAATTCCAGCCGTCGCGGTTGATCTGGCACTCGCAATCGAACAGGTAACAATTCAGATCCCCCGGATCCGATCACCGGACCCCATCCGAAGGCCGCACGTTAGAATCGAACAGCCCCCGCCACCCCCCGGATTCGTATTCCCGGATGGTTTGAACGTTAAAGGGTTCGGGGATGATTTTTATGTCAACTATTCAGAGTTCCCGGTCCCCGTAGCCCGATTAGAGGAAGCATACACGAACCTCCCCGGACCGAAGATCCGCCGCGCGCGGGTGATCGAGAACATCCAGCGGATCACCATTGGGACGCCCCCCAGGACTCCCCGCCGGGCGATAGTGTCCCGGGTAGGTCCGAAGGTGCGGCGGGCTAAACAGTGGGTGCCGTGGGATGTCACCGGATCCGGGATCGGGAAACTAGATGATCTCTTCTTCGGTGCGCCAAGTAGGAAGGGTAGAAAACGTAAGAGGCGGTAAAATGGAAGAAACACAGAACGAGCAACCCCTCATATGGTCCCGCGATCCGGCGACGATCGACATGCAGGCCGCAATCCTGTTAAGGAGTCTCATTGAGCGCGACGGGCGGTCACTCGGCCCGATCATGGTGGGTGCGTTGCTCCATGCCGCCGATCGGCTATGGTTATCATGGGATCCCGGCCCCGCCCCCGCCCTCGACGAGGACGACGAGGACGAGGACGAGGACGACGGCCCCCTCTCGATAGACGGCGGCCCCGGGCGAGAGATGATGTTTTCATGAGGTGATGATATGGCAAGAACAAAGGCACAGAAATCCAGGAGTGGTCGGCAGAACTACGGCCAGAACTACGGGAGAGGACGGCAGGCAGAACACAGAGCAGCCAGGACCCTTAGAGCGCAGGGTTACAGGGTCCAGGTGTCTCAAGGCAGCCGAGGACCGGCAGACCTGATCGCCCGGCAGGGGAACCAGACCCGGCGGATCCAGGTGAAGCAGATCGACAGCCGCACGATCACAAGTGCAGCCGTCGCCCGGCGAAGGGTCCAGGGTCAGCCCTTCAACGTCCCGGCAGGTCGGGAAGTATGGCTTTACAACAAGAACCGACGTTTCATATTCAGAGCTTAACGTGAGGGGACCGCATGACGCCTGTTGATGCCCGGGACAGCTCCGGACGGTGGCGGCAGTTCAACTTAGGCACTCATAAGGTGCGGCAGCTAAAAGACGCAAAGAGCATTGTTCTCCCGGCCCACTGGTGCCGGTCACAGAACCTTAAGAAAGGGGATCCTATCAACCTTTTTCTTCTCCCGGACGGTAATCTACTTCTTAAACCTACAACCCCTCTTTAACTAGTATCCGATTCTAGCGGTTCAAGCAGCACAACCTTAACCCTCTTCCCTCTCCATGATTTAGGAACAGGAGCGGCCCCGCTATTCCCTGATTTAACAACCGTTTTTTCGAGAACCTCATAGCCCTCGATCGTCAGCGCGAACCGTTCCATAGGCAGTACAATGTATTTCCGAAGGGTTATATAGCGGTATGTGTAAATACATTGTAAGAACACCGGGAGATGAAGGCCGGGAACAGTGTTGCCGCACGTCCTCCCCCGCCGGATCCCGGTATGCCTCTAAGGTTGAGCGACACCACCACGCCACAACAACAATACCGGGTGCGGGTGTTCCAGGCCCCGCCCCCTCTTTTATATCCTGTCTGATATGTAAAACCTCTTTAACGTGGGAGAGGCACATAGAAGCGATTTAAGCCCTCTCAAATATTGGAATGATTGACCATACCGGAATGTGTGGGATAATCGATTTTAGAGAAGATATGAAGGTGGGTTTTGACCACTCACGGCCCAATAGCACACGCAGTCATAGTCCCAGCCTCATTAAACGTATTCCAGAGGCCGACCACCTCACCGGGACCAACCACCAGGACGACGAACACGATCAATGCCAGCCCTCCCAGGAGGACCATGATCAGACCGGCGACCGACTCACTCATTCACGAACCCCCCGCACATAGGACACCACCAACCGATAGGGTGAAGGCGCTGCTTACCATCCGGGCAGGCAGGCCGGACATAGGCCCGGAGCATACTTAGCCCCTCACACTTAGGATTCTGACAGGCCGGAGCTTTTACACGCGCCATATAGGATACTATCTTACTTGATAAGATATAAGAGTGTTCCCCGGCCCGGCACCACTATACCGGGCTATTTTTAAAGAATTTTGTATACACCTTATTAGAAGTTCTGGCAGAACTCGCATCGCATGTTGCAGCCGGAGAAGAATATCGTCCCCGATCCGTTCCTTCCCACGAGCGGGGGCTCTTCACCGAAATGCGGACTGTAACTCGAGACCCGCGGCGAAAGACCGGTCCGGCAGAACCCCTCTTCGCCCTCGATACGATTCACATGGCACTCCTGGGGGCAGACGACACAGTCACGGAGCACCTCATGCGCCCGCCGCGCCCGCTCCTCCAGTTCGCCGCTCCGGGACAGGCGTACGTACCCGGGTAGCTGGGTTCGTTCTGCTTCTGCCATGATCCCTCCTCGCCCCGAAGGAGAAGAAGGTTTACCCCTTCCCTGTCTGCAGGCCTCGTCCTGCTGTGGAGGGCGGATATGCCCGGCCGTGTCGGCGGGAAGCATGGGCACCCGGCGACTCGAGTCGTAAGCGTTGACGAAGCGTGCCGGGCGAGCAGCCCCTCGCAGACCGCGGGGCCATTGGGGCCAAACCCCGATCTCCTCGGGTACTATCTCTGATCCTCCTTTCAGGTCATGAGATTATTTTAAAAATCTTTATATATTTAGTGATGAATTTCTCATCGTATGTCCGGCGACCGGAACCATCAGCACAGAATCCCTCTCGGCAAGGTGATCGTCATTCTTGTCGTCCTCGGCATAGCCGCCATCTGGGGCGGGCAGATCGTCTCGTCGGTAGGAACGGCGGTCACCGGGACGCTTGAAGCGTCGGGCCTCAGTTCAACGGAGATCTCCAACGAAACCCTGGAGAAAGGACCAAAAACCATCAACTACCCGTATGTTCTCCGCGGCAAAACGGGCCTGATCCGGTTTGATGCCTACCGGGGGGTAAACGACTATCTGTCCACGAAGTATCCTACCCCGTTCCGCATCGAACGCGATTACTGGCTCCAGTTCATCGACGAGAGCGTCCAGGACCGGTACCTCAAGCAGCTGGCCGAGAACATCCGGGCTGCCGAGGCCGACCGCGAGAACCAGGTGCGGGCCGCGATCAGCATGGTGCAGAAGATCGAGTATGCCGATTATTCGTTCGATACAGCGGCAAAATATCCGTACCACGTACTCTACCACCAGAGCGGGGACTGTGACGAGAAGTCGCTCCTGCTCGCGTACCTTCTCCGTGACCTGGGATACGGCGTCGCGGTCTTTGAGTTCGAGCAGGAGTCCCACATGGCCGTGGGCATCAAGGCGCCCGACCGGTACTGCTACGGGAAGACCGGGTACGCGTTCATCGAGACCACGATACCGTCCATCCCGACCGATTCCGGAGGCGAGTATGGGGGAACCGGAGAGAAGCTGACGTCGAACCCGAAGGTCTTCGTCGTGGCGGACGGAGACTCCTTCGAGGGGATCTGGCGGGAGCATGCCGACGCCGCCGAGTGGAACAAGATACGGGGCATGGGCCCCGAACTGGACCAGTACACATACGGGCGTTACCGGAACCTGGCTCAGTCGTATGGGATGGAGTATTAGGGCCAGGCCGCCCCGTGCCGCGCGGAGGGGGCCGCACCCCTCCGGCTCACGGGGAGCCCTCGTAAGGCGGACGAAAACGGGCGAAAGCGCTCTCTCGGATACGCACGGCACGTTCCTGATGGTTGCCGTAACCATCATCCTCGCCGCGCTTGTCCTGCTGATGCTGCTTTCGATGATCCCGTCCTGGTCGTGGACGGAGCCCGGAGAGCCCCCGATCGTCATCACCGGGATTGCGCACACGAGCGAAGATACCGGGGAGCTGACCTATGCAAGCAGGGTCATCCTCAAGAACAACGGCACTACGGTTTATGAGAACAATTGCCTGAGAGCAGTCTTCTATAAGAACGGTCAGAAAGTCTGCATCGTCCAGACCCTAAACGGCCACCTCCTCATCTCGTCGCACCACTACGGGGTGAGGTTCCTCGAGGGCGATGGTTGCTGCACCCCCTACTGGAACCCGGGCGAGGAGATGACGGCGGACCTCTCCGACGGAACCTTCTACCCGGGAGTCGAGGTCACGGTGGAGATCGTGGACAGACTGACCGGAAAGGTGATCTCGAAGCACGCGGTCAGGGCATGAGGCGGACCGCCTGCAAAGAGCCATGTTTTTGTACCGGAACGCTCCTAGAGACTGGTATGTTCAGATCGATACTCGTGGCGGTCGACGGATCGGAGATCGGTCACCGGGCGCTCGAAGAGGGCCTGGCCGTCGCCCGCGCCATGCAGGCTCCCGTGCATGCCGTGCACGTCGTCCAGACCGGCACGTATCCCACGCTGATCTTGAGCGAGCTCGAACCGCCGGATCTCGCCCAGCAGGCGCTCCTTGATTCGCTCGACCGGGAGGCGAACGAGATCCTCGTCGACGCGGAACGGAAGGCAGCCGCTGCCGGTGTCCGGATGACCGTCCACAAGCGCTGGGGGCACCCGGGAGCAGAGATCACCGCGCTTGCACAGGAACTCGGCGCCGACCTGACCGTGGTCGGGTCGCACGGCAGGGGCCGGCTCGACCGCTTCTTCCTCGGGAGCGTCAGTTCCTACGTCGTCGATCACGCGGCGTCAACGGTCATGGTCGTCAGGGGCTGACGACCTCACAACGCCCCGGGCGATGAGCCGCGCCACCCGGACCGGCTCGGGCACCCTTCCTTCATGCGTGAAGTCGTTGCAGACCCTTGCAGCATCCCCGGGAGAGATGCCATAGGGGCGGATGAAGAGCGTATACCCGGAGTGCAGCAGAACCGGGAGCCGGTCGCCGAGCCGCCGGTATGCCGCGAGTCTCCTGTCATCATCGGGAAAATGGCGACGGATCTCCTCTTCGAGCCCCTCCGACTCTTCGTAGGTGACGATGATGACGGGAAGACCGGTCGCGTCCTGCACCGCCGCCGGGTCGATGATGTTGTACCAGGCGATGACGCTCCCGCTGATCATCAGAAGGTTGATATCCCGGCGTGCGAGACCGGTGAAGATCCGGATGACTGCATCGGTGGCGTCCGATCCCCCGACGGTCACCCGGGCGAAGGCCGCCCCGTCGATCCGGAGGTCCTTTCGCATGACGACGCCGGCCAGGGTGGACTGCTCCCGCCCCGAATAACTCTCGGCGATACCGAGAGCACGGAGCCCCGATTTGGCTACGTGCATACGAAGCCCTTATGTTGCTCAATCGGATATAGTACACCGATGAACGTCGAGCGAGACGAGGTCTGTATCTTCATCCCCACGTTAAACGAGGCCCCGACGATCGCCGGGCTGATCGATGGGTTCAGGCAGCGCGGTTTTCGCCACATCTTCGTCATGGACGGGAACAGCACCGACGGAACACCCGATATCGCACGGTCCGCAGGGGCGGTCGTCCGGACACAGGCAGGAAAGGGAAAGGGCAACGCCATCATCGAGGCCGTGGAGGTCATCGATGAGCCCTACGTGCTCATGCTCGACGGCGACGGCACCTACTCGCCGGAAGACGCGGAGAAGATGCTCGAACCCCTCGGCCGGGGATTTGACCACGTCATCGGCGACCGCCTCGCCAACCCTGAGACGGGAGCATTCACGGGGTTGAACCTCCTCGGCAACCAGCTCCTCAACGTGATGTTCCGGATAGCGCACGGAAAAGACCTCAGCGACATCCTCTCCGGCTACCGCGCCTTTACTCTCCAGTCGATCCGGCAGATGACCCTCAAAGAGGCGGGGTTCGAGATCGAGACTGAGATGGCGGTCGAGGCGGTGAGGAACGGACAGCGGGTCACGGTCGTCCCGGTCCGGTACCTCGCGAGGCCCGGCACCGTCACCAAACTAAACCCGTTCCAGGACGGCCTGCGGATCTTCTCGACCATATACCGGCTCGCGAAGATGAACAACCCGATCTTTTACTTCGGGATCATCGGCCTCTTCATATCGCTTGTCGGGGGCGTCATCGGCATCTACGTCGTCCTCGAGTGGCTCAAGAACATCGAGCACCTGCCGCTCACCATCCTCACGGTCCTCCTGATCACTATGGGCTTTCAGATCTTCATGTTCGGCGTGATCAGCGACATGCTGCTCGGGTTTCACCGCGAGACAACCCGCCAGATCGAGCAGTTACAGAACCCCCCGAAGCCTCCCCGATAAGAAGAGGATCCGGCAGGCGTACTCAGCGATCGAGGTGTAGATATACGCCTCATCGAGCGTTTTTCCGGCTGCAAACGTCCCGTGTCCCCGGACGACGACGATGTGGCCGTCGCGGAGCCCCCCGGCAACGTTCTCTGCGATCTCGTCGCTCCCGGGGCTCCCGGTGACGACCTGGATCTTCGGGCAGAGCATCCCTCCCTCGCTGTCGGCCGGCCGGATGAGGTCGGCATCGAGCGAAGCGGCGACGGCGTGGACCGGGTGGGCGTGGACGATCGCAGAATGGGGCGTCTCCCGGTAGACCGCCCGGTGGACCCGGTACTCGCTCGAGGCCTCGCGCGGGGCGTCGCCCGCATCCGGCACATAGACCGGCATCTCCCCCGAATCAAGGTACGCGCCGGTCCGGGTGATGAAGAACCCGTCCTCGGCGCGTACGCTCATGTTCCCGAAATTCGCTCCGACCAGCCCTTCCTGGAAGAGCCGCTTTCCGATCCGTTCGAACTCCCGATCCAGCATTCACAGCACCCGGACTATCGTACAGAACGGTTTGGCGTGCACCGGGATATGTGCATGCCCCCGGGCATGGGCGCCGGGGGAAGACCGACGCTGCATTCCCGGTGAAGAGGGGCCCGTACTCCTCCGCACCCCTCCAGGAAAAAAGTTATACGAACCTGACGCCGACGTCCTTCATCTTATTGAAGCGGGCGATGTTGAGGAGGAGGGGCGTGATGCTCTCGACGATGGATGCGGCCGCAAGCGGCCCCGCATCGTAGGCACGGAGGCTTGAGACGTTGTTGATGATATCCATCACCTTCTGCTTCGCACCGTCGTCGTCGCAGCAGACGGCGACCGAGTAGTCGAGTTCCTCGTCGAGCATCTGCCACCTGTTTGCGGCGATGTTGTTGAACGCGGCACAGACGGTCGCGCTCGGAGGAAGCATCCCCTTGATCATCATCGCCGCCGACCCCTCCGGCGGAGGGGCGTAGTAGAAGTAGGTCGTCCGCTCGATCGGGTTGATGGGACTGACGACGATCTTCTCCTCAAACCCGGTCAGGGTTTTCAGGGTGGGAGCCGCATGCTTGAACGGTATCGCGAGGACGACGACATCCGCCTCGTCGACCGCGTGCTGGTTGGAGACGCCGAGCAGGCTGCACGCCAGACCCTGCTCCTGCAGGGTCTCCCGGCAGGTCTCGCAGGTTGCGATAGCCTTTGCCTCCTCGCGGGACCCCACGATCACGTCGTACTTCGGAGAGAGCCGGAGCGCCATCCCCTCCCCGATATCGCCGGTCCCGCCAACGATACCGATCTTCACGGTTCCACCAGAGGCTTCAGGATGCCCTCAAGCGTACCGAGGTCCTGGACTCCTACCAGTTTTCGGACGAGAGTCCCGTCCGCCTTCTCGATGACGAGCGTCGGTACGAACTGGATGTCGTACTTCGCGGCGTACTGTCGTGTCTGTTCGGAATCAATACCGACATCGATCTTTCTGATATCGACCCGGTCGCCCATCTTTGCTTTGAGCTCGTCGATGATTGGCGTCTGCTGGTGGCACGGACCGCACCACTCGGCAAAAAAGTCCATTAAAACCGGTTTTTCCATAAGACTATACCCCGTTCAAACATTGTGTGTGAACGGGGCAATAAAGGTTGTTGTAGGGTTGTTATTTTGAGAGGATCGCCATGATTATCTTTCCGTACGCGGGCCTCGTGACCAGGATGCCGATCAGGACACCGAGTATGGTGATGATGGCAAAGCCCCGAAGAGTGGAGAGATCCATCAGCGCCAGCGGGAGCATGGCGATGAAGACCGTCGCCGCCGCCACGGCGATGATGCCGAGCGCCCGCCCGTACCGCTTCATATAGAGGTTCGGCGATGGGACACGCCCTTCGTGGAGAACCTCGTCCGTGATGATGACGAGCTGGTCGATGCCGGTACCCACCACCGCTATCAGACCGGCGATGGTGGCGAGATCGAGCTGGATGATGAATCGGGCGATCCCGAGCAGGATGATGATCTCTGCAAAGTTGATCGCGACCATCGGGATCACGATCGCAGGTTCGCGGTAGCGGTAGTAGACGACGACCCCCACGGTGAGCAGCGCGAGCAGCCCGGCGATGGCGACCGTCATCTTGAACTGATCGCCGAGCGCCGCCGGGACGGAACCCGACCCGACGATATCCACCTTCACCGGCAGGGCACCGGCCCGCAGGTGGATCTCGAGCGTCATCGCATCCTCGAGCCCGGCATCACCGGTCCCGGTGCTTGCCGAGAGCGACCTGACCGGGCCCGACCGGAGCTGTGCCGCAAGGTTTCCGTCGAGGGGGGCGCTGTAGACGGTCTCGTTATCGAGGATCATCACGAGGTGGTGATCTTCGGGGTTGTCGACCGCCCCGGATGCGAGGGCGGCCTCCCTGAAGGCCTGGGCACCCGTCTCGGAGAACGAGAACCCGACGCCCCATTGCTGGGTCCCGGGTTCCCTCTGCGGAACGCCGACGCTGGTGATCTGGTCCCCGTAGAGGACGTGCTCGGTCTCGTTCCCGGTCGTCTGGACCCGGATCTCGAACAGACCCTGTTTACCGACGATCTCCTGCGCCGTCGCCATATCCACGCCGGCAAGTTCTATCCGCACGTACTGCGGATACTCGCTTCCCGTCGGGGTGAGCAGGTTGATCCTCGCGTCCTGCATCCCGAGGGCGTTCACTTTGTCATTGAGGATCCGCTTTACCTCGTCTGCGGTGAACGGCGATACGCCCTCCTGGTAGGTGACGATCGAGGCGCCCGATTCCGCAAAGATCGGTTCAAGATCGGCACGCGAGACGCTCTTTCGGATCTCGAGATGGTTCTGGTCGATCTGGATGACGTCCGCCTCGAGGCCCGTCTGCAGGTTCTTCACAAGGTCTCCGACCGATCCGTCGGTCGAATAGGCAACGACCACGGACTGGAACTCCATCTGCAGCCACGAGCCGCCCTCAAGGTCGAGGCCGAACTGGAGGTTCCCCTCAAGCCCTCTCTCCGGACTCGGGGGGGCGAGGTAGATGCTTACGAGGGAGCCGACGACCAGCAGGAGCAGCAGGGCAATCCGCCAATCTTTGACGAGGGTCTTGATGGTTTCGCTATTCATTTTTTACCGCTCCGGAGGATGTATTCCTTGAGAATCCCGGCGTTCAGCATCCAGGTGTTCATCATGTCGACGACGAGTCCGATGAGGAGGACGCTTGCGATCTCGCTGATGATCTGGATCTGTCCCGCCGTCGCGACGACCCACATCGCGGCGATGGCCGCGAGGGTCGTGGTCGTCATGATGATCCCGGTCCTGAAGGCTCCGGCGAGTTTCTCGTCGAGTTTTCCTTTGCGCTTTAAGAGGCGCGTGGTCAGCAGGATGTCGCTGTCGACGGAGTAACCGATCAGCATCAGCAGGGCCGCCGTCGTCCCGAGGGAGAGCGGGATGCCGATGACCTGCATGACTCCGGCGGTGATGACGATATCGGCGAAGGCGGAGAAGACGACCGCACCCGCCGGCACGAGGTTCCGGAACGCGATGAGGACGACGACGGCCATCCCGATGAACGAGAAGATCAGGGCAAGAAAGGCCTGGCCCTGGAGCGTCTTTCCGAACGTCTCGCCGATCTGGTCTATCTTCGCATCGGGGTACTTCTCGTTGATGAGCGTAACAAGGCTCCGGTACCGGGCATCGTCCATGGGGCCGAACTGGAGGTATTTCCCGTCGCCGATCCCCTCACCCACCGATAACAGCGGGTATCCGGCGAGGTTTGCCTCTATCGTCTCCCTGCTGTCGGATGTAAAGACGGTGACCGCCGTTCCTCCCGCAAAGTCGATGCCCGGTGTTAAGGGCAGGCCGGTGGCGAGCATGGTGTAGCCAAGCAGGACACCGGCAAGGAGGAGAAGAACGAGGGGCAGCGCTACCATCTGCCGCGGAGAGTATTTGTTGACGTCGTATCTGACAAATTCCATGCTGTATCAATGTACGATTGTGAAAGGTTAAAGGGTTGCTCATGCATATAAGGCGTGAATTGGAATCCACCCGGATAGCGCCGGAATGTCCCCGGGAATTCCCCGACAGGAAGGGAGCCCTGGAGCGCCTTATCGTGCTCGGGTTCCGGACGTACCCTCCGTCGCAAGTCGCACCTCCGGTGCTCCTCCTCCGGGCGTGCCGCCCATCGCAAGTCGCACCTCCGGTGCTCCCGCTCCTGTCGTTCCGACAGTCGCGCAGCGAAGACCTTCGGTCTTCTCGAACGCCGTTCCCGGAGTGCGAGATGGGGCGGTGCTGCAGCTGCGCGTGGGGATGCCCGCCGCGGGTGGAGGGGAGTGTCATGGAGCCGGGATTATTTTTGCGTAAAAACGCATCTGACTGCGCACGTCCTGTATCCTGGCAAACGGCGTTGTTATATCTCACCTGATCTCATTTCGTCAGACAATTGTCGTTCTCTGGGCATAATCTCCGATTAAATGATTGAAAAGAAAAGATATATATAAAATACCGAATCACAAGCACATATGAGATCACCCTATGAGCTCAAAAAAGAGATAGAAGCTCGACTCAAAGGTTATCTCTCACGGGATCGGGACGGAATCCGGCATGAACTGCTCAACCTGTTCGTAAAGGTAAAATCCCTTACCATACCTCAGATCTACGAGAAGCTGCAGAAGCAGTTCTCAATCAGTTACCACTCCATCGCATCCATGGTCGGCATCATTGCTTCCCGGATAGGGATCCTGCACGTGAGGCGGAACGCTGAGGGGACGAACTCCATCTACGAGCTGAAAGACCAGTACGTGGACGTGGTGGCGAAGATCCTCGGGACAACATAACACTCGAAAACCATACCTCTTTTTTTACACCCAGAACCAATATGGAGGACTACCATGCAGAGCGACGTTGGAGAGTCAGGACCATCACGGGGCATATGTGTCACGGAAGATGTCCGATCGTATGTTCTCCAGAGGAAACGCGACTTCAGGGTGAGCACATCCTGCAGCGGACCGATCCTCCTGCCGACCTCGGTCAAGCCGCCGAAGACGACCGACCTGCAGGTCCCGGTCGGCGATTATACCGTCTACATCTCGAAGTACCAGGCCCGCTACATCGAATCCATCCACAGGGGAATGATTCCGATATTCTACGAAGACTTCTAGACCATGAGTTTTGAAGAGCTGGCACACACTGCCGACGTCCTCATGCGAGTGCGGGGCGCGGACCTGGCCGAGATCTTTGCCGATGCAGGCCGGGCCATGTTCCATGTGATGTACGGACCCTGCGAGGACCGGGGCATCGAACGGCAGTTCTCCCTCGAGGCGGAGAACCTTGAATCCCTTCTCATCGATTACCTCTCGGAACTGCTCTTCATCACCGATGTCGAGAACATCGTCTTCTGCTCCTTCGACGTCGATATCCGGGGCACCCGCCTCTCCGCCGTTCTCGGGGGCGAGCCCTTCGACCCAGCACGGCACTCCGCAGGATCGCTCGTCAAGGGTGTGTCTTACTTCGGGCTCGAAATCGTTAAAGAAGAAGAGGGCTATGTGGTGGAGATCATCTTCGATATCTGAGGGAATCCCTATGCTTGAAGGAATCAATATGATCGGAGACCTCGAATGGGAGGTTCCCATTGGATACGTCCCCAATATGCGGGTGCCCGGACGTTTCTTCCTCTCCCGGGCGCTGGCGGAGACCCTCGAGGAAGGGGCCGTCCGTCAGCTCGCGAACGTCGCGACCCTGCCGGGAATCGTGAAGCACTCGCTTGCCATGCCCGATATCCACTGGGGATACGGGTTCCCCATCGGCGGTGTCGCCGCTTTCGACATGACCGAGGGGGTCATATCTCCCGGAGGGGTCGGGTTCGACATCAACTGCGGCGTCCGGCTGATCGCGACGCCCCTGACCGAGGCCGATCTCGCAGGCAAGAAACGCGAACTGATCGAGAGGCTCTTTAGCGCCGTGCCTACCGGTGTCGGTGCAAAGAGCGCCCTGCGGGTCTCGAACAAGGATCTGACCGCGGTCATGGTCGACGGCGCACGGTGGGCGGTCGAGCGCGGGCTCGGCACCGGGGCGGACCTCGTCCGGTGCGAGGCGGAAGGCGCGATGCCGGGCGCAGACCCCGACGCGGTCAGTGCCAAAGCGCGCCAGCGGGGCGTGCCGCAGATCGGGACGCTCGGCGCGGGAAACCACTTCCTGGAGGTCCAGGTGGCGAGGGAGATCGTCGACCCGGAGGCTGCGAAGGTCTTTGGGATCGCCGAGGGGCAGGTCTGTTTCATGGTCCACTGCGGCTCACGGGGTCTCGGCCACCAGGTCGCCACCGATCATTTGCGAACGCTCGAGAGTGCGCTCGCCGGATACCGGATACACCTCCCCGACCGGCAGCTTGCCTGCGCCCCGATCGATTCCCCGGAAGGCCGCGCCTACTACGGCGGCATGGTCTGCGCTGCAAATTATGCCTGGGCAAACCGGCAGGTCATCATGCACGAGGCCAAAAAAGTGTTCGCAGAGCTCTTCGGGATCGACTACGATGAGATGCGGCTCATCTACGACGTCGCGCACAACGTCGCCAAGTTCGAGCGCCACGACGTCGACGGCGCGTCGACGGAGGTCTGCGTCCACCGCAAAGGCGCGACGCGGGCGTTCGGTCCCGGAGCCCCGGGCATCCCCCGGGAGTATGCCGGGGTCGGGCAGCCGGTGATCATCCCCGGGAGCATGGGGACGTCCTCCTTCCTCCTCCACGGCACGACGACCGCGATGCGGAAGACCTGGGGGAGCACCTGCCACGGGGCAGGGAGAGTGCTCAGCCGGTCGAAGGCGAAGAAAGAGGTCCGCGGAAAGGAACTCCGGGAGCACCTCGCAGGAGAAGGCATCCTGGTGCGCGCTCACAGCGACTCCGCCCTCGCGGAGGAGGCCCCCGAAGTCTACAAGCCGAGCCGGGAAGTGGTGCGCGTCGTGCACGAAGCGGGCCTCTCGAATATCGTCGCCCGGCTGGAACCGCTCGGGGTGATCAAGGGGTGACCTGCAGGACCGGGCTGCTCTGGGACACCCCTCTCATGTTCTCGCGGCTCATCGAGGAC
>JAEZIP010000005.1:0-44404 GCA_023436625.1 Methanobacteriota archaeon | reverse complement strand
CCCTGTCCGAGATGGAGCGCCTCTTCGACTGCCTGGCAACCGCGGACGGCGCAATCGGCTCGCGCTGGGTCCCCGGCTCGGTTCTGACGGTGAGACAGGGCTTCCGGCGCCGGGCCGAGAGCCGTCTCTTCAACCTCCTGGTCCGGCTGCTCTTCGGGCTCGACTACCGGGACACCCAGTGCGGCGCGAAGGCCTTCCGGAGGGAGGCGGTCGATGCGGTTCTCTCTTCCACCCGGTCGACCGGGTTCGAGTTCGACGTCGAACTCCTCTGGCGGCTCGCGCAGAGCGGCTACCGGGTGGAGGAGGTCCCGATCACCTGGGAGAACCGGGACGAGTCGAAGGTGATGGCGTCGGACGCAAAAGAGATGCTTCGCGGGATGCTCCGGCTCCGGTTCGGGTGAGAGTCTCCCCCGACGGAACTGTCGTCACTCGAACTCCGTTCCTGATGGAACGTCGCACCCGGATCAAACCGCCGGGTTTTAAGGCTCTCCCGGCGAACGGGTTCTACAGGAGAGGTGGAATCCGATGTTCGAGAAGACAGTCTTCGTCGAGGAGATCAACGGGGGAGCGCAGGTCGATGCACCTTTCGTGGTGGATGCTGCAGGGTTGAGGGAGAAGCGTGACGGCGGCAAGTACATCCAGCTCACCATCTCCGATAAGACCGGCCGGGGAACCTGCAAAGTGTGGGGGACGTCCGAGCTGAGCGTGGAGCAGGTCGAGGCGTTCTGCCGTGCGATCCGGCCCGGCGAGATCTACCGCATCCAGGGTTACGCGAAGGTCTTCAACGGCACCTGCGAGGTCAACGTAAACGACGGGATCACCTGTCTCGCAACCCCGGTGCCGCCGGAAACGTTCGAGCCGTCCCTGTTCGTCTATGCACCCGTCGACTGCGACGGTGTCCGGCGCGGGCTCGCGCGTATGGCCGCGAAGATCGAAGATCCCGGCATATCCTCACTTGTCTCCGGGGTCATGAACACCACTGCGGGATTCCTTGACGCTCCCGCGGCCAAACGCCACCACCACGCCTACATCGGCGGCCTTGCGGAACACACCCTCGAGACCGCGGAGATTGCGCTCTCCCTCGCCGGCACCGTCTGCCGGGCCCGGATGGATACCGACGTGCTGCTTGCGGGAGCCCTCCTCCACGACGTCGGGAAAGCGTCCTGCTTTTGCCGCCAGGGCTTCTCGTTCGTCGCGCTCCCGGAATACACGCTCGTCGGGCATACGGCGATCGGGGCTGCCGCGCTCATGAAGCATTCCGCCGGGGTCGACCCTGCGCGATTCAGCCACATCCTCCATATCCTGATGGCGCACCACGGCCCCCACGGCGAGGTCCAGCCCCGGACACCGGAGGCATGGGCGGTCCACTTTGCCGACAACGCGAGCGCCTTCCTGCGGGGAGTATGCGACGACGCCGCGGACCTTGGACCGGGAGAAGGGCGGCAGGGGGCACGGACCGGGAAGGCGGTCTACCGGTTTTGACGGGCCCGCCTCCCTTCCGGGGCGGGGCGTCCCGGAAGGGCACGCTCGACTCTCCGGGAGCGGCCATACCCGGTGGAGATCATAAGGTCCATATATTCCAAGGATAATACAGTATTCTCGAAACAGGGCAATAATTACCGACATTTTTGGTATAGCACCATATGGTTTACGGCCAGTGTGCCCATACGCGGTGCCCCACCGCAAAAAGGGGTTACGATTCCTTCAGGTACGCTTCCGGGTCCCGCTCGAAGAGTTTCTTGCACCCCGGGGCGCAGAAGTAGTAGGTCTTGCCCCTGTACTCGGACGTGAACTTCGCGGTCGCTTCGTCGACGTCCATCTTGCATACCGGATCAACTGCCATGTATATCCCCCTCCGATAGCATCCCTCTCTTCGCCGGAGGTATATATGTCTTGAGCAGCAGGGAGAGCGAGACGACCGTCACCGACGAGAGCGCCATCGCGAGTGCCGCAAGTTCCGGCCGGAAGGTGATGCCGAAGAAGGGGTAGAGCACCCCCGCGGCGAGGGGGATGAGGGCGGAGTTGTAGGCGAACGCCCAGAAGAGGTTCTGCTTGATCCGGCTCATCACCTTCCGGGAGAGTTCGACGGCCGCGACGGCGTCGGTCAGGTCGTCGCGGATCAGGACGATATCCCCGCTCTCGATCGCGACGTCGGTCCCGCTCCCGATGGCGATCCCGACGTCCGCCTGCGCGAGCGCCGGAGCGTCGTTGATCCCGTCGCCCACGAACGCCACGACCTCGCCCCGCTCCTGAAGCGCCCGGACTTCCAGCGCCTTCTCCTGCGGCAGCACCCCGGCGTGGACGTCCTCGATCCCGATCTCGCGTGCGATGGCGTTCGCCGTCCGCTCGTTGTCGCCCGTGATCATCGTTACGGACAGGCCCATCCTTTTTAATTCCGCAACGGCACCCTTCGTCGTCGGCTTGAGGGTGTCGGCGATGGCGAGGATGCCCGCGAGCCCGGACCCGGCGGCGACCAGGACGGCGGTCTTCCCCACGTCCTGGAGGGCGGCGATCCGCCCCTCCGCCTCCGGCGGGACGGGGATACCATGCTCTTCGAGAAAGGGCTGGTTCCCGATAAGGACCTCCTCGCCCTCGACCGTTGCGCTGACACCCCTGCCGCCGAAGGTGGTGAACCGCTCCGATGCCGGGACCGCAACACCGGCACTCTCCGCCCGCCGCACGACCGCCTGGCCAAGCGGATGCTGCGAGTTGTGCTCGACCGCCGCCGCGACCGCAAGAAGCCGGTCCTCCGGCACGGTGAGGGGGACGATATCGGTGACGTCCGGCTTTCCCCGGGTGAGCGTCCCGGTCTTGTCGAAGACGACCGCGGTCAGTTTTTCAGAGATTTCGAGTGCTTCGCCGTTCCGGATCAGTACCCCGAGTTCGGCGCCCCGGCCGATCCCGACGGTCACGGCGGTCGGGGTGGCGAGGCCGAGCGCACAGGGGCAGGCGACGACCAGAACGGAGATCAGCACCGTGAGCGAGAAGAGGAGCGATGCACCGAGCCCGAAGTACCAGACGAGAAAGGCGGCGGTGGCGATCGCGAGCACGGCCGGGATGAAGTAGGAGACCGCGACGTCGGCGATCCGCTCCACCGGCGGCTTCGAACCCTGGGCGTCCCGGACGAGCCTGATGATCTGCGCGAGCACCGTGTCCTTCCCGATCTTCTCGGCCCGGACCCGGAGGACGCCGTTCACGTTCAGGGTGCCGCCGACGACCCCGTCGCCCTCCTTTTTATCGGCCGGGATGGGTTCGCCGGTGATCATCGACTCATCGACCGAACTCTCGCCGCCGACGACCGTCCCGTCCACCGGCATCTTCTCCCCCGGCCGGACCAGGATGACGTCGCCGACGACGACGGCCTCGACCGGAACCTCGACTTCCTGACCGTCCCGGATCACCGTCGCGGTCTTCGGCCGCAGACCGACGAGTTTCTTGATGGCTTCCGACGTCCTCCCCTTGGCCCGGGCCTCGAGGTAGCGGCCGAGCGTCAGGAACGAAGCGAGCATCACCGCGGTCTCGTAGAAGTTAAAATCTGGGGTGAGGACGACCCCGAAGGTCCCGAGGAGGCTTGCGCCGTATGCGACGCCGATCCCCATCGCGTACATCACGTCCATCGTCAGCGCCCGGTTCCGGAGCGCCGCGGCGGCCGCCCTGAAGATGGGGGCGCTGACGTAGAGAAAGACCGGCAGGGTGATGACCAGCATGACGAGGTTGATCGGGACCGGGAGGGCGGCCGCCCCCGGCATCCCGAAGAGCATGTAGAGGAAGAGCGGGATG
Source organism: Methanobacteriota archaeon (assembly GCA_023436625.1). Classification (GTDB taxonomy): domain Archaea; phylum Halobacteriota; class Methanomicrobia; order Methanomicrobiales; family Methanoculleaceae; genus Methanoculleus. Next base: position 40,624 of record JAEZIP010000005.1, on the reverse strand, counting down.
CTCACCGCGAACCCGACGGTAAACCTGCGGAACTTGTCCCGGAGGTCCTCCTCCCGCATCCGGGCCTCGACGTCCTCGGAGACCTCCTCCTCGAGCCCCAGGTACTGGTAGCCGGCATCCTCGACGGCGGCACGGATGTCTGATGTGGTGACGAGCGCGGGGTTGTAGACGACGTGCGCGTTCTCGGTCGCGAGGTTGACCCGGGCTTCGTAGACCCCGTCGAGGGCGGCAAGCGAGGCCTCGATCACCTGGGCGCAGGCCGCACAGACCATCCCGCCGATCCTGACGGTGGCCTCGTTCCTGATAACCTCGTACCCGGCGTCGCCGACCGTCCGTTCGAGGTCGGCGAGGGTGGCCTTCGTCGGGTCGTACTCGACGACGGCGGTCTCGGCCGCGAGGTTGACACGGGCATCGTAGACGTCGTCCCTATCCTGGAGGGCGCGTTCTATGTTGAGGGCGCAGGACGCGCAGTGCATCCCGGAGATCTTCAGTTCCGCCTTCCTCTTCTCCTCCGGCATGATACTCCCCTCGCTCTGCGCGGATAAATACCTGCACCCTCCTCCGGCCGGATCTGCGCAGTCCCTCACGAAAAGGGCTGAAACGGAGGTTCAGCCCGGGCCAATTTTTATGCACAACATTATTATATTAAAAACCGGTTATTATCGCCCCATCCAGAGGTGATTGAGGTGCAGAGAAGGGATCTTCCAACGGAGGAGAAGCAGTATGATGTCAGCCGCATGGCGGCAGCACAGGATATCGACGGCCTGACCGACGCAATGCAGAGCGGCGACCCCGCAGTCCGCCGGAGCGCCGCCCTGGGTCTTGGCGCGCTCGGCGAATGGAGGGCGGTGGACCCGCTCATCCGGGCGCTCGGCGACCCGGTTCAGGCCGTCCGGGAGGGGGCGGCGAACGCGCTTGTCATGGTCGGGACCCCGGCGGTCGAACCGCTGATCGACCTCCTCGAGCGTCCCGAGGCCGCGGCGGCGTATGCGGTGCCGCGGGAAGCACCCGGGGAGGGCCTTACCCAGGTCGATCTCCTCGCCGGCCCTGAGGGCATACCGCTTGCAAAAAGGAAACTCCGGCACCGGGCAGGCATTGTACAGCACGACGCGTTTGGCGGCCCGGAAGACCTCAAGAAGGCGGGGGCCGGAAGAGCCCGCGATGAGGAAGAGGGCCTCTCCCAGCACGACGCGCTCGGCGGCCCGGAGGATATCAGGAGGGCGGGAGGCAGAAGGTCCCTTGATGAAGAAAGGGAGATCACCCAGCACGATCTCCTCGGCGGTCCGGAGGATGTCGGGACGAAAAAGACCGTCCGGCACCGGGAACTCGCCCAGCACGACCTTCTTGGCGGTCCGGAGGATGCGAGGGAGCACGAGGCGCTCTTCCCCGGAGCGAGGAGGGCCGGCATCGTGCCGGAGGGCATTCCGCCCGGCACGGGGCCGGGACTGCGGCGGGCCTATGCCGCCGTCATCCTCGGCGAGATCGCCGATCCGCGGGCGGAGGGGGCCCTCACCCGGTCGCTCTCCGATACCGATCCCGCCGTCCGGAGGGCGGCCGAGGACGGGATGGTACGGTTCCGGGAGAGGCGCGGGATGGCCACGCCCGTCCCGCCGACGTCCCGCTGAGGCCGGGAGGAACTTATCCCCTTTTTCGTACTGCCGATGGCGGTCCCGTGCGGCCGGGTCGCTGTCCCGGCAAGGTTATTATATCGAGTAGGCGTCATACGCCGGATCCGGAGGCGAAATGATTGCAGCAAGAGAGCAGCAGTCCTGCGACGGAACAGCAGGGCAAGAGGAAGTTCAACATCGATCTCCTGAGGGCGAAAGAGGATGTCGACGGCCTGATCGCGGCGCTCGGAAGCGTTGACGGCCTGACCCGCCAGCGGGCCGCCCTGGCGCTCGGGGACTTCGGCGGGGCTGAGGCGGTCGGCCCGCTCATCCGGGCGCTCGGCGACCCGCTGACGGCGGTGCGGGAGTCGGCGGCGGACTCGCTTGCCATGCTCGGGGATGCGGCGGTCGGGCCGCTGGTCGAACTCATCGAGCACCCGGAGACGTCGGGGAAGTACGAGGAGTCGACGGCTGCCGTAGGACCGGCGACCGTAACCGGACCCGGAGGCCGGACCTGGGAGATCGAGACCCGGAGGGACCTCCGGCGGGTCTATGCGGCCGCAATCCTCGGCGAGATCGGCGACCCTGCCGCGGTGGAACCGCTTGCCCGGGCGCTTCACGACAAAAACGACGATCTCCGGTGCCAGGCTTCGGGAGCCCTTGCGAAGTTCGGTCGTGAGGCGGTGGGGCCGCTCGCGGGACTGCTCGCCGACCCGGACCCTGATACCCGGATCGTCGCGGCCGGCGTCCTCGGGGATACCGGGGAGGCGTCCGCAGTGGAGCCGCTCATCGGGGCGCTCCGGGACGAGAACGACGACGTCCGGGGCGCGGCGGCGGGCGCCCTCATGCGGATGGGCGATGCCGCGGTCGAGCCCCTCGTCGCGGCGACGAAGGATGCCGACCGGAACGTCCGGCTCTACGCGGCGGGTGCGCTCAAGTACATCGGCGACCCGCGGGCGATAGACGCGCTCCGGGACCTCACCCTGGACGAGGATAAGGATGTGAGGAGCGTCGCGGAGGATGCGATCGATAAGATCCAGATGGTCCGGGGCGAGATGCCGGCGGAGCCGTCCCCGCCGACGTCACGGTAAGAAGACTCTTCTTATTTTTTGCGGGGGATGCTCGAAAAGGATCTTCCTATCCCCTTCTCCGAACCCTTACCGACTCCGCGTGGGCGTGGAGCCCCTCCGCATCGGCGATCGTCTCCACCACGTCGCCGATGGCCTCGAGGCCCTCCCGCGTGATCACCTGCACCGTCGAGCGGCGGCAGAAGTGGTTCACGTCGAGCCCGGAGTAGAGGCTGGCGTAGCCTGCAGTCGGGAGGACGTGGTTCGTCCCCGAGGCGTAGTCGCCGCAGGCAACCGCCGCGTAGGGGCCGACGAAGATCGACCCGGCGCTCTGGATGCGGTTCAGGACCGAGAGCGGGTCGGCCACCTGGACCGAGAGGTGCTCGGGGGCGATGCCGTCGATCGTCGCCACGGCCTCTTCAAGGTCGGCGGCGACGATGTAGCCGGAGTGCTCAAGGGCTTTTGCGACGATCTCGCGGCGCTTCGCCTCTCCGGCCATTCGCTTCACCTCGTCGCCGACCGCATCGGCGATGGCCGCGTCGGTCGTCACGAGTACGCAGGCGGCGTTCGGGTCGTGCTCAGCCTGGGCGAGGATGTCGGCCGCGACGAAGGTCGGGTTCGCCGTGCCGTCCGCAAGGATCGCGATCTCGCTCGGGCCCGCGGGGAAGTCGATCTCGGCCTCGTCGCGCAGAAGCATCTTCGCGGCGGTGACGTAGACGTTCCCCGGCCCGACGATCTTTTCCACCCGCGGGACCGTCTCCGTCCCGAGCGCCATCGCCGCGATAGCCTGGGCGCCGCCGACCCGGTAGACCTCGTCGACCCCGGCGATGTCGAGCGCGACGAGGGTGATCGGGCTCGTCGGCGGCGGGGTGCAGCAGCAGATCTCTCGGACCCCCGCGACTTTGGCCGGGATCGTGCACATCAACGCCGTCGAGGGGTAAGCCGCCCGCCCGCCGGGGACGTAGGCTCCGATCCTCGCAAGGGGCGTCGTCCTGACGCCGAGGGTGATCCCGGGTTCCACCTCCTGCAGCCAGAGGTCGCGCCCGCGCTGCAGCTCGTGGAACCGGCTGATCCGCGCCTCCGCCTCCACGAGGCTCTCGACCAGTTGTGCGTCCACCTGGTCGTAGGCCGCCTCCCGCTCCTCGTCGGAGACGGCGATCTCCTCCAGATCGATGCCGTCGAACCTCTTCGTCAGGTCGAGCAGGGCGGCGTCGCCTTCCGCCCGCACCCGTGCGATGATCTCAGAGACCGGTCCCTTCACCCGGTCGAGGTCCGACCGCCGTCCGGCGATCCAGGTCTCGATATCCAGCGCCTGCCACATGAGGAGAAGAGTCGGCGGGTCGGAGCGTTAAGGTTTCGACGCCTGGCTCTCCCGGGATGGACCTCATCCCGGGGGGCAGGACGGGACCGCTCTCTCGAGGAGGCAGGGTTTATGAAAAGGGCTTGAAGTTTTGTATTTGTTAATTATTATAAAAATAATTAAATATGTTGCCTGTTGATGGCCCGCCCGCATGGCACGAAGATCTTGGATGCCCCTTCTGGGCATCATGGTAGTACTACTCGCCTCCTGTGCCATGACAGTGACGGCACAGGAGGCCGCAGAACCGGGCGTGCTCCGGATAGCAACGACGACGAGCCTGTACGATACGGGCCTTCTCGACGAACTCGAACTGATGTATGAAAACACCTCCGACGTGGACGTACAGATCACCGCCCAGGGGACCGGGCAGTCCCTCGATACCGCGAGGCGCGGCGACGTCGATCTCGTCCTCGTCCACTCGCCGTCGCTCGAGCAGGAGTTCATCGACGAAGGCTACGGCATCAACGAGCAGTGCTTCGCCTACAACAACTTCATCATCGTCGGGCCCGAGTCCGACCCGGCGGGGATCGCGAACATGACCCCCGACGAAGCGTTCCAGGCGATCTACAACGCCGGCACGAACGAGACGGAGGGGGTCGCTTTCGCCTCCCGCGGTGACGATTCCGGTACGCACACCCGGGAACAGGAGATCTGGGAGGCGGCCGGCTACAACTACACCACCGATATCCGGGACTCCGGGGCCTGGTACCTTGAGAGCGGGAGCGGCATGGGCGAGACCCTGACCCTCGCCAACCAGAGAGAAGCCTACACGCTCTCCGACATCGGGACCTACCTCGCCCTGCAGGACCAGTTGAACCTCGTACAGCTGGTGACGGGGGGCGACGAACTCCTGAACCGCTACAGCGCGATCGCGGTCAACCCGGAGATGGCGGAGGGTGTCAACATCGATGAGGCCAACAACTTCACCGACTGGCTCATCTCGGACGAGACCAAGGATTACATCGGGAACTTCGGGGTCGAGGAGTTCGGCCAGCCGCTCTTTATACCCCTCTATCCCCCTGAATGCACCGAGCCGCCGTTCAACTGCACCTCCTGTTCGGGGTCGATGAACGCGACGGCGTGATCCGGAGACATACACCCCCGCCGCCTGCCGGTTCGCCGGGTGAGCGGCGGGGAATACCACCCCTCCGTGGGAACGCACGGGGATTGCTCTCCGGAGGTGATGGAGACGCAGCTGACATCAGGACACCGTTAACTATTTAGCACAGGCTGGACATCCTAGCGCGTTGTTATGAAGACGAATGCGAACTATCTGACGGCAGGCATCATCGTGATCCTGCTCATCCTCGCCCTCTGTGCCGGGTGCACGAGTCCGGCGCCGGGCGGAAACGAGACGCCGGCCGGCACGGCGACGACCGCTCCCGCCGGCGGGGGGAACGTCCTGCGGATAGCCACCACGACGAGCCTCGAGAACACCGGGCTGCTCGCGGAACTCGAACGGCTCTACGAGGAAGAGACCGGTGTGGACCTCCAGTTCATCGCCCAGGGAACCGGACAGTCGATCGACTCCGGCAGGCGCGGCGACGTCGATCTCGTCCTCGTCCACGCCCCGGACCTTGAGCAGCAGTTCATCGACGACGGCTTCGGGATCAACCCGCGATGCATCGCCTACAACTACTACATCATCGTCGGGCCCGAGTCCGACCCGGCGGGGATCGCGAACATGACCCCGGTGGAGGCCTTCCGGACGATCTACGCGGCCGGAACGAACGAGACGGCGGGTGTCGCCTTCGTCTCCCGTGGCGACAACTCCGGGACACACACCCAGGAGCAGGTGCTCTGGGAAGAGGCGGGCTACGACTACGACACCGAGATCATCGACGCCGGGGGCTGGTACGTCGAGGCGGGCAAGGGCATGGGCGACACCCTGATCCTTGCAAACGAGCAGCAGGCATACACCCTCTCCGATGAGGGAACCTATCTCTCGTTTGCGGACCGGCTCGACCTGGTGCCGGTCGTTGCGGAGGGCGCGGAACTCCTGAACCGCTACAGCGCGATCGCCGTCAACCCCGAACAGCACCCAGACGTGAACGCACAGGGTGCCGCGGACTTCATCAACTGGCTCATCTCGGACGAGACGAAGCAGATGATCGGTGAGTTCGGCGCCGAGGAGTTCGGCAAACCGCTCTTTACGCCGCTTTACGCGCCCGAATGCACCGAGCCGCCGTTCAACTGCACCTGCGCAGAGCCGGTGACTGCCTGAAACGTGAACCAGAGGAGTAACGAGGAGATGCTCGCGAGGTGGTTAACAGGGTGACAGCGAGACCAGGCGGTGAGAACCCGTGGTGAACGGAAACCCGATCATCGAGGGGTTCATTGAGGCTATCGAGCTCATCATCACCCTCAACCCCCAGGTGGTGGAGATCACCATCCGCTCGCTCTACATCTCCCTCACCGCCACCTTCTTTGCCGCGCTGATCGCCCTCCCGCTCGGGGCGCTCATCTACTTCTACGAGTTCCGGGGGAAGCACGCGGTCGTCTCCACGCTGCAGACGCTGTACGCGCTCCCGACGGTCATCGTAGGCCTGCTCATCTTCCTGTTTCTCTCCAACATCGGCCCCTTCGGGTTCCTCCGCCTTCTCTACACGCCCGGCGGCATGATTGTCGCCCAGACGGTCCTCATCATCCCGCTCCTGATGGGGCTGACGGTCGCGGCGCTCTCCGGGATCGACCGGGACAAGCGCTACACGATCACCGCGCTCGGCGCGAGCAGGCTCCAGACGGTCATGACCATCATCGCGGAGGCCCGGTTCGCGGTCATGGCCGGCGTCCTCCTGGGCTTCGGGCGGGCGATCGCCGAGGTGGGGACGGTGATGATCGTCGGCGGCAACATCCGGGGCGCCACCCGCGTCCTCACCACCGCGATCGCGCTCAACACGTCGATGGCAAACTACTCTCTCTCGATTGCACTCGGGATTATCCTCCTCGGGGTGGCGCTCGGGGTGAATATCGCCCTCTCTCTCGTACAACGGCGGTGATACCATGGCGATCATCGAGGCACACAACATCAAAAAATCCTACGGCAGCCTTGAAGTTCTGCACGACGTCGACCTCTCGGTCGGGGAAGGCGAGATCCTCGCGCTCATCGGCCCGAGCGGGTCGGGGAAGAGCACGCTTCTGCGGCTCCTCGACCTTATCGAGCCCGCGAACGAGGGGGAGCTCTCGGTCTTCGGTATCGACACGGTAGAAGAGCATGGCCGCTGGCTCGACCTTCGCCGCCGGATGGGGATGCTCTTCCAGCGGCCGATCGTCTTCAACGCATCCGTCTACGACAACGTCGCGATGGGGCTGCGCTACCGCCATGCCTCCGGCAGCGAGATCGATCAAAAGGTGAAGGAAGCCCTCGAAGCCGTCGGGCTCTCCCGTTACGTCAAGAGCCGTGCGCTCGATCTCTCCGGCGGCGAACAGCAGCGGGTGGCCCTCTCGAGGGTGCTCGTAACCGACCCCGAGATCCTCTTCCTGGACGAGCCGACGGCGAACCTGGACCCGACATCGACCGCCACCATCGAGGCGATCGTGACACGGCTGAACCGCGAGGCCAACATGACCGTCGTGATCAGCACCCACGACCTCATGCAGGGGCAGCGTCTCGCCCACCGGGTCGGGGTGATGATCGAGGGCACGATCGCCCAGACGGGACCATCCCGCGAGATATTCCACGAACCGAAAAACCGGAGGATCGCACGGTTCGTGGGCGTCCAGAACATCATCCCCGGCCGGGTCGTCGCGCAAAGAGAGGGTCTCACCGTGGTGGAGGCAAGAGGTAAGGAGATCTTCTCGGCGACCCCGCCGCCCGCCGACGAAGTCGAGATGATCGTCAGGGGCGAAGACATCTCCCTGCACCGGAGGGAACCGGAGCACGAGGAGGCGGAGAACCGCTTCCCCGCCACGGTTACCGGCATCGAGCCCACGGCGCCGTTCGTGAACGTCACGGTGCACTGCGGGTGCGATCTCGTCGCGCTCGTGACCGCGAGGAGGGCGGAGACCCTCGGGCTTCGCGAGGGTCTGGAGGTCTGGGTCTCTCTCCAGGCGAAGGCGGTCCACCTGATCCCGCAGGCAGGGGATGGGAAGTTAACGGACACGGGTTAATCCGCGTAAAACCGATACTCTTACATCAGGCCGCCGTCAACGTCTTCATGTCAATCGCTCCGTCCAAAAGGCCGGAGCATGCACTACATAAGGACATGAAGACCAGGGTCATTTCAGGCGGTTTCCTCCGGGACGGCAGGGAGGCATCCCTCACCCGGTGGAAGGAGCACCGGGGGCGCTACGTAGACTGGTGCACCGTCTGGTTCTGCATCCTCGGGGCGCTGCTCGTCGGGATCACGGTGCTCGCGATCGCGAGCATGGCATCGGCGGAACTCGCGAACCCCGCCCACCTCCTTGAGGTGGCGCTATCGTCGGAGGTGATCGGGTCGATCCTCCTCACGTTCGGTGCGGGGGCGAGCGCCGTCTTCCTCCTCATCCTCTTCGGGACCCCCCTTGCCTACGTCCTCGCACGATCCCGCCCCTCCCGCGTCAAGGGGGTCGTCGAGAGCATCGTCGATATCCCCCTCATCCTGCCGCACACCGTGGCGGGCCTGCTCGTGTACCTCCTCTTCATGCGCCGGGGATGGCTCGGCGCGCCGCTCTCCGATATCGGGCTTGCTTTCGAGGATGCCTACCCGGGTACGGTCGTCGCGATGCTCTTCGTCGCCTCGCCGTTCTTCGTCAACACCATGCGGGAAGGGTTCGAGAAGGTGCCCGTCCACCTGGAGAACGTCGCCCGCACGCTCGGTGCAGGCACGTTCACCACCTTCCGCACGATCACCCTCCCCTTGAGCCTCCGGCACATGTACAGCGGGGCTGTCCTCGCCTGGGGAAGGGCTATCGGGGAGTTCGCCGGCGTCATCATGATCGCCTACTATCCGTTCATCATATCGACGCTGATCTACTACTCCTTCACGACGGACGGCATCCGCACGAGCAGGAGCATCGCATTCACGGTAATTCTGGTCAGTTTTGCGGTCTTCTACCTCCTCCGGCGGATGACCCGGTACCTGGGGAGGTACGATGATCGCGTTTGACCGCGTCTCACTCGCTCTGGGCTCGTTCTCCTTGAACGACGTCAGTCTCTCGATCAACCGGGGCGACTACTACTTCATCGTCGGGCCGTCGGGAGCAGGGAAGACGGTGCTGCTCGAGGCGATCGCCGGCCTCCACCGGCCGGATAGCGGCCGCATACTCCTCCGGGACGAGGAGATCACCGCTCTCTCCCCCGATAAGCGGGGGATCGGCCTCGTCTACCAGGACTACTCGCTCTTCCCGAACATGAGGGTCATCGACAACGTCTCCTACGGCCTCCGGGTGCGGGGGGTGCGGAAGGCGGAGGCCCGGAGCGAGGTTGCCGGCCTCCTCGAACGGTTCGGGATCGACCACCTTGCGAACCGCTACCCGGGGACCCTCTCCGGCGGCGAGCAACAGCGGGTGGCGCTCGCGAGAGCCGTTGCGGTGAAACCCGACATCCTCCTTCTTGACGAGCCGCTCTCGGCCCTCGACCCCCTCACGCAGGAGAAGTTCATCGCCGACCTCCGGCGGCTCCACCGGGAGGACGGGCTCACCATCGTGCAGGTGAGCCACTCCCGCCGGGAAGCGCACCTGCTCGCCACCCGGATGGCGGTGATCATCGACGGGACGCTTGTGGACGAAGGAGAGGCCCACGTTGTGCTGAACGCGCCGAAGAGCCGCGAGGTCGCCTTGTTTGTCGGGATCGAGAACATCCTGGACGGGACCGTGACGGCAAACGACGGCGGGCATGCGACGGTGGATGCCGGAGGGAGGACCTTCGAAGTGCTGACGGACGCGGCGGCAGGCGAAGAGGTCAGCCTCTGCATCCGGGCCGACGATGTCGTAGTCGCCGTCGGGGAGGGACGCCCATCGAGCGCCCGGAACACGATGGCCGGGACGATTGTCCAGATCGTCGAGAACGGCCCCGTCGCCGAGGTGCGGGTGGACGCGGACGTGGAACTGACCGCGGTCCTGACCCGGCGGTCGGTGCAGGAGCTCGGCCTCGTTCCGGGAACTCCCGTCACCCTCTCCGTGAAGGCGACGGCGATCCACGTCATCCGTTCATTTTCTTGAAAGACAGGATCATGCCGACAAGGACGGCGGTGGCGGCGTTCGCCGCGACGATGGCGGCATCCCCTCTCACCGCCCCGTAAGCGAGCCAGAGCAGGACGCCTGCGAGGAGGACGACGAGCATCGCGAGCGAGAGGTCGTCGGTCGAGCGCGTGCGCCAGGCCCGGATGACCTGCGGTGCGAACGAGAGCGTCGTGAGCGAGCCGGCGATGAGGCCGAGCGCGGTGACGGTGTCCATGGGTCCGTCACCCGTGTCGCGCCCGACCAGATGAACCCTGGGTTAGGGTACCTTCAGGAGCCGGATTGCTGCCGGCTCTCCCGCCGCTTGAGAACGTAGGCGAGGAGCATCCCGACGATGAACGCAACCGAGAGGCCGACCACGAGGGTGAGAACGGCGATGACCCCCGTGACCAGGTACGACTCCGTCTTCGCGCTGTGCTTCCCGAGCTCGAGCGCCACGAAGACCAGGAGCGCGCCGAAGACGCCGAAGGGGATGAGGGTCAGGACCTCCGGCGGGGCGAAGGCGACGGCGAAGATGAGGATGAAAATACCGGCGATTATGTTCGCCCCGCCGGTCCTCGCGCCGAACCGGTACATCGCGGCAAGCCCTCCCGCGCCGTGGCACATGGGGAATCCTCCAAGCGGCGTCGAGACCAGGTTCATGGCGCCGATGGTCCGGGAGAGCCGGTCGGGGTCCACGCCCTTCTTCGGGAAGAGGTCGTAGGTGAGGAGCGACGTCGCGAGGATGGCGTTCGCGATCGTGAGCGGCACCTGCGGGAGGACGAGGTCCCAGGTGCCGGCGATGAAATCCGTTGGCATCGGGATGACGAGAGCAGGAAGAGGCATCAGCCGGAACGGCGGCATCCCCTGTACGGCGATTCCGGCGGCAAGCCCGATGAGGAGGACCAGCAGGGCGGAGACGTCCGGGACACGGGTGCGCTGCGACGCGATGAAGAAGACGAGGATGATCCCGATGGATACGGCTGCAAAGAGAGCGTCCGCAACGATGTAGCCAAGCGACGTCCTGAGGAGGAGGAGCGCGAGACCCGCCTGGACGCCCCGGATGACGCTTTTCGGGATCCGGTCCCCAAGCCAGGTCATGCCGCCGACGAGGCCGAGGATGAGGAAGAGCACACCGACAACAAGCCCTGAAGCCACGATCTCGCCGGCACAAAGTCCTTCGGCGATGACGATGGCACCGATTGCCTTCATCGGCTCGATAGGGACCGGGAGGCGGTAGTAGAGCCCGGTGATGATGAACCAGGCGGCAAGAAAGAGGAAGAAGTGGCTGACGTTCACGTCCGGGCAGACGATCGCGACGCCGAGCAGGATCGGAAAGATAGTGCCGAAGTCGCCGACGGCTCCGGCAACCTCCTCGAGGGTGAACCGGATGCCTTTTTCCTCTGTTCCGGTGCTTTCTGCCATTCCAGGGCCCCTTTATGTATCGTCTCCCTTCCGGAATTTTGATGAACGATCCGGTGCGTTTCCGCCCGATTATAATAAGTTTTATTATTGCTTCCCAATAACCAAGTTGGTTAAGTTAAAATCGTTGATCCACCCCGACCTATAAACATTTATTTCACCCACCTGAGTAATAATTCCTATGAGAACACACCTGCTTCTCATTCTTGCACTGCTTGCCGCGGCAACCCCCGCCTTTGCATGCCGATACACCGGAACCAACGCCGAAGCGGAGCAGTCCACCGCGTTTGTCATACCCGATGAAGGAGAAGCGATCTTCACCAGGCACGGTTTCATCACCTACCCAGGCGAGACCTACGCGGAGATCAAACCCTGAGGAGGGAGAAGTCACATGGAAGTCACCTATCAGATCATCGGAACCATCCACTCACCGTTCACCGACCAGGACACCACGCCCATCCAGAGCATCTTCTCCGAGGCGGAGGGAACGATCGAAGTCTTTCCCGAATACGCCGAAGGGTTGCAGGGGGTCGAGGGGTTCTCCCACATCATCCTCCTCTACCACTTCCACCAGGCGAACGGCTTTAGCCTGCGCCAGCGTCCGTTCGTCGACGGCAGCAAGGAGCGGGGGATCTTTGCCATACGCCACTTCAGTCGCCCGAACCCGATCGGGATCTCCCTCGTCGAAGTCATTGCCGTCGAGGGCAGCACCGTCCGGGTCCGCGGAATCGACGTGCTGGACGGCACGCCGCTCTTAGACATCAAGCCTTACGTCCGCCAGTTCGATCATCGCGACGACGTCCGGAGCGGCTGGGTCGACGCGAAGCACATCGAGAAGGTGAAGGTTCGGAGGTTCTCGCCGAAGGATCTCCGAGAGTACGAAGAGTCCGCGTGAGCCGGCGTGAAGTCTTCCGGCCTTCGGCGGCCCACGTCTATCCTTCGGGAGAAGAGGAAGAGGCCTGACCCGCGCGGATCTCGAGCGCCCGGAGGACCCCGGCACCCAGGACCTCCTCCGCGCGCGCGCCGTGCCGCTCCGCCATGACCGCGAGGAGACGCTCTGTCCCCGTGGCCGTGGTGGAGACACCGACCCGCTCAGCCCGGCGGATCAGCCCGTCCCGCTCCATCTCCCCGAACCGGGGGAGGACGTAGTAATGCGGGATCCCGAGGTGCTCGGCAAGTTTCCGGGTCGTGGGGAAGCGTATGGTGATGCCGCCCGGGTAGAGGCCGACGGTTACGCATCGATCCTCTTCAAGGAGGATCTTCGCGGCCGCCTCAAAGATATCGTCGTGTTCGTGTGTAGACATCCGATCGCAGAAGGTCTGGTTGTTGTGAGAAAAAAAGGGAGTCGGTTTGATTACGCTGCTTCCGCCGCCTTCATCTCGCCCCGCTCTTCCTCGGGCATCTCCTCGAGGTAGACCATCTCCGCCCCGATGTCCTTTGCGATCTGTTCGAGTTCGACCTTTCTGAAGTGAGTCCCCTCCACCTTCAGGTGTTTCTGCTCGCCCTGTTCTTCGACGACGGCGACGACGCGGAATCTGGGTTGCTTCACGCCGGTGCCGACTTTCTGGCGTTCACGTACATAGATCTTCATGGTTCTCTCCATCCCATACCAGTTGATATACCAGTAGGTATATCGCAGAGACACTTAATGTTTTCTTCCATAAAAAAGGTAAGGGTTAGTATGGCAGAACGGTTTGAGATGGAATCAAGGTTCCGTGGTGAGAGTCTTGTCCGGCGGGGCCTGCTCCGCGAGACCCGAAGCGGCAAACAGGTCAGGATCATGCCGGACCTGAACGTGATCAAGATCGGGGGCCACGGCGTTATCGACTACGGGCGGGAAGTGATGTTCCCGCTGATCGAAGAGATCGGGGAACTCTCCCGGAAGAACAAGATCCTGGTCGCCACCGGCGGCGGCGTCCGGGTGCGGCACATCCTCGACGTCGGGATCGATCTCGGAATGCCGACGGGGGTGCTTGCGGAACTGGCGGGCAAGATCAGCGAGCAGAACGCGATCATGATGTCCATCCTCTTCTCGAAGTACAACGGCACCCGGATCCACACCGACGATCTCTTAAACCTCCCCTCGCTCATATCCCTCGGGATGCTGCCGGTCGTGCAGGGCACCCCGCCCTACGGGCTGTATGAGCACCCGCCGAAACTCGGGAGCATCCCGCCGCACCGGACCGATACCGGCGCCTTCCTGATGGCCGAGGTGGTCGGCGGGAAGAACTGCATCCTCGGGAAGAACGTGGATGGACTGTTTACGGAAAACCCGTTCGTGAACCCCGACGCCGAGTTCATCCCGGAGATCACGGCCGACGAACTCATCGAGATGGAGATGGAGGATATGGTGCTCGAGCCGATGGCGGTCGAGCTCCTCCGTGACGCCGTCCACATCACAGAGATCAAGGTGGTGAACGCCCACATCCCGGGTAACATCGCAAAGGCCGTGAACGGGGAGCGGGTCGGCACCGTCATCCGGGCCTGACAACCCCGGAGTCAATTCCTTTTCATTAACACCAGGGAAGCCTTCTTCAACCTTGTGTACGAACCAGTACAGCGAGTAAGCGATTCCATGACCCTCTACCTTGGCATTGACGACACCGACACACGCGAGTCCCGGGGAACCGGACGGCTCGCGCGCACGATTGCAGCAGAACTCGCCCGGACGTACACGGTGACGGGGGTGACACGGCACCAGCTCTTTGTCCATCCCGCCGTCCCCTACACCTCCCACAATAGCTCCGCAGTCATCCACATCCAGGATACCGGGAACGGGATTGCAGCCGACGTCTTCGCGGCGGCAAAGGAACTGATGCTTGCCGACTTCATCGACGGGAGCGATCCCGGGATCTGCGTCGCCGCCGACCGGAATATCAACAGCGACCTCTCCCGTTTCGGGCTCTCGGCAAAGATGAGCATCGTGACGCAGGATCAGGCGCGCTCGCTCGCCCGCGAGGCCGGAATCCTCCTCGAGGGGCTCGGCGGCACCGAAGACGGCGTGATCGGCGCGCTTGCCGGCATAGGGCTTGCGGCATCGGGCAACGACGGCCGGTTCGTCCAGAAGGGAACGACCCGGGACCTCCGCGGCAGCCAGACGGTCGCCGCAATCCTCGCCTCCGGCGTCGACCGGGTCGAGACCAGGGACGGAGCGGCCGTAGGGGAAGGCACTATCGCACTCAGGAAGTTCCCGAAGCCCGCCTGCGTCGGAGGGAAGGCAGTCCTTTTTGTCGAGGCCGACGGCGACGCGTACCACGATCTCGTGATCGGGTGAGAGGCGGGCCGGAAGGCCACGGCCTTCAATTTCGCTTTTATTATTGACATTTCACAGATGTCAACATAATAAACTTGATAAACTTGATTTTGATGTAAACCAATACCATTTAAATGTAAGTATTCCGATACCTGATTGATAACTATGCAAAGAAGAACCCTTTTTGCCGTTGCGGCCGTTATGGTCGCTTTTCTGCTGATCTGCGGCTGTACCGGGACGACAACCGACCCGATACCCGTAGAGAAGCAGCAGCTCCGCATCGCTACGACGACGAGTCTCTACGACACCAAACTCCTCGATCACCTCACACCGATCTTCGAGGAGAAGTACAACGCCGAGGTGCTGATCGTCTCCGCCGGAACCGGCAAGGCGATCGAATACGGACAGAACGGCGACGTGGACGTCCTGATGGTGCACGACCGTGCGCGTGAAGACGCCTTCCTCGCCGATGGCTACGGTACCGACCGGCGCGTGTTCGCCTACAACTACTTCGTCCTCGTCGGGCCCGAGTCCGACCCGGCAGGCATCAAGGGCATGCAGCCTGAAGCGGCGTTCACCACCATCCGGGAGACTGGAATGGCCGACGGATCGGATGTCGTCTTCGTCTCGCGCGGCGACGCCTCAGGCACGCACTCCAAGGAGAAGGCCATCTGGAAGGGCGCCGGACTCAACTACTCTGCGGACGTGCAGGGCTCCGGCGACTGGTACCAGGAGGCCGGGACGGGCATGGGTGCAACCCTGACGATGGCAAACGAGAAGCAGGCCTACACCCTCTCCGATATCGGCACCTACCTTGCCTACAAGGGCGACCTCGATCTCGTGACACTCGTGGACGAGGGCGACATCCTGCTCAACGTCTACTGCGCCATGCAGATCAACCCCGAGAAGTACCCCGACACCAACACCACCGTCGCGAAAGACTGGATCAACTTCATGATCTCCGACGATGTTCAGGAGGAGATCGCCTCCTTCGGTGTCGACCAGTACGGCCAGCCGCTCTTCTACGCCGCCCAGAACGACTGGGAGAAGATCGGCGTAACAGAGGCTGAAGTGAAGGACCCGGTCCTCTGATCCGGCCCCTATTCCCACCCCCTTTTTGCCTTCGGCAGAGTATAATCAGGTGCAGGCATGTACGAGATCATCGAGGGATTCATAGAGGCGATCCGGCTCATCGTCACGCTCGACCCCGAGGTGATGGCCATCGCCGCGAGAAGCATCATCGTCTCTCTCACCGCGACGATCTTTGCCACCCTGATCGCCATCCCGCTCGGCGCCGCGATCAACTTCGGCACGTTCCCCGGAAGGAAGAGTCTCATCAACCTGATCCAGACGCTCTACTCCCTGCCGACGGTCATCGTCGGGCTCCTCATATTCCTGCTCATATCGCGCGTCGGACCGTTCGGATCCCTGCGGCTGCTCTTCACCCCGACCGCCATGATCATCGCACAGACGGTCCTCATCCTGCCGATCATGACCGGCCTCACGATCTCCGCGCTCTCGGGGATAGACCCGGTCGTCAGGGACACCCTCTACTCGCTCGGGGCCACCCGCCTCCAGTTCCTCGTAAACATCATGAAGGAGGCCCGGTTCGCGATCCTCGCGGCCGTCGCGGTCGGGTTCGGGCGTGCGATCTCCGAGGTCGGGGCGGCCATCCTCGTCGGCGGCAACATCATGGCGTCGTCGTTTGCGAGTTCGACCCGGGTCCTGACGACCGCGATATCGCTCGAGACCTCGATGGGGAACATTCCCCAGTCCATCGCACTCGGACTGGTCCTCCTCGTCATCGCCCTCGGCGTGAATCTCGCCATAACCACGGTACAGCACCGGTGACACCATGATTGAACTTGCAGACGTCTCAAAGCAATTCGATGATAAGACAGTGCTCGACGGCGTCACCGCGCGCATCGGGCGGGGAGAGATCTTCGCCGTCATCGGGCCGAGCGGGTCCGGGAAGTCGACCCTGCTGCGCCTCATCGACCTCCTCGATACCCCGACGGGAGGAGCGATCCGCATCAACGGTGTCGACATCCATGCCGGAAAGGAGCAGAGCCTCCGAACCCGCCGGATGATGGGGATGGTCTTCCAGAAGCCTGCCGCCTTCAACTCGACGGTCACAGAGAATGTCGCCATCGGGCTCCGGTTCCGGGGAGCGAGCGAGAGTGTGATCCGCAAGAAGACCAGGGACGCCCTCGCTCTGGTCGGCCTTGCCGGCTACGAAGACCGGCGGGCCCGGACGCTCTCGGGCGGGGAGATGCAGCGGGTGGCTCTTGCCCGGGCGATGGTGATCGAGCCGGAGATCCTCTTAATGGACGAGCCGACCGCGAATCTCGATCCGGTCTCGGTAGAGAAGATCGAGGAGCTGGTCCTCCGGATCAACCGCGACCTCGGCACGACGATCCTTTTTTCGACCCACGACATGTATCAGGGGCAACGGCTCGCCCACCGGATCGGCGTGCTGATGAAGGGCGTGTTCGCGCAGGTGGGGTCCCCGAGAGATATTTTCACCGTGCCCGCGAGCCGGGACGTCGCCCGGTTCGTCGGCACCGAGAACGTCGTCGAAGGGGTCGTCGAGGCCGACGGGAACGGCTCCTCCGTCGTCGACGTCGGCGGCGTCCGGGTCAGAACAAAGTTCTCGTTTGGCAGGGGAGAGAACGTCTGCCTCTGCATCCGGTCGGAGGATATACGGATCGCCCCGGCGGGTGATGAGAAGGCCACTCCCGGCATGAACGTCCTCCCCGGGACCGTGGCCTCCGTCTCCCCGCGCGGCCCGTTCAGCAGGGTGACGGTCGACTGCGGGTTTGCGCTCTCGTCGGTCCTCTCCTGGAAGGTGGTGGACGATCTGAAACTCAGGGAGGGGAGCCGCGTTCTGGTCTCGTTTGCGCCGGAGTCGGTTCACGTCGTCAGGGCGACGCGGAACTGAAGCCGGTCTCCCTCCTCACGCGTGCCCGGCCATCAGCAAGACCCGCGACGATCCTGCCGACCTCCCCCTGCCAGGAGCCCTCCGTTGCGCTCATGCCCCCTCACCAGGTAACGATGTCCCGGACCCCGGGGCTTTTTTGCACGGTTCACCGCCGTGTCCTTAAATATCCGCACGGCCCACCATTTCTACGATGGAACTGACAGTCCTCGCCAGCGGGAGCAAAGGAAACTGCACCTTTCTGCGGGGGGAGCGCGGCGCGCTGCTCATCGACGCGGGGCTCTCCGCCCGTGAGACCCTTCGCCGGCTCAGCTGCGCCGGCTCCGATGCATCGCTCGTCGAGGCAATTCTCGTTACGCACGAGCACATCGACCACATCCGGGGCGTCGACGTCCTGGCAAGGAGACTCGGGGTGCCCGTCTACGCGACCGGCGGCACGCTTGAGGCGTTCCGCGAGAAGTGCGGGGGAACGGCGGCAGAGATCCGGCGATGCCGCTATGATGAGCCGTTCTCTGTCGGCGACTTCTCGATCGAACCTTTCGCCGCCTCCCACGATGCCCGGGAACCCTGCGGGTTCTCCGTCAGGGAAGGAGACCTCCGTGTCGGGTGCTGCACCGACACCGGCACCGTCACCGCAACCATCTTCGACCGGCTCGCATCCTGCGACGCCGTTCTCCTCGAGAGCAACCACTGTCCCGATATGCTCGAGAACGGCCCGTATCCCGCGTACTTAAAGAGCCGGATCCGATCGAAACGCGGGCACCTCTCGAACCCGGATGCCGCCCGCTGCCTGCAGAGGCTCGCCGATCACATCCACATGGCGGTGCTCGCCCACGTAAGCGAGATCAATAACACGCCGGAGAAGGTGCTCCTCTCCGCGCTCGAAGGGCTCGGGTTTTACTCCGACCAGGTGGGGGTCACCGTGGCGCCCCAGGACCCCGGGGCGGTGCACCCCGAGTCCTGCGGCTTCAGGCTCTGAGCGTCCCCATCCTTACAACTTCCGAATCGTGCAGACCATGCCGATCACGACACCCGCGGCATCGATGATCGGGTCGGCGGAGATGCGGACCGCCTGCTTTGAACCGTCGTTTCTCACGAGTACCGCACCCTGTTCGCACTCTGCGGACCTGCCCTGCCGAAGCACTTCCTCCGAGAGAATCTCCCTGGTATCGCTGCAGAGGAGGGACCATACCGGCTTTCCGTTCAGTTCTTCTCCGGCCTGGCCGGTCAGGCGCTCGGCCTCCGGACTGACGATGATGACCGTCCCGGCAGCATCGGTGGTGATCCTTGCCTCCTCCGGTTCAGGCACGCCCAGGATGCCCTGCTCGACCGATGAGTCCAGCCACCCCTCCGCGGCTTTCCGCTCGGTCATCTCGATGCAGTAGAGGAGCTGCTCGAGCTGCTGGTTCGCACGTTCGAGTTCGGCGGTCCGCTCGGCAACGAGATCTTCCAGGTGCTCGCGATGCCGGTGCAGCTCCTGCTCCGCTTCTTTGCGCTCCGTGATATCCCTGATGACGGCCATCAGGTGCATCTCGTACAGCGGCACAACGCGGGCTTCGTAATGCCGGACCTCTCCGGTTTCCGTATGGCTGAACTCCAGGGGTGCGGCGGGAGCGCCTGTCCGCACGGCCTGCTGCAGTGCATCCAGAAATGCCTCTCCTACCCCGGCAGGGAGCAGATCCTGCATCCGCCGCCCGAGCAGTGCCCGGGATACAAGCGGCGTCTCCGCGAGTCTCCCGGCTCTGGAGTCGAGGATCGTGCCGTCGGCGTTCAGCCGGATAAAGAGGTCCGGGAAGGCTTCGATCGCCGCGGTCAGTTCGGATGTGGCCTGCCTGAGGTGCTCCTCGGTCAGAGTCTGCTCGGTGACGTCCCGGATAGTGAGCAGGATGCAGCCACCCTCGACCGACGCCCGCCGGAACTCGATATCGCGCACCTTGCCGTCCCGGCAGACGGCACTCGCAACCAGGGTGCTCCGGTCGCCCAGGAGCAGTTCCTGCACCATACCCTGCACTTTTTGCCGGTATCCCGGGTTCGGGTGGGCACGCTCGAACCACGCGGCGAGGGTCGGTACATCCTCCCGGGTATACCCGGTGATCCGGGTAAACGCCGGGTTCAGGTACCGGCCTCCGCCCTCGCCGTCCACCAGAACGAGTCCGTCCGGCGCTTCACGGAGGATCGAGAGACAGACATCCTCTCCAAGGTGCGGCGATCCCCGGGCGTCGTCGGTGCCGGATGCTCCCCTCCCGGTGTCTCGAGCAGTATTGTTTCCCGTCATTGTAACCGATCCTCTCTGATGTATCCGAATATTCTGGGCCGTAAGCGCAGTCCGTAGGAGATTTTGCCTGTTGCGATAAATATATTCATCGTTATGCCTTTCCGTCTTATCTTCGAGATTGGCTTTTTTTAACTGGATGTCCAGAGGATTACCGTAAATTCAACACTGTCCGGAGGGAACGGGCGAACCCCGGAGGGGACGCGGGGTCGCCCACGACCAGGGATATCCGGGGGATCTTTGCAATACGAAGTCACGTTCAGGTCTCCTTGATCTTCAGGATCCGCAGACTATACTGGTCGACGCTCGTAAAGAAAGCGGACCTCGCCCCTTTCGCCCGATCTTCGTCCCCCTCGATGAAGTCGCGGAGGATGTACTCCAGTGCCGTGATGTAGTAATCCCGCCCTGGCGAAGCCTTCTTTGCCTCTTCAAAGCAGACGTAACTCTCGGTCTTGTGGTTGCACATGACCTCGAGCACGGCATCCAGCATCAGGAGCAGGTGCCGGGGGAACTCTTTCAAGATCGCCAGTTTTCGGAAACTGGCGTAGGATCTCGATTGCCCTCCGAGAATCGCAAGTTTCATCCCGTAATAGAGCGGCTCATGGTCGTCGGGATACTGCTGCATCATCTGTTTGACGATAGCGGCGGCACCGCTCCCGTTGCGCAGCTCTACACGGGTATTGAATGCCTCGGTCAGGAAGAATCTGTCATCCGAGAACCGTTCCGTAGCAAGGGAAAGGAGGTGCTGGCGACGTTCCGCATCCCCTTCGTGTTTTGTCCGGGAGATACCGATGCGATAGAACCCCGGTTCGCTCGGGAACCAGGTGAACGCCAGATCCAGCATGAACCAGAAGATCGAGTTCAGCCGGGTTTCTTTGCGATCGAAGAACCCGAGGCGGTTGAGCGGGGCGCGGATCCGGGAGAGATTCAGCATCTCTTCGCGGGCATGAAGCTCCAGATCGTCGGGACGGGGACCCGGCGTCCTGTTCTTCGCCAGGGACAGGGCGTAGTAACAGTAGGCTATCGCGGCGTTGATACGGCCGTCATGGGCCTTATGGGGCGTAAGGTACTCGATTGCATGGTGGTAGTTGCCGGTATCGATCAGTTTGAGGCCCACGATCACATCGAGGGTTACCCGGCCCTTTCTCCGCCGCTTGTTTCCTATGGCATGCCGCAGGGTCTTCTCGAGAAACTCCGTGGTAGGGGCCTCGCGCGTGGTGTTGATGAGCGTGAAGACGGTCGCATCTATGAAGTCATCGTGGGCCCCGTCGTCCAGGTCGGGAAAGGTCTTGTCGAGCGTGGCGGCAACGTGCCCGAAGAAGACCGGGAGGTTTGCTTCAACCTGCTCGGTATGCTTTATGATATAATCGTCCATGGTAGCCCGGAGCTGCTCGAGTCTCCTGTTCCGGAGTGCTTCGGGCTGCCATGCATCTTCCATACCAGTACAGATGGAGAACGAAACGAGATATTTGTTTTTATATGTTCTCCGGGACCCATCCGGCAGTGAGGGGCGTCCGCCCCCGTATTCGCCACGTTAAGGAGGGGAACCGTTCCGAATGAGGGTTTGCCGGAACCCTGGCGACGGAATCGGCCCGACCGGATACGGTGCGGCGGCGACCCCGGCCTTCAACCGGTAAAACGGCCGGTTACACGAATGAAACGCTGCATCAGGCATGATATTCACAACGTTTATCCCGGCGGACCTCAAAGCCTCTCGCACACAGGTGTGTGGTCGCGTGGGCTACATTGACGAACTAAAACGGGTTGGAAGGGACGCGAATCCCTTCTTTACGTTGATGGGGATAGAAGTGGGTGAGTTCGGCGACGGGTGCGCCCGCCTCACCATGGAGGTCAGGCCGGATATGCTGAACGGTGCCGGGTGGCTCCAGGGAGGGATCTACGTGGCGCTCGCAGACGAGGCGATTGCCCTTGCACTCTACACGCTCCTTGCCGAGAACGAAAGGATCGCCACGATCGACGAGCACACCAGTTTCATCAAAGGCGTCAACGCCGGGACGATAGCCGCCACCGGAAGGGTCATCCGCAAAGGGCGCCGGGTGGCGTTTGCAGACGGAGAGGTCCGGAACGCGGCGGACGACACGCTTCTTGCCCGGACGTCGACATCGTTTGCGGTCATCGAGAAGTAACACCACGGCGGACTGCCGGCAGAACCCCCCGTTGCACGGCCGGGGATTCTGCCGGACTGCCGGAACAATACATTCTCAATACCCAAGATC
The DNA here is from genome assembly GCA_023436625.1 of Methanobacteriota archaeon. Classification (GTDB taxonomy): domain Archaea; phylum Halobacteriota; class Methanomicrobia; order Methanomicrobiales; family Methanoculleaceae; genus Methanoculleus. The sequence goes on along the minus strand of JAEZIP010000005.1, from coordinate 18,330 downwards.
ACATACATAAGATAGAGAACCTGGAACAACCGGAGGGGAACGAGAGTTTGAAGTATATCGTTGTAACCGGCGGCGTCATGAGCGGGCTCGGGAAGGGCATCACCACCGCATCCATCGGCCGCCTCTTAAAAAACCGCGGCTACCAGGTAACGGCGGTGAAGATCGACCCGTACCTGAACATCGATGCCGGCACCATGAACCCCGCCCAGCACGGTGAGGTCTTCGTCCTCTCCGACGGCGGGGAAGTCGACCTCGACCTCGGCAATTACGAACGGTTCCTGAACATCAGCCTCAAATCGATCCACAATATCACGACGGGCAAGGTTTACCGGGACGTCATCGAGAAAGAGCGGCGCGGGGACTTCCTCGGCGCGACCGTCCAGATCATCCCCCACATCACCGACGAGATCCGGCACTGCATCGGCCGGGCGGCAAAGGAGCAGATCAACGGCGACAGGGTAGCCGAGATCTGCCTGGTGGAGGTCGGCGGCACGGTCGGCGATATCGAGAGCATGCCGTTCCTCGAGGCCGTCCGGCAGATGCACGGCGAACTCGCGCCGGAGGAGATGATCCTGGTCCATGTCACCCTGGTCCCGGTGGACACCATGGGGGACTTCAAGACCAAACCCACGCAGCACTCGGTCAAGGCCCTGCGGGAACTCGGGCTGCAGCCCGACATCATCGTCGCGAGGAGCCGGGAGGTGCTCACCCCGCAGACGAAGAAGAAGATATCCGCCTTCACCGATGTCCCGACAAAAGCCGTGATCTCGGCAAAGGACGTTCCCGACATCTACCAGATTCCGATGGAACTGGAGAAGGAGGGGCTTGCGGACGTCGTCTGCAACTACCTAGCCCTTGAGAACAGGGAGCCGGATACCGCGTGGTACCGGGTCGTCTCGCAGGAATACACGAACCGGGCGACGGTCGCCATCGTCAGCAAGTACGGGATCGAGGACGTCTACATCTCCATCAAGGAGTCGCTCAAGCATGCAGGCAGGGCGCTCTCCACCGAGGTGAACATACGCTGGCTGGATGCGGAGGCGTTCGAACTCCGCGACCTCGCCGACGTCGACGGCATCCTGATCCCGGGAGGATTCGGAAAACGCGGGATCGAAGGCAAGATCCGGGCGATACAGTACGCCCGCGAGAACAAAATCCCCTATCTCGGTCTCTGCCTCGGCTTCCAGCTCTCGGTCATCGAGTATGCCCGACATGTCCTCGACATCGGCGACGCCACGAGCGAAGAGATGGGGGCGGGAACGCACGTCATCGCCATCCTCCCCGAACAGGAGGACGTCTCCGATCTCGGCGGCACGATGCGCCTCGGGAACTGCAACGTCGTCCTCAAAGAAGGGACGAGGGTGGCCGATCTCTACGGGAGGACCGCGATCGTGGAGCGGCACCGCCACCGCTACGAGGTGAACCCCGAGTTCATCGGCGGTCTCGAAGACGCCGGCCTCGTCTTCTCGGGCACCTGCGGGAACCGGATGGAGGTCTGCGAACTCCCGGATCACCCCTTCTACCTCGCGACACAGTTCCACCCCGAGTTCAGATCGAGCCCCACAAACCCCTCCCCGCCCTACATCGGCTTCGTAGATGCATGCAAAAAGAATAAATCAACTTCAGAGACCAGGTGAGACAGCAAAATGATAAACGTTGAGAAGTTTATCGATCAGGCAGTCCGGCAGATACGCGATGCTGCAGGTGTTGATAAAGTCGTGATGGCACTCTCCGGCGGCGTGGACTCGTCGGTCTGCGCGGCACTGGCCGCCCGTGCCATCGGCGACGCGCTCGTCCCGATATACGTGGATACCGGCCTCATGCGGAAGGGGGAGACCGAGCGGATTCGGTCCCTCTTTGCCGACGTAAACCTCCGTGTCGTGGATGCGGCGGATGAGTTCTTCGAGGCGCTCACAGGCGTCACGGACCCCGAAGAGAAGCGCAAAGTCATCGGTGAGAGGTTCATCCGGATCTTCGAGCGGGAGGCAAAGCGGACGGGAGCGACGATGCTCCTCCAGGGAACCATCTATCCCGACCGCATCGAGAGCGAAGGGGGCATCAAGAGCCACCACAACGTGGGAGGCATGCCCCTCGATATCGAGTTCAAAGGTATCATCGAGCCGCTGGCCGACCTCTACAAGGACGAGGTCCGCGAGGTAGCCGGCGGGCTCGGCCTTCCCGTGGAGATCCAGCACCGGATGCCCTTCCCGGGACCGGGGCTCGCCGTCAGGGTGCTCGGTGAGGTGACGAGGGAGAAGATCGCGATCGTCCGGGAGGCAAACGCCATCGTCGAGGAGTGCCTGGTGGAGAAGTTCCATCCCTGGCAGTGCTTTGCCGCGCTTCTCGGCCTCGGGACCGGGGTGAAGGGAGACATCCGGCTGCACGGCTGGATCGTTGCGGTCCGGGCAGTCCAGTCGCGGGACGGCATGACCGCCGACCCCCTGCTCCTGCCCTACGACACCCTCGGCCGGATAGCGACCAGGATCACCGCCGAGATCCCCGGTGTCGCCCGGGTCGTCTACGACGTCACCCCCAAACCCCCCGCGACGATCGAGTACGAGTGAGGAAGAATATGGAACAAAAATCACGGGAGGGTAATGCCCGCGACTACATCATGGAAGAAGATTCACGGGAACTTGATGCTCGCTACTACATGCCCGCGTTTTCCCGGACGATGAAGATCGTCCGCGGTGCGGGGTCGCGCGTCTGGGACGACCAGGGACGGGAGTATATCGACTGCGTGGCCGGGATCGCGGTCTGCAGCACCGGCCACTGCCACCCGAAGGTGGTAGAGGCGATCTGCGACCAGGCTCACCGGCTGATCCACTGCTCGAACCTCTACTACGTCCCGAACCAGGCGGAACTTGCGGAGAAACTGGTGGGGATCACGGGACTATCCAAAGCGTTCCTCTCGAACTCCGGCGCGGAGGCGAATGAAGGCGCGATAAAACTCGCCCGCGTCCGGACGGGGAAAAAGAAGTTCGTCGCGTTCATCCACGGGTTCCACGGCAGGACCTGCGGGTCGCTCGCCGTCACCCACAAACCCGCGATCCGGGAACCGTTCGAGCCGCTCTCTCCCGCCTGCACCTTCGTGGACTACGGTGACCTCGACGCCCTCCAGAGCGCCGTCGATAAGGATACCGCGGGTGTCTTCGTCGAGCCGATCCAGGGAGAAGCAGGGGTCCTGATCCCGCCCGACAGTTACCTGCGGGGCATCCGGGATATCTGCGACGATGCCGGCGCGCTGATGATCGTCGACGAGGTGCAGACCGGGATGGGCCGGACGGGGAAATGGCTTGCCGTCCAGCACACCGGTGTTGTCCCCGATATCGTCACGCTCGCAAAAGGGCTTGCGAGCGGATTCCCCATCGGCGCGCTCGTCGCCCGCGAGGGGCTCGAGTTCGGCAGGAGCGAGCACGGGAGCACCTTCGCCGGAGGGCCGCTCGCCTGTGCGGCGGCACTCGCAACGATCGGCGTCATCGAGGAGGTCCTCCCCGACGTCGCGCGGAAGGGCGAGCGGTTCATGAAAGGCCTTGCCCCCCACAACCCGCGGGGCCGCGGCCTGATGATCGGCATCACGGTCGGCGACCGGTGCGCGGAGATCCAGCGCACCTGCGCCGAGCACGGGGTGCTCGTCAACTGCGCAGCCGACGGGAATCTCCGCCTGATCCCCCCGCTGGTGATCACGGACGAAGAGATCAACGCGGCTCTCGGTGTCATCAATGCGGCACTTGATTAGGGCGTGCTTTTCGGGCGCGACGGGATACTCCTACGCGAAGAAGGCGGAGGACGTCGCGCGGGAGCACGGCATCGACCGGGTGGCACGCCTCGCGAGCAACGAGAGCCCCCGGCCGCCCTCGCCCGCCGCAATCGAAGCGGCGACAACCGCTCTCCGGACGATCAACCGTTACCCGGACGAGCGGGCGTCGGCGCTCGTCGAGGCCCTCCGCCGCTACCACGGCGACTACCGGTTCGTCACCGGCGCAGGGATGGACGGCGTCATCGAGACGGTGATCCGGACGGTCGTCGAGCCCGGGGAGACGGTGGTCGTCTCGACCCCGACCTTCTCTTTCTACGGGCTCGCGGCCGCGGCGCACGGTGCCCGGGTCGTGAGCGTCCCCCGCCGGGAGAAGGACTTCTCGGTCGATACGGCGGGATTCATCGAGGCATGCCGGGGGGCAAAACTCGCCTTCCTCTGCACCCCGAACAACCCCACGGGGAACTCGGTCCCGCCGGAGGCGGTCGAGGAGATCCTCGAGGGGATGGAGGGGCTGCTCTTCCTCGACAACGCTTACGTCGACTTTGCGGAACTTGACTACCGCCCCCTCATGCGGCGGCACGAGAACCTGGTCCTCGGGCGGACGATGTCGAAGATCTTCGCCCTCGCCGGGCTGCGGGTCGGCTACGCCTTCGTCCCCGGGTGGCTGGAACCGTTCTACCACCGGGCGGCGACCCCGTTTGCGCTGAACTCGGTCTCTCTCGCGGCGGCCGCCGGGGCGCTTACCGACCCCGACCGGGTGCTTGAAGCCCGCGACCACATCCGGGAGTGGAGGCAGCGGTTCCTCGATGAGATCCCGTTTAAGGCGTATCCCTCGGACGCAAACTTTGTTATGATAGACGTCGCTCCTCACACCGGGGACGAGGCGACGGAACGCCTCGCGGCGAAGGGCGTCCTCGTCCGATCCTGCACCGGTTTCCCGGGGCTCGGCAACCGTTTCATCAGGGTCAGCATCGGCGAAGACTGGGAAAACATTCGATTCCTCGAGGCGATCAAAGACTTATGATGACGGGCATCACCGGCACGCCGGGAACAGGGAAGACATCCATCGCGGCCGAACTCGAGCGGCGGGGCTACCCGGTCATCCGCCTGGCCGATACGGTGCGGCCCTACATCATCGAGGAGGACTGCTCCCGCCAGACGCTGGTGGTGGACGTCGACCGGTGGGTGGAAGAGTTCGAGGCGGTCGACGGGCTTGTCGAGGGGCACCTCGCGCACCTCCTCCCCTGCGACCGGGTGGTGGTGCTCCGGTGCCGTCCCGACATCCTGCGGCAACGTCTCAGCCCGCGGAACTACCCGGAGGGGAAGGTCGCGGAGAACGTCGAGGCGGAGGCGCTCGACGTCATCCTGATCGAGACGCTCGAGGAACACCCAAAAGATCACGTCTTTGAGATTGATACGACCGATCTCTCCATCGGCGAATGTGCAGACCGGATCGAGCAGGTTATCCGGGGAGAACTCCCGCCGTCCTGCGGGTCCATCGACTGGACCGACTACCTGGAGCCCGGCAGATGACACTGGATCAGTTCCGGCCGCATGTGCAGGGCATCGTGCAGCCCGTGGTGAACCTGGCAAGAAAGATCGGGGTCACCCCGAACGGGCTGACGATTGCATCATTTTTTGTTTCGATACTTGCCGGTATTGCGTTCTATGCCGGGGGGGTCGTGCTCGGCGTCGTCATGGTCGTCTTCAACGCCGTCTTCGACGCGCTTGACGGAGCGCTCGCCCGGGACATGGGGATCGCGGGCCTCCGCGGGGATTTCCTGGACCATGTCATCGACCGGTACGCCGACATCTTCATCATCACCGGGATCTTTGCGGGCGGCGCCGCACCCTGGCCGATCGGCGTCTTCGCGCTGACCGGGGTTCTGATGTCCTCATACCTCGGCACTCAGGCGCAGGCCGTCGGGGTGGGCAGGTTTTACGGGGGCATTCTCGGCCGGGCAGACCGCCTGGTGCTGATCATCATCGCCGGCGTGCTCACGGTGCTGCTTCCGGGAGAGATCTACGGTCTGAACTACCTCGGGTGGCTTCTCGTCATATTCGGCGTCCTCGGGCACTACACCGCATTCCAGCGCTTCGCCCACGTCTGGCGGCAGATCGAAAAAAAGTGAGCGTCCTCACGGATTGAGGACGTAGATGCCGTAGTTGAGGTAGGCCGCGAAACTCACCCAGAGAAGGTAAGGGACGAGGAGCACCGCCGCGGATACCGATACCCGGTAGAAGGCGGCTATCGTCATGAGGATTGCAATCCAGAGGAGCACGATCTCGAGGAAAGCGAAGTACGGCGCCTGCAGTCCGAAGAAGAGGTACGACCAGAGGACGTTTAAGACCAGCTGGATGCCGAAGATCGCCATAGCGACGCGTACGTTCTTCTGTCCCCATCCCCTGCTCCAGACAAGATAGAGCGCGATGCCCATGAGGATGTAGAGCACCGTCCATACGGGACCGAAGACCCACGCAGGAGGGTTCAGTTCGGGTTTCGCAAGAGCGGCGTACCATGTCGGGACTGCTGGTGTCGTGAAGATCGACCCGATCAGCGCCGCAAGCAGGCAGATCGTGATCGAAGTAAATAACTGGGTAACCCGGACGTATACAGATGCCACGACGCTAAATAGTGACCGTGTGCCTTAAAACTTTTGCTATCAGTGCGAAACGTCAGCCCTTGCTCCGACGTAAAGCCGACGACACGTCGCTCCTGACCCGGGACCGGGGAGACTCTTCGGACAGAGCCGGGGATTTACTCGTATTCCTCCCCATCCGGATACTCGTCGTCTTCGTCGCCCCCGGTAGGGAGGGCCTCGCGGAGGGTAAACCTGAACGCCGCACCGAGATCCTGCCGCTCCTCCACCCGGTCTTCCACGCGGATGGTGCCGCCGTAGCGCTCGACGAGGGTGCGGACGATGAAGAGCCCGAGCCCGTCGCCGCACCCCCCGACCCATCCCCGCTCGAACCGGGAAAAGATCGACTCCTTCATCCCGTCGGGAATGCCCGGCCCGGTATCCTCGACGGAGACCAGCGCGTTCTCGCCGTCGTAATCGTCCACCCGGATGGCGATCCTGACCCCCGGACCGCCGGACTTGACGGCGTTCCGGATAAGGTTGGCGAAGACCTCGGAGAGGAGATCGTCCGCCCAGACCTGGCGATGGCTGGCCGAAAACTCAATCGCAACGTCCGGGAAGGCGGCGACTTCCTCCCTGATGACGAGATCGAGGTCGACCGGCCCGACGTCGGGCGAGTCGTGGTGAATGCGGCGGATGGTGGTGACGTTCCCGAGGATCTCTGCGCTTCTCTCGATGCTGCTCCGGATCTTCCTCGCATACAGCGCGCCCTCACCCTCCAGCATCTCGGTGAGGAGATCGGCATAGAGACCCGAGACGTTCTCGGCGTTCCTGATATCGTGCGTCATGATATCCAGGTAAAGGTTCGCCTCCCGGTTCGCCGCCTCCAGTTTCTTGTGCAGCATCCCTTTGAGGATACCCGATCCGATCTCCTTTCCCACCATCTCGAGAAGCGTCATCTCCTCGCGGGAGAAGGATTCCTTCGTCCTGCTGCCGACATAAACCGCTCCGACAACGACCGATTCGGCGATGAGAGGGATGCAGGCGAGCGCCGATACCTCGAGCTCCTCGAGTATGCTGGCCTCGATGGAACTCAGGTCGGGCTGCCGCTGCATGTAGCGGGGCTGGCCGGCGATGAAGATGAAGTTGAACGGCCAGTGGTGGACCTTGATGATGCGGCTCCGGGACATGCACGATGTGGGCAGCCCCCTCTGGTGCTGCAGCAGGGCCCGCTTGCGCTCGGCATCGAGCATGTAGACGATGCCGACATGGAGCCCCATCAATTCGAGCGTCTTCTCGAGCGACTCCTCCAGGAGTTCGGCAAGAGAGAGGGAGGCGGCCGAAACCCCGACCACCTGGTTGAGTACCATGAGCTGCTCGTTCCGGGTGCGGATCTCCTCTTCCGCCCGTTTTCGTTCGGTGATATCCATAACGCCGGCAATAGAGCCCCGGAATTCTCCGGACTCATCGGTGAACGGGGACGCTATCATCAGCGCGGTGATCCGGTCGCCTCCCTTCCGGACGAACTCGCACTCGTACTGCTCCCGGGTGCCGTCTCTCCGGCAGTTCAGACGGTCCCGCATCGCGGCACCGCAGGAGGGAGAGAGGAACGAATAGAGGGACTTTCCAATCATCTCCTCGGGAGCATAACCGAGCATCTCCGCCATCCTGGGGTTGACAAACGACGTGCAGGCGTCCCGGTCGATCACCCATATCCCCTCGCTGAGGCTCTCCACGACGAGCCGGTACTTCTGCTCGCTCTGCCTGAGCGCCTCCTCCGCACGCTTCCGGCCGGTGATGTCGAGCACCCCGGCAAGACATCCGCCAAAGGCGCCGGCGGTATCGATGATCGGTGACGTGACCACGAGCGCGTGGACGCTTCTCCCGTCGCTGTGGAGGAGGTCCAGTTCGAACTCCTGCCTCCGGTCGGTCAGCCAGCAGAACGGATGTCCGGCGGCAGAAACGGTCCCGTCGAAGAGCCCGGTGACCGGCGACCCTATCAGGCTTCCGGCAGGGCAACCGAGGATCTCCTCCATGCGCGGGTTTGCGAAGGTGATGATACCGGTCTCGTCCACGGCGAGAACGCCTTCGTTGAGGTTCTCGACCAGCCTCCGGTACATCGTCTCCGAGTGCCGGAGCGCGAGTTCCACCCGCGTCCGCTCCAGTGCGTACCTGACGGCCCGGCAGAGCAACTCGCTGTCGGTCTTCTCTTTGACGAGGTAGTCCTGCGCGCCGTTCTGTATCGCACGGAGCGCGGCGGGGTCGTCTCCCACCGCGGTGAGCACGATGATCGGGATGTCGGGCGCCGCTTCCCGCAGGCGGTCGAAGATCGCCGTCCCCTGCCCGGCCGCGAGATCGAGGTCGAGGAGCACCACGTCGATTCCGTCCTCCGATACCAGAGCAAGCCCGTCTTCGGGACGCTCGCAGTGGATCAACTCAACCTCGCGCCCGCACTCGCAAAGCATCTCCCCGAGATTGCCGGTGCTCTTCCCGATCAACAACACGCTTAAGGGTTCGCTCATGGTCTCACTCGCATCCTGGGCCCGGCACCCGCCCGTATCGGCGTAAACGCAGGTTTCCCGGCCCGGGGGCGGCTGCCGCCGCGTGCGGCCATGCCCGCGGCCGGGTTCTCATAATTGTAGTACCGCACCCGGGGGATTTATACCTCATTCTTTGGGCCCGGATGCCGCACGGGTCCGGGGGCGCCGGGGACGGCGGTGTCGTGCGCTGGAGCAGTACCCCGCACTCTTCCGGGACTACGATTGGTGCGGTGAGAGACGGAAAAACGCTCATCCTCTTTCGATCCGGATCCGGCGTGAACGAGGGATCGCACGCCCGGCATAGCCCGATAATCCCGATCTATTTAAAGGAGATATGGCCAGATCCCCGGTAACAAAACCGAACTCATATAGATGCTTACTTCCTTCTAATAGCATATGGGGAATCCTTCGAAAAGCATTCCATTGATGACGCTGTGCCTGGTCGCTGCAACCCTGCTGCTGATCGGCACCGCAAGCGCCGCCGCACCGGAAGCGGCGTTCAGCAGCAACACAATTTCCGGGCCAGCGCCCCTGACTGTACAGTTCACCGATGAATCAGACGGCACACCGGACGGGTGGGCGTGGTTCTTCGGCGACGAGACGTATAACAGCACGCCGTGGGAGCAGATGAACGGGAGCGCTGGGTGGTCGACATACGATCACACCAGCGTCGTGATGCCGAACGGAAGCATCATACTCGTGGGCGGCTCCGGGAATTCCGGCGTCTGGCGATCGGCCGATAACGGCACAACGTGGGACAAGATTGCGAACAGTCCCTTCGGCGGGTGGGGGCGGCAAGGTCACACCAGCGTCGTGATGCCGAACGGAAGCATCATACTCATGGGCGGGGAGGATTCTTGGCCCGATGCTTATCACGACGTCTGGCAGTCGACCGACGGCGGTGCAACCTGGACGAGGGTTATAAATAATGCCCCCTGGCTGGCAAGATGTGACCACACCAGCGTCGTGATGCCGAACGGGAGCATCATACTCATGGGCGGTAGGGACCAAGACGGCAACGACTATGAAGACATCTGGCAGTCAGACAATTACGGCGCAACCTGGACGCGGGTGGCCGAGCACGCCGAATGGTCGTACCGCCACGGCCACTCCAGCGTCGTGATGCCGAACGGGAGCATCGTACTCATGGGCCGCAACGGGGATAACGACGTCTGGCGATCAGACAATTACGGCGTAACCTGGACGAGGGTGGCCGTGCACGCCGAATGGTCGAACCGGCAGGGCCACACCAGCGTCGCGATGCCGGACGGAAGCATCGTACTCATGGGCGGGTATGACAACAACCCGACGAACGACACCTGGTGGTCGGCTGACGGCGGAGCCACCTGGACGCAGGTGACCGAGCACGCCGAATGGCCGGCACGGGCCTTCCATACGGCGGTCGTGCTGCCGGACGGGAGTATCGTAATCATGGGCGGGCTGGGCGGCACGAACGAGGTCTGGCGCCTTGAAACCGCAGGATCAAACGCCCGGAACCCTACGCACACCTACACCACCCCGGGCACCTACACGGTAACGCTGCAGGCATACAACGACGACGGATACAACGCCACGCGACAGATCATCACGGTCACGGCCCCGGTCGCCCCGACGGCCGCGTTCACCGCCAACACGACCTCCGGCACCGCGCCGCTCGCCGTACAGTTCAATGACACCTCGGCAGGTTCGCCGATCGTCTGGAACTGGTCGTTCGGCGACGGCACGTGGCACAACACCACAGACGCGGCGGAGAGGAACGCCACGCACACCTACGCCGCCGCTGGGACCTACACCGTCAGCCTGACAGCCAGCAATGCGGCGGGGAGCGACACAAGCACCAGAACCGAATACATCACGGTCTCCGCCGCACCGGCCGGTCCGACGGCCGCGTTCACCGGCACGCCGACCACCGGTACAGCGCCCCTGACCGTCTCCTTCGACGACGACTCGACCGGCACACCGACCGGGTGGGCGTGGTTCTTCGGTGACGAGACATACGATCAGGCGTGGACGCCGGTGAACAATAGTTCCGGGTGGACGGCACGGGATGGTCATACCAGTGTCGCGATGCCGGACGGAAGCATCGTCCTCATGGGCGGGATAGATGGATTCGGCAACCGCTTTCACGACACCTGGCGGTCGGACGATGGCGGCGCAGCGTGGACGCGGGTGAACGCGAGTTCCGGGTGGGGTGCAAGACTCTACCACACCAGCGTTGCGATAGGCAACACCATCGTGCTCATGGGCGGGCATGACGGCACCAATTACCTGAACGACGTGTGGCGGTCGGACGATGGCGGAGCCTCATGGTCGCAACTTCCGAATGCCGGGTGGACGGCAAGAGAGGGGCACACCAACGTTGCGCTGCCGGACGGAAGCATCGTGCTCATGGGTGGTACTAACGGCACCCGGCAGAACGACGTGTGGCGGTCGGACGATAACGGCACGACATGGACACAGGTGACCGGGCACGCCGAGTGGTCGGCAAGGCATGCTCACGCCAGCGTCACGATGCCGGATGGAAACATCGTCCTCATGGGCGGGGAGGACGGCAGCGGCTATAAGAACGACACCTGGCTGTCGATCGACGGCGGCGAACACTGGGAATTGGTGAACGCGAGTCCCGGATGGACGGCAAGAGCAACCCACACCAGCGTCGCGATGCCGGACGGAAGCATCCTCGTGATGGGCGGGCTTGCCGACAGCGGGCGCCTGAACGATGTGTGGCGGTCGACCGATGGCGGAGAGACATGGGTGCAGTTGCCCGATGCAGGGTGGACGAAAAGGTACTATCAGACCGGCGTCGCGCTGCCGGATGGGAGCATTGTAATCATGGGCGGTTATGACGGCACCCGGCAGAACGATGTCTGGCAGCTCCAGCCCGCCGGATCCACGGCTCAGAACCCCTCGCACACCTACACGGCTGCAGGCACCTACCCGGTAGCCCTGCAGGCATTCAACGCCGTCGGCTACGATGCCACGCAACGCTCCATCACGGTCACGGACCCGACACCGACACCGACCCCAACCGCAACCCCAACTACAACTCCAACCCCAACCGCAACTCCGTCCCCGACCAGCCGGCCGGTCTACAGCGGCGGCGGTGGCGGCGGCTCGACGGGCGGGCCGGACGGATATAACGTGGGCGGCGACTCCGCCGTGAGCAAGGTCAACGTCACCGGCACCGGGCTCAAGACATTCATCGTCACCGGACGGGTACAGTCCTCTTCGGGCTCCGGCATCCCCCCGGCGCCGGGAGTCCCGTACCAGTACGTCGAACTGACACCGGCCCGGTTTGAGACAATCACCGGGGCGAACATCACCTTCTCAGTCCCGGCCGCGTGGCTGGAGGAGCACGGATTCACCCCTGAAGAGATCGCGATGTACCGCTACAACGGCACGGCGTGGCAAGCCCTCCCGACGACGATAGAGAGCACCGCCGGGACGACGGTCACCTTCAGGGCCGCGGCCCCCGGGTTCTCCCTCTTCGCGATCTGCGGCATCGAGCAGGCCGGTGAAGTGACAACCCCGACAGCGGCACAGACCACCGTACAGGCGGTCGCAGAGCCCACCGCAACGCAGACCGCAGCCGCTCCGCCCGGCGGGCCGGCGCCCGAGTTCCCGCTCGGGACCGTCGCCCTTGTCGCCGGGGCCGTCCTGGTGCTCGCCGCCGGAGGCTACCTGGTCCGGCGGTGGTGGATGCATCGGCAGAACCCGGCGCTCTTCCGGGAATACGATTGACGCGACATGACGTGGAAAACATTCAACCATTTTTGATCGAAACCCGATATAAGACGGGAACTGTATACCACGCTCCATCCGGCGGCCCGTGGCCATTAAAGGGCAAATCAGGCCCTGAATACCCCATACTGGCCGGAATTAAAAATCGGAATGTTTATCCCAATAAAAATTTTTTTCCTTCCATATGGATGATCGTCGAATGAACATTCCCTCAATGGCGCTGTGCCTGTTCATTGCAGTCCTCCTGCTCATCGGCACCGCGAGCGCCGCCGCCCCGGAAGCAGCGTTTGGCGGCACACCGACCTCCGGTGTCATACCCCTGACCGTAGACTTCACCGACCAATCGACCGGCGATCCGGATGGCAGGGCGTGGTTCTTCGGCGACGAGACCTACGGCGAAGCCTGGACGCAGCAGACCGACGCGGCCGGGTGGCCGGCAAGATTCCTGCATGACAGCGTTGCAATGCCGGACGGGAGCATCGTCCTCATGGGCGGTCTGGACGATGAAGAAGATCCGTTGAACGACACCTGGCGGTCGACCGACGGCGGTGCTCACTGGGAGTTGATGAATGTGAGCTCCGGATGGACGGCGAGATCCCTGCATACCAGTGTTGCGCTGCCGAACGGGAGCATCGTGCTCATGGGAGGGTATGACGGGGTTAGCCTCAGGAACGACACATGGCTGTCGGACGATAACGGCGCATCGTGGACGCTCGTGAACGCAAGTTCCGGGTGGATGGGAAGAGAATTCCACAGCAGCGTCGCGATGCCGGACGGGAGCATCGTGCTGATGGGCGGCCTGAATGAGAGCAGCGCCTACATGAACGACACCTGGCGAACGACCGACGGCGGCACGACGTGGACGCGGCAGACCGAGCACGCCGGGTGGACGGCAAGAATCGGTCACGCCTGTGTCACGATGCCGGACGGAAGCATCCTCCTCACGGGCGGTGACGACGAAAGCACCTGGAGAAACGACGCCTGGCGATCGGCCGACGGCGGATCAACATGGACCCGGGTGACCGAAATCGCCGACTGGACGGGGAGACGGTATCACACCAGCGTCGCGATGCCGGACGGCAGCATCGTGCTCATGGGCGGTCATGACGGTGCCTGGAAGAACGATGCATGGCGGTCGACCGACGGCGGAGCAACGTGGACAGAGCTGCCGGATACCGGGTGGCCGGCAAGGAGCATGTTCGCCAGCGTCGCGGCGCCGGACGGAAGCATCGTACTCACGGGCGGTTTTAACGGGACCGCCGTTTTCAATGACGTCTGGCGGCTCCAGCCCGCAGGGTCGACGGCAGCGAACCCCACGCACACCTATACCGCTCCGGGCACCTATTCGGTGACGGTGCAGGCGTACAATGCCGGAGGATACGACTGTATGCGCCGGATCGATTACATCACGGTCTCCACCGCACCGGTCGCCCCGACGGCAGACTTCAGCGGCACGCCGCGTTCCGGCACCGCACCCCTGACTGTACGGTTCACCGACACCTCCACCGGCAGCCCGACCGGGTGGGCATGGTTCTTCGGCGACGAGACCTACGGCGGAGCGTGGACAAACCAGACCGACGCGGCCGAGTGGCCGGCACGGTTATATCCCGCCATCGTCGCGCTGCCGGACGGCAGCATCGTACTCATGGGCGGCGTCGACCTGTTCGGCGCTCAGATGCGGAACGATACGTGGCGATCGACCGACGGCGGCGCTCACTGGACGGAGGTGAACGGGAGTTCCGGGTGGACAGAGCGAGGCTTACATACGGCGGTCGCGCTGCCGGACGGAAGCATCGTCCTCATGGGCGGTGTTGGCGATGACAACGGCCCGATGAATGACACCTGGCGATCGACCGACGGCGGCGCGACATGGACGCTGCAGACCGAGCATGCCGGGTGGACGGGGAGAGGCTACCACAGCAGCGTCGCGCTGCCGGACGGGAGCATCGTACTCATGGGCGGCCTGGATGATGACGGCTGGATGCTGAACGACATCTGGCGATCGACCGACGGCGGTGCAACCTGGACGCAGTTGCCCGACGCCGGGTGGTCGGCACGAGCCTTGCACAGCAGCGTCGCGATGCCGGACGGGAGCATCGCAGTCATGGGCGGCGAGGACGATTACAGCGGTCCGATGAACGACACCTGGCTATCGACCGATGGCGGAGCCACATGGACGCTGCAGACCGAGCATGCCGGGTGGCCGGCAAAACTCGGGCAAAGTTGTGTCGCGATGCCGGACGGGAGCATCGTGCTCACGGGCGGTATAGATGAGAGCGGCTTCATAGGCGCAGATGACGTGTGGCGGTCGACCGACCGCGGCAGAACGTGGACGCTTGCGAACGCAAACGCCGAGTGGCTCCTGAGATTCATGCACAGCAGCGTCGCGCTGCCGGACGGAAGCATCGTGCTCATGGGCGGTTTTCCCTTCATGTCGCTCGGGAACGACACCTGGCGGCTCCAGCCCGCCGGGTCGACGGCAGAGAACCCCACGCACACCTATACCGCTCCGGGCACCTACCCGGTAGCGCTGCAGGCGTACAACGCCGCGGGGTACGACAGCATGCAGAAGACCGGGTATATCACGGTTCAGCCGCCGATTGAAGGCGGCTGGGATACCCCGGCGGTTACCCCCGTGCAGACTCCCACGACCAACCAGGCGAACGTGGGCGGGAACTCCGCCGTGAAAAAGGTCGACGTCGACGGCACCGGGATCGGCGGGCTGATCGTCACCGGCTGGAAGCAGTCCTCGCCGGGGTCCGGGATACCTCCGGCACCGGGCATCGTCTACCAGTACTTCAACCTGGTGCCGGCCCGCTTTGCGGAGATCACCGAGGCAACGATCACCTTCACCGTCCCGGCTGCGTGGCTCGAGGAGCACGGATTCACTCCCGAGGATATCGTACTCTACCACTACAACGGCACGGCGTGGGAGGCGCTGCCGACCACGATCGAGAGCGTCACCGGGACGACGGTCACCTTCAGGGCAACGAGCCCCGGGTTCTCCCTCTTTGCGATCAGCGGGGTCGAGCAGGCCGAGGCCGTGACGACCCCGACCACGGCACAGACGACGCCGACAGCAGCGACGACGACGTCGCGTGCGGTAGCGGCACCCACCGCGACGCAGACCACAGCCGCACCGGCCGGGCAACCGGCACCCGAGTTCCCCCTCGGGACCGTCGCCCTTGTCGCCGGAGTCGTCCTGGTGCTCGCCGCCGGAGGCTACCTGGTCCGGCGCTGGTGGATGCACCGGCAGAACCCGGCGCTGTTCAAGGACTACGACTGATGCGGTGAGAGGGAGCGGAACTCCCCTCTTTTCCGATCCCGATCCTGTGCGGAGAAGACACACGATTGCACGGCTATCGGCAATTTCTGACGTTTACATGCGCATCTGAAGCCCATCTGCCGCCCAATACGCAACACAAAACCAGAATGCTTATCGTTCATGAATTTACTAAACACTTCATGGCAAAACGTTCCATTAACATTTCTGCGACGGCACTGTGCCTCATCGCTGCAGTTCTGCTGCTGATCGGCACCGCAAGCGCTGTCGAACCGACGCCCCCGACGGCGGCGTTCAGCGGCACGCCGACCACCGGCCCGGCGCCTCTCACGGTGCAGTTCACCGATACTTCAGCGGGATGGCCGAACTTATGGTACTGGGATTTCGGCGACGGTGGGACCTCGACTGACCAGAACCCCGCGCACGTCTATTCCTCCACCGGGAACTACACGGTCAGCCTGACGGTCACCAACTCGGATGGATCGGATACGGAAACCAGGCCCGATTACATCACGGTCACCCCTCCCCCGCCAGAAGCAGACTTCAGCGGCACCCCGACGTCCGGCACTGCACCCCTGACCGTCGCCTTCACCGACGAATCGACCGGCGCCCCGACCGGGTGGGCGTGGTTCTTCGGCGACGAGACCTACGATCAGGCATGGACGCAGTTGCCCGACGCCGGGTGGTCGGAGCGGAGTTACCCTGTGGCGGTCACGATGCCGAATGGGAACGTCGTACTCATGGGCGGTTTTCCTTCCACGGGCGGCCTTACGACCGGGAACGACGTGTGGCGGTCAGCCGATAACGGCGCAACCTGGACACGGGTGAACGCGAGTGCCGGGTGGACGGGGCGATACGGTCATACGGCGGTCGCGGTCGGCGACAGCATCGTCCTCATGGGCGGTTTTGACAGCGATGGCCGTAAGAACGATGTCTGGCGGTCGGACGATGACGGCGCAACGTGGACGCGGGTGAACGAGAGTGCCGGGTGGACCCCAAGACACTGGCACACCAGCGTTGCGCTGCCGGACGGAAGCATCGTACTCATGGGAGGTTGGGACAACACCGGTCTCCAGGTGAACGATGTCTGGCGGTCGACCGATTACGGCGCGACGTGGGAGGAAGTTGCGACGAGTGGCTCCATCTGGACGCCAAGAGAGGACCACGCGGCGGTCGCGATGCCGGATGGGAGCATCGTCCTCATGGGGGGTCTTGGCGGCGGCTTAAAGGACGACGTGTGGCGGTCGGACGATGGCGGCGCAACATGGACGCAGCAGACCGAGCACGCCGGGTGGACGGCACGGGCCTTCCATACGGCGGTCACGATGCCTGACGACAGCATCGTCCTCATGGGCGGACATGACGGATCCGTGAAGAACGACGTGTGGCGGTCGACCGATAACGGCACAACCTGGGAACCGTTGCCCGACGCCGGGTGGGATGCAAGATACGCTCACACCAGCGCCGTGCTATCGGACGGGAGCATCCTCATGATGGGCGGTGAGGACAACGGCATGGTCCGCCTGAACGATACGTGGCGGCTCCAGCCCGCAGGATCGACAGAAGAGAACCCGTCGCACGAGTATGATGCTCCGGGCACCTACACGGTAGCGTTGCAGGCATACAATGCCGGCGGGTACGACAGCATATGCGAGATCAATTACATCACGGTTTCGGCCCCTGTCGCCCCGACGGCAGCCTTCAGCGGCACCCCTACCTCCGGCACAGCGCCCCTGGCCGTTGACTTCACCGACGCTTCCACCGGCTCGCCCACGGTATGGACCTGGGACTTCGGCGACGGCGCAACCTCGACCGAGCAGAACCCGGCCCACACCTACGCCGCCGCCGGGACCTACACGGTCAACCTGACGGTCGGTAATGCGGTAGACACCGATATGCTCTCCCGGAGCGGGTATATCACAGTTACGGAGCCGGAGCCGACGCAGACCCCCACCCCGACCCCGACTCGCCGGCCGTCCGCCGGCGGCGGTGGTGGCGGCTCGACGGGCGGACCGGACGGCTATAACGTGGGTGGCGACTCCGCCGTGAGCAAGGTCACCGTCACCGGGATCGGGATCAAGACGTTCATCATCACCGGCTGGAAGCAGTCCTCCCCGGGGACCGGGATCCCCCCGGCGCCGGGAACCCCGTACCAGTACGTCGACCTGGTGCCGGCCCGGTTTACGGAGATCACCGGGGCGAACATCACCTTCACCGTCCCGGCCGCGTGGCTGGAGGAGCACGGATTCACCCCCGAGGATATCGTGCTCTACCACTACAACGGCACGGCGTGGGAGGCCCTCCCGACGTGGGTCGTGGATGCCGCCGGGACGACGGTCACTTTCAGGGCTGCGACCCCCGGGTTCTCCCTCTTCGCGATCACCGGGATCGAGCAGGCCGGTGAAGTGACGACCCCGACAGCGGCAC
>JAEZIP010000085.1:0-4043 GCA_023436625.1 Methanobacteriota archaeon | reverse complement strand
TCCTCGTGGTGGCAGACACCCAAGGCAGCCCGTCACTGCTGCAGGAAGCCGTGCGGCAGGCGGGCAAACCAGACATGCTCCTGCACCTGGGAGATGGCCAGCGGGATTGCGCGCTGTTGGAGCCCATTTATGACGGACAGATCATCCGCGTACGGGGCAATTGCGACTTCGGGCCCTATGATGAAATGGAGCACTTGATCCCACTGGACGGGGCAATCATTTTTGCAACCCACGGTCATTTGTATGACGCCAAGATCACGCTCAACAAGCTATGGTTCAAGGGCAGGGAAGTGGGAGCAGACATTGTCTGCTTTGGTCACACCCATGTGCCGCTGCTGGAAAGGCAGGGAGAGATCACCTTGTTGAACCCCGGAAGCCTCCGGCATGTGAAAACTTACGCAATCATTGAGGTATCCAATGGCAAGCAAACAATCACAATGCATCGGTATTAATGAGTGAACCGCATAAAATTTCAGCCTTGAGGAGAATATGAGGATTGCTTTTCCTGCCGGCATTTGGTAAACTATTAGAAACGCAATGATCGGGAAGAGTATCCCAGCATCCACGGCATCAGAGAGGCGGCGGCACCGGCTGAGAGCGCTGCCAGCACGGGATCGGTAGAAGTTCGCCCGGGAGCGGCGCGCTGAAGCAATAGTAGGCGCAGACGGCGGCCCCGTTATGGCCTCAATGAGATGCCTTGTAAAAGGCAATTTGGGTGGTACCGCGATGCCTTCGCCCCATATCGGGCGAGGGCTTTTTGTTTTTCTAAGAAAAGGGGTGCGATGATGCAACAGGAATTGGACCGGATTGCCGCTGAGGCGCGCTCGGCACTGGCAAACGCCGCCACGGCCAACGATGTGGAGCAATTGAGAGTCAAGGTGCTTGGAAAGAAGGGCGACCTCACACTGATCCTCAGGACAATGGGCAGTCTCTCGGCAGAGGAGAGGCCCAAAATGGGCAAACTTGTCAACGACCTCAGGCTTGCGCTGGAGGAGGAGCTGGACCAAAAGCTGGCCTCCTTGCAGCAGGCTGAAAAGATGGCTCGGCTTGCTGCTGAGCGGCTGGATGTCACCATTCCAGGCAAGAAACCGCTGTCCGGCCACCTGCACCCGTTGTCGCTTGTGCGCCGGGAGCTGGAAGATATTTTCATCGGCATGGGCTTTGAGATTGCCGAGGGGCCGGAAATCGAGTGGGATCATTTCAACTTCACACTTTTAAACCTGCCCCCGAACCATCCCTCCCGCGATATGCACGATTCGTTTTATGTGAGCGAAAACACGCTGCTGCGCACCCATACGTCGCCTGTGCAGGCCCGCACCATGCTTGCGAAGGGCGTGCCGATCCGCGTGATTTGCCCCGGTCGTGTCTACCGCCTGGACGAGGTGGATGCCACCCACTCACCGGTCTTTCACCAAGTGGAAGGCCTGGTCGTGGACAAGGGTATCAACATGGGGCATCTGAAGGGCACGCTGGATATTTTCGCTCGAGAGTTCTACGGCGCAAAGACCCGGACGCGGTTCCGGCCGTCGTTCTTCCCGTTCACCGAGCCCAGTGCAGAGGTGGACATCTCCTGCTATGTGTGTGACGGTAAGGATGATGGCTGCCGGGTGTGCAGGGGCACCGGCTGGATTGAGATCCTGGGCTGCGGCATGGTGAACCCCAAGGTGCTCGACATGTGCGGCATTGACTCCAATGTGTATTCAGGCTTCGCTTTCGGCATGGGCCTGGACCGTATTGCTGTGAGCCGTTATGGCATCTCTGACCTGCGCACAATGTTTGAAAACGATCTGCGGTTCCTGGAACAGATTCGGTGAGGTGAAAAAAATGAAAACTCCATTGAAATGGTTGAGACAATATGTGGATATCGATGTGCCGGTGGAGGAATTCACCCGCCGTATGATCATGTGCGGCTTTGAGGTGGAGGATGTGGAGGATCGTGGCGCTGAAGTGGCCAACGTGGTGGTGGGCCGCATCATTAAGCTCGAGAAACATCCCAACGCCGACAAGCTTCAGATCTGCGCCATTGACGTTGGCGGTGAAAAGCCGTTGCAGATCGTAACCGGTGCCACCAATGTGTTTGAGGGCGCGGTTGTGCCAGTAGCTATGATCGGTTCGAAACTGCCCGGCGGCATCGAGATCAAGCGCAGCAAGCTACGCGGTGTGGAAAGCGAAGGCATGCTATGCTCCGGGCAAGAGCTGAACATCGACGACGGCTGGTACGAAGGCGCCGAGGTGGATGGCATCCTGATCCTGCATGAAGACTGCCCGCTGGGTGGTGATGTGAAAGCCATTGTGGGCATTGCTGAGCCGGTGATCGACTTCAAAATCACCGCCAATCGCGCAGCGGACTGCATGTGCGTGACAGGGCTGGCCCGCGAGGCCGCCGTGGTGCTGGGCAAGAAGCTTAGCGAACCCATCAATGGCTACACCGAAGCTGGCGGCAGCATCGCCGATTATGTCCAGGTGGAAATCAAAGACTCCAGCCTCTGCCCCCGTTACATGGCGAAGGCCGTGCGTAACGTGCGTATTGAACCCTCTCCGCTGTGGATGCGGCAGGTGCTGGCGGCAGCCGGAGTGCGCCCGATCAATAACATCGTGGATATCACGAACTACGTGATGCTGGAAACCGGCCAGCCGATGCACGCCTTTGACCACCGCACGATTCGTGGCAATCGAATCATTGTGCGCCGCGCTTCCCCCGGCGAAAAGCTCTTGACGCTGGATGAAAAGGAGCGCACACTCACAGGTTCCATGCTGGTGATCGCCGACGGAGAGGGACCGGTGGGCCTGGCTGGCATCATGGGCGGGGAGCAATCCGGCATTTATGACGACACGAAGACTGTAGTGTTTGAGTGCGCCAACTTCGAGTGGAGCCAGATCCGGCTCACCTCACGGGCGCTGGGCATACGCACCGAATCCTCTGCGCGCTATGAAAAGGCACTACCCCAGTCTTTGCCGGAAGTGGCGCTGGAGCGGGCGCTCACACTCATACAGGAGTTGAACGCCGGTGAGATCGTTTCTGGCGTGATCGATTGCCGGGCCAGTGTGCAGGAGGCGAGGAAGCTCAAGGTTGAGATCCCGCGGATCACTGGCATCCTGGGCCAGCAGATCGTGACGGAGCGTATTGTACAGATCATGGAAACGCTGGGTTTCGGCGTAGCACTGGCCGGTGACACACTGAGCCTTGATGTGCCGCCATGGCGGCAGGACGTGGAAACTTGGGCAGACATCGCTGAAGAAGTGCAGCGCATACACGGATATGATTCGATTCCGTCAATTGCACCGCCCGGAGAGGCGCTGCAAGGCCGGCGAACCCGCCGTCAGGAGCAGGTCTATAAGTTGCGCAACCTGCTTGCAGGCATGGGCCTCAATGAAGCGCTGAGCTATTCCTTCATGGCCCCGCAGGCACTGGACCGACTGGGGCTGCCCGAGGGAGACTGTTTGCGTGACGCCGTTCAGATCCTCAACCCCATCGGTGAGGACTATAGCCTGATGCGCACCACGATGGCCCCGGCGATGCTGCGGTCTATCGCGTCCAATTTGAGCCGAAAAGCCCAGTCGGTTCGACTGTTTGAGCTAGGCAGGGTCTACCGGCCAAATCCTGAGGGCGACCCACTGGAGCTGGGAGGTAAGTATTCGCTTTCCACCCCGGCCATCGAGACAGAGACACTGTGCATTGGTATTGCCGACGATAACCAGGATTTCTTCAGCCTGAAGGGCATTGTGGAAGCACTGCTAGCACGCTTTGGCATTGTGGGCGTTGAGTTCAAAGCAGGTGCTGCAGCATATTACCACCCAGGCCGCAGCGCCGAAGCATGGCTGGGTGATTGCAAGCTTGCTTCGTTGGGCCAGATACATCCCGACACCGCAGAGGCTTTTGAGGTCGGCCATGCCGTGCTGCTGGCAGAGGTGGATGTGGACGGCTTGCTCGCGTTTGGCAGCGCCGACGAGGCCATCAAGCCCTTGCCTAAGTTTCCATCGGTAACCCGCGACCTGGCCGTGTCGGTGGATAAGCTTTGCCCAGTGGGCGCCATGCTTGAAAC
>JAEZIP010000030.1:0-36841 GCA_023436625.1 Methanobacteriota archaeon | reverse complement strand
GGGTCTCCTGTCCAGTAGAGAGGTCATAGAGGTAGATGTCCCAGTTGCCGTTCCGGGCATCCTGCCAGACGATCCAGTCCCCGGCGATGGCGGGGTTGATCTCGTGGCCGGTCTCATTCGTGATCTGCGTCTCCTCTCCCGTGGCGAGGTCGTAGAGGTAAATATCCCGGTTCCCGCTCCTGTTGTCCTCCCAGACGATCCGGTCTGTGCTCATCCCCATGCCGGCGGGGAGTGCCGTTGCGAACTGATCGGTATCCGGCGGCGAGAGCGCACGCTCGCTCTCTTCGGTCAGGTTGTAGAGGTAGACGTCGTAGTCGCCGGTCCGGTTGTCGGACCAGAGGATGCGGTCGTCGATCACCGTTGAATAGACCTGGTCCACCGAGGCGTTGGTGACCTGGTGCTCCGCGGCCGTTGCGACACCGGTGAGGAGCGCGAGAGCGATCAGCGCCAGCACCGGTATATACGGGTTACGTTCGTTCATCACTCGTGCCTCCAGCGGGTTTCCCGCGACCGCCGCCCTTTCGGTGCGTCGGACTGGAAACCCCTTTTGTTGAAGGAGAAAGGTTCCCGGACAACTCTCCGGCAGGCGTGGTCGCACGTTCTCTCCTGTGCCGACGTCGATCGAATGAGAGAAATGACCCGGGAGAGGTGATGGCGGGGGCGATGCCGGGAACGATCCTGCACGGGCAATCCTTCCTCGGGCGGGGAGTATGCACGGGTGTATATAACATTGACCTGCCGGCCTATCGGGTGATATGAAAAGAAGTTTTCCGGAATAGAAGGGGTTTCATGAACGTTCCTGGAGGACGGGCCGGTGAGGGAGCCCACCCCTCACCGCACCGGAGCCTGCCTACCGCTTTTGCGTCGCCGCGAGCAACCCGCAGATGCCGAGAGCGGCGATCGCGATCAACCCCGGGAGCGGCGCCTGCGTCGGGGCCGTCGTGGTCGTGACCGGCGGTGCCTCTGTGGGCGTCTCCGTGGCTGTAGTGACGGTCTCCGTGGCCGTGGGTGTTGAAGCGTGGACGAATACGATGCTGCTGTGTTCGATCAGGCCGTCGTTTTTACTATACGCGAAATACCTGCCGTATTTCCCTTTGAGCGTGTAGACATTGATCTTGAAGTAGTCGTCGTTCGGCACGCCGATGACCTGGACGATCTGCTTTAAGGGGTCGTCGTCCCGGTAGAGCCGGAGTTCCGTGACCTGGTTGAACGTATCCGCTTTGCGGAGGTTGATGAGGTCGAGGATGATCGGTTCGGCCCCCACCTCGATCGTCTCGCCGGGTTGTACCATCAGTTTGCCGGTCTCCTGTGCGGCTGCCGGGACGACGAGCGCCAGGGCGAGGACAACGAGGATCGCGAGGAGATACCGGGATATTACTTTATCACATGTCATAATGCCAAACTTGTTTTCGCAATATTTATATGTGTTGAAACGCCGCTGGAGCCATCCGGTTCGCCACCGAGCGTCGTGCGACGTGGAATATCGAATTCAGTGGGTTCAAGCTGGTTCTCGGAGGCATCGTGGACGACGTGGTCAAGGGTATCTGCCGGCGCAAGGGGTTAAAGGAGCAGATCCCGTGGCCGGATGACCACCCGGCGTAACCCCGATCCCCCTCTCTGTTTCGTGTCTCCCGGCGAGCGGATCTGCTTGCCGAAGGTTGCCGGGTTTGCAATCGGAATGGCTTCGTGCCTGAAAAAAGTGCGAGACTGTCCGGGAGCCTGTCTATCGCTTCTGCGTTGCCGCGAGCAGCCCGCAGATGCCGATTGCGGCGATTGCGATCAGTCCCGGGAGCGGTGCCTGCGTCGTGGCCGTGGCTGTGTCTGTCGCCGTCTCTGTGGGCGTCTGCGTGGCCGTGGCTGTCGTTGCCTCTGTGGGCGTAGCCGTCGGAGCGGGCGTGAATATGATGCTGTTCTGCTGGAGCAGGCCGTCCTCGTCACTGTACGCGTAGTACCGCCCGTACTGTCCGTTGAGCGTTTGAGTGCCGATCGTGACGCGGTCGTCGTTCGGCACGCCGATGACCTTGACGACCTGCTTGTTGGGGTCGTCGTCCCGGTAGTACCGGAGTTCAGTGACCGGGTTGAATGTGTCCTGGTCGCGGAGGTTGATGAGGTCGAGGACGAGCGGTTCGCTCCCCACCTCGATCGTCTCACCGGGTTGCACCACCCGTGGGATGGTCTCCTGTGCGGCTGCCGGGACGACGAGCGCCAGTGCAAGAACCGCGAAGATTACGAGGAGATGCCGTGATGTCACTCTCTCACGAGTCATGGTGCCAACCTGGTTTCCGCGATATATATGCGTATTGAAACACCGCCGGAGCCGCTGCCTGCTGTTGCCCCACCTCCACCCCCACCCCGACCGAATCATTGATGCGGCGAGAGGGTATCTCATGGTAAGAATGCCATGACGGCTGCCGACCCGGGTGTGGGGAGCTCTGCCGGGAGCGGACAGGCTACCCGGGCTCCGGCACGAAGGACAGAGAGCGTCGCCGTTCGCTACCTGCCGGCGGTCATCTCCGTGCCGCTCGGCCCGACCACCGCGTTCGTTGTCAGGGACCGGAGCGCGGTCCTGATCGACACCGGCAACCCCGGGGATGAGACGGCCATCCTGGCCGCGATGAGGAGAGCGTGCATCAGGCCAGACGAAGTTTCGCTGATCCTGGTCACCCACGGCCATTCGGACAACTACGGGAGCGCCGACGCGCTCCGGGAACTGACCGGCGCACCGGTCGCCGTCCACGAGGCCGACGCCGGTGCCATGCGCCTCGGGTTTGACGGGCTGCGTTTTCCCGCCGGGCTCATCCCGCGCCTGATGAGGTTTGCAGGCGGCAGGAAGACCGTTCCCGGTTTGGGCGGTGTTGAGCCCGATATCGTTGTCAGGGGCATCGCCGACCTTGCGGCCTTCGGGGTGCGGGGCAGGATCGTTCCCACGCCGGGGCATACTTCCGGCTCGATCTCGGTACTCGTTGCCGGCGGCACCGCTATCGTCGGGGACCTTCTCTCTGCTCTGTTTCCCGGAGGGAGGCCCCGGCTGCCCTTCAGGATGGACGACCCCGCGGCGGCAAGGAGGAGCCTCCGGACACTCCTTGCCTTCGGACCGGAACGAGTCTACGGGGCGCACGGAGGGCCGTGGCCGGGAACAGAAGTCTTGCGGCGGTTCGGGAACGGCGACGGGGGAGATGCGTAAAAAGAGGGTGGAGGGTTACTCGATGGTAAACGCCATCGAGAATGTGGTCTCGTCTCCGGTCACGTTCTCCCAGGGGCGCTTGTAGACCGCAGAGAACTCGGCGCTGCCTTCCTCGGCAGCGAGATACTCCCATACGTGCACCCCTCCGGCACCCACGAGCCCGGTCTCCGGCGCGATGTAAGTGTCGTTCACGTACTCGAGCCCGGCGGAAGAGGTGACGTTCCAGGAGTACCCGGTCGTCGGGTTCTCGTCGAGGCTGATGGTGATGGCGCTCCCGACCGGGAGCGTGACGGTTTCGTTGTTGTTCGTCTCGTTAAAGACAAACTCTTCCGCCGCGGGCGGCGTGGTCGCCACCGGGGTGGGCGTCGCGGTCGGGGTTCCCGGTTCCGCCGGCTGCGACGTGCAACCGGCGCCGAGCATGCACAGTGCCAGGAGTCCTGCAATCAGGACTGTATAGATACTCTTTTTCTGAACCATGCGATATGATTGTTCATATCCGGTAAATAATTTACCGAAAACCCCGGAAGAGATCTCTGGGTCATTTCTGGATTGGCCATTCCGGAGGAGATCGGTGGGAGCTCAAAAACAGATTCGGGGCTTTTTTGCCGCCCTGTAATGCGAAACAATAAGTTATAAATAATATTCTGGAGTTCAAAGTTCCCTGAGGGCATCATTATGAGAATATCCCCCCAGAAACTGATCTTCCCGGCACTCCTCGTTGTGCTCGGGCTCTGCCTTCTCACGGCAGGCTGTACGTCGGATGAATCCGATACGACCACACCGCAGGTAACCCCTGCCGCCACCACCACCGTCTCCGGGGCCGCACAGGGAAGCGTAACCGCGGTCTCGTTTGAGACCCTTATTTCGCTCCTGCCCGATGCGCCGGCAGGCTGGACTGCAGAGGAAGCCGTCGGGGCTTCCTGGACTGCCGATGACGGCCAGTGGACCTGGGCGTCCTGTGATTACACGAAAGACGATGCCGTGGCAGCGGTCATGATCCAGGACTCAGCCTACTACGGTGTGGGCTACTGGGAGTCGTGGGACTCGCTTGTCGCGTTCGAGACGACTGAAGGCTACTACAAGCAGAAAACGGTCGGTGGACACCCTGCCTGGGAGGTCTTCACCAAACCGGACTCCTATGGCACCTGGGTCGGCATCAATGAACGGTTCATGGTCTATATCAGTGTCGACGGGTCCAAGCAGGACCTCGATGCGTTCGTAAACGCCGTCGACTACGGCAGCATCGCGAACCTGAAGTAACTCTGACCCCTCCTTTTTTTTATCGCCCCGGCACGGCCGTGATGATGTAGTGGTACGGCCCTGACTCCGCCACCGTCCTGACCTCCAGCCCCGCCTCCGCCATCAGCGACGCCGCATGCTCGGTGCTGAACTTCTTTGCGGGCGGCGGGCCGAGGGGGAGGGGTTCCTTCTTCCAGTCCACGTCGACGATCACGCCGGTGTCAAGCGCCATTCTTTTTGCGTTCGCGAGCACCCGGACCGGGTCGGCGAAGTCGTGGAGGTCGATGCCGAAGAAGACAACGTCCGCGCATCCGTCGCAGAGGACGATCTCCTCGGCCATCCCCTGGTGGAGGAGGACATTGTCGAAACCCCCGGAGCGGGCCTTCTCCCGGAGCACGTCCAGCGCTCCGGCATCGATATCTATCCCGCAGACACGGCCGTACGGCCCGACGATCCGTGCCGCAGGAAGCGCGAAGAACCCGTCCCCGCACCCGACATCGACGAAGGTGCCTCCGGGAGCAAGCCCGATCCCCTCAAGGATGGACTCCGGATGCTGCCAGCGCCGGCGTGCGGCCTCTTCCTCGGGCGAGTGTCTCCGGGAATGCCTGTGGTGCTCCATGCCTGTGTCGAGGGTGTGCATCCCGGAAGAACCTGCCGCTCCCTCACTTCATCGCCTTGCGGATCTTCTCCTGCACTTCCGGTTGTTCCGGGTTCATCTGGTGAGCTGTCTGAACATGCCCCTCGACCCGCTTCATCAACTCGTTCTCGCTCTCTGCATTCTCCTCAAACTCGCATGCAAGGCCAAGGTCCTTGCACCTGAACGTCTTCATCTCCTGCATACTTCTCACCGGCCGGGGTTGTATGCCGGGAGTGATATAAAAATATCGCCGTCAGTTTTTCTACCGCAGCCCTTCCGGTGCAGCCTGTACGGCCAACCGCACCCGAACGGGGACGGGATTTAAGTCTCCCCGTCCGGGCGTGGCCCCTGCCTGCACTCCGTTATCTCTTCGATCAGCCCGTCACGCAGGGTGACGACCCGGCAGAAGTACTCCTTATGCCACTCCTCGTGCGAGACCATCACGATCGTCTGGTCCAGGTCTTCGTTCAACCGGGCGAAGAGGTCGAGGATGCTCCTCGAGGTCTGGCTGTCAAGGTTCGCGCAGGGCTCGTCGGCGAGCAGGATGCTCGGGTTGTTCACGAGCGCCCGGGCTATCGCCACGCGCTGCTGCTCCCCGCCCGAGAGTTCGCTCTGCCGGTGGTCCATCCGGTCGCCGAGGCCGACCCGGCGAAGGATCCCGGCGCTCCGTTCGAGATACTCGGCTTTCGATGCCCCCCGGACAAGCGAGGTTAAGTAGACGTTCTCGAGTGCCGTGAGTTCCCCGATCAGCGCGTAGTCCTGGAAGACGTAGCCGAGCCGGTTCAGCCGGAAGAGGGTCCGCCGGTGGTCGGAGAGGGCGAGGACGTCGGTCCCGTCGATCGTGACTCTGCCGGAGTCGGGGCGGTCGAGGAGCCCAAGGATATGGAGGAGCGTCGACTTGCCGCTGCCGCTCGCGCCCATTATCCCGACGAACTCGCCCTTCGCGACGGAGAGGGAGACACCCCCGAGGGCGCGGACCTCCACCCTCCCCATGGTGTAGACCCTCCTGAGGTCCTCTGCGACGATCATCCCTTCACCCCCTGATTGCGGAGAGGATATCCTCCCGCGCTATCCGCCACGCCGGGATGTACCCCGCCACCACCGAGACCGCAAAGAGGCTTGCGATGCTCCGGAGAATGGCCGACGCTTCCACGACCGGATAGACCGGGCCGCCGGGGAAGACGAGCGGGTAGGCGGTCAGGTAGGTCGTCACGCCGGCATTCAGCACTATCCCGGCCAGCGCCCCGGCGGTGGTGATGAAGAGCACCTGGAGGACGTAGGAGTTGATGATGATCTGCTGGTCGATCCCGATCGCCTTCAAGATCCCGATCTGCCGTCGCCGGTTCACGGTGTTGATGAAGATCACGATAAAGATCACCACGATGGCGATGATCAGGCTGACGAGCGTCGAGATCGTGTTGATGATATTGAAGCTCTGGATCGCCTGATCGACGAACCCTCCCGCCTTCTCCTGGTATGTCCGGACTTCCTCCTGGATGCCGTAGGAGAGCAGTTCTCTCTTGAATTCCTCCTCCTTCCCGTTCTCTTCGGTCTTCACCAGGATGACGGACGCCTGGTCGTGGAGGCCGAGCACCCCGCTCATCTCGCGGCCGGTGATGAAAGCCGATGTATCGACCCCGAAGGACTGGGTCTCAAAGATCCCCTTCACCCGGTAGGTCCTTGTTGCGCCGTTCGGGTAGTCCACCCTCACCGAGTCCCCGACCACGACCCCCTCAAGCGTGGGGAGGCCGCCCCCCTCGTCTCCCTCCGTCCCCGCAAGAGTCGCGCCCATGATGATCGCGTCGGTATCACCGTTCGAGAGGAACTCCCCCTCGGTCATGAACTCCGCGATCCTGGTCACCGACCGCTCGTCTTCCGGGTTTATGCCGTAGAGCGTGCTTGCGGTGTTGCGGCCCTTATAGAAGTAGGTAACACCTGCGGCCGTCCGCGGGGACGTGCCGGTGATCCCCGGTATGCGCTCGATCTGCCTCTGGAGAGATGCTACACCGTCGATATATCGGTTGCCCTCGCGGGGCTCGATGACCAGGTTCCCGAAGTCGAACTCGATCGACTGGGTATCGAAGGTCTCGACGACCCCGGAGATGATCGACGGGAGGAAGACCAGGTTCACGAAGATGAGGGCGACGATCATGATGGTGAGGGCGAGCGTCCCCTGGCTCCCGCGCTGGATGGACTTCCACGCCAGGAATGCGGAGACCCTGAGGCCTGCAAGCACGACAATCACTCCTCCTTTCGTCTCCGGTACCAGAATACCGCGGCAACGATGACAATGATGAGTATCGCTGCCGCGGCGGCGATAGCCGGGATCGGGCTTGACTCCGCAACGACGACCTGCAGGGCCTGCCGGATCGTGTGCGCCCCGTAGTCGTCGGTATACTGTATGGCGACGGTGTAGTCGAACTCCCCTGCCTCGCCGGCCTGCAGGGCGAAGACGGCGGGCCCGTCGTTGCCGGGCTCTATTGTCCCGAGGAACGCCTCTTTCGAGCCCGGGAGAGAGAGGTCCTCAATGGTCGCCCGGACCGACTCCGCGTCCGCCGTTCCGGTGTTCTCAAGCCGGATCGTCAGGTCCACGGGGTCTCCGGCGGTGATCCGGGAAGGTTCCGTCCTGATGGAGGCGATGCCCATCTCGGCGCGGCCGACGATGGGAACACCGATCGTCGCCACCTGCCGGAACGCTGCGAGATCGGCGCTCCGGTAGTCGATGGTGACGAGGATCGGTGTAAGTCCGAGGGGTGCGCTGGTATCGGTCTCGAAAGTCAGGTCGAGGACCGACTCCTCCCCGGCTCCAAGTTCGGGGATGAAGTAGTTCTCCGAGTTCCCCGGGGTGATCGCGCCGGAGGTTGCGTTGATGTTGACGGAGATGTCGCTTGCGCTTGCCCCGCCCTCGTTGTAGAGCGTGAGCGTGACGTTGAAGGGGTCTCCCGGGTCGACGGATGCCGGGACGGTCCTCTCCACCCGGAGCGCGGGTTTCTTGATCAGGGCGTATGCGGAGTTGACGTTCACCGGTACAGGATACCGTACATCGGCCCCGTCCCGCACGCTGACCCAGACCTCCGGGAAGTAGATGCCCTCCTCGCCGGGAGCACGGATCTGGAAGGTGAGCGGGAAGGACTGGCCGGGGCCGATCTCGCCGATATCCTGGAAACTCCCCGTCAGGATGTCGATCCCTTCTCCGTTTAAGAGCA
This sequence comes from Methanobacteriota archaeon, assembly GCA_023436625.1. GTDB lineage: Archaea > Halobacteriota > Methanomicrobia > Methanomicrobiales > Methanoculleaceae > Methanoculleus. Next base: position 28,575 of record JAEZIP010000030.1, on the reverse strand, counting down.
CATTCTCGATGTAGGCGTTCTCCTGCGTCTCTCTTGAGGTGTTCGCCTCTCCGGTACCGGGGTCCAGCCGGATCTCGAGCGGTGACCCGGTGGCTCCCGGGACGGTGCTCGTGAGCACCACCGTGATCGTCCCTTCGTCCCCGGGCATCAGAATGGCCGGGGTGACGGTGTAGTTGGAGACGAACACCGTCGGGGCCTGCGCAGTCGCTATTGTCGGAACAAGCACCAGAACTACCATGAGTGCGCACGTGATACAACCGATCGCTCGCCTCCTTATGCCCCCCCGGGGAGCAGCCGCGGACTTCTGGACCATCTCTCTTTCCTCCTGGGTAGGGATCTTCGGAGCCCGAGATTCCTGATGTTTATATATAACCGTTGTGCATGGCTGCTCCTATCTGGCCGGGTATAATACGATGCGATAGGTATATGGGTCCAAAAATATTTTTATGCAATCGGAATTATACTGTCTCCGGGATACGGATGAGCCGGTGACGGATCGATTAACCGGATGAGTGGTCGCAAACATACCTCCATTCGTGTTGCAACGCTCTATACCTCCCTATACGTCCTCATTATCCGGGTGCTCACAACACCGTGCTGCTCTCCGTTCTCACCCATCAGTCCACCACCTTTTTTGCTCTTCGGGCAGGAGGGTTTCATGAGCTGTCTTTATCACTCGGTGGCGGTATACTCCGTCCACGTTCTAAGGGGGAGAGATGGAGACGACTCAATGGCTGGTGACGCTGACGTTCAGGATGACGGTAAGCGGTGTCCGTTCGAAGGATGATTCGGTGGCTGCGGGCCTCGAACAACTCAAACAGGGACTCTGTGCAGGGAAGGACGTCCCGGTGGAGGCGAGTGTCCGGAGGATCACGAACATCGTCGAGGAGGAGCCGATCTTCGGCGTGAGGTGGTGAGCGGGGTCCGGCGTGAACCGGCGGCGTCACGGAACGGGCTGCCGATCCCGGGGAAAACTCTTTTCTACATCTCCCGCCAGTTCGGCCTCATGCACGAACTTTCCGATACGGTTGCCATCGATGTCGTTCTCCTGCCGCCCGGGCCGATCGTGGATATGGCGATCGGCGCGAACCGGACCCTGCTCGCCGGCAGCCCGGACGGGGGAATACGCCTTGATGGAGAGGACTGCCTCCCGCACATCTCGGTCGCGATGCTCCCGGTAAGAAGCGGCGATATCCCGGAGATCACCGCAAAGGTGGACCGGATTGCCCGGCAGTGTTCCCCCATGACGATGACCGTCGACGCCGTCGCGAAACGCCGCTCAAGCACGGGAGAGACCGTCTCCGCGTTCCACATCCTCCGGGCGGAGATCCTCCAGCTCTTTCACAAGACCGTGATGAACGCATTAAAGCTGTATCCTGCGCCCCCGGCCGGACCGGAGATGTTTGCAGGAGAGACGCCCGCGTCATCCGTCGACTGCCTCGGCCGTTTCCAGAAGACCTCTGCGTATCAGCACTACTCCCCGCACATCACGCTCGGGTTCGGCGACCTCCCGGAGATCCTGCCCGGAATCGACTTTCCGATCCGGTTCGAGGTGACGAAGGCCGCCATCTGCCACCTGGGCAGCCACTGCACCTGCCGCCGGATCCTTGCCGAGTTCGATCTCGGACCCCGAACACCCGGCGCCCGTGGCAGGGCGGCCCGCCGGTAGACCGGCGGGTTACAGCAGCAGTCCCTTTACGTACGGCCGTGTGCACTGGACGCACCCGGAGTAGCGGTCGATCGTCCCGGTCTCCAGGACCTCGACTATCGGGGGCTCGCGGCGCATGCGGTCTGCAAACCCCGGATCGTGCTCCGTCAACACCTGCAGGAAGACCGCGAGAGGCATGAACGGGCGGGCCTGCACCGGGACGATCCGGAAGTCCGCGAAGTCCGCATCGAGCGTCGAGTTCCGGGCGAGGTCTTCGTCGAAGTAGAGGATGACCTCCAGTTCGTGGCGCTCCTGCAGGTCCTTGAAGCGATCGAGCCCGAGCCGTGCGCCGGCTGCAAGGCCGAGCGGTTCGAGTTCCTCCGGATCTCCGGGGGAGAAGGTCTCGTATCCTGTTTCCGTCATGGTACCACTCTCAAAGATTGGTTTCACGGGGGACGACTTCTTTTCTCCGGCCGCCGCGGTGGCGACCATTCCCGGACTGCCTTCCCCCCTCCCGGTTTTGCGGGAGGAAGAAAGCCTTTTCTCCCTTCCTGCCCACCCGGTGCGATCGTGATGAAAGCATGACCGTCCCCCTGCCGGCACACTCCGGGATCCTGGTCCGGGAGATCCGGGCCGAGACCATCATCGACGCCCCTCCCGGAGTCGTCTGGCGGGTGCTGACCGACTTCGCGTCCTACCCCGACTGGAACCCGTTCATCCTCTCGATCGAGGGGAAACCCTGGGTGGGGACACGCCTTTCGGTCGAGATCCGACCCCCGGGACGGAAGAGCATGCGGTTTTCCCCGATGGTGCTGCGGGTCGCGAAAGACCACGAGCTCCGGTGGATCGGCCGTGTCCTGATCGCAGGGCTCTTCGACGGCGAACACCGGTTCACCATCATTCCCGAGGGCGACGGTTCGCGGTTCGTCCAGGCCGAGGTCTTCACCGGGCTGCTGGTGCCCGTCGTCGACCTCACCGGCACCTTCCGGGCGACCCATCTCGGGTTCCTGCTGATGAACCGGGCGCTCAGGGAACGGGCTGAGCAGTTCGCCCTCGGGAAACCTTCTTAACCCCGACATTCCCAGTATCTGCATGGATCCGTTCACACCCCCGATTCTCCGCCGGGGCGAGGTCTCCGCCGCCGTTGTGCCGGCCGCCTCCCGGCCCCTCCTTTCCCGGGGTGAACGCTGCACATGAGGCTGACGGTCCTCGTCGATAACGCCACCCTCACCGACCGCTACTTCCTCGCGGAACCCGGGCTCTCGATCTACCTCGAGGACGGCGGGACCCGCGTCCTCTTCGATGCCGGCTACTCGGGCATCCTCGTCAAGAACGCACGGAAGATGGGGATCGACCTCCTCCGAGTCGAAGAGATTGTCATCTCCCACGGCCACCTCGACCACACCTGGGGTCTCGACGCCCTCGTCCGGCTCCATACCGAGGCTATCCTCGAGGGCCGCGAGCGGATCGAGCCCACGTTCCTCGCTCATCCCGACGCGTTTCTCACCCGGAGTTGCGACGGCGTCGGGGAGATCGGGTGCCACCTCTCGGTCGAGGAACTCTTCCGGCACGGGAAGGTCCTCCTCACCGCGGCTCCCCTCTGGCTGACCGAGAACCTGGTCTTCCTCGGCGAGATCGAGCGGCGGTTCGAGTTCGAGCAGGCTCCTTCGTGCGGCTACATCTACACCCCCGACGGTATCCGGGACGACACCGTCGCCGACGATACCGCGCTCGCCTGCAAGACCGCGGAGGGGCTCGTCGTCATCACCGGCTGCTCTCACGCGGGCATCTGCTCGATCGTCGAACAGGCACGCGAGATCTGCGACGAGGACCGGGTCGCGGACGTCATCGGCGGGTTCCACCTCCTCGACGCACCGCCGGAGCAGATACAGGGGATCCTCGACTATTTTCGGGAGGTGCGGCCGGCGGTCCTTCACCCCTGCCACTGCACCGATCTTGCGGCAAAGATTGCACTCTCGAAGATCGCGGACGTTCGGGAGACCGGCGTCGGGCTGCACCTGGAGTACGGGTGAGTCAGGGGGCGAGTTCCCGGAGGGCCGGGACCGCCCCGTGCTCCTCCTCGTAGGCGCGGACGGCCTCCGGGGCGCCGAGGAGGAAGCGGCGGGCGTTGTTGTAGACGGCCGGGTGGGCGCCTGCATCGAGGGAGGCAAGGAGGTCGGCAAGCACCGCAACGGCCGGTGCCTGGTGGCGGGGCTCCAGCCCGTCGATGAACGCGAACGCGTCGAGAGCCCGGACGGTGCTGTACTCGTTGACCGGAGCGAGCCGCCGGAGAACCTGCGCGAGGTAGGTCCGCCCCTCTTCGGTCTCGAGCGACCGCTTCCTGTTCAGCGCGAACCTCCCGTAAAGCGCCCGCTGCTGGTCGGCCTGCTCTATTGCAAAGGCAGGCGAAGATTCGATTTCACGGAGGATCGCGACAAGGTCGTCGCAATCGCTCCCGGCGACCGTGGCGAGGAAGGACTCCCACGCCACAGGATTTTTCGCCGATTCGGCCGCGAACGCCGCAAGGATCTCCCGGCGCTCCGGGGCACTGCTCTCGAGGAGCAGCCCGAATGCGGTGAGGCGGTCGGTTGCGGCCGTCGCCTCCCGGAACTGCCCGGCGATCAACTGGTGGATCTCGGGGGTGTCGAGGGTAGCGAGGATCGCGAGGCAGGTATTCTTCCTCTGCCGTTGCCGGATCGCCCGGGCCTCTCCTTCGAGGTAGCCCGACCCGCCCGGAGCGTTCGCCGCCTGCCGGTAGACCGCGAGAAGGGCATCCGGATGCCGGGCGGCGACGGCGGCATAGATCGCCTGCCGGGCATCGTGAAGTGCCCGATAGTGGTGGGCGAACCGCTCGTCCTCGACGGAGGGGAATATGGTCAGGAACTGGCCGCCCGCTTCCTCCATAAGGCGGTCGTCGGCGAGGAGAGCGGTGCAGAGGTCGGCAAACCGCGTCGAGACCGCCGCGTCCGGGTCCTCGAGAAGCCGGAGCATCTCCCGGTCGGCGAGCGCCGCAAACGCCGTGAAGCGGCCGACGATATCGGCGTCCTTCAGCACCTGGAGGTAGAGTTCGTCCTCCGCCGGCCGGTATGCCGCCTTTCCGTAGAAGGAGTAGCCGCGGTTGAGGGAGAGGAATGCGGGCCGATCGACGCCGTCAATGACGATCTCCCCTGTCTCGTCTGCGATCCGAACGGTCCGGTCCGCAAGGTCCTGGCCTTCGGCGTCGACGAGCGCGAACCGGAACGGGAATTCCCAGATGCGGCCTTCAGGTGAGCGGCTCTGGCGGTAGGCGAGGGTGAACCGCCGGGAAGCCGGGTCGTATGTAGGGGTCACGGTGAGGACCGGGTACTCCCTCTCCTTCAGCCAGGTCGCTGCCATCCCCGAGAAGTCCTGTCCCGAGGCCTCCTCCATGCAGCGTATCCAGTCGTCCCGGGAGGCGTTGGCGTGCCGGAACCGATCGTGGTAGCGGCCGAGCCCCTCCGCAAACATCTCCTTCCCCATCAGCGTCTCGATCATCCTGACGAACTCGGGGGCTTTCACGTAGGTGACGCCCGTGACGAGGTCGTTCGGGTCATTAAAGCCGTCAGGCTCGATCGGCATCGAGCCCGCGCCCCGGTCAAGGACGAGCGTCCCGGCCGCGGGGTCGAGGAGGTCGAGCACGGTCTGGAGGCGGGAGTAGGCCTCACCGAAGAGGAAGGCATGGTGCCGGTTCTCGATATGGACCGTCACCGCTTCGTTCAGCCAGAGCTCGAACGGGCTCCTCCCCGTCACCTCGGAGCCGTTCTCGTTGTGGTAGTACTCGTGGACCTTCACCCTGACCATGTACTCGAAGGCGGGGTCGGTCGCTTCCGGGCAGGGCATGATCCTGTTTGCGGCAAGGGTCGTGTTCCCGACATTCTCCATCCCGCCGAAGTCGGAGTTCTGCATGGCGATCTCCCGGTAGACCGCCCCTGTGTAGGCGTAGCCCGGGGTGACGGTCGCGACAAGTCCGGCGAGCGCTTTTCTGGAGTCTTCGAGTGCCTCGTGGTCCCCGGAGCGTTTCGCCTCGTCCCGCACCCGCGTGATTCGCCAGATCTCGTTCCGGGTCTCCCTGTCGCGGTACTGTGCGGGGCCGGTGAAGAGGTGAACCCACATCACGGCGTCCGCGAGGATATCGAGCGAACGCTCCGCCGCCGCCGCATCAGAGCCGGGTTTTGCGAGGAGTTCGAGGGAGAACGTCCGCCCGTCGGGGTACTCGAACTCGCGCCGGCAGGTGTCGTAGCACCCCACCCCGAGGAAGAAGAGGTAGGGGGCCATCGGGGTCGTGATGTTCCGGTACTCCTGAACGGAGCGGCCGAGGCCCAGGTAGTATCGCGGCCCTGCGGGGTCGCCGTTCGATATGAGGTTCGTGTAACCGTCGTCAGCAACGATCGCCGTCGTGTAGGTGCACTTCGCGGTCATGTCGTCGAGGCAGGGGACCAGCCGCTGGAACCCCCACTGCTGGCACTGGGTGATCTGGGTGGGAGGCCCGGCGGGGCAGGCCCCGTCGTAATAGAGGCCTTCGAGGACGTGGCGGCTTGGCCGGCAGATCGTCTCGGTCTCGAGGGTGAACCGGGTCCCGGGCGGGACCGGGGGGTCGAAGGCGACGGTGAGGAGTGCCGCGTCCCGGTCGTAGGTGTGGGCGACGGCGTATCCGGCGCACGCGGCCCGGAGGATGTCGAGATCCCGGGCGTTCAGGGCGAGGGACGCGAGCGGCGCGTCGAGTGTCTCGGCGGTGAGGGCGGAGACGACCCGGGTGTGGCCGTCATAGACGTCGAAGGCGAGGTCCATGTGGACGACCCGGACAGGGAGCGCCCCGAAATCCTCCGGATAGTAGCGAAAGAGCCTCTCCCGCCCTTCGTGTTCGGTCAAAGGGACGCCTCGCCGGTGATCTCCCGGAGCGCACGGCGGATTGCCGTCCGGACCTCGGGCTCCTCCTCACCCTCGAGCGCGGCGGCGAGAGCGCCGGCCGCGCGCTGGTCGCGGAGTTTCCCGAGCGCCTCGGCGGCGGCCGTCCTGACGTCCTTCTTTCTGTCCGCAAGAAGAGGGAGGATCGGCTCGACCGCGCGGGGGTCGCCTATTTCGCCGAGCGACCAGGCGGCTCCGCGCCGCGCCCACCGGTCTGGATCCGCGAGAAGGGGCAGCAGCGGCTCGATCGCCCGTGGATCGCGGAGTTTCCCGAGGGCCTGTGCCGAGACCCAGCGGACCTCGTTCTCCGGGTCGGAGAGGGCGGCGATCAGCGGCTCGACCGCCCGCGGATCGGCGCACCCCCCGAGCGCTTCGGCCGCCCGCAGCCGGTAGGGGGTGCTCTCGTCCGAGAGCTGCTCGATGTATTTGCCGATGTTCTCCTCACGCCGCTTCTCCCTGTCCTCCATGAGGCGTTTTACCGAGCGTTCCATCTCCATCCCTCCTGGTTCTGCCGCACACCAGATGTCGTTTACGGTATATAGCACCTGGCACGGCACCCCTCCGTGTTGCGGGTGGAGGGCGCGCCGTCGGCCGCAGCGGTTAGGCACCACGCTCTTCTTCTTCGACGACGACGTCGAACGCGACGATCCTGTAGTTGTAGTATCGCCCGTCCGGGGCGGTGAAGGAGAGGAAGACCATCAGCCCGTGCTCATCCGAGATCCAGAGTTCGGCATCGTCGTCGACGGTGTGGTATTCGAAACCGAAGCCGGCGAGGGCCTCCTCGATGGCACTGTCGGCCTCCATATCCCTGACCATCTCGAACGTCGCGGCCAGGGGATACTCCCGCTCCTCGAGCGCAGATACCTGAAGCCTTGCACGCTTCTCGGCATGGAAGAGATTATCCAGAGTGGCTACGATCTCCTGCGCGACGGAATCCACCTCCTCCGACTCCATACCCGGTACCTTTGGCATGCCAGTATATAGTTCAGGAAGCCCCCCGCGAACCCGGCAACCGATCATTCGCCTCCATCACTGTTTGGGAAAAAATATTTCCCGGAAACGGTCGGATACGTCTCCATCCTCGCCACGGCGCCACCATAGCGAAACCCTAAAACATCCTGGTGCCGATACAAGGCTAATGGCAGAAGGCAGGCTCAAGATAGTCGTATTCGGCTCCTTCAATGCAGGCAAATCCAGTTTTATTCAGGCACTCGACCCCCGCAGCCGTCACATCGAGGCAACCTCGAAAGAAGGCCCCACGACCGTTGCATTCGATTTCGGCAGGCTGAAGGTGAGAGACCGGGCGGTCTACCTCTTCGGGACGCCGGGGCAGGAACGGTTCGAGTTCGTCCGGCAGATCCTCTCGCGGGGGATGGACGGCGCGATCATCGTCGTGGACGCCACCACGGGAGTGGACGCGATGACCCGGCACCTCTACGGCCAGTTGAAGGATCTCAGGGTGCCGCTCGCGTTCATGGCGAACAAGTGCGACAGTCCGGGTGCGGTGCCCGAGGCCGTCCGCCGGGACCTACCCGGGGAGATGGTGCACCCTATCTCCGCGCGGAACGGTGAGAATGTCCATGCGGCACTCGACGCCTTTGTCGCGACCCTGGCCGTCCGGTAACGATCATTTTTACTGCCTGCGGGTCGTTCTTCTCTGCACACAATGACCCGCAAAGAAACCCATATCAGGGAGGTTGCCCGGCTGCTCACGAGTTTTCTTTCGAGCGGAAACGCCGGGGATCTTCTCGCCTACCTGGTTGCGGAGAGCCGTCTCCCCGGACCCCGGGCAAACCTGGAGCTCGCGGGGGCGTTTGCCGAGACCGTGCGGGAGTTTGCCGTTGCCGATGCCGACGATCACCGGGCCCTGTGGAATCTCTGTGTCGAGCTTGCCTGCGTCTCTCCGGAAGATGCGCCGACGGGGGACCCGCATGAGTTTCTCGGGTTCTGCGGTGTTCGGGGTATCGGGGCGATAGGGTCCGTATCGCCGGCATGCGTCGAAGAGGCCCTCAACCACCTGGCGGAGGCCTCGGACGACCCGCGGTGGCGAATCAGGGAAGCGGTGGCGATGGGACTTCAGGATCTCCTCTCGCGGCAGCGGGATACGACGGTTCCGGAGCTGGAGGACTGGGTGGAAGGAGGGTCCTGGCTCGCCATGCGGGCGGCGGTCGCGGGAATTGCCGAACCGGACCTCCTCGCGGAACCGGCGCTCGCAGAGACGGCGTTCAGGCTTCACAGGAAGACCCTGATCCGTGTCTACACCGCAAAGGAGAGGCAGTCCGAGGCCTTCCGCGCGCTTCGAAAGGCGCTCGGCTACACGCTCAGCCTGGTCATCGTCGCCCTTCCCGGGATCGGGTTTGAGTATCTGCGGCAGCTCGCCACCCTCGACGACCAGGACATCCGGTGGATCGTGAGGGAGAACCTCAAAAAGAACAGGCTCGAGAAGCAGTATCCCGAGACGGTGCAGCACATCAGGGCGCAGATGGGGTAGAGGGCAACCCTGTTTTCGATGAAAGACGGTGACATGCCCTTACTGATCCTGAGTCAACAGCAGATGCATAGCCTCTGACGTTTTCCGGTCCCTTACTCTACAACTGCCGATGCCTTCTCGTCGAAGGGGTTCGTCCGCATCGCGAGCGAGAAGAGGTACGGGTAGTTCTTCTGCAGGTAGCGCATGTAGTCCAGCCACTCGCGGAGCAGGAGGCCGTAGATCCGTTCGAGGTCGCCTGCGAGATGGGCCGTGTCGGTCCCGGGCAGGTCGGAGAAGCCGGGCCGGCGCTGCAGTTCTTCGTTGAAGTGGAAGACCGCCCGGAGGAGTTCGGTGAAGGTCTCGTGCTCGAGGAGCACGGGGTTCTCCAGCAGCCGCAGGAGGAAGTCCTCGCGTGACCCGAGGAACCGCTTGACGGCGGCCAGGTCGACGTTTTCCATCCCGACACGACAGGGATGTCGTTTCAGCCGCTTTTCTACCTCCCGGAACATCCCGTCGGTCCAGGTGTCGTCGACTATCAGCAGCTGCCGGATCTCGTCCAGGTTGGGGTCGTTGTCCGAGATGTAGGTCAGGAGCTCGCTCCCGAGAGCCGAGAAGAACGTCCCGATGAGCATGTTCAGTTTCTCCATCCTCTGCCGCCGGTCGCGGGACGCGAGCACCTGGTGAAAGACGAGCGTCACCAGCAGGATCTCGAGCGGGAGGAACGCAATATCGCCGAGCGTGTAGATGCTGATGTGGAAGAAGTCCCGAAAGATCAGGAAGTGCAGGGCATAGAGCACGACCGAGAGGAGAATAAGCCCCGCACCCAGGGCGATCAGCCACCGTCTTTCGTCCATCGTGAGGCCCTATTTACACGCGGATCTCATGAAACCCGCGGCCCCGGTTAGAGTGTGCTCCCCGTTGCTAGACGCCGTAGCGCCTCCACGCCTCCTCGACGTGCAGCGCCTGCATCCCGAGCCTCCGGGGAGCATCGACATCGTTCTCGGGATTATCCCCGATGAAGAGGACTTCGGGGGCGGAAAGCCCCATCCGCCCGAGAGCCGCCGCGTATATCCGCGGGTCCGGCTTCTGATAGCCCAGGTCTGAAGAGAAGATGACGAAGCCGAGACGGCCGTAGAGTCCGAGCGCCCGCATCTCGCGTTCCGAGAAGACCCGCTGCCCGTTCGAGACGACCCCCGTCTTCTGTGTGGAAAAGATGTCGAGCAGCCTTCGGCTTCTCTCGATGACGCCCAGACGCCGGAGCGACGCAGCCCGGAACGCCCGGGCGGCCTCGATCCCGAGTTGCTCTGCATCGATCTTCCAGACCGCTTGTTCGGCGCAGATCCCCGCAAAGACCTCCTCGACCCGCACCTCCGGATGGCGCTCCCCGGTCCGGTCGGCCGCTTCCCTGACCCGGCCGGCGTAGAGTTCCTGCAGGTCTTCCGGCATGATCCGGACGCCCTGGTAGATGAGCCACCGCGAGAGGCACCGGTAGGTCTCGATATCGCGTTCGTCGGTCAGGATGTCGATGAGCGTCCCGTAGCAGTCGAAGAGAACTCCTTTTATCGGTGGATCGCGGCGAGACACGCCTCCGCCTCCGATAGCAGCCAGTCACGTTCCGCCGCCCGCCAGGGCAGCCGTGCGATCCTGAGGTACCCGAGCGCCATGAAGAAGGGGAGGACGGCGGTATGGCGCCGGAACTCTTCTTCACTCCGGCTATAGTGCCAGAGCAGGTGGCCGATGTAGTCTTCGGCTCTCGCGCTGCTCCCGTCCGATGTCTTGAGTTCTGAAGCGAGAATGCCGAGGTCGCGGATCGGATGGGTATGGTTCCGGGCCCCCTCGAAGTCGATCGCGCAGGTCTCGCCGTCGAAGAGGTAGTTGCTGAGCGTGGCGTCGCCGTGGACCATGCAGCCGGCATCGGGGTCAAGCCGCGTGCCGTGCCACCACGCCCCGAGCAGGCGGTCGAACCGCTTCCTCCGGGAGCCCGGGAGGCTGTTCTGGTCGAGCACCGCGTGGAAGTAGGCAAAGTCGCGCTCCCGTTTGCAGGATGTCCGCGTGCCGTCGTGGAGCCGGCGGAGCAGGTGCGCGACGCCGGTCAGGGGGTCGTACATGGAGATCCTCGCCGCGAGGAGCTCGCGGAGCGTCCGGCCGGGGACATACTCGGTCACGAGGACGGATTGGAACCGGCTGTTCGTGGCGATGGCATGAGGGACGCGGATCCAGCCGGATACACGACGGAGCCGGCGAAACTCGTTCTTCATCGCCGCATCCGCGTTGTAGCGGGTCTTCGCACCCGTCGGCGCGCCGAAGAACTTCCCGACCACGCTGACCCCGGAACCAACGAACTCGTACCGGCAGACGACGTGCGATGCAGGCTCTACCCGGTAGACCCGGATCTTACCGCGCCACCCGGCCAATCGGTCGGCGAGGACGCCCGCGAGCCAGTCCCCGAACGCATCGCCGGCCTCCAGGCGCCCTGCTTTCCTCTCGACGATCAACTGCTGTACCACCGGCAGGCCCGGAGGTTCTGCAGGGCAATGAATATACCCCCGGCACCGGGCGACCCACACCTTTTTTACCGCCCGGACGTCTTAACGGGGTGCCGGTGCATCCCGGGAGTGACGAGCCATGACACCGTTTCGTGAGTATCTTGAGAGGATCAGGCCCGCCGTCAACCGCCGGATCGAGGAGGTGGCGAGCGGCGAGGGCGCGATCGACCCCGACATCCTTCCGCTCCTCGCCGGGGGGAAGCGGATGCGGGCGGGACTCCTTCTCTGGATCCACGCCGGCCTTGCCCGGACGACGGTGCCCACCCGGCAGGCGCTCGACCTCGCCTGTGCCGTCGAGCTCGCCCACGCCGCAAGCCTCATCCTCGACGACATGCTGGACGGGGATACCGTCCGGCGGGGAGCCCCGTCCCTTCACCTCACCCGGGGAGAGGGGCGGGCGGTCCTCGACGCCGTCGGCATCCTCGCTCTCCCCTATGTGCTCGCCGCCCCCTACGGTTCGGGATACGTAACGATGCTCGCGTCGGCCCAGCATCGCATGGCCCGGGGCGTGGCCTGGGAGATGCTCGGGGGACCGGACCTCCCGGCAGCCGAACTCTATGACGCGATCATCGCCAGAAAGACCGGGTGTCTCTTCTCGCTCGCGGCTGCCTGGGGTGCCATGGCGGCGGGAGAGGAGAAGGCGGTCGTCGTTGCGTTCGCGGACTTCGGTCTCTCCGCCGGGAAGGCGATGCAGATCGCCGACGACATCGCGGACCTGCAGGCACCTGCAACAGGGAGCCAGTCCCGGCCCGGGTCCGAAGCGCTCCTCCTCCGGTGCGTCTCCGGGAGTAACGGCACCCGTCAGGGGCTGGGGCGAATACTCGAACGGGAGATGGATGGCGCGGCCGCCAAAATAGCGGATGAGGGCCGGCACCGGGTGCCGCCGGAGGCGTGGGACCCCTTCGGGCAGGTGCTCCGGGATATCGTGGGGCTCACGATCGCGAGGGAAATGCCGGGTGACGCAACAGGGTTCCGGGTTGCCTGCCCCGGCGGCCTTCCGCAACGATAAATACCGTCCCGCCCCACACTCTTCTGAGGAACCATGCCGGTAATAACCATTCGTATGGCAGAGGGACGGACGCTTGAGCAGAAACGGATACTCGCAGACGAGATCACCGCCGCGGTCACGAGGACGTTCGGTGTCGACCGCGAGGTGGTTACCATCTTCTTCGAGGAACTCACGACCGAGAGCATCGCCCGGGCGGGAAAACTCCTTTCGGAGTCGTAGTCCTGCGACGGGCGAACATTTTTTAGCCGGAAGAAGCCTCAAACCCCGGGAGTGAACGGCATCATGGCGCGCGAACTTGACGAGAAGGATTTTGCCATCCTGCGAAAACTGGCCCCCGAATACAGCGGTGTCCTCTGCCCGGAATCGGGGCACGAGTTCCACTCGATCCTCCCGCCGGTCTCTAACCACATCGCCGAGGACGAGGAGGATTTTGCGGAACGGGTCGGCCGCCTCTCTGACGAGGACTGGGGCTACCTCACCGACCAGATCCTCTCCGGCCGGGAAGACCTCGGGTGCATGCCGGAGGAGGATATCGAGACCATCCTCGTCCGTATCCGTGAAGCGGTATCGGAGGATGCGGCTCTCCGGGTCCAGAGGCTCTACCACCTCTCCGGGTGCGGACTGCTGTAGCGATTGGCCGCATCCGGAAACGGTATATGTCCCGGCGGCGACCAGACCTTCATGGAATTAAAAGAGCAACTTACCGGTGTTCCCGGAATGCTCCGGCCGTTCAAGGCATACCTCCGTGAGGCAGGCCTCGGTGCGGGCGACCAGGTCGTCTACTACGGCTGTCCCGGAACCTGCACCCCCTTCATCGAACTCCTGGGGTTCGCCGTCCGTGACCTCTCCCTCGAGCAGGTCTACGTACCCTATGCAGACGAGGCGGCGGCAAAGGCGATCCGCCCGGTCGAGGGTGTCGGGATGCAGGTCTCCGGCGACGTCGTCCGGGTCGACCCGAAGGTGATCGTCCTGATGGGCGGGCTTTCGATGCCGGGCGTCCCGATCGAGAAAGAGGCGGTGCAGGCGGCCGTCGTCGCCCACCCCGGGGCGAAGGTCGTGGGTATCTGCTTCATGCAGATGTTTGAGAAGATGGGCTGGCTCGATCTCTTCGAGTTCGACCTGATCATCGACGCCGCCATCGACCCGGTCAGGGTCTGGCGATAATCATCCGGTCGGCCGCCGGTGCAGGAGATGCCGGCGGCTCCCGTGTCCGGTCGGACCGGAGGGTGAACCGGAACGCCGCACCGAGGTCCGGCCGCCCCTCTACCCGATCTCCGACCCGGATGCTCCCGCCGTAGCGCTCGATCAGGGTGCGGGTGATGTAAAGGCCGAGCCCTTTTCCGCTCCGGGCGTTCATGCCCCGCGCAAAACGGGTGAAGAGAACGGGTTTGACCGTGTCGGGCACCCCCGGCCCCGTATCCTCGACCGAGACCCCGACCGTCCCGTCGCCCTTCTCGACCCGGACGGCGATCTCGACTCCGGGCTCCCCGAACTTGATGCTGTTGCCGATGAGGTTCGCAAAGACTTCCGGGAGGAGGTCGTCGGCCATAACGCGAACCGGCTTTCCTTCGTAAGCGATCCTGGCATCGGGATGGTGGGCGATCTCGTCCCTGATGACGGCGTCGAGGTCCACGGGTCTTGCCGTCGTCTCATGGGAATGCAGGCGCCGGATCGTCGAGACGTTCTGGATGATTTTGATGCTCCGGCTGATGCCGCCCCTGAGTTTCCGGGCCATCTCCCGCTCCTTCCCCTCCAGCACTTCGACCAGCAGGTCGGCATAGCCGAGAGTGACGGCGTTTGCGTTGTTGATGTCGTGCGCCATGATGTCCAGGTAGAGGTTTGCCTCGCCGTGGGCCGCCCGCAGCGCTTCCTCCGCGCGGATCCGGTCGGTGATGTCGGCTCCCGAACCGATTATCCCGGCTGCCCGACCGTCGTCGCCGGTAAGCACGGTGTCCTGCCACGCGAGGATCAGCTCGTCTCCGTTCCGCGTGACGACCGGGTTCTCCCGCCGGCCGGGGAAGGCGGCATTGTTGGCGATCGCGGCATCGAAGTCCCGTCGCCGCCCCTCCCGGGATGCTTCGGGGACGACGGCCGTAAACCAGTCTCTTCCGAGCAGTTCCTCCTCGCGGTAGCCGAGCAGCTCGCAGCCGTGGCGGTTGACGAGCCGGATGGTATGGTCGGCGCCGATGACGACGAAGAGAACGGCAGCCACGTCGAGGTAGCGCTGAGCGAGATCCCTCTGCTTTTTCTCCTCGCGCTCCCGCCCTTTGAGCTGCTCGGAGAGGGAGGCGACGACGAAGGCGATGACGACGAACATCAGGGCGCGCCCGTAGTCGTTCAACGTCAGGAGATCGGGCCTGTACAGGAAGCTGCTGACAACGACGAGCCCGCCGAGGAAGATGGCGACCAGTATGCTCCGCTTCTCCCACCAGAGCGCGGTCAGGATGATCGGGATGTAGAAGAAGTGCGAAAAGACGGTCCCGAGCATCAGGATGGCGTGGAAGTAGTAGGTCAGGAAGATCGATATGGCAAGAAGGGCCATGATGATGGCCACTCGCTGCTGTTCGGTAAGAGTAGTCACGGGGTGCCCACCTCGACTGGTTGTATATATAATTTTGATATTATAAAAATGTCAGCATACTCCTTGTCTCCCTGTTCCGGCGGGTTATCCGGATTCCGGAGGAAGGGAGTAAGATCATGGGGGAGGAGACACCGGAGATCGGTCGGGAATGGAACGGGTGCCGCACGGAGTGGACGGGGTGTCCCCTCCCGCTCTCCCGTATCGGGAGCATTCTGCCGGATGCGACCGTTTTTCCCCAAACTGCCTATGTTTAATAGGTCGGAGAGCAAATCTATTCCAACCGCCTGCTTCACCAATGCGGCTGCCCGCAGGCCCGCATCGCGTGCAGCGGTACCGTGCAGCGTACCGTGTCGCCACCTGCCCGGAAGACCCCGGCGCCACGAGAACGCACCCGCTGGTGAATCCGTGTCAACAGACCTTATCAAAGCACTCAAAGCGATGGGCTATGCAGATGCCGGGGTCCGTACCCTGGTGGAGTCGTTCCCTCCCGCCGTCATCGAATACCTGCGGGACTTCCGGCTGCAGGAGGTCCGCGACATCGTCGAGACGCTTCTCTATATCTATATCGCCCAGAACAGCGCGTCATCCCGGGGGGAAGGGGAGGGCGTGGTCGAACAGAGTTGTTATGCCTATACGTCGGGACCGCTCTTTGCCCTCAGGCAGGTCGACCTCATCGCGTCCACCTCCTGGCACGGCACGACGGTGATCAGGGCGACCTCTACCGGAGAAGCGATAGCCCGGCCGCTGATGGAGGCGCGGCTCCAGGCGCTGGATATCCGGGGACTGGCCCGCGAGATCCACGAGGTCGTCCCGGCCCTCCTCGCGGGGACCGTAAAGGGATCTTTCATCAACAAGACCTTCCCGTCCACGCTTCCCCGCACCGAAGAGACGTTCGTCAGTTTCCTCCTCAACAACAGTCCCGGCCTCTTTACCGAGTGCGAGCGGTTCGCCGCCCGGCTCAAGGCCGCCGGGTGCGCGGTCCTCGCCTACGCCTACGATCTCGACGGGTCCAGAACCGACGGCGTCGTCTATACCTTTCCACCGGAGTTTGCATACATCCTCAAGGGGATGCTTGAACGGATCGACCCGGGGGTCCGGGAGCACTACGACATGCTCCTCGAGTCGTTCTACTCGACGTTCACCGTTCTGCGTTACCTCGCCTGCGGTGAGGACTACGACCGTGTCCGGGCCTCGCCGGCTCACCGCCGCGAGCTGGTGCGGGTGCTCTCCCTGCTCACCGACGCGATCTACGTCCTCGAGGGGGTGCGCGAGGACGACGGGGTCGACCTCGCCCGGTTCATCGTTAAAGACCGGAACCTCTACGAAGCGCGCCTCCGCGACCTCGGGCGGGAGCTGATGGCCGAGGTTGCCGAAAAGATCGTCGTCGACCGGCCGGCTCCGGCGACGGAGCCTCTCCCCCCTCTCCGTAAAGAGCCCGCTCCCGTCCCGGAGGAGATCCCCGCCCCGGCGCCCGTGCCTCCGGCTGAGGCGGAGGGGGATGAGGACGAGTGGGACGAGACTCTCTTCGCCGACGACGGGGAGGAAGAGGAGGAAGAAGAGGAGGAGATGGAGGAGCCGTTCCCACTCCCACCGCCGCCCGCGCTCCGCCGGTTCGTCACGCCCCCTCCGGGCCCGGCCTCCTCAAACCCGGTTCCTCGAAACCCTTCGGGTCTCTCGAGCTCCGGCCCTTCGGCCCATCGCACCCTTCAACCAGTCGCGTCCGAAACCCGCTCCGGCGGACTCGACATCTTCCTCGGCCACGCCCCAGACGGGCGGCAGGTCGACTGGTCGCCGGGACTGCTCAACAACGGCCACATGATCATCCTCGGCGGCTCGGGCGCCGGCAAGACCGAGACGATCCGGTGCATCGCATCGGAGCTTGCAGGAAAGGCAATGCCGGTCGTCCTGATCGATTTCCACGGGGACATGGCCGCGAGCACGGGGGATATCCGGTCCTACAAGATCCGCGAGGGCGGACAGTACTACTTCAACCCGCTGGAGCTCGATCCCTCCATCGACGAGATCACCCCGCTCCGGGCCACCTCGGACTTCGTCGACGCCATCTCCATCAACTTCCCGACCCTCGGCATCCAGCAGCGCCGAAAGATCAAGAACATCATCAAGGACTGCTATCGGATGTCGGGGATCACGGGGAATACCGAGACGTGGTCCCGGGTGCTCGATTTCGATGCGATCGAGGGCGAGATCATGAACTGCGAGGACGAGGCGATCCCGGCCTACCTCGAGGACATCTTCGACTACAAACTCTTCTCGGGGGAGGAGAAGATCTCCCTTCCCACGATCCTCTCCGGCGGGATCACCCATATCAATTTAAACGCCCTCCCGGAGAACCTGCGTTACCTCTTTGCGGACCTCTTCCTCCGGCGGATCTACTACACCCTCCAGGCGACGGGCGAGATCCCGCGCGGGACGGAAGACGAGCGGGCGAAGTTCCGGCTCTTTGTCATCGTCGACGAGGCGAAACTCCTGGTGAGCCAGAAGAGTGGATCGAAGACGGCGATCAAGGCGGTCTTAAACAAGTACGCCACCGAGATGCGGAAGTTCGGGGTCTCGCTGATCCTTGCGTCGCAGCTCATCGCCCATTTCAACGAGGAGATCCTCGCGAACATCGCCGTGAAGTTCTGCATGCGGTCGGAGAACAAGAAGCAGGCCCAGGAGAACGCCAAGTTCTTCGAGGTGAGCGAGAAGGATCTCCTCAACTTCCAGCCGGGGGAGGGTATCCTGATCATCGGCTCGGAGAAGATGAACGTCCGGATCGTCCCTGCGTCCGGGCGGAAGCCCTAGGCCCAATACTTCGCCCATTTTTGCCATCGGGGAAGTCGTTCAAGCACCGATAGGTGCGCGGACCGCGAAATTTGGTATAGTTGCCCGCAAGTCCCCTCGCACCTGACGGTGCTCGCGCTCCTGCCCTCTGGCCAGTCGCGAAGAAGTACTGAGACCGGGAAAACCCTTATCCCCCGGCAGCGCCGGAGTTCCCGTATGGCAGGACCGGATACGCTCGATGAGTATCGCGAGAAGGGGGACTTCTCCCGGACGCCGGAGCCGCCCGGGGAGCGGGAGGCGGCGGCTGCTCTCCCCGTCTTCGTCATCCAGAAGCACGACGCGACCACGCTTCACTACGACTTCCGCCTGGAGGTCGACGGGGTGCTGAAGTCCTGGGCGGTCCCGAAGGGGCCGTCTCTCGACCCGAAGGAGAAGCGCCTCGCCGTCCCCACCGAAGACCACCCCCTCGACTACGCAGACTTCGAGGGCGTCATCCCCGAGGGGAGTTACGGGGCCGGGACGGTGCTCGTCTGGGACCGGGGAACCTACCGGAACCTCACAGAGAAGGAGGGGCGCAAGATCGGGGTCGCCGAGGCCCTCGGGCGGGGTCACGTCTCCTTCCGGCTTGAGGGGGAGAAGGTCCGGGGCGGGTATGCGCTCACCCGTTTCAGGACCAAGGGCGAGGCCTGGCTCCTCGTGAAGATGGACGATGCCGAGGCGGACCCCGGCAGAAACCCGGTTGCGACGGAACCGCGGTCGGTCGTCTCCGACCGGACGCTCGAGGAGATTGCGGCCGGGAGGGATCAGGATGGGTGAACCTCCCCGGAGGAGAAGGGTCCCTGATTTTGTGGAGACGGGCGAATTCATCTGCCCGGTCTGCGGCAGGCAGTATCCCACGCTCGAAGACCTCCACGCCCACGTCCGGCGTGCGCACCGGCGCCCCCCGGAGGTCCGGTGAGGGCACCCGCCTGCGGTGGGTCTCTTCCCGAGCCCCCGGCCGGGTGCCCGGTGGAGAGACTGGTTATGCGCGTCGGGTGGTGGAGATACCCGTTCTCCAGACCCCGGAGGGGGGGTCCCGTAGTCATCGCCCGACTGCCTTTCGGTCGGGGTACTGGCCGGTACGGGAGTGGATATTTTCAAACCCCGACTTAATGGTTTTTCACTCCTGAAAAGAAATCTGGAAACAGTAGCGAAAAAAGAGTTAATTTTTACGGTCCCGATACGTCACGAAACCCCGGAGCAGGGGCCCCGGAAAAAATCTTGTACAAGGACATAATCATACCAAGTATGATTTTATCTCAGATATCTGCATACTCCGGGGCAAATAGGCCACGCAAAGTCACCAATTTCAAAATCTGTCAAGATTACGTCGTAGAATTTCGGATACGCAAGGATTGCTCTTGTGTAACCGGGAAATAACGGCTATTTCTCATTAGTATAATGGATAAGTTTAAAATCTGAACTATCAAAAACTACAGAGATCAATCGATCAGAGTTCCTCTCGAAGGTGAGATCATGGCTAGTAAAGTAATGACAAACAACGTTGCGGCAAACAACGTTATGGCAGAGACAGTAAGCGACGCAGAGATCGTTGCGCAGTTCAAGCAGCGCGGTTGTTGGGGACTGTACACGAGCGTGGATTTGAAGGGATGCGACCCGGCATCGATCAGGGACGCGGAGAAGATTCACCGGTTCATCATCGAACTGTGCGACCTTATCGATATGAAGAGGTTCGGCGAACCGCAGATCATCCACTTCGGCCCCTGTGAGAGGGTCGCAGGATTCTCCATGACCCAGCTCATCGAGACATCGCTGGTCTCCGGTCACTTCGCGAACGAGACCAATGCAGCCTACCTCGATATCTTCAGCTGCAAGGAATACGAGCCTTCCAAGGCAGCAGAGTTTTGCAGGAACTTTTTTGGAGCAGAATCGGCAACCTACCAGGTACTGTTCAGGGACTGAATACGAACACGGCACCCGGCAAACGCTTCAATGGAATGTATAACAGTAGAGAGCCGCTGCCATCTCCCACCGACATAATCGGAAACTACGGCGGGGCGGCCCCCACCCTCGATTTTTCTTGGAGAAAATAGCCCGGACCTCCGGGTCTACCCGGCTGGATAGTCCAGAAGAGTCTATTTTGTAAAACCCTGCACGGTCCACTGCATGGTGATATGCCCGATCCGTGACGACTTGGGCAGCTTAACCTGGATTGGACGACGGGTTTCACGTAAACCTGGCAGAACTCAGTTAACGGCGATATTCGATTGAGGGGAAGCCGAAACGACCGGAAAAAAAGGGTTTCAGGGGGACTCGTAGGGGTTCCGGAGACCCTTGGCGGTTCCGTCCGCCTTGAGACCGAACGTCTTACGAGCGTCCACGTTCTTCTGGTTCTTCGTGATCTTTTCGGTGGCGAGTTTCTTCACGAGGTCGAGGCCGGGCTTGACCTGGTCCATCGGCTTCGTCTCGAAGAGACCGGCCGCCATAGCGCCGTCCCAGACGGCGTTACCCTTCATGCTCCGCACGAAGACCGTGCTCCAGCCGTCGGGGCTGCCCACGGAACCGCTGGAGATGTCGGCGAGGTTCGCAACGTAGTCCAGGCAGACGTTGCAGCCGGGCTGCACGTACTTGTGGATCAGCTTCAGGGGCATCTGGCTGACTGCACCGCGTTCGGTGTAGACCGTGAACTTGCCCTTGCCGATGTCCATCTTCTTGACGGACTCCATCTTCTGGTTGCAGTGGTCCTCGACGATCGCCTCGAGCGCCTGGTAGGAGAGGTTCTCCATACAGTAGATGCCGAGCGCAAGAGCAATCTTGTCGTCGACGTCGCGCAGGCCGATCGGGTAGAGCTGAGCCTTCCGGACAGCCTGGATCTGGCAGGGTACGCCGACGATACCTACCCTGTCAAGGCCGTAACTGCGGGTCGCCTCCTTGATCAGGTAGAGGTTCGGGCTGATGTTGTAGCGCGTTCCGGCAGCGGCCAGGAGTTCGGCCTTCGTGGTCGCGACCATGGGCTCCGGCTTCCAGGGCTCGTTGCCCGGGCCTGCGACGATGGCACCATCGATGATACCCTCTTCGAGCGCATACGCAAAGAGCGTCGTGATGATGCCGCCGTCCTGGGACTTCTTTGTGATGTCCCTGTCGGTCGAGCGTGCCGAGATAGCGGACTTGTAGTTACCGAGTACGTCCATCTTTCTCACCTCACTGCATGGCTCCCTTGATGGCATCCATGATGCCCTCGTAGTTGTTCATGACGTCGAAGTTGAACCAGCTCCGCGGGCACTGCGCGTAGCAGGCGCCGCACTTGACACAGAGGTCGCGGTTCACGTTCGGCTTGCCGTACTCCATGGTGATGGCGCGGACCGGGCAGGTGCCGGCGCAGGTCCCGCATCCCATGCAGAGTCCCTGGTTGATGACGTCATACATCAGGTCGCAGCCGCAGGCCTCGTTGCCGCGCTGTGCAAGCTGCATCAGCGGCGTCAGGTAGGCGGTCGCGAGGTTCTTCTGTTCGTCGTTGCCCCGAAGCAGCAGGTAGGCCATGACGGCAACGTTCCTGACTTGCTGGGGGCACGGGGGACATGACGGGATGTAGAGGTCGACATCGACGACCTCGCTGATCGGCACGAACGCTTCGTGACCGGGCTGGTTCCACTGGCCTCCCCGGCAGAACCGGGTGATGTTGCCGTAGGCTGCGCAGGCGCCGTAGGCGACGAGCACCTTCGACTTCTCCCTTGCTTCTTTCAGTTCCTCTACCGAGATCTTGTCGTTCAGACAGCACGAACCCTCTACCAGGCACACGTCCATCTCGGGCACGTGGCGCACGTCGACCAGGGTCAACGCGTAGACCAGGTCCGCGTAATCATCGAGCAGCTTGAAGAGACCCTCGTAGTTATCCGCAAGCGTCACGAGGCATCCCGTACATCCGCTCAGGTGTAATTCACCTATCGAAATCTTTTCTGCCACAGGCTTTTCCTCCTTTTGTACAACTTCCACCTTTTCGTTTTCAATCACATCAGAGGGCTTCACCGCGGGCTTCGTCTGCAGCTCGCTCGCCGCAGGCTTCGCCTCAGGCCTGCTCTCCGGGTTTCTTCCCGGCATCTCCGGTGGTTTCTCCCGGCGACGCCCAAAGATGCGTTCCTTGATGGTTGATAGCAGCCCCATATTCTACCCCAATCTCCTCCAGTACGATTCGCACTGTTTTGGGAATGGCCTCCTCAACCTCCTCAGTGAGCCCCAGTTCAAACTCATGGCTCGCGACACGCTTGGGCTGGCACCCGATGATCGTGATATCGATGATGTCTTTTAATCGCTGTAGCGGCTCGGAAAGGTCCCACGAATGGGCATCCCGGTAGGCGCCCGGCGGCAGGTCTTCGGGCCGGAGCTTCGTCACATCACCGGGGTTGGCGCCGAAATCGGCGATATCGATGATGATCAGCTTCTTCACCGGCACCTCCGCATCTTCCATCAGCGTAAAGAGGAAGTGAGGGGCGCCAAGGCCGGCATCGACCACCTTGACGTTGTCGGGCAGTTGTAACTTCTGGAGTTCTTCGACGACTGCAGGGCCGAACCCGTCATCTCCGAAGAGGGGGTTGCCGCATCCTGCGATCACGATCTCACGGAATAGCATGCGTGTACGCTCACTGAATGAGTTTCTGGGCCACCAGTCTCTTGTCTTCGTCGATAACCAGCATGTGCGTCGCACAGGAGACACAGGGGTCGTATGCACGCATAATGACTTCCGCGAGGCGCCAGGGTGCACCGGTCAGTGCACGGCTGCAGGTGGGGAAGTTCCAGGTGGTCGGGACGAGCATCCCGTAGTACTGCACCCTGCCGTCCTTGACCTTGGCCATATGGACGTCGGTTCCACGGGGAGCCTCGTTCGCGGCCCATCCGAAGGATCCGTCACCCTGCGGGATCTCGTCTGCGACGACCGATCCGGAGGTGTCGAGCGCGTCGAGCGCATCGATGATGCCGTAGGCGGTCTCGGGGAACTCCATCTGGCGGGCGATCTGCAGGCCGATGGCACCCTTCTCGTCGTAGTTCTTGAAGATGGCCTGGCGTGCACGCGGCCCGACCTCGATTGGCTGGCCGTCATAGAGCGGGACGCCGGTGCAGGCCTCCATCTGGGGCCAGGCTTTGGTCCCTACGGGGGTGGTGCCGCCGATCGGGTAGTTCGGGTCGGCTTCGTCTATCTCGACTTCGCCCATGTACCAGTCCCAGGGACGGACTTCGGTGAACCGCTCGGGGAACCACATCGGGGTCTCGTCGAGGCTCGAGCTGCCGTACATCGTTGCGGTGGCCATGTAGCCCTGGTTGTGGTAGCCGAGGTCCTTCGTGATCGGGACCTGGACGCCGCCGACTTCAGCCCAGTCGCGCTTCTGGTAGTTCCGGAAGATCGCGATCATGAACTCCATCTGCTCCTGCGCGAGCACCCGGGATTCCTTTGCGAGATCGTAGATCTTCGCCTTGGCACGCGGGGTGATGTTCTTATACATGCCGCCGACGCGGGGGTTGCTCGGGTGGATTGCCTCTCCGCCGACGATCTCGCCGATGGTCTGGCCGATCTCACGGAGCCGCTGGATCCGGAGAGCGACGCTCCTGACCGGTTCTTCCTTGGTGAACGGGTTGATCTTTACGTCGGTTCCGGGAAGGTACATGTCCGGGAGGGACAGGATGTTGTGGATGGCGTGGCTGTGCATCCTGTTGGCACACTGCAGGATGTAACGCAGGAGTTTTGCGTCCTCGGGGATCTCGCACCCGATGGATGCCTCCATCGCCTCGACGCCCGCCAGGGTATGCGCGATAGGACAGATACCGCAGACGCGCGATGCAATCTTTGGAACCTGCTCCATCGTCTTGCCGATGGCGAGTTTCTCGACTCCCCTCACTGGGGTGATGCTGAGCCAGTCTCCACGCTCGATGATGCCGTCATCGTTGACCTTCAGAACGAGCTTTGAATGGCCTTCATGTCTCGTTGTTGGGGAAATCTCTACAACTTTCGACAAATATATCGCCTCATTCCGATATTATGATGTTCTGAACACTATACTGGTGTTACCACACAATTCTGTACTGAAAACGTACATGAGTACGTCAACAAGGAGTATGAAGAAAACAGAGTTTATATCTTTCGCTCAGGAACTTTTTGGAATGTTACGATTTACGTAAGGCGTAACAAAGAATATCAAAATGTGTTAACCCTCTATAAAAAATGTAAAATAATATTCGTTCTATAGTGTGCCCTCATCCATCTCCGCGATGAGCTCCGCTATCGTCGCCTTTCGTTCCGCGTAGGCGTTGTGCTGGTGGATACTCTCCTCGTTCGTCTGCTTTATGGTGACTACGGAATCCCCGGGCAGATCCCGGAACTGCGCGATCACTTTGCGGGCCATTTCACGGACACAGTCCTCAACGAACCGCGGGTTCTTGTGGGCCTCCATCACCACGTAACTCTCGTCGCCCCGCTTGAGGAGTTCGTAGATACGTGCACTCATGGAGTCCTTCAGGATCTTGATGATCTTCTCGAGACTGATGTGCTGGTCGTCATCGATCTCGATGCAGAGGAAACCCCGGCCGCGCTGGTTGTGCGTGGCCATCGGCACCTCATCGAAGAACGCCTCGATCTTCTCCTCCGCCATGCCGAGGTTCTCGAGGACATGCAGGGCATGGTCCTTCATGATGTTCTGGGCGCAGGGGCAGGCGGTCATCCCGGTCACTTCGGCGCCGATGCTCTTTCGGATGATCGGGTTTCCGTCGTTCCTCTGGGCGATCGCGCTTGCATGGACGTTCACGACCTCATGGCAACCGGTCTCGCTGACCGGTGTCTCCCGCCGGACCATGAACTTGCTCCGCATCCGGACCTCGGTTCTCTCCGCATACTCGTGTCGATCGAGGAGTTTCCTCGCCACCGCACTACAGAGCTCCTCGATCTCCTCTACATCTCCGTCGATGGCCTGTTGCAGCACGTCATCGATCACCTCGAAGTTCCGGGAAAGGTTCGCACCTTTGAGGCTTCCCGGCAGGTCGACGAAGACGTCGAATCTGGAGATGAAAATGACCGGCCGCTTGCCGGGTCGGGCGACTTCAACGAGTTTTTGGACGTTCTTCACACCCACCCTGGTCAGGTTGATACGGACCTCCGGCAGGCTGGACTGGACATCTGGCAGTTCCATCACAAATCCTCAATAGCGTATAGAGAGTAAGGTTTCTCTTCATCAACCTTAAAATGAACCTCACTGGTGCAGTGAAGTTCTGCGATATAATATTTATCTGGTTTGCTGTCCAACCGGGAGTGAGAACCTATGGTGCAAAAATACTATGAGTCCGATGCGGACCCTCGCACCCTGGAGGGCAAGACCATCGCCGTCATCGGCTATGGATCCCAGGGACGCGGACAGGCGCTGAACCTGCGTGATTCCGGCTGTCAGGTCATCATCGGCCTGCGGCCCGGCAGCAGCTGGCAGAGAGCATCCGAAGACGGTCTGGAAGTCTATCCCGTTGCGGAAGCAGTCAAGCGTGCCGATATCATCCAGATCCTTCTTCCCGACGAGAACCAGGCGGCTGTCTACCGCACCGAGATCAGTCCCAATATCAGAGAGAACGCCTGCCTGATGTTCTCGCACGGGTTCAATATCCACTACGGCCAGATCGTCCCCCCGCCCACCGTCGACGTGATCATGGTCGCCCCGAAAGGGCCCGGCCACATGGTCCGCCGGACCTACGAGGAAGGGAAGGGCGTCCCGGCCCTCATCGCCATCCACCAGGACCACACGGGCAAGGCGCACGCCATCGCGCTTGCCTACGCCCGGGGGATCGGCGCGACCCGTGCGGTCGTGCTCGAGACGACGTTTGCCGAGGAGACCGAGACCGACCTCTTCGGCGAGCAGGCGGTCCTCTGCGGCGGGATCACCTCGCTCATCAAGGCCGGGTTCGAGACCCTGGTGGACGCCGGGTATGCGCCCGAGATGGCCTACCTCGAAGTCCTGCACGAGACGAAGCTCATCGTCGACCTGATCTACGAGGGCGGGTTTACGAAGATGCGCGACTCGATCAGCAACACCGCCCAGTACGGCGACCTGACACGGGGGCCGCGCGTCATCGGGCCCGAGACCTACGCGGCGATGCAGGAGGTCCTCGAGGAGATCCAGAACGGCGAGTTCGCCCGGGAGTGGATGCTTGAGAATATGGTGAACAGGCCGGTCTTCACCGCGCTGACGAGGGCGGACGAGGAGCACCTGATCGAGCAGGTGGGCAAGGAACTCCGCGGGTTCATGCCGCAGTTCCGGAAGTAAACACCCTCTCTTTTTGGCCGATACCCGTTTATACCCGCCGGTGGTACTCTCCGGTATGTCCGTCTGCATCATCTATCACTCGGAGACCGGCAACACCCGGATCGTGGCCGAGCAGGTCGCTTCTGCGACCGGAGGCGTTCTCATCGAAGTAAAAGACCTTGCGGGCTACTCAAAGTTGGGGATGTACCTTAAAGGCGCTCCGCGGGCCGCGCAGGGGAAAAAGAACGAGATAGAGCCAGCCGTCATCGATGTCTCCGGCTACGACGCCGTCGTCGTCGGAACTCCCGTGTGGGCGGGGAACCCTACCCCTGCGGTCAACGCCGCCGTCGCCGCCCTGAAAGGCATCGAGGGGAAGGCCGCGGTCGTCTTCTGCACCTCGGGCGGGGCACCGAGGAAGGCTCTCGATACGATGACGGCGATGCTTGCAGACCGGGGCGCCGACGTCCGGGGTGCGGTCGCGCTCACGGCGCGGGAGGTGCGAAAGCCGGAGGCGGTGGAGCCCCTGATCGGTCTCGTCCTCCCGTTCGCGGCCGGTAAAACGGAGGAACCGGTCGTTCAGTAGCGCATCGTCCGGGTCGTCGAGGCGAGCGCCGCATCAAGTTCTTCGGGCGTGATGATGACGGTCCCGTCCCGTCCCTCAGCCGGAGGTTGAGCGCGTCGCCCCCGGCCGTGCCGATGGTCCGGTGCTCCGTCCCGGCGAGGGCCGCCCCCCTACATAAGCGTACGTAAGCCCTTATGAGGTACTCACTTTTTGACGTCGCGCGACCAATACTGGGGTATGACCCCGTCATATGAAGACCTCCTGAAGGAGGCGTATACCAATATCACGGAGCCGACGGAGTTTGAGGATCGGTTCACGGTTCCTGTCGCCCGTGCCTTCGTCGAGGGGAAGACCACGGTCCTTGAGAACTTCGCCGAGATTGCGGGCATCCTCCGGCGCGACCAGGACCACCTGATGAAGCACCTCCTCGGCGAGCTCGGCACCGCCGGCAAGATCGAGGGGACGCGGGCCGTCTTCTCGGGGAAGTTCGAGCAGGAGCAGATCAACACGATCATCAAAGGCTACGTCGACGACTACGTCATCTGTTCGGAGTGCGGAAAGCCCGACACCCGCCTGGTCAAGACCGAGCGGGTCCTGACGCTCCGGTGCGACGCCTGCGGCGGCCACCGGCCGGTCCGGAAGCGAAAAGCGACGGTGGACCCCTCTGCAGCGGCAAAACCGGTCGAGGGCGCCATCATGGATGTCACCCCGCAGTTCCTCTCGAAGCGCGGCGACGGCGTGGTGAAGATCGACCGCTACACGATGTATGTCGCGAACGCAAAACCGGGTCAGACGGTGAAGGTGAAGATCACCCGGATCGCCGGGACGATCATCTTCACCGAGCGGGTCGACTGATCGCGCCTTTCCGGATCTCCACCCACATCCCCTCCTCTTCTTCCCTGATACGGGCGTGGGCGAGACCGCTCCGGCTGAGTTCCCGGCGGAGCACGTCCGGGGTCGCCCGCCCGCTCCTCCCGGCCACATCCCGGTCCCAGTCGGGGTTTCGCCGCCGCATCTCGGTAAAGATCGCTGCCCGGAGCGCGGGGGTCCCGAAGCTGCCGCCAATGAGCCCGACGCCGCCGGGCCGGAGTACCCGCTCGATCTCCGAGAACGCCCGAGGCCGGTCTTCCCAGAAGTAGATCGAGCCGCGGCTGACGATGAGCGAGACGGAGTTGTCCCGAACCGGCATGCAGTGAACGTCGCCGGTGACCGGGACCACCCGGTCCGAGAATCCGGCGGCGGTCTTCTGGGCAATCCGGGCCATCGCCGGGTCGGTGTCGAGCGCGATGACGAAGAGATCGCTCTTCTCTACGAGCGCGACGGAGAGGAGACCGGGACCGCTCCCGAGGTCAAGGCAGATGCCGTCCCGTATCCCGGACCACGCGAGCGCCTGCTCTGCGATGACGGGGTAGATGGGGGCAAAGACTTCCCGGGCAATCCGGGTGAAGCCTTCGGCGCTCTTTTTCATAACCGCCTCGTGGGGGTTTCTGCCTCGTGAGGGTTCCCGTTTATGCGGTCTCGAGCGCTTCCATCTGCCTGAGGAGTTCGCCGGCTACGCCGGAGAGCCGCTTTGCCGCGTCCGTGATTGCAAGAAGAGGGGGCCGGCCGCCGACCGTGGTGACGACCAGTTCGGGGTCCGCGAACAGGAATACCTGTCTGTGCTGCGCCACGTCCACCCCGGGATCGTTGATGAGTTCGGCGGCGAGCGCGTTTATGTAGGTCTTCCCTTCGCCCTCAAAGAGGATTCGGGCCTTGTCGTCAGTCAGCTCCAGGAGTTTGAGT
>JAEZIP010000014.1:0-15922 GCA_023436625.1 Methanobacteriota archaeon | reverse complement strand
CCGACCTGGAGGACGAGGTGCTGGACATCAACATGGTCCAGCGGATGACGGACTCGGGTCGCCGTGTGAAGTTCCGCACCGTCGTGGTGGTCGGCAACCGGAACGGCTACGTCGGGTTCGGCCAGGGAAAGGATGTCCAGGTCGGCAATGCGATCCAGAAAGCAATCGTAAATGCAAAACTGAACCTGATCAAGGTCTCCCGTGGATGCGGGAGCTGGGAGTGCGGCTGCGACACCGGCCACTCGATCCCCATCGAGGTGACCGGGAAGGCAGGCAGCGTCCGCGTGACGCTGAAGCCCGCTCCGCAGGGAATCGGCCTCGTGACCGGGGAGACTCCGAAGAAAGTCCTGACCCTTGCAGGTATCAAGGATGTCTGGGCTTTCAACCGGGGACAGACCCGCACGACCATCAACTACGCGAAGGCGACATTTGAAGCGCTCAAGCAGACGAATGTCGTCAGGATTGGGGGGACGGAGTGATGTACGCGGTAGTACAGGTGCGCGGCGTGGTCAAGACCAACCGCGAGATCAAGGACACCCTGAAGATGCTCCGCCTGCACCACGTCAACCACTGCGTCCTCGTGCCCGATACGCCTGCGTACCTGGGCATGATCCGCAAGGTGAAGGACTTCGTTGCGTACGGCGAGGTTGACCGGGAGACCCTGGCCACCCTCCTGCGCACCCGGGGCAGACTGACCGGAGACGAGCAGCTGACCGACGACTATGTCCGTGCGCATACACCGTATGTCAGCATCGACGAATTCGCAGCAGCGCTCTGCAGCGGTGAGACAAGCTTCCGCGATCTGGTGGAGATCAAGCCGGTGCTGAGATTGCACCCTCCTCGAAAGGGCTATAAAACTATCAAGCGAACCTTTCAGCAGGGTGGAGCTCTCGGCTACTATGGCCCCCAGATCAACGATCTCCTCTACAAAATGAGGTGAGACTGATGCCCGTAAACAAGAGATCCAAATACAGGGGTTCACGGACCTGTGGCGGCGGCACGCACAAGAACCGGCGTGGCGCCGGCAACAGGGGTGGACGAGGTAGAGCCGGGCAGCGCGATCACCGCTTCTCCCACTTCTACCTGAAGGGTGAGATATCCAACGGCAAGCACGGTTTCGTCAGCAAGACCTCCGTGCCGGTATCCGCTCTTGATGTCGGGGAGATCGACCAGATGGCCGAAGCACTGCTTCGGGAGGGGCTTGCGAGCCAGGAAGGAGACCTCATTGCCCTCGATGCCGCCGAGATCGGTATCGAGAAGGTACTTGGTGGCGGAAGAGTCACCCACAAGATGAGTATCTCCGCCCGGGAGTTTTCAGAACGGGCCCGGGCAAAGATCGAGGAGATGGGCGGTCAGGCAACGACCGTCTGATCTCCTTTTTT
The DNA here is from genome assembly GCA_023436625.1 of Methanobacteriota archaeon. Classification (GTDB taxonomy): domain Archaea; phylum Halobacteriota; class Methanomicrobia; order Methanomicrobiales; family Methanoculleaceae; genus Methanoculleus. Next base: position 14,540 of record JAEZIP010000014.1, on the reverse strand, counting down.
TAGGTGAAACCATGGGAGATCTGCTGGATAGATTTGAACCCATCCTTGCAGCGATGCCTGCAGTCCGAAGTCCGGAGGGGCACGTTCACTTCAAGAATAAACTTATGTGGACGCTTGCGATTCTGCTCCTCTACTTCACATTGACCAACATCAATATCTTTGGGCTCTCTCCGGAGTCACAGGATATTTTCGGAATATATCGTGCCCTGCTTGCCGGTGCAAGCGGTTCGCTTCTGCATCTTGGTATCGGGCCGATCGTCACCGCATCGATCGTGCTGCAGCTGCTCAAGGGCGCCGGAATCCTGCAGATCGATACCAGCGATGCACGCGGCCAGGTCATGTATATGGGCCTGCAGAAGCTGCTCATCTTCGTGATGATCATCGTCGAAGCGCTCCCCATGGTCGCGAGCGGGCTGATGATGCCCGACCCGACGGTGGCAACGGAGTTCTTCGGCGGCAATATGCTCACGGTCTCGGTCCTGATCTTCCTCCAGCTCTGCATCGGCGGTCTCCTGGTGGTGCTGATGGACGAGGTCGTCACCAAGTGGGGCGTCGGTTCGGGTGTGGGGCTCTTCATCGTTGCGGGAGTCTCGCAGGGCCTCGTGAACGGCTTCCTGAACTGGCAGACGGGCACCGACCCCTTCCCGATCGGGTTCTTCCCGCGGCTGTTCGCAATAGGTACCTCGGGGGCGAACTTCCTCGAGTACTTCGGCACGGACATGCTCGCCCTCGTCACGACGGTCGTGATCTTCATGATCATCGTCTACGTGGAGTCGACCCGTATCGAGATCCCGCTCGCGCATACCGCTGTCCGCGGCGCCCGTGCACGGTTCCCGGTGAAGCTCATCTACGCGAGCGTTCTGCCGATGATCCTCGTGCGGGTGCTGCAGGCGAACATCCAGATGATCGGAATGTTCCTCTCGAACGCCGGGATCACGATCCTGGGCGAGTTCCAGGGGCAGACGCCGATCAACGGGCTGATGTGGTATATCGCTCCCATCAACCAGCCTCAGGACTGGATGTGGTGGCTCTCCGACCTCGGGCACGCCCCCTGGGAGATCCTCCTGCGGATGGGCATCGATATCACCGTCATGGTGGTCGGGGGCGCGGTCTTCGCGCTCTTCTGGGTCAAGACCGCAGGTCTCGACTCAAAGGACGTGGCCCGGCAGATCCAGAGGAGCGGGATGCATATCCCCGGCTACCGGCGGAACGAACAGGTGCTCGAGAAGTATCTCGACCGCTACATCCCGCGGATCACCATCATCGGCGGTGTGTTCATCGGCCTCCTCTCGGTCGTCGCGAACCTCTTCGGTGTGATCGGTGCGGTCGGAGGAACGGGACTGCTGCTTGCGGTGAGTATCACCTACCGCCTCTATGAGGAGGTCGCAAGCCAGCAGATCATGGAGATGTACCCGTTCATGCGGTCGTTCTTTGGGAAAGAGTAAGTTCGAAGGCCTGGCCCGTGGGGTCAGGCCGGAGAAGTTACTCTTCGAGAAAAAGGTGCCTCAGCACCTTTTTCGACCAAGGGTGAGCCCGGAGGCCCCCTCCCGGGGAGTGGGCCCATCCGACTCCCTTTTCCCAAAACCGCACAACAGCCGTTTTTCCACCCGGACGATCCTCGCGATCGTTCAGGCCGAAGTGATTCCGAAAAGAATTACTCTTTCAGGCGTGGATTTATTTTACAGCGAACTATATTCTAAATGGAGTGATAAAGTTGGGGAAGAAAGTCGTCGTGACGGGGGTTCCCGGTGTCGGGAAGACCACCGTCATCAACGGTGCGATGGAGAGACTGGCGGCCGAGGGCGTTTCCTACGAGGCCGTCAACTTCGGCACGTTCATGTTCGACGTGGCCAAAAAAGAGAACCTGGTCTCGAACCGCGATGAGATGCGCAAACTCGGAAAAGATGTCCAGAAACGCCTCCAGCAGGCGGCTGCCTCGGGAATCGCCGCCATGAGCGGAGATGCGAACATCATCGTCGATACCCACAGCAGCGTCAAGACCCCGACGGGGTTCCTCGCCGGGCTGCCCGAATGGGTGCTCCGCGAACTGATGCCCGATATGGTCGTGCTGGTGGAGACCGACCCGGACCAGATCCTGATGCGCCGGCTCGGTGACGCCTCGAGGGTCCGCGACATGGAAGGGTCCCGTGCGATCGCCGAGCACCAGGAGTTCAACCGCGCGGTTAGCGCGGCGTACGCGATGTACACCGGCTGCACCATCAAGATCGTCAGGAACGAAAACTTCCTGCTCGAACAGGGTATCGACGACCTGGTGAGTGTGCTGAGGTAACCTGACATGGTGGACCTGAAGAAGCACGGCCCGACGATCGCCCTCATCTTTACCATGCTCGTGATGCTCTCGTACAGCGTCGAGTGGATACGGGTGACGGTCGGTTCGGCGATGGATGTAGTGCTGGGCCCCTTTATCGACCCAAATGTTCTTGGCGTGCCGTTTTTCGTCATGATCATGATCCTCTCCGGGATGACGGGCCTGTACTCGTCGCTTGTCCAGAAGTACACCATCGACTACGAGAAGATGCAGGAGACGCAGGCGAAGATGAAGGTCTTCCAGAAGGAGTTCCGAGAGGCCCAGCTCTCCGGGGATGAAAAGCGGGTCAAAAAGCTCCAGGGGAAGCAGGAGCGGATGATGCAGGACCAGCTCGACATCTCCCGGCAGCAGTTTACCCCGATGGCGATCATCCTGGTGCTGTCCGTGCCGATCTTCTTCTGGCTCCTCCTGCGGCTTCCTGAGGTCGGCGCGCCGCCCACCTTTGCGACCGGCATCGTGATGCCCTTCCTCGGGGCCGTCACCCTCTCGAGCTTTGCGTTCTGGATTGTCCCTGCCTGGATTCTCTGGTATATGCTCTGTTCGCTGACCATCAGCCAGGTGATCAGGAAGTCTCTCAACATCGGAGGGCTCTGATGCGGATCACCATCAGCGGACCGCCGGGGAGCGGCACCACGTCGCTCGCCCGGTATCTCGCCGGGAAGTACGGGCTCGACCTCATCTCCGCGGGAGAGGTCTTCCGCCAGCTCGCCCGGGAGCACGGCATGGACCTCGCCGAGTTCGGAAGGTTCGCAGAGAACGATCCTTCGGTCGACCGGATGATCGATGCCCGTCAGAAAGAGATCGGCGAGGGCGCCGGAAACATCATCGTCGAGGGCAGGCTCTCGGGCCGGATGATCGGGAACGCCGATCTCCGGATCTGGCTCGCCGCATCGCTCTCCTGCCGGGCAAAGCGAATTGCAGGCCGCGACGGGATGGACGAAGAAGGCGCCCGGGTCTACACCGAGAACCGGCAGCGCTCGGAAGCCACCCGTTACCGGAACTACTACGGTATCGAGATCGACGACCTCTCGGCGTATGACATCGTCCTCTCGTCCGAGACCTTCGGCGTGGACGCCCTCGGCGCGATCGTGGATGCCGCAATCGCGTGCCTCGCCCGGCAGCAGGCTGACGCCCTCTAGGGCTTCCCTGCCCTTTTTGCCTTTATCTTTTTTATACGCCGGAGCCGTGTCCACTCCTGCCGCTCCATCTCGTCGCGCTGATCCTCGATGAACCGGCGCGCCTGTATAAGTTCCGGGATTATCTTAAACTCCAGCGCGTTCACACGCCGCCGGGTCCGTTCGATATCGTCGAGCAGCCGCCTGACTCCCCCCTCGAGTTCGGCGCTTGCGATGATCGCCGTAAGGAGATCCTCGTAGGCGTCGGCGGCGTCATCGATGACCGATGAAGTCCCGAGGATACCGTAACCCCTCTGATCGAGCGTCTTCTTCACCATCACCGGTTCGAGTTCCGGAAGCCGCACCCCGAAAACGTTCTTGTGCCCGGTCGTGTAGGAGGGGTTGGTCTCCACCGAGAGCGCTGCAAGGAGCACTCCCGTAGCCCCTTCCATCATGGCGGCGACTGCCACCATCTCCCGTGCTCCGGTGTACTTCTCTTCGAGTACCCGGCGCTCTCTGGCGGCCCGGTCGGTGAGCCTGACCAGTTCCAGCATCATGCCGTCCAGTTTCATCTTAAGGAGACGATGTACCCGCTCCGCGAGCGCCATCCGCCGCCTGACGAGCAGGAGGCCGAACCGGGTGGGTTTGATATCGTCGACCGGCATGTTCCCTCTCCTACAGGACGATGTACTGCCATATTCGCTCGGGCGGCAGACCGAATGCTTTTCCCCGTGCGATTGCCCGCAGGTTGAATACCTCGTACTTCTTCCGCTCGAGGTACGCAAGCACCGGCAGGACCGAGAACGGATGACGCCGGGAGAGGGACTCCAGCTGGTGGAGTCTGACGCGGGTGACCGCCATCTCGACCTCGTGAACGGGCCGCCGGCGCTGGTGCCACCGCTGCCAGACCAGTTCTGCGGCGTCGACGCTCGAGAAGTTCGGGTCCTGCCGGAGCTCGCGCACCGCCTGGGTCAGAACCGGGACGATATCGGTCGCGAGGAAGACTCCGACGAACTCTTCCTCCGTCTCGATGCCGTAGAGACGCCGGAAGATGCCGATGGGGATACGGCCGCCCGGGATCATCGTCCGTTCGATGACCGCGATGTCGCACGCCTCTTCTGCGCAGTGGAGCCTGATGAGGTTTCTCATGTTGGTGATATCGATCTCGAACCGGAGGTAGGAAATCAACTCCCGGCACCCGCTGCACCCGGATGCGCTGAGGTCGAGCAGGTCGGCGTAATACTGCCGGTAGAGCTCGTTCTCGATCCTGGCAAAGGCGCCCGGCTCCCCGCAGACCTGGTAATATTCTGCAAGGACCGGGTAGAGCCGCCAGCCCTGGAGGGCCTCGATAGCCTCGCCGCAGGCCGTGAAGTCGAGGAGGCGGTCGAGGAGTGCGCTGTCGATCTCGCCCGCCGGGACGAGGAGGTCGCGGATCTGTCGCCGGGGTATGTCATGGACCGTGCCCCGCAGGATCGCCATGACGTTTGCGATGTCCCACCGGTTGAGATATTCCCCGGTCAGGGTCTGCAGGTCGCCCGTGGCGATCGCCATGGCGTGCCGGAACGACTGTGCCAGGTTACGGTTCACCACCTCTTCGATGAGCTGGGCACCGGAGAAGTCGTGCGCGAGGTCCATGATATCCTGCCCGTAATCCTCCCGCCGGCCGAGGTGGGCGATGATCCCCGGTATGCTCATCCGCATGATGCGCAGGTACTCTTCACGGGGGAGGAGCGTGGTTCTCCGGACCCGGAACCGGGTGCAGGCATAGATGCACGAGGGGGAGATCACGCCGCACGGGGCCATAGAACCCTATTATCGTCCCCTCCTATAAATGCGCACCCGATTGATCGGAATGAGGGGACGGACCGGGAGACGCGATCTGAGTTCCGGCAACGCGGGCAGGTTCGCCTGACGATCCGGGAGTGTCCATACAGGAGAGCGGCGCTCAAAAGAAGTGGGTCAGGGTTGTCACGCTCTCCCCGAGGACGAAGTGGCGCTATCGTCTCTGGGCCGCACCGCCGGTGACCTGCAATGATTTTTGTATTCGCGGGGACTGCTTCCGTCCCGCCCTCCGGAGAACGGGATGGAGGGCATGTTATCCGGATGCCAATGTTATCGGCATGACGATCATCGTCAACAGTTCGCTCTCCGGATACCCGGGCCCGTTGTAGTAGCATTCGTAAACGGTGCCGACAGGCTTCAGTTCGTTTTTCTCTATCCAGTTTGCCATCTCGTTGTATGTCGACACCATTTCTCTGTATGGGCCGCGATACATGCAGAAGACAACGTTGCCTTCTGGAATAGAACCCGATTGAATCTCTCCCTTCTCCGGCAATGCCTTCGATACGGGAAACCCTATCTCCACATCAAGATTCTGCATATCCATGTTGTGATAAGCCACGTACGGAACGTCTGAGAGAAATTCCCCCAGTTCCTTCAGATAAACAGCCATTTTGCCGTAACTCTCGCCGATCAGCACGGGTAAATCTTCGACTTTTGTTCTGGTGCGGATCGATAGGGTGGGCTGCTCCCTTTTTCGTAAAATATCAATGTTCGATACTCTCGGCATCTTACTCCTCCAGTCCGGTATGCGGTATCATTCTGCTCCCTGACAACGCCTCTCTTTCCCCTGCAGGCGGTCTGAGCTCCGTCTTCCAGTCTGATGATTCTTTTTTCCACTTCAAATACCTTCTGCCGGCGGACCCGTTCCCCGCCCGTCGAACCGCGTTAAGATCGGATCCCCTGACACTGCCCGCCGGTTCCCGCCCGGCGGATAAGATTCATGTCCTGCGCCGACAACCCACCAACGATCGCCATGCCGTACTCGGTCGTCACGGGAGATCTCTTTTCGGCCCACGATGATCCCGGCCACCCCGAGTCGCAGGCACGTCTCGAGGCCGCCCTTGCCGGGGTCCCCGCCGATGCCCGCCGCATCGCCCCGGCGAGAGCGACGCCAGGAGACCTGGCACGGGTGCATACGCACCGGCACATTGAGGCCGTCCGCTCGTTCTGCACGAGGTGTCCCCCCGGCCGGGCCTGCTACCTCGACCCCGACACCTACGTCACCCGGCAGTCGTTCGATGCGGCGCTGTATGCGGCGGGAGCTGCATGGCAGGCGGTGGAGCGGGCGCTTGGAGGCGAGCACTGTTTCGCCCTGGTCCGTCCGCCAGGGCACCATGCCGTGCCCGACCGGGCGATGGGGTTCTGCCTCTTCAACAACGTTGCCGTTGCCACAGCCCGGGCGCTTGGCGAGGTCGATCGGATTGCGATCGTCGACTGGGACCTGCACCACGGGAACGGGACGCAGGCGACGTTCTACACGTCGGACCGGGTGCTCTACTGCTCGGTCCACCAGGCGGGAATCTTCCCCGGGACCGGGTGGCCGGATGAGCGGGGTGCCGGCCCGGGCGTCGGGTATACCATCAATGCGCCCCTCGCGTCCGGCTCGACCGGCGCCGACTACGCCCTGGTCTTTGCGGAGATCTTCGTCCCGGCGATCCGGCGCTTCAAGCCGGACCTGGTGGTGGTATCCGCAGGCCAGGATGCACTCTTCGACGACCCGCTCGGTTCGATGCGTCTTCGGCCGGACGACTTCGGAGCCCTGACGGGGATGCTCGCGGCCGCGAGTCCTGCGGCTCTCGCCCTCGTGCTCGAAGGGGGTTACGGGCGGTCGCACGCAAAAGCCGTCGGGGCGATCGTTGCCGCCCTGGACGGAGCACGCCTCACGCCCGGAGGCGGTGAGGCAAAGGCAAGCACCCGGCTGCTCGTGGAAGCATATGCCGGCGGCGGACATGCCGTCCTCCTGTGACGTGATCAGGTTCATCACCTTCCGGGTCGACCGGGTGACGGTGAACCACATGCCTGATCGAACCCTGATCCTCGCCGGAATCCTTCTTCTCATCGCCCTCGTCATCGCTCCGGCCGCCTCTGCCGTCACGGTGTACCCGGGAAGCGAGGTCACGCTCGCAGGGACGAGCACGGGGAGCGATACCGTCTACCTCTTCGTGACCGGCCCGAACCTCCCCACCGGCGGGGGGCGGCTCGAAGACCCGGAGACCCCCGTCCGGTCCGGGGACCCGGCCAGTTTCACGATAGTGACGGTCGGTGCCGACGACCGCTGGACCTACCGCTGGAGGACGGGTGAGGCCGGGCTCGATCCCGGGACCTACACCGTCTACGCCGCGGAAGCGCCCGTCGACTGGTCGAGCCTCTCCGGCCACGGCTACACGACCATTCCCGTCACCCTCGGGACACCCCCCGGGAACCCGGTGACGTCGACCGCCGCTATGCCCACCGCGACGCCCACGGAACTGGAGACCGCGACGGTGCCGACGGCCACGTCCCCGGCCACGCCGACGACGGCAGCGGCGCCTGCCGCCGCCGTCCTCACGACTGCCGGTGCGGTGCTTGTCGCGGCGCTCCTGCTCTCGCGGCGATGATCTGCCCGGGAGAGGGCTCCCGGAAAATATATATCCATAAGTGTACTAGTTTATACAACGATGTGCGGAATATTGCCAGGGCCTTCCACCCCGTCCGTCGCCCCCGGGAACATCCCCGGAGGACCCGTCCGGCCACGTTCTCAGCCACGCTGGCGTCCGTACTGATCGCCGTCTATATCCCATCCGATCGTTTGTTGAATCCCATACCGTGAAACCGATACCATGAAATCGAGAGATATTGCAATCGTCGGCATACTTCTTGCCATAGGGGCCATCATCAGGTACATGTCCCTCCTGATCCCGGGCCCCATCGTATCGAACCTCGTGATCGCCTTCTATAGCCTCGCCATCATCCTTATCGTGCCCACCTTCCGGGAGGCGCTCGGGATCGGCGTTGTGGCGGGCGTTGTCTGTGCCCTTCTCAGCCACTCGCTCTTCCCGCCCGCAAACCTGATCAGCGAACCCATCGGTGCGGTCGTCTGTCTCGCGACCTATCTGGTGCTGAGAGACCGGTTCGTTCTCGCCCCGGCGGTGACGGCGCTCGTTGCCACCCTCGCGAGCGGATTCTGCTTCATCTTCATCGCCATACTCGCCGTGGCCCCGACCGTCCTTGACAAGTTCGGAACCGTCGGTGCGTTCCTCGCGGTCACCGTGCCGATCGTCCTCATGACGGCAGCTGTAAACGCCGTCGTTGTCCAGGTGCTCGAGGTTCCGGCATCGCGGGCACTGATGCGTGGGACCCGGCAGACGGCCCCGACACGGGACGCGAGGCCGGCAGATGAATCCTGAGGGCGGCCGGGAGTCCGCCCTCTCTCTGGAGGGCGTCTCCTATACATACCCCGGGTCCGGAACGCCGGCACTCGACGGGATCAGCCTTGATATCAAGAAGGGGGAGATCGTCTTCGTCACCGGCCCTACCGGGGCCGGGAAGACGACCCTCTGCCTTGCTGCGTCCGGTATCCTCCACCACGAGTACGGCGGCACGCTCGAGGGTGCGATCACCATCCTCGAAAAGAGCGTCCGGGACTACCGGAGCATGGGCGAGATCGGCCGGCACGTCGGGGTGGTCTTCGACGACGCCGACGCCCAGCTCATCTTCACGACCGTCGAGGAGGAGGTGGCCTCCGGGCTTGAGAACCTCGGGATCTCCCGGGATGAGATGCGGCAGAGGCTCCGGGAAGTGATGGAGGCGACCGGGATCGCCGACCTCGCCGACCGGGCACCGCACACCCTCTCCGGGGGGCAGAAACAGCGGGTCGCCATCGCCGCAACCCTCGCCCTGGGCACAGAGATCCTCGTCCTGGACGAACCGACCGCCGAACTGGATGCGGAAGCGACCGGTGCGGTATCCGCCCTTCTCCGGCGGCTTTCGGGCGAGGGTACGGCCGTGCTCATCGTCGAGCAGAAACTCGGCGAGCTCGCGGTCATCGCGGACCGGATGGTCCTCGTCGAAGACGGGGCGATCGTTGCGGAAGGCTCCCCCGCGCAGATGCTGCAGGACGACCTCCTGCAGCAGCCGGAGGGCGGCGCCGTCCGGCCCCCTGCTCCGGCGGCAGCCCCCGGGGCAGAGGCACCCCCGATCATATCGGTCCGGGGGCTCGTCCACCGCTACGACGGCGTCATGGCCATCGGGGGTCTCGACCTCGAGGTCGCCCCCGGTGAGATCGTGGCCGTGGTCGGGGAGAACGGGTCCGGGAAGACGACGCTCGTCAAGCACTTCAACGGGCTGCTCCGCCCGACCGAAGGCAGCGTCTCCGTCGACGGACTCGACGCCGCGACCGTCCCGATAGCGGAACTCGCACGCCACGTGGGTCTCGTCTTCCAGAACCCGGACACCATGCTCTTTGCAGAGACCGTGGAAGACGAAGTGGCGTTCGGTCTCGGGAACATCGGCGCAGACGATCCGGGGCAGTCGGTAGACGCGGCCCTTCGCGAGGTCGGTCTCCTTCACCGGAAAGCGGCCTACCCGCGTTCGCTCTCGCGGGGCGAGCGGCAGCGCCTGGCCATCGCCTGCGTCATTGCCATGAAACCGAACGTGATCGTGCTCGACGAGCCTACGACCGGGCTCGACGCCCGGGAGTCCGGGCGTGTCATGGAGATCCTCGGGCGCCTGCGGCAGGACGGCCACACGATCATCATGGTGACGCACGATATGCGTCTTGGGGCGGAGTATGCGGATCGCATCGTCCGTATGGAACAGGGAAGGATCATTCGTGACGCGAGAACCTATGAGGAGGAACCATGCCTGAAATTATGCAGTACGTTACCCGGGAGAGCGCCTTTCACCGCCTCCACCCGCTCACCAAACTGATCTTTGCCGTCGTCGTCGTGGCCCTTGCGGTGCTGACGAGCGATATCGTGATGCTTGCGGCCCTTGCCGGGGCGGTCGTAGCCGTGGCGATAGCGAGCGGGCTCGCCCGCGACCTCCTCCGCCAGGTTCCGCTGCTGCTCTCGCTCTCGGTGAGCCTGCTCGCCCTCACCGTCCTCACCATCCGGAGCGGGGATACCCTCTGCTACCTGGTCCCGGCGTCGGTCCCGGTCATCGGCGGGGCGTTCCCCGTCACGGTGGGGGCGATCGACCTTGCGCTCGCGATGTCGCTCCGGTTCGCGGCGATGCTCTTTGCGTTCCAGCTCCTGATCATATCCACCCAGCCGCGCGACCTCGTCCACGTCATGGACCGCCTCAGGATGCCGGTCGACTACACGCTCATGTTCCTGATTGCGCTCCGTTTCATCCCGAGCCTGCAGCTCGAAGGGAAACGGATCCACGAGGCGCAGCTTGCCCGTGCCTACAACCCGGGAAAAGGCCTTGCCGGGAAGATAAGGGGGCTTTTCCCCATCATCATCCCGCTGGTCTCAAACTCTCTCGGGAAGGCCACGGTTCTTGGGTTGACAATCGATCTGAGGGGCTACCGTTCCGGCAGGCGGACGCCGATGCGGGACCTCGCTCCGGGCAGGGCCGACGTCGCCGGAATCTGCTGCATGGGCCTTCTCGTCGCAGGGTATTTGGCCGTGCTGGTCGTATAACCTGATATGCGCAACGATGCCCCTCCGACGGCGTTCGAGTTCTACCTGGGGGGGAGCGTCGGGCCGTCCCTCTACGTCAGGCTCGTAGACGGCCGGCTCCTCTACGAATGGGCGAGTGCCGGCGGCTACTCCGGGGTGGTGATGGAGGCGTCGCCCACACCGGAGGAATGGGCGCGGTTCCGGGAGACCGTGGATCGGCTCGGTGTCCGGGGGTGGGAGCCGGAATATGTCTCCGCCCACTCCTGCTGCGACGTCACCTACTGGCACCTGCGGATGGAGATGGACGGGCACAGCGTCGTCGTGCGGGGCGCAAACGGCTACCCCGGCTCGTCCGGGCCGGAGGTCTCGAAGCAGTTCCGCGAGTTCCGCGCGGCGGTGGAGCGGCTGATCGGGCGGGATTCCTTTCCTTGAGGTTTCGGGAAGGTTCACGGAGACCATGCCCGTCATAACGCTTGAGTTAACCTCATACTCTCGGATAACCAAGAGATCTGGCATATGGGCAATCTGAATGTTGCCGTGCTGGGACCCGCCGGTTATGCAAAGGACCTCGGGAAAAAGGGCACGGAATCCGATATCACCTTCTATAACCTGAAGAAGGGCGACGATACCGTCACCATCATCGAACCGACGCGGTATCCCGAGCGGCTGGCCCCGCTCTTTTATGCCGCATCGATGGCGGATGCGGTTCTCATCGTGGTGAGCGAGATCACGCCGACGTTCGGGGAGTGGGTGCTGATGCTCGACGAGGTCGGGGTGAAGCAGGGCTACATCGTCCTCCACAACTATGTTACCCCCGATGATGTCGCGCCGCTCCTCCGGGGAACGGTGCTCGAGCGCTACGAGTTCGTGGACGTCGACCCTATCGCGCTTCGCGACCGTCTGCTTCGTGAGGCGCACGCACGCCCCTCGGTCCCGCCCGGCGCCGGTGCCGTGGGAACGATCCCCATCGATCACCACTTCAACGTCCGCGGCATCGGGACGGTCATCCTCGGCGGCGTGGTGCGCGGCGGTATCAGGAAACACGATTCCCTGAAGGTCTACCCGGGAGAGCAGGCGATCACGGTGCGGTCCATCCAGAAGCACGACGACGACTTCGACTGGGCTGCCGAAGGCGATCGCGTGGGGCTCGCGCTCAAGAACATCGAGTCCGACGACCTCGACCGCGGCTTTGTCCTCTCAGACGATCCCGCGCTCCGGACCCGTACGAACCTCGAGGCACGGGCGACCCTGGTCAGGTACTGGCCGGCGCCGCTCACGGCGGGGACGGTCCTCCACCTCGGCCACTGGATGCAGTTCATCCCGGCGCGGGTGGAAGCGGTGCGGGACGACGGGAACTGGCGGCAACCGACGCTCACGCTTGCGCTGGAGAAAGACCTTGTCTACCTCCCGGGGGATACGGCGGTGCTCCACTACCTCGAGGGCGGGAAACTCCGGATCGCCGGGCATATCGAACTGGTGTGAACGCTGGCGTGAATATCCCTGTCTTTCAGGTAGCAACTCTTCTTTTTCAGGCATTTCGGCTGCTGATGGAGTTTCTGGGCTGCGGATTGTTGAAACCCTCTCAGGAGAGTTATCGATTGCATCCCCAGTACTTCGCTAAAACGGTTGAGGTAATCTTCAAGAGGTCAATCCATCGACCTCCCTTCGCGTTCTTCGCGGCTTCGCGTGAGTTAATGGGCGAAGATAGCAATATGGCCTCACGCGAAGAGCGCGAAGCCGCGAAGTCCGGTGCCCGGGTGCTGCCGATCCTGTTATAGGTCGCTCTGCGAGGCTGCAGTGGTCGATTGCAGATGCCGAAATTAGCGAAGTACTGGAGCGGCATTCTGGTTGTACGTGAAGACTTGCGTGACTCACGCCTGTGGGCGTACCTCCCGGGGCAGCCACGGCAGGGATCGCACGACGCTAAAAAAAAGTGGGGTTTTAGACGAGTTTGAAGAGCGGGTGAGTGTCGACCAAGGGCTCGACACCGAAGTCGCGTGCCGCTTCCAGCACAACGATGTCGGTATAGGCCTGTGCGGTGATCATCGCCTCGACATTCTCGATCGGGCCGTACATGATCAGGTCGGCACCGAGCGTGCTCGCGATCATGTTGCAGCCGATATCGGGTGCAGACCAGGCCGCCTGGCGCATGCCGTCCACACCACCGAGATAGTGGTGCGTGAGCTGCTCGATGAGGGCATCCTTGCCCTCGAGGCCGGCCAGTTGCTGTGAGGGAACTTTCTTCGTTCCCTTCCACCGCTTCAGCCAGGTCCAGGAGACGGTCATGTTGTGGTAAGCACCACCGGTCGGCAGACCGTGGATCGCCTTGCAGGCGAGGATCTCACGGTACGAACCGCCGGAGCCGAGACCGAGCGGGGTCGCTGCGGTGTCGAGGATCGGGCGGGTGATGCCGCACTTCTCCGCGATCTCGAGCATACCCATCTCCTGCCCGGCTACGCCGCCCTCGACCAGAACCTTCTCACGGCCGGAGACCGACGGGTCGGCGGGGTTGAAGGCGAGGACGATGGCTGCGTTCACATCGCTCTTGGCCAGCGCCTCGATGTTCTCGGGTCCGATCGAACCGTTGATCGAGTTGTAGATCGCACGGTCCGCAACGCCTGCCTGGGTGACGTAATCGCACGCATGGGCAAGCGCCGCCGGGACGGACGAGTCCATCAGGAACGCGGTCTTGTCATCGATGCTGCAGAACCAGTCGATGTAGCTCTCGAAGGCCTCGCCGAACTCACCAATGATCTGGATGAAGTGCGGAATGCCGGTGATATCCGAGAGTTCCTGGCAGCGGTTCCAGAGCCCCTCTGCCTTCAGCTTGTCGATCTTTCCGGTGTGGTCATCCAGAACAACTTCGTGCTTGTTGTAGAAGATGGATGCACCGAGCACGGTCGGGTACTCTCCAGGCTGCCCGCCGATCATGGTACCGTTGAAGTCGTGTACCGTCTGCTCTTTTTCGAATTTGAACATATTCGTCAATCCTCCTTACAGGTACCCAATCAATTTGGGCAGTAATACCAACAACATCATGAATACAATCAAACCTGCGACCAGTCCGTACAGGATGCCGATATCGCGCCCGACTTTTCTTCCGACGCGCTGGGCTATCTCTGCATCGACGAACTCTATCCTCTCCTCGATAGCGTTGAGCCGCTCCTCGATCTCAAGGAACTGCGGGTTTGCGCCTGCAGCGGCAACTTCCACGCCGGCACCGCCCGCTTCCTTGACCTCGACGATCATGGGTTCTGCGCCGAAGGCACCGGGGTCTCTGGCCTTGAGTTCATCGATCTTGGCCTTGATGGTCCCCATGTCTTCGCTTTCCATGATGTTGACCATCTCGATCTGGTCCTGGAAGCGCTTGATCGCATCGTCGGAGAGGTTCTCGATGAACGGGATGGCTCCCTGGGCTCCGACGATCTTACCGCCGGAGACCCCGCCGGCATGCAGAGCGATGAAACTCTGACCGGAGAGATGCCCCTTGACCTCCGTACCACAGCAGAGGATGAACCTGATGTTGGGGTTGGAGATGACGTTCGCGATGATCTTCTCGATACCGAGGTTCTCGGTCTTACAGGACCCGGCGATTGCCGCTCCGGCGTTGCAGATGCCCTGCTCGTCGAGGTGGGATCCCATGGTGACGAC
>JAEZIP010000061.1:0-15154 GCA_023436625.1 Methanobacteriota archaeon | reverse complement strand
CGGTGGCCGCTGCCGGCGATATTCCTGCTGCAGGCGGCGCTCCTCGCCGATACCTGCGATCCCGGCAGGCTCGGGGAGAAGATGGGGGTGGCGCTCTCGGCGGTCGGGCTCGGGACTATCCTCGGGCCGGTCGTCGGCGGGCTGCTCTTCGAGTACGCGGGCTACACAGCGACCTTCCTTCTTCCGGCGGTGCTGGTGGCCTCCGTCGGCCTGCTTGTCCTCGCCGTCCCGGTGCGCACCTGCAGGCGGGAGGGCGGTCGGGAGCGGCCGGGGATGCTGCCCCGGGGTACCCTCCTCCCGCTCGCCGCCTGTGCGGCCGCGATCGTGATGGTCTCCGGGACCTACGGCGTCGTGGACCCCTACCTCCCGGTCTACCTGCACGCCACCTTCTCGGCGTCCCCGGCGACGATCGGCCTCGTCTTTGCGGTGCTGGCGGTTGCCGCCGCAATCGCCCAGCCGGCCGCAGGAAGGATCTACGACCGGCACGGGGGCAGCCGCTACCTCATCGGCGGCGGGCTCCTCCTCTCGGGGGTCGCGAGTGTTGCCGCCATGCAGGCGCCGACCCTCGTGCTCGTCGCCGCCGCCGTCTTCGCGCTGGGGATCACGCTGAGCTGCGCCCTGGTGCCGGCGATGCCGATCCTTGCGAACATTTACCGGGACCAGGGCTCGCAGGGCGCCGCCTACGGCATGTACAACACCTTCTTCTCCGTAGGGCTCTCGGCAGGGCCGTTCGCAGGAGCCCTCCTCGCGGGCCGGTGGCCGCTGCCGGCAATATTTTTGCTGCAGGCAGCGGTCCTCGTGGTTATGGGGGCGCTCGGCTGGTTTGTCATCGGGAGGCTGCACTGGCGGTGAGCATGCGCTACGTTCATCGTCCCGCCGGGCCAACGGGGATCGCATCTCCGACCATCGAATCGAGGAAACCATGTCGTTAGAATTCTGCCGTCGTCACGCCCCCGAACTGCTGATCGTCTTCTTCGGCCTCGTCTTCCTGGTCGCGGCCTCCGGGATCGCCGGCGGGGAGGCAGGCTCGTTCCTCACCTCTGCGCTCGACGTGGCGCTCTTCGTCGTCCTTGCGATGCTCGTCTACCTGGCCGAGAACCGGCACCGGGCGTTCCGGTGGGCTGCCGGCGCCTGGCTCCTCGTCCTCGTCGCCGGGCTTGCGGCCGCCACGGCGGGGGTCGGGGTCATCGGGATCATGCCGGCGGAGATGTTTGGGACCGGGGAGCTCGATCCGGAGACGATCGACCCTGCCCTGGCCGCAGAGGTTGCCCTGCTCCTCCTCGGCGTCCTTGCCGCCGCCCTTGCAAGCCTCATCGGGTTCTCCCGCCGGTTCAGGGTATGGCTCGCCCGGTACCTTCCATTCGACCCGGACTCGCTCCTCCATACGGTTGCGCTGGTGGTCATCCTTGCGATGACCCTCATCCCGCCGGTGCCGCTCCTGGTGACGGGGATTCCGCCTTACCTCTCGCCGCAGTTCCTCGACCTCCTGCTCGAGTCCGGGGATCTCCTCGCGGACACGGTCACGCTGAACGCCTACACCCTCTTCTGGACGCTCGTCGGCTCGTTCTTCATCGCCGGGGCGTTCGTTCGGCGGACACCCCGTGAGACCCTGGAACGCCTCGGGCTCGTCCGGCCGACGGGAAGGGAGATCGTTCTCGCCGTTGTCGGGGCGTTCGCGCTCGTCGTGGCGTTCCACTTCATCGACCCGGTGCTCGCCGCGCTTGTAGACCTGCTCGGCCTCCCGGTCACCGACGTCGATGCCGTCAACCTGCTCTTTGCGGGAACCCTCACCCTGCCCGGGATCGTCATGGCGTCCATCGCGGCGGGGTTCGGCGAGGAGGTGAGCATCCGCGGCCTGCTCCAGCCCCGGTTCGGCATCCTCCTCCCGGCGCTCCTCTTCGCGTCGCTCCACGCGTTCCAGTACAGCTGGGACGGCCTCATCTCGGTCTTCCTTGCGGGGATAGTCTTTGCCTATATCCGCAGGTACACGAACACCACGACGTCGGCGATCGCCCATACCGTCTACGACCTGGTGCTGTTCTCGATGCTGATGGCCGGGATATCGATTTGAGGCCTCTGTTGAAATGCTTTCCACAACCCCCGGATAACAGCCCGGTTACCGATAAAGGTCGGTGGTGTGGCTTCACGCGAAGGTGTGGCTTCACGCGAAGACGCGAAGTCGCGAAGAAGACTGTCTACACCCATCCAGACTTCGCGTTGTTCGCGTCTTCGCATGAGTAGGGGATGTATGGATAACCCGGAGGTGATCCATCCGCCGGGGGATTCCAACGAAGCCGATTTGAGGGGATCAGGGGGACCCGCTTTTCAATGATGTTCCACAGCCGCGTTCCGGGTCTCAACCTTCGATATGGCTCCCGTCGCAGAACGGTTTATTCCGCGATCTCCCGCACCGGCAGAGTGTAACCCGGTTCCTGATCGTGTAGGATCTTCCATCCGCGGACTCGACAGGGATCCCGCCACGGATCCAGAGCGGCCCATGTTCGCCCCTGGCAGGATTCTCGACCACGACGATGGACTTTTCCAGAACGGGCTCGACCGTCTCGCCGGTCTTCCGGTCACGGAGAACAAGCCGGCCGGAAGGGCAGTTACATGCTTCATCTATTGCCGTGTCCCGGGCGTCCGGGATATGAGACTGTTCCGTGAGGTTCCAGATCCCCCCGGCCCGCATGCAGAACCGTGCGTGCACACAGAGTTCTTCATAATCGACCAGTTCCAGTTCCGGCCCTCTGATGATGGTCGGGTTCTGAAGATACGGCTCATCTCCGGCGGTTTCGGTGCCCTTAAAGTGAATCTTCGCGTGCGCCCCGTCGCAAAAGGGTTTGTTCTTCGAATGCCCGCAACGGCATAAGGAATACTGTTCCTGCAGGGGATACTCCCGCACCTTCTGCCATGAACGGCAGTTGCCCTCGTCATCGTGGGCGATCTCCATCACCATGAGCGGGACACTCCCGGTCACGATGTATGGGCCATTTCTGCTCACCCGGATCTTCATGATATCATTCTCCGCGGTAGCTTTTCTGCATGTTAACCTGTGGGATGAAGGGGTGGACCGGAGAGTCCTTGCGCTAAAGGTGGAAATGATACGGCACAACTCAAAGGGTAGCGGCAGGAAGTTGCAAAGTAACCTCCGTGAAAGATCTGATAAAAGAATTAACCTCGTTTTAAAACGCTGAGGGGGAGATTTGAACTCCCGAGGGGCTCAACGCCCCACGGGCTTTCCAGGCCCGCGCCCTACCGGTCTAGACTACCTCAGCAATGTGCATCATTAGTTGGCGGCATATTCTATTAATAATATCTCCCGGCATGGGCCGAAAGCGCACACATCTGCGCCCTACGCCCCGGTGTGCGCCTTCCAGCCGCGGGGGTAGGTGCCAGGAAGCATCAGAACGGTGATGGGGGCGACGACGAACCCGGGCTCCCCCGGCTTCAGCGCCGGCGAACCGACGAGGGCCTTCCCGAGCCCTACGAGTTCGCCGCGCTCCGTCGTGATCGCGACCGTCTCGCCTTTCCCGAATCCGCCCTCCTTCGCCGTGACCCCCACCCCGGCGAGCACCGCGCCGTGGCAGACCGCGTCGACCGCGGTGTCGCGGATGATGACCTTCGGGAGATCGGCGACGGCGGCCTCCGGCGGGAGGATCATCCCCCGGAGAGGTTGGGGATCGCCCTCCCGGGCCGTTGCAGCAGCATCCGCGAGCTCGTGGAGCGTGACGGCGACGGTCTCGTCGAACGATCCCGAGCGTATCCTCCGGAGTTCCTCCATATGGGCGCAGACCCCGATCGCGTAGCCCATGTGGACGCAGAGCGTCCTGATGTAGGTTCCGGCATCGCACCTGACCCGGAAGAGGACGAGCCTGCCGACCATGTCCAGGATCTCGATCTCATGGATCTTCCTGATCCTGAGGCTCCTCTTCACCGCGCTCTTTTTGGGCGGCCGCTGGTAGATCCGGCCGGTGAACTCCGCCGCCACCCGGTCCACGGCCTCCCGGGAGGCGTCGCCGTGGAGCCTCATCAGGCAGACATACTCCTTGTTGTGCGAGAGGAGGACGGGGGCGAGCCGGACGGCGCCGCCGAACATGACGATGAGCACCCCGGAGACCTGCGGGTCGAGCGTCCCGGCATGACCCACCCGTCGCCCGAGGATATCCCCCACCCAGGCGGTCACCTGGTGGCTGCTCGGCCCCCGGGGCTTGTCGACGACGATGATCCCGGACTCAGGGATGGAGTAGTCTTCCTGGTCGGTCAACTGTCTCACCTGCCTTCCTGGTGGCGGTTCAGTGCTTGAAGGGTTCCCGCGAGCGACCCGTCCCCGACGACCGCCGGGGGATGCCCGCCGGCCCGCATCGCTTCGGCGGTGATGTCGCCGATGGCGACAAGGAGGAGGTCGTCGCGGGGCCGCCACCGGGCCTCCCGGTAGGACATGGCGCTCGTGAAGAGGACGGCATCGGCGCCATCGAGCGTGAGTTCGGTCCTCGTGGGGACGAGGGCATAGACCCGCTCCTCACGGACAGTTCCCCCGGCCGCGGCGATCGTCGCAAGAAGGCCAGGGTTCGGGACGTCTGCCCGCGGGATCCCGCCCGTCCGCCCCCGGAGCCAGTCTCCGAGGTAGGGGACGAAGTCCCGGGAGTAGAACGAAGGGAGCACCTCCGCCTCGATCCTCGACTCCCGGAGGACCTCGGCGGTCTTCGGCCCGATCGCGATCACACGGGGCCACCGGTCGAGTTTCGGCCCGACGATCGCGGCAGGGAGGGCGCTTGAGAAGAAGAGGCAGTCGAACTCGCCGCGGTGGACGGCCTCGACGAACGCGTCGACCCGCTCAGGCCGCAGCTCTGCCCGGAGCGGCGAGACCGTGTAGCAATCGTGGCCGTAGGAGGTGCAGAGGGCGCGGTCTCCCGCCGCCTTGTTCTCGAGCCGGGTAATGGCGATCTTCATCGCTACAACCTTCGTCCCGGTGGAATATGACTGTATCGTGGGACACGATTCGGTTGGTTTATCCCCGGCCGTTCCAACCGGTAATTAACGTGCTCTTCGGTATCGTGCTGGGGGCTGCCGTCGGTATCGGCTGCGGCGCCGTGAGCGGCCTCGTCCCCGGTATCCACGCGAACACCATGGCGGGTGTCCTCCTCTCGCTCCAGGCACTCCTGCTTGCCTGGTTCGATCCGGTGGTCATCGCCTCCGCGATGTTTTCCACCCTCGTTACGCACACGTTCCTCGATAACGTTCCGGGCACCTTCCTCGGCATCCCCGACGCCGACACATCGCTTGCGGTTCTCCCCGCGCACTCCCTCTGCCTCGAAGGGCGGGGAGAGGAGGCCGTCCGGATATCGGCTCTCGGGAGCGCCGCCGGCGTCGCCCTCTCGCTCCCGCTCGCGCTGGCTTTCGTCCTCTTCCTCCCCGCCCTCCAGCCGGCGATCGACTGGGGTATCGGCCTCGTCGTCCTCGCGGTGGCGGGCTACCTCATCGTCGTCTCCGAGTCGCCGGGCTGGGCGCTTGCGGTCTTCTCTGTCTCGGGAGCCCTCGGGCTCTTCTCCCTCGGCTACTCCTTCCTCGCCTGGCCGGCGGGCGGCGAGTCCGGGGTGCTGATGCCCCTCCTCTCCGGGCTCTTTGGGATCGCGGTCCTCCTCAAGGCCTCGCACGGGGCCATGCCCGCACAGCACTTCACAGGCATCGAGCTCCCCCGGGGTGCAATCCGGCGGGGCTCCCTGCTCGGTTCGGCTGCCGGCGCTCTCGTCGGCTGGCTCCCGGGTCTCTCGAGCGCCACGGCAAACGCACTTCTCACCTCGGTCGTCGGCTATGACTCCAATCCCCGGGAGTACATCCTTGCGACCAGCGCCGCGAACACCGTGAACGCCTTCCTCGGGCTTGCGGCGTTCTACGCCATATCCCGGACGCGGAGCGGGGTGATGGCGGCGATATCGGCGCTCGAGGAGATGCCGCCGGCCACCGCCGTCCTCCTCGCGGGCGCGATAGCCGCGGTCGGCGCCTACCTTCTGACCGTTCTCCTGTCATCGATGGCCGGATGGTTCGGGGGCGTGAACGTCACGAACCTCAACTACGGCGTCATCGCCTTCGTCGTCCTCCTCTCCCTCTTCCTCTGCGGCCCGTTCGGGGGGCTCGTCCTTCTGCTCGCAACGGCGGTCGGCTATGTGCCGACTCTCGTCAACATCCGCCGGGTCTACTGCATGGGCGCGATCATGGTTCCCGTTATGGCCTACTCCTTCGGGATCATATAAGCCCGAAGAGCAGGCCGATATACCCGGCGTACGCGAGGAGCATCGCGAGCCCCCATCCCCGCCGCACCCGCGCCCGGGAAGAGAAGAACGGCAGGATGGCGGCGACAAACCCCAGCATGACGAGAATGTCGACGTATGAGCCCACCGTGATCGGCAGGACGATCGCTGCACATCCCATCACGAAGAGGAGGTTGAAGGTGTTGCTGCCGACGACGTTCCCGACCGATATTCCACCTGCACCCCGCACCGCAGCCACGAGGGATGTGGCGAGTTCCGGGAGCGATGTGCCCACGGCGACCATGCTGACGCCGATGACGAACGGACTGATCCCGAAGGCGACGGCGACCCTGGTTGCGGACTCGACCAGCAGCCGGGAGCCGAGGATGACCGCAATAAGCCCTCCGCCGGTGAGGAGGTAGTCGCGGATGCCCTGGCTCTCGAACGTCTCCTCCATGGATGCGCCCTGTCGCCACAGCACTGCCATGGCAAGGGCAAAGACCCCGAGCATGGCAATGCCGGCAGGCAGGTCGAAGACCCCACGGAGGGCGAGGATCGCAAAGAAGGCGGCTGCGGCAAGCATCATGGCGACCTGCCTGGCCTGCGCCCCCTCTTCCTGGAGCGCCCCCGGGTTGACGACGGCCACGACGGCGAGAACGAGGGCGATGTTCGCCACAGTGCTCCCGACGATGTTCCCGAGCGCGAGGTCGGGTTCCCCGGCAGCGGCGGCCTGGAGGTTTACCAGGAGTTCCGGGAGGGATGTCCCGAATGCAATGACGGTGAACCCGATCAGCGCCGGCGAGACCCGGTACCGGGCGCCAAGCCCGCTCCCTCCGCCGACGAAGAAGTCGGCGCCCTTGATGAGGAGGAGAATGCCGACGAAAAACTCCGGGAGGGAGGCGGCTACCTGCGAGGGCATGGTTGCAGGATATGTGGCGGCTCCCGGATATCAGTTGCCGTTCGGTTCACCCTTATATCGGCCGGGCACCAATACCGTACCATGCTACAGCGCTACTGGTTCGGAGACGTCGACGAGGAGGGGTGCCGGGCCGCCGGCACCGATCCGGCCGCGCTCGCAGAGCGGGCGGCGGCGCTCCGCACCGGTATGGATTCGTTCGTCCCCATCGAGTGGGAGGTTGCCCGGGACTGCGGGGTCGCCCGGACGCGGGAGGAGTACGTCGACCTGCTCCGTGCGGTATGCACCGCCCTTGCCCGGAAAAAGATCGCCCAATCATACCAGGGCCGCGACGTCGAGCTCCTCCAGATGGTCAGGATGCTCGACGAGCTCGACAACGTCATCAACCTCCTCCAGGAACGTGCCGCGGAGTGGTACCAGGTCACGAACCCGTCGTTCTCCCGGAAATACCGGTCGCTCCCGGCCCGGAAGATGCTCGGGATCATCAGGAAAGGCGCCCGGGGCGGTCTGTCGGACGTCGCCGAGGAGATCGAGCGGCTCGCCGGAACGAGGAGTCGCCTGATGCGGGAGGTCTCGGCCCGGGCCGACGAGGTGCTGCCGAATACGAGCGCCCTCATCGGCGGGCTGGTCGCGGCCCGTCTCCTCTCACGCGCGGGAGGTCTGTCCGCACTCGCGAGGATGCCGGGGAGCACCATCCAGGTGCTCGGTTCGGAACGTGCCCTCTTCTCGCACCTCCGCGGCGGGACGCCGCCGCCGAAGCACGGGATCATCTTCCAGCACCGGCGGGTCCATAACGCTCCCCGCGAGGTGCGGGGCCGGGTGGCCCGGGTGCTCGCGGCGAAGCTCGCCATCGCCGCCCGGCTCGACTACTACCGGGGGGAAGCGGTGCCGGGGTTCCTGAAAGACGCCCAGGCGCGGATCGACGAGGCGGGGGTCGCGGCATGATCCGGCTCGGGAACGTGCTGGTCTCCCCCGGCGAGGGAGGGGTCTACGGGGAACGGACGCTCGACGGCTACCGGGTCTGGGACCCCTACCGGAGCAAGCTCGCGGCGCTCTACACCCTCGGCGGCGGGATTGAACTCACCCCCGGGATGAGGGTGCTCTACCTCGGTGCGGCGAACGGGACCACGGTCTCGCACGTCGCCGACTACGTCGAGACCGTCTACGCGGTGGAGTTTGCGCCCCGGCCGATGCAGGACCTCCTCGAGGTGGCCCGCCGGAGGAGGAACATCGTCCCGATCATGGCCGATGCAAGCCGGCCGGAGGAGTATGCACCGTTCATGGAGGCGGTCGATCTGGTCTACCAGGACGTGGCACAGCCCAACCAGGTCGAGATCGCGGAGAAAAACCTCGTCTTCCTCAAACCGGGAGGCCACCTCGTCCTGATGCTCAAGACCCGGAGCGTGGACGTCCGGCGGGACCCGGCCGAGGTGCTCGCCGAGGCCCGGGCCGGGCTCGAGCGGCGCCTCAATGTCGCGGACGTCCGGTGGCTCGAGCCTTACCACCACGACCACGCCGCGATCGTCTGCTCCCGCCGGTGAGAGCATATATTATAGATGGCGAAACACCTTCCGGCATGGACCGAGTCGTCTTCAACCCGTTCTCTCCCCTTGCCCTCCTCATCTTCTTCGGGCTGCTCATCCTCGTCGGGCTCGCCGTCATCGTCTTTCCGATCCTCTTCCTGACGGCGATCGGGGCGACGTTCACACGGCTCGGGTTCTCCTGGTGGCAGGCGCTCCTTATCCTCTTCCTGACGCTTATCGGGAGTTTCATCAACATCCCGGTGAGGACGCTTGAGGGCCGGCCGGGGATGCCGGCCTCCGATCGCTACGTCGCGATGTACGGGCGGCTCTACCGCATCCCGCAGCAGGCACAGCGGACGGTCCTCGCGGTCAACGTCGGCGGCGCCCTCATTCCGGTGGCGATATCGCTCTACCTGCTCTATGAATCGGTCGTGCTCAGCGGGGGCTACCTGCTCTTTGCACTCGCGCTCGCCGGGGTCGCGGTCGTGACGGTCGTGACGAAACTCGTCGCCCGCCCCGTGCCGGGCCTCGGGATCGCGACACCGTTCTTCATCCCGCCGCTCGCCGCGCTCTTTGCGGCGCTGATCCTTTCGCTCTTTGCGGGCGGCGTCCCCGCCGCGGCGGTGATCATCGCCTACGTGAGCGGGACGCTCGGCACCCTGATCGGGGCGGACCTCTTGAACCTCCACCATATCGCGGAACTGGGGGCGCCGACGGCGAGCATCGGGGGGGCGGGGACGTTCGACGGGATATTCCTGACCGGGATCATCGCGGCGCTGCTTGCATGAGGGGGCCCTTCGACCGGTCGTGATTACCGGCCCGGGCATCCAGAGCGCTGCGGTGCCCGAGCACACATTGTGCTCTGTAGCCGGACCTGGAAGAGGGTAGTATGGCCTCCGTCACCGCTCACTCGCCGACTGCAGGAAATGTTCAATCTCCTGCCTGAAAAGAGCAAAATCGTCGATATGCTCCTTCAGGATTGAGAAGGCAAGAGCATCGTCGATTGCCCCGTAGCGGTGCACGACGATGTTTCGGAACCCCTTCATCGCTTTTAAGTTCTGCCGCATCCCCGGGGCGAGTACTCCATGCTGCACGAGGTTATCGAGGATGTTCTCATCGGTGCCGGGGACGCCGAGGTGGAGGTCGGCATTCAGAATTGCGCATATGTCGAAGACACTCTCGACGGCATATTCGGCGCGCTTGTATATGCCGTCTTTTACGATGCCGAGTTGCCTGAATGAATCGGCTGAGTCGGGGAGGTGCTCTTTGACCATATCGACACTCCCGGTCATCTCCTGGAGTTTGATACGGATTGCCGCATCCCGGATCTCGCCCGTCACACCATTGCCTCCTTCCCGATGTAGTCGTACAACCGGTGCTTGAAATCATCGAATTCCCGGATCGTCCGGTACGCGACGTCGTAGAGGAACCGCTCGTCGGGGCAGTAGATTACCTTCCCGCGGAGGACTTCCATCCTGACATAGAGCGGCAGGTAGGAGAAAATCTGGATGTCATAGCGATCATCGGCAAGTTCGGAGAGCGCTGCAAACCGGAATCGGGCTGCCTCCTCGCGATCCCCGTCGTAGTAGATGCAGAGATCGACATCGGACCCCGTTCTCGCCCGCCCTTCGGCAACGGATCCGTAGAGGATGATGAAACGGACCTTCTCGAAACCCTCGATGGTCTTAAGCCGCTCAAGTGCGTGCAGGACAAGATAATTCACTCGCTCTCACCCCTCGGGGCGCGCCCGGAAGTTCTGTAGGTTCTAGATGGGGATCGCTCTCACATTAACGTTTCCCGCGGTGGGGGGCCGGATCGGGCTGGTCGTCTGTCCCATTTCCCCGCAAGACCATGTCATCATCCGGGATCCCCTGGCAATCGTCCAGGATCATAGGTCAAGGAGTCCCCGACTTGAGTTGAGTTAGTTGTCCCTCACGACCACAAAATAAGGTGAAATGAGCCGTTATCTGGCGATTTGATTCCATTCCTCACGGGATATGCCCGCCTGCCGGAGGATGCGCACGAGCAGGTCGACGCTGATCTCCGATCTGTGTGGGTTTGGGATGGTCAGAACGAGATCCCTTTCACCATGAAAGGGTGTCTGCCTCCCCGGCACGGTCTTTCCAGAGGGCGGTGAAGATCTTCACCTGCCGGGCGTAGGCCGCCGCTGAGTCCTGCTTGTACTCAAGCGTCGTCGGGACGGCGGGGTGCCGCCGGAGCCGGGAAAAGACCGCCGCAAGGTCGAGGCCGCCGTCGGGGTGGTCGAGTTCGAGGTGCTCGTCGGTGATCGAGCCGCTTCTGATGTTCGAGAGGTGGTGGAGGGCCACGTCGAGGGACTCGAACCGTGCCAGTTCCCCGGCGAACGAGAGGCGCCGGTAATTTGCGGTGCAGGCGAGGTGGGGGAAGTCGAGGCAGAACCGGGTGATCTTTGCGCCCGCAAGCGCTGCGAGCTCTTCGGCGGTGTTGCCGAGGAGGGGGTAGCCGGCGTAGACGGCAGGGAGGTTCTCGAGGGCGAACCGGGGGTCGGCATGGCGGTCGAGGAACCCGGCGAATGCTTCCACGGCGGCGGAGTGCCCTCCCGGTTCGTACCTTCCTGCGTGGAGGACGATCGTCTCCGCGCCGAGGATGTCGGCGGCTTCAAGGGCCTGGCTCATCGCCTCTTCGATGTACGCCTCGATCTCCTTCGCCGGCCGGTCGTCGTAGGCGGCGGGGGCGCAGGGGTTGACGCCGTGGCCGTGGTGGGGTGCGTGGACGATCGAAGGGATGCCGGCCCCGGCGACCGTCGCGAGACGTTGTTGGAAGAGGGTCCGGGGCAGGGGGATGGCCTGCACCTGGATATGGCGGATTGCGCCCTCTCCGTAGAGCCCCGCGAGCAGGGCGAGCAGTCGTTCGTCGTCGAGGCGCACGGTGCAACCGAGGTTATAATCAGTCATATACTACCCTCCGGTGTATGCCGTTGTAATGTCCGGGAGAAAAAGGTTTGAGTAGCCCGGAGCAGATTCGAACTGCTGTCGCAAGATCCAGAGTCTCACATGATTGACCGCTACACTACCGGGCTATTGGGCTCTAAAATGTTGTTTGTGAATCCTAATTAACCTGACGGCTATCGGTCATACCCCGGACGAGCGGGGGCACTTCCCGCAGGCCCGGCAGACCTCGGGAACGGGCCGGATCTCGGTACCGGATTTGCAAAACGGCTCGATGTCGTTGAGATCCCGGCGGTAGTAGACGTGGGGGACGAGCGCGATATGCGTGTAGCGTCCGCAGGGCACGCCGAGCCGGTCCGCGATCGCCTTCTGGAGATGCACGAGCGCATACATATTGGAGCCGGCGGCGGAGAGGATGTCGTTGCTCCGGAAGACGACCTTCATCTGGAGTTTCCCGTCCCGGAGGAGGCACTGGACGAGCTGCAGGCAGGGGCAGTCGTCGAGGTTCTCGTCGACGACCGGGTTCCAGGTGATCGCGACCGCCCGCCGGGAGTTTTCGGCGGAGCTGAGTTTCCGGACAATGTAGGCGATCTGGTCGACGTGGACGTCTTCGCCGTTCACCGTGAGTCTTTCCCCCCAGTCGAAGAGCCGCCGGTGGTAGTCGTACTCGAACTTTGCATCGGAGCCGTGCAGGAGGTTCTCGGCGTAGGCGTCCAGGAACCGCTGCTGGAACCGGGAGGCGGGGCTTGCCATGGGAACGCTTTCCGGCGACTCCACCTCGAGCGCGAGCTCCTCGCACTCGATCGTTGCCTCGTCGTTCTCGGTATCCAGCACCCATCCCTTCTCGAGGACGGTCCTGACCGCCAGTTCGTGTGCCCGTGCGAGCGTGGGGGCCCGAATGATCCGCATAAAGAGTAGTTGGCGGGCCGGGGTAGAAAAGGCTCCGCACTAGGGAAGGTCTTGTATATAGATGCTCCGGCAGGTGACGCCGACCGGGGTTGCTGCCCGGGGTGCGGTGGGGCGGGCGCACCCGGCGCCGCCTGCCGGGAGGTGCCGGCCGGGTGCGGCGCCGGGGGAAGATCACGCGGTTACGGGGCACAGGGAGTCACGAGAAGGCCGGAAGTTCTCGCGTTAACCTTCGGTAAGATTTTTATCCTCGTATACCTATGAATCCCGGTGATCCGGGAATGAAGCGTGATCCTGGCGCATTCGGGGCGTTTTCCAGTATTGTGGTGCCTTTTCGGGACGCCAGATCCCCGGTCGACCACAAAGGATATATTAAGTGTTCCACAAATATTGTGACATATTCCGTGATTCGGAGTATAGAGCGTGGTGAACCCGTATTCGACGTCTGTCGAGTACCTCGCGTTCACATTCCCTCATGTCATCACAATGGAGGTATAGTATGAAGAGTATGACAAAACTGATGGTTGTCGCCATGGTCCTCGTGGCCGCGCTGGTCGTTGCACCGGCTGCGGCACGGACGATTGATACATCCGGCACAGTCATCTATGTAGGCGAAGAAAACCTTAACTTCGACTTAGGAGTAGAGGTCTCGAGTCTTTCCCACTTCAGTGGCGACTCCGAGGACAATGTTATCATAGTAGGCGATCCGTTCAACCTGAATGCAGTTGACGTCGACGGCGTGTTCGGCACCTACTTTGTGAACGGAGACACTGGTAATCCGTCTGTCATCATCAGGAATCCCTCTGTGGTTCTCGATGTTATGCTGGCTCAGGAAGGCGTCGCTTCTAGCGCCCTGAGAGAGTCCGTGAACAGCAGGACCGTCACGCGGACCAACGACGTGGTCTTCAAGCTGACCAACAACCTGGTTGGTTTTACCCAGTCTGATGACGTCGTCGCTGGTACCAACAACATCAGCATCGATGTTACCCTGCCCGGCGGCGGTGTGACCCGTCAGCTTGCCGGTGTGAGCCTGGCCAACATCGTTGCCAACGGCACGACCTTCTATTCCAATGACGTCGCCCTGCAGAACCTCGAGGCCGGCACCTACACCGCTCAGGCAAAGTGGCCCAGCGCGGCTGACTTCTACGGCAAGGGCTTTGACTCCAACACCGTAACCTTCGAGCTCGCCACCAAGACGCTCGCCATCACGGCCAACAAGGACAACGTCGTCCGCGGCAACAGTTTCACCGTGACGATCACCGGCGAGTCCCTTAAGACCTACTACCTGTTCATCAGGGAAGTGGGTGGCCTCGCAGAGGAGGAGTACCCCTTCATTATAGCAGGACAGAATGGCGTTAGCGCGACCGCCGGCACTATCACCGGAGCCAGCCCCGTCGTAGCGAACGTTTCGACCAACGCCGGCGGCACGCGGTCCGTCCAGTTCAACACCAACACGACGACCGACGACCGGCAGTACACCATCCGTCTCCAGGACCCGGTTACGAACTCCACCTACGACGAAGTCAAGGTGAGAGTTGAGCAGGGAGACGTCACCATCACGGCGTCCGGCACCGGTGTCTACTACATCGGCGAGGAAGTTACCCTCTCCGGTACCTCCACCGACAACGACACCGTCTTCCTCTTCCTGACCGGTCCGAACCTCAACAGCAACGGTGTCATGCTCACCGGTATGCTGGACGCTGTGGTAAACGGCGATGCAGGATCGTTCGACACGGCAGACGTTGAGAGTGACGACACCTGGTCGCTCAAGTGGAACACCGGCGACATCGAGAGATCCCTTGACGCCGGCGGCTACACGATCTACGCTGCCTCGAGACCCGTGGACAAGGCTCACCTCTCCGACGCCAAGTACGCCACGGCCTCCGTCCAGCTCCGGTCCGGATTCATCACCGCAACCTCGAGCGGCGCAGTCGTCGCGAAGGGTGACGACCTGACGCTCACCGGAACCGCACAGGGCGACCCCGGAACCGTTGCAGTCTGGGTCTTCGGCAAGAACAAGCAGATCCTCGCCGAGTCCGCCACCGTTGAGGATGACGGCAGCTTCGAGTACGACATCGACAACACCGAGACCTTCTCTGCAGGCCAGTACTTCGTGGTCATCCAGCACCCGATGATGGACAAGATCTTCGGAATCGAGCCCGGTACGGGTAGCGAAGAAGGATGGATCGTCGGCGCAGATGGCTCCGGCTTTACCGCGGTGAACATCGCACGGCTCCAGGCCTCCGATGCAGCGACCGCGCTGATCACCGCGCTTGACTCCCCGAACATCGACGACACCTACGTGAAGCTCACCTTCGTCGTCGAAGAGGCTCAGATCTTCATCGACGCGATCGGCGACAAGGCTGCGGGCAGCACGTTCACGATCACCGGCACGACCAACCTCGCTGTCGGCGACACGCTGAACATTGAGGTAACCTCCGCTGCGTTCCAGCCGCCCTCCAAGAGCGAGGCCTCCGGCGTCGGCTCTCTTGCGGGCGTTACTGAAGTCCAGCAGGGCGACGGCGTGAACACCTGGTCCTTCGAAGTCGATGGATCCAGCTTCAAGCCCGACCAGTACATCGTCAACGTCGAGTCCATCGAGACCGACACGACCTCTACCGCGACCTTCAACGT
>JAEZIP010000019.1:0-13212 GCA_023436625.1 Methanobacteriota archaeon | reverse complement strand
GGCCATGGCCCGGGCCGTCCCGACACCTCCCCCGGCAGGCACCTCCAGGTTCCTGGCGTAGATGTGCTCTCTGTCCTCTTCCGGCAACTCCGACCCCAGCAGGCACCTGCGGAAGCGCGAGCGCGGGTTCATCGCGGCGAGCACGAGCGGGAGAGGCATCGTGAAGAGCATCGCCGCCATGTTGCGCGGCCGCTCAAGCGGCGCCAGCCGGGAGTTCGGGATCTCCTCGGGCAGCCGGATGTAGAACTCGAGTCCGAGCGGGTCCGCGAGTTCCTCCTGGAAGAACCGTCCCAGACTCCGGCGATCGGGATCGACCCGGCGGAGCAGCTCGCTCTCGTAGAACCCGAGGGTGATGCCGTGGTAAGCCTGGCGGGTTCCCGGCTCCCAGGCCGGTTTCTGCCGCGCGAGGACGGCCGCCAGCCTATCAAGGTCCGCGACGAGGTTCCTGTCCAGCCGCTCGTCCAGGGCAAACAGCCCCGCCTGGTGCGAAAGCAGCTGCCGGACCGTGATCGCTTCCTTGCCCTGCCGGGCAAACTCCGGCCAGTAGGTGCTCACACGCTCATCGTACTCAAAGAGGCCCCTTGAGTGGGCGAGCGCCATGGCAAGACCGGCCATGCCCTTTGTCGCGGAGAAGACCAGGGCCATCGTCTCCTCTTCCCACGGTTCACCCGTCGTCCTGTTCCGGATGCCGCCCCAGAGGTCGACAACCTTCTCCCCGCGATAATAAACGCAACAGGCCGCTCCAAGTTCCCTGCGGCGCCGGAAGTTCTCGATAAATGCTTCCTGCACCGCCTCAAACCCCGGCCCGGCAAACCCTCCTACGGCGTCAGCCTCCACACCTCTTCCTCCTGTTGCCGAACGGGCCATCTAATTTCACCACCCGGAGATCCGGTCTGCGTAGCCCTCAGCCCCGTCTTCTGATCTGGTTTCTCCTCAGGCCGTTCTATAAGCCTGAAAGAGCCTGAAAGCGGGCGAGGTCAATAACAGTTTCGTCAGGGTTCTTCTCGAATAGTATTGTCCCGGTGTGCCGGGCGAATCGTCCCCGACATATCAAACGCCCTGGTATTTTCCCTCCAATCGAGCGAGACTCTTTTTGTGGGGTGAAGCAATCAGGTGGGCAATTGAGATGATTGGAGTTCCTTTTGGAAAACGGGACGGGTTCGTCTTCCGGGGGCGTATCCGTGCAGGTGCTCGTCATGGCCCCCGGGAGGAAGCCCGCGAGCGGCATATCCGGAATGCACGGCATGACCGGAGCGCGATCGGTTCCAAACTTTCATCCCTCGCTGCGTTGCACGCATAGTATGGCAGCATCAGGTGAGATTGCAATTCGCCCGATGACGCGAACCGAAGTCGGGATCGCGGTCGACTGGGCGGAACGGGAGGGCTGGAACCCCGGCCTCTCCGACGGGGAATGCTACTACGCGGTCGACCCGCAGGCATTCTTCGCGGTGCTCCTCGGCGATCGCCTGGTCGGAACGTTTTCGATCATGGTCTACTCGGACGAGTTCGCCTTCGGCGGGTTCTACATCCTGGACCCCGAATATCGGGGCCGGGGTACCGGTCTTGCGATCCAGGAGTACGCCGACCGGCTTGCCGGGCCCTACAACTTCGGGATCGACGGGGTCTTCGAGATGCAGGACCGCTACAGAGCCCACGGCTTCCTCTTCTCGCACCGGAACATCCGGTACGAAGGTCTCGGCGGGGGCACCCGTCCTCCGGGCCTCGCAGACGCCGCGGGCGTTCCCTTCGACGCCCTCGTCCGCTACGACGCACGCCACTTCCCGGCAGAGCGGCCGGAGTTCCTCCGTCACTGGCTGGCGCAGCCCGGCGCGACGGCGCTGGCCGTCCTCGAGGACGGGGAGGTCCGCGGCTACGGGCAGGTGCGGCCGTGCCGCAGGGGCGCGAAGATCGGTCCGCTCTTTGCCGATACGCCGGAGATCGCCGAACGGATCTACTGCGGCCTTGCGGCGGTGGTGCCCGGCCAGCCGCTCTTCCTCGACGTGCCGGAGCCGAACGGCGCCGGTATCGCGCTCGCCGGGCGGCACGGGATGGTCCCGGTCTTCGGCACGGCACGGATGTACACGAAGGAGATCCCCGACCTCCCGCTCGATGAGTGCTACGGCGTCACGAGCTTCGAGACCGGGTGAGGGGGTATCCGGGCCGGATCGGGTGGCGTGCCCAGAAGTCTGCGAGCGCCCCGGCCATGTCCCGAGCGTTCTGCATCTGCATCCCGTGCGCGGCACCCGGGAGGACGAAACCCCGGACATCCGGGAGCCAATTGAGGAGCAATCGGTGCGTCTCCCCAAAACGTGCCCCGAGGGCGGTGCTTCCACTGCCGACGACGGCGAGAACAGGCTGTGCGATGCGCTTCGCCTCGCCCTCGCCAAACCTCCATTCCAGCAGCGCCGGTATTTCCTGGTCGAACGAGGTCCCTGCATCGGCAACCGCTTGCTCGAACGCTCCCGGCATCATCCGGTCGAGCAAAGCGCGATACCCGGCTCCAAAACGCGCCTGAAGAAACTCGTCTACGAGCTGTTCCGTGGGCTCCTTCCCGTACCGTTCCCGGCCTTGCAGCAAAGAGTCCCGGTAGGCCGGGCCGGCGGATCCGACGATGAGCGCCGGCTCCAGCAGGGCCAGCGACCGGACGGTGTCTGGTGAGTCTAATGCGAGTTGAATGGCAATACAGGCACCCGATGAGTGTCCCACGACATGCGCACGCTCTATGCCGAGGTGACGCAGCACTGCCCGGCAGTCGGCGGCCTGCCGGACAATATTCGCGGAAATACTGCCGTGGCTGCTGCCCGCGTAGCCCCGGCGGTGGTACAGGATGAGTTTGTAGTGTTGGGCCAGGACCGGCTCAAACAACAGCGGTCGGAAAGAATCTGCGATGAGCGCTCCGTGAATAAATATCGCGGGCTCACCACTCCCTGAAACCTCGCACTCAAGCGTGATACCGTCTACAGCCACGTTATCCATGATTCTTCATTCACCTACACCCGGGGAGAGGCATGCGGTGTACCCCCGTGCACACATAAATATACTCTTGCGGCCCGCCCCTCTCCAGGCCTTTCCTTATTCATACATCTGTTTGATGAGCCGGGGGTGGCTCTTTGAGATTCGGGCCTGATAACTCTGCCATGGGAGGCTGTGTAGCCGCAGATCCCTGATCCCGAACCGGACTTCACCCGGCCTCTCCGGGCGCCGGTTGAGCACGCCCGAAGACGATCGCGAGCAGGGGAAATACGATCAGACTGACCCCGACGTAGCCAAGGATGCCGATATTCCGGATGTTCATGTCGCCAAGCGGCACGCCGGCGAGCCCCGCGAGGCTCAGTACGCCGCTCGCGACCATGAGAACCCCGACCGTCTTCTCCAGCCGCCCCGTCCGGAATACGGGCGCGGCAAAGAGCATCGAGAGGGCGAAGAAGACGTCCCACGCGAGGATGTCGAGGGCGTACACGACGGACGGCCACTCGAAGGAGAAGAGGAACGATGCCCACGGGAACCCCGCGGACGCGATCCGGCGGCTTACGGTAAGGATGACGAAATGGACGCTGGAGGTTATCCCCGCCATAATGACCATGGATGCGAGCGCCGTGAGGCTGTACGCCCTGGCTCCGGGAGAGGCGTAACCGTGGACCGCAACCATGACGACGACCATCAGCGGCGCCAGCACGACGATGAGCAGCTCCAGCAGGGAGAAGTAAGGATCGCCGATCGGGTCCGCTGGCGACTGGAGCGAGAGGAGCCCGAGGGCCAGCGTAACCGCGTATGCGGCGAGAAGGAAGAAGACGGCCCAGGCTGCGGTTCTTCCAAGCCGGCGGTGTTGTCCGGTAAAATGTTCATGAGGCATTATTCAACTCCCGTGGTGGCTGCGTCGCCGCTTGCATGGATCGGTTGCCCTTTAGGGGGGCCTGTCAGTTCTACGTTGCGGTGCCCGTGAGTGAGGCGGGTCTGTGTAAGTCAACGTGAGTTGACTTGTAAGGCAATTTACATTGTTCTAGATTAGTATTCCATGGTGAGGTATCCCGATAGTAGAGCAGGATTGAAGATCTCGTTCATAATGGGGCGGGCGGGATGTCCGGCATCTTCTCTGTTTGGGCCAAAGGACCGGATTTATGCAACACGGCGCCGCTTCAGATAAGCATAAATATCCGGCGTGTTATGTGGGCACGCTCTCCCAGGAGGGGATCACGCTATGAGGAAAAGAATTATTTTGATGGGAATTGTATGCGTTTGTCTTACCCTGCTGGTTATTACACCTGGTATGGCGGCGCAGCACACACAATCTTCCGTAATAAATAATACTACCACCCCATTGGTCTATTCCCAGGAAGAGTTCGAACTCAGGACGACCATGGACTCGTTATGGACTGAACACGTTGTCTGGACACGTATGTACATCATATCATCGCTTGAGGATGCTCCAGATACCAATGCCACCGCAGCACGACTTCTCTCGAATCAGGAAGACATCGGCGATGCCATCAAACCCTTTTACGGAGAGGAGGCCGGGGATAACCTGACCGCATTGCTAAAGGAGCATATCCTGATTGCGGTTGATATCATTGAGGCTGTGAAGGCGGAGAACACATCACAGGTGGATGCCGATTCGGCGCGGTGGAACCAGAATGCAGACGACATCGCCGCATTCCTTGCGGATGCGAACCCAAACTTCGAAGAATCGGCCATACGGGAAGCGTTATATATGCACCTCGCGATGACGAACGATGAAGTCGTTGCACGCGTAAATGGAAACTACACCGCTGATATCGAAGCCTACGACGAGATCTATGATCAAATTCTCGTCCTATCGGATACGCTATCAGATGGGATTGTGCAGCAGTTCCCGGAGCGATTCGGAAAATAATTTTTTTCTTTTTGGTGTGCCGGCTGTCTCTGGAGTTTGCTCTGATGGCCCGGCACCCGGTTCCACGACTCAAACAACACACCGTACTAGTTGAGGCGCCGGCCCGGTTCAGGTGTGCCTGCCGGGCGGGCCGAAGGGTATACCTGGAACCCCCGCCAGTCTGCACGACCTCTGTCCCGTATCGTCTCCCCGTGTTGGTGACGGTGAGCGACAGCCGCGCTTCGCCGTCCACGTCTGCTTTTCCTGTGACCTCCCCCTCACGCATGGTACAGATCCGGACCTCCTGGTTGAATTGAAGATTCAAAGCCATTGCATGTCAACCCTTTTACTTGAAGAATCTCAAAAACAGCATCCAGGAGTTATTAGTTCATGAAAAAGTACAGCAGAGACGATCAGGTAACGATGGCGACCTGGGCCGCGGACTGCGCCGAGCGGGTGCTTGGGCTCTTCGAGAAGGCCTATCCCGAGGACGACCGGCCGCGGAGGGCCATCGAGGTATGCCGCACCTGGGTCCGGACGGGCGTGTTCAGGATGGCCGAGATCCGCGGAGCATCCCTCGACGCCCATGCCGCCGCCCGCGACGCAGACGAGGGGAGCGCGGCTCATTTTGCCGCCCGGGCCGCGGGCCAGGCGGTGGCGACCGCACACGTCCCCCAGCATGCCTACGGGGGGGCCTACTATGCCCTCAAGGCCGTCGCGGCGACGGACCCGGCGAACGCCGTGGCGAATGTTACCCGGGAGCGGGAGTGGCAGGCGGAGCGGCTCCCCGAGGGGCTGCGGGAGGAGATCATGAGCAGGATCGTTGTTGAGGAGCGCGGGGGCGGGTTTGTTGTTAGGCTGCGGAAGGGGGAGGGGTTTTGAGGGGTTTAGTTTTTGGTTGTTCAGATATAGGGGCGGTTGTGTCGCAGTGAAGTGAATGCTGTTAGAATGCTCTTTCCTTTCAGTGGTACATGACCCTCGTCCTTGGTATAGATATTGGGCTCCTCGTCCAGAAAGATGAGGAGTGATCATTCGGAGAACGTGCTATCAGTCGTTGCATTTGGATTGAACCACTGCGATGGTGTAGGCGTGGAGAGTTCGAAAGTGAAAACGTGACAGAGAGTGGGCTTGGAGATAAATATAATTATACAAGATGGCTATTCGTCTTATTATGGTGAGAATATTAAAGATCAGTGATATAGATAGGGGGAAGTTAGATAGTTTATTTGAGAAAAGAGGCCATGGTATAGTTAATCCTCTGTTTCAACAGAAGATAGTCGATATTCTTGAACCCCCTGATTCACAATATGAAGTGTATCAATGTAGTTGCGGGGAAGTTTTTTGGATGCCCAAAGAGGAAGCAAAAACTCAAATTGAGCGTTTTAACTCCGAAAATTTCCCTTGTTTTAAATGTCAAAACATCACAGAGGGTAAGCTTTCTCTATTGCTGATCAAAAAGGTAGTAGACATCTGTGAACAATTACGGGAGTATGAGGGGAACAATCAGCTCAGCGAGAGTCAAAAAGAAGCATTACTAGATCAGATAATAAGCAAAGCAAAGGGAATAATCCCCACAACCTCTCTAGATGAAATGTACCTTGGTTTAAGGGATATAATCTATAATATTGAAAGTAACTTAAACGTGAGAACGGCCACTTCAATGAGCGAATATTCTCCACTAGATGAACTATTCCAAAAAACAATAAAATCTTGTCCTGATATATTTGATAAACTTACGAATGTTTCTAGAATCGCCGAACTACGTGCAGCAGCAAAAAATTCAGATTTGGCTTATATTTCAGTTAAAAGCAATGCAGAGCTCATTACTGCCCTAAAATTTGCTGGTGTGCCTTTACAAGATTATCTTCCGGACCATGCTAATAGTAAGGCTGTTGAGGGTGAGATAAACCGGAAGATGGCGCTATACAAAAACTTGTTTGAAGAAGGCCGCTATTATCTTGATTTGTTACTAAATTTAATTCACGCCATTGAGGGATTACCCGTTGAAGTTAGTCCTTTTGATAGACATACCCTCTCCACGAAAAGTAAAAAAGGGAAGGCTATTAGAGGAATGGCTGATAAAATTGAACTTTTCAACCACTTAAAGCCAGGAATGGCGCTGTATCCTCTCTTAAAAGATGCTTACGATAATAAGTTAAGGAATGATGATGGACATAATCAATATCAAATCAGCACCCAGAAAAGAACTATCCGCTCTTTGAAGTATAAGAGAGAAATTAGTTTTGAGGAATTGGATCAAAAAATTGGCGGATTGATTTCGTTACACACTTATATCGGTAGTTTTTGGAGGAATTACTATCCTCTGACCAAACATCGGTATATAAAAAACATGGGTATTGAGGAACTAAACTTTGGATATGAGGATTCTTTTGCCGTAGATGGTTTCCCTTTTCCTTTAGGTTATGCTTTACCTGTTCTCGGAATAATTCAATACTGGGATTTTGCATATTATGAAAATGGGTTGAGATATATTCCAGTGCCCGAGATCTCTATCGATAATGGAACAGTTACGGTATGTTTTGAAAATGGGAGCATGATCACTCACGAGGTAGATAAAGCCATGGAGTTTTGGTTAAGTCACGTAATTTCATGTGGAAAATTTAAAATTTGGCTCCACACGATCGCTCCTCTGTTACCTTGGTTTGACAAGGATTCTATGGCCTCAATGCCGATCAACAACTTGCCTGAGGTGAATATAATGCAACATGACGAGAAAGAAGTTAAGCTTTCAGACACTTTGAAGAAACAGATAATTTCGGCAATTGATTTAGGGGTATGAAAGGTAATGTTGCACTGCCTTCATATCGGGAATATTAGTTTTAGGTTTATCAAAACTTCTTTTCCAGTAATTTTTTCCTCAACTTTAGCGAATATACAGGCAATGGTTGATGGATTAAGGCGCCCCTCCCCGAAATGGATAGTAGCGTTGTTTATCTCTTCTTGAACTAATTCCTTTAAATTATCTTCATTATAACCACCAGTCTCAATCCCCTCGAAGGGTCTTCTACCGAACATCAGTTCAAACTCATGAACTCCTCTGATCGTCCAATACATATCATAAAAAGATGCATGAGTGCCCTTCAACCAAAACCACATGAAACGCGAGTCGTTAAAATTTGGTGCTTCCCTATGACAACGGCCGCATAAAAGGACAAGATTTTCTGGTTCATATTTCCCGTTGAGAGAATCGGGGATTATATGGCATATTTGTAGTTTTGATTTGTATCCGCAACGCCAACAACGTTCTTCTGCCTCGGACCAGTCAATGCCCAACTCACATTCACTTACATGAGAAGCCCAGTAATCGACAATCTGCTCATGTGTAATTTTTGGCGGCATATGGATATTATCTTGGTTGATTTTTTTAATCTTACGATTCTCTTGCCTATCTAATTATAGCAGGAAAATGATTTGATTACACCTGATTTTAAGTCATTACTCTGAAACATAGCAAAAACATCCCTATAATTGGCACCAAGCCGAGTTGTTATGATCCCTATCGGCTTCATTGACCTTACTCGCGAAACATGGAATTACGGCACCTTCTTTTGAGAAAAACTGAGTAAATTTCCATTATGGATTGCAGTTCCCGGTGGAGCAATATTGCCTTCTTCGAGTAATTCCATGACCTGTGTCATATTTCGGCCCGCGCTGATCTTGGCAACCGCCCTCTGCCCCCCGCCTCTTGCATCCGCCCCGCCCCCTCACCGCACCTCCCGCAGATCCCTCCGCACCCGCCGCCGCAGGTACCACTCCGCCGCCATGCCCAACGCATGGTAGACCGGATTGACCGGAACGTCCACGTAGTAGCGCCTTCCCTTATCGAGCCACCCCTTCCCGGCCCAGTAAGCGTGGTCCGCGGGAGCCGATTCGCCCAGCTCGTCGCAGGGCGCCCTCCCGATGTGGAACGCCATCACGTCGAAGAACCCCGGCCTCCTCGGCGTTCCCCTCCGGAGCGCGGCGAGAAAGGCCTTTGCCGCCGCCTGCAGCTTCTCTTCGTTCTCCCGCACCCGGTAGGCGGGGAGCGGGCCCATCTTCGCGTGGGAGAAGATCCCCGCCCGGGCGACGACCTCGAAGCCCCAGATGCGGGCCACCGCGTTGAGGTAGTCCAGCACGTCCTTGTCTCCCATCACGCCGACGGTCGTGAGGAGGAGCGCCTTCTGCCGGAAGAACCGGGGGCGGTGGAAGATGTAGGAGTGGCGGTCGATGAAGACCTTCATCAGCCCCGAGACCTGGAACCCGTATACCGGGGTGGCGAAGATAACCCCGTCCGCGTCGTGCATCTTCTCTTCGAGGAGGGCCGAATCGTCCTTGATGGGGCAGTACTCCTCTCCCCGGTCAAAACAGGTGTAGCACCCGCGGCACTGCTCCAGGCCGACGTCCTTGAGCATGACGTACTCCCAGTCAACCGCTGCCTCCTCCTGGAGGATCTCGCGGATCCGTTCGGTTGCGCGGTAGGTATTTGCCTTCCGGGCGCTGCCCATGATGACCAGGACCTTTATGGGGCGATCTTCCATGGAAGAGTGAAGGTAACTCTCATACATAGACTTTCTTCCCCCATACCGGCAGGTGCGTGCGGCTGTATAGGGGAAAGGGGGCACAAAAAGAGATTAAATGCAGAAAAGGGCGAGTAAAACGGGCAGGGCCGTTCAGGCGTGCCCGAATCCGCCCCCGTCAGTCCGGCTCTGTCAGGAATCCGGTGACCAATCGCATAAACAGTTCCGGTGCCGCGCTCATCGCAACGTGCTGCTGCCCGGGTATGACGACGACCCTGCTGTTCGGCAACGCCGCATGCACCGCCGTCGGATCGTCTGAAAACCTCAGGCCCCTATGGCAAAGCGTTCGCCGCCATAAAACCGCTTCACCTCACTGCGGCTCTCCATGTTTCCAGAGTTCCTTTGCGCACTCCTCGCAAACGCCCTCGGGGAGGACCAACCCCGCCTCCTCGAACGCCGCCCGGTATCTCTCCCGGAAAGCGTCGACCATCGGATCGTGCAGCCCGCACCGGGAGCATCGCCCCGACATCCGCTCCACCGGGACCGGCTCACCGTCCACGGTGGCCGTCGATGCGAACACCCCTCTCGCCGGCCCCTCCGGTGGGAATTCCGCTTCATCGTAGAGCCCGGTCACGCAGAACGCCCGCCGGAGCGCGTGAGCCTCCGCACATTTCTGGAGCATCACATACGGCATCCGCCTCCAGGCGTCCGAGTTCGGTCTGTTGAACTCGTCAAACCGGACCGTCAACCGGATAGGGTGCTGCATCTTCTTGTGGTAGACCGTACACGTCGCTGAGAACAGTTTTCCGTCCCGCTCCTCAAAGGCGGTTTCCATCCCGTCGAAATTGCCTGAAGCGTGTGCTAACGCCAGGAACCCATCGCGTCCGACGAAGATCCCTGCAGGCGTCGCCCATATCTGCCGGGCGAAGGGGTCTAACCTGTACCTCTTCGCAAGTTCCAGCATGAGCATGAATTGTTCGGGACTACAGCCCTTCGCCACGGTTTCCAGTAGAATCTCCCGCTGATGTGCCGAATACTCTCCGGCGACAGCAATTTCAGTATCGGTTGTCATGCCTCCTCTTTCCTGCATGTAGTTCTCGCCACTGTTCCCGCGTCCGGGGGGACCGCCTTCGATGACTGCCAGGAGTTTAGCCCGGCACTCCGAGTAGAATTCAAGTTGGATCTCTCCATCGTCCCGGTTTTGATAGCCGACGAACTCCCCGTCCACTCGTGCGGCAGTCTCCCTCTTTCATGAGCAGGTGACCGCGCGGAGGGCAGTATGCCTCATCGCCCTCACCCTCAACGTGCGCCGCGACTGTGGGAATGCAGCCTTCCTGCACTTCGTCCGGGCACCCCTCACAGGGACCGTCGGCCGCACCGATCTCAGGGCCCGGGTATGTCTGATGCTCTCCCGGACAGCAAAAATACTCAGAGCGGAGGGTGAAAGTGTAGTCCTTCGGGCAGCTTCCGATGGAAAAGTCCGTATTACCCATGCCTGTAGAGCCATATCATCCGTATTCTCCGCAACGAAAGGCTTTCGCGATGTCGCTGCGCCGTCTTTCCTAGAATGCAGGTTAAAATAATTAAAAGAATCATCACGGTAAAGCATGCACTACGGGGCGATCCGGTATGCAGGAGGAGGTGCAGAAGACAGTGGAGCCTGACCCGGCGCCGGAATCCGTCATCCTGCGTGTTGCACTCTACTCTCTTGCCGTCAACGCCGGCCTGGTCGTCGCAAAACTGGGACTCTCGGTCTACTCCGGCAGCCTGGCCCTCCGTGCGGACGGCATCCACTCGTTCGTGGATGTGGTCGCCTCGATTGCGCTGATCGCCGGGGTGCTTCTCTCCTCGCGCAAGCGTCGGGATTTCCCGTACGGGCTCTACAAGGTCGAGAACGTCGTCGCGGTAGCCATTGCCCTCCTCATCTTCCTCACCGCCTTTGAGATTGCGGCGGAGGCGGTGACGGGCGATGCCGCCGCCCCGCCCTACAGCGGGTGGGTCCTCGTCGCCGTCGCCGCCTTCATCCCGGTGCCTTACCTCCTCGGCACCTACGAGGTGAACGTGGGGCAGAGGTACAACTCTCCGAGCCTGATCGCGGACGGGAGGCAGCACCGGGTGGATGTCCTCTCCTCCTCGATCGTGTTCTTTGCGCTCCTCGGCCAGTTCTTCGGCATACCCCTGGACCGGGTCGCAGCCGTCATCGTCGCCGTCTTCATCGTCCGCTCGGGCTGGGGGATCTTAAAAGACAGCATGCGGACCCTCCTTGACGCCTCGGTCGATTACGATACGCTCAACGAGATCCGCACCATCATCCAATCGGACCCGATGGTGAGCAGCATCAAGAGTATCACGGGCCGCAACTCCGGCCGCTACATCTTCGTGGAGGCGATGGTCGAGATGGCAACATCGGATCTCAAGGAGGCGCACCAGGCGAGCGAGCGGATCGAGGAGAACATTCGGCAGCAGGTGCAGAACGTCGAGCGGGTTCTCATCCATTATGAACCCAAAAAGAAGACGCACCTGCGGTATGCGGTGCCGCTGCAGGACCGGGAGGGTTCGATCAGCGCTCACTTCGGCGAAGCCCCATATTTCGCGATCCTTGACGTTGATATCGAGAAGAATCGCATCGAACGGCAGGATATCATCGCCAACCCGTTTGTGGATGTGGAGAAGCGGAAGGGTGGACAGGTGGCGGAGATGCTGCTCGCGCAAAAGATCGATGTGGTTCTCCTGCACCATTCGCTCTCGGGGAGGGCGTCCGGCTACGCGCTTGAGGCGGCGGAGGTCGAGATGAGGATGACCTCCGCGGCAACACTTGCGGAAGCGATCGACGATGCGGTCGGGGGTCACGGGGAGGAGACCGGCGCTTCGCCCCGCTGATCCCTCTCTGCATGCCCGGTTGGTGCCGAACGAGATCCTGATCCTTCAAGACGGAGGGATTATCGTAACCTGGGTCAAAGACGGCACTCGATCGAGCATGAAAGCAAGACAACTCGCCGGAGCACTTATCGGCGGATTTATAGCGTTTCTTGGCCTGTTATGGTTCCTGCAGGGTACAGGAATCCTTCGGATGCGTCCCATACTGTGTATCGCAAACTGTGAGGAGATTGTCGGTCCATCACCATTCTGGGCAGCATCAGGGCTTATCGCTCTCATTATCGGGGTTATCGTCGTTTTCGTAAGTGTGAGAGGTGCCAGGACATCCTGAAGCCTGATCGATCGGACTGCCCTGCTCCCCATTCTGCGATACGGGCACGACCTGGGCAAAACCTTCATCCCCGCCGAGATCCCACCTGGGTATCGGCAAAGGGGCTCCTCTGTCTATCGGGTCACGGGAAGAGCAGTATGCATCACCACGAAAACATCATCCTCATCGGCATGCCTGGTGCGGGGAAGAGCACCGTGGGCG
The DNA here is from genome assembly GCA_023436625.1 of Methanobacteriota archaeon. GTDB lineage: Archaea > Halobacteriota > Methanomicrobia > Methanomicrobiales > Methanoculleaceae > Methanoculleus. Next base: position 437 of record JAEZIP010000019.1, on the reverse strand, counting down.
TCGTCCTTGCAAAAACGCTCGGCATGCAGTTCATCGATACGGATATCCTGATACAGGAGCGGGTAGGGAAGATGCTCCAGGAGATCCTTGACGAGGACGGGCCGGATGCGTTCAAGCGGATCGAGGAGGAGACGATCCTCTCCCTTCACCCCCGCCGTGCGGTGATCGCGACGGGCGGCAGCGTGGTGTGCAGTGGGGCTGCGATGGCGCACCTGAAGTCGGGAGGGGTGGTCGTGTACCTGGAGATCTCATACGAGGAGATGGAAAAGAGGCTCAAGAACATCACGACCCGTGGGATAGTCCTCCTTCCGGGCCAGAGCCTCCGCGAGATGTACGACGAGCGGGTCCCGCTCTACGAGGGGTATGCTGATCTCACCGTCGCGTGCTCGGGCGAGGATCTCGAGTCCGTGGTCGGGAACGTGATCGAAGCGTTGTGA
>JAEZIP010000068.1:0-20823 GCA_023436625.1 Methanobacteriota archaeon | reverse complement strand
TCAGCGCACAGTAGTCCCCGCACATCGTGCAGGCGGCGGCGTCGGCCGGCATCCGCTCGGCCCTGAGCGCCCGGGCGCGCTCGGGGTTGATCGCGACCGCAAACTGCCGCTCCCAGTCGAGGTCCCGGCGGGCGTGTCCCATCTCGAGATCGGCGTCCCGCTTCTTGAGCTTGATCATATCCCCGACGTGGGCGGCGATCCTCGAGCTGATGACGCCCTCGTAGACCTCCTCGGGGGTGGGGAGCGCCAGGTGCTCCGCCGGCGTCACGTAGCAGATGAAATCGGCGCCGTAGGAGGAGGAGAGCGCGGCCCCGATGGCGGCCACCCGGTCGTCGTAGCCGGGCGCGATATCGGTGACCAGGGGCCCGAGCATGTAGAACGGTTTCCGGTTCGTGACCCGCTTTTGCAGGACGACGTTGGTCTGGATCTCGTCGACCGGGATATGCCCCGGCCCCTCGACGATCGCCTGCACGCCCTGTTCATGCGCCTTGTCGGCGAGTTCCGCGTTGATGAGCAGCTCCTGGATCTGGGCACGGTCGGTCGCGTCATGGACCGCACCCGCCCGCATCCCGTTGCCGAAGGAGAGGGTGACCTCGTGCTCCTTGAGGATCTCGACTAAGTAGTCGAACTCCGAATAAAGCGGGTTCTCCTTCTCGTTGTGGAGCATCCACGCGGTCATGAACGCCCCGCCCCGGGAGACGAGCCCGCCGTGCCGTCCCTGGTTCTGGAGGCGCTTCATCGTCTCGTAGTTGATCCCGGTGTGGATCGCCATGAAGTTGGTCCCGAGCTTCGCCTGCTCCGCCGTGATCCGGAAGAGGTCGTCCTCTTCCATGTTGACGACCGCCCCGTGCTTCCGGGCGGCCTCGATGAACGCCTGGTAGAGCGGGACCGACCCGACCGAGAGGGTGGTCGCCCCGACGACCCGGCGCCGGATCTCCGCAAAGTCGCCGCCGGTGGAGAGTTCCATCAGCGTATCTGCACCGGCGCGCTCGGCCTGCCGGACCTTCTCGATCTCCATATCGACGTCGACGATATCCGACGACGTCCCGATGCTCGCATTGACCTTGGTGCGGAGCCCTTCGCCGATACCGCAGATCTTCACTTTCCGGTAGGGGGAGACCGGAATGACGATGTGGCCCTCGGCCACGCCGCGCCTGACGAACTCTTCGGTTACACCTTCCGCTGCTGCGACGATCCGCATCTCTTCGGTGACGACGCCGCGCCGGGCGTCTTCTATGAGACCCATGGCTTTATATTTGAGGAAAAGAGTTGATAAAGGCTTGTTTTTAGAATCCTGTCTAAAATCGGGTTGTTCTCTGGACAAGTAAACTTGACTTACTCTTATTCAGATCTTGTTTCATAGCCGGAAAGCCAAGGCTTACAAGAAATAACGAAGCACCTCTTTACCGTCTGGTGATCGTTTGTACGTCAATTTCGGAGGTTTTGTCCCGATCAGCACCGTCGACTGGCGGGGACGGGCGGCCTGCACCGTCTTTCTCAGGGGGTGCCCCGCGCGCTGCTTCTACTGCCATAACATCGCCATCCAGGGGGGAGAAGACCTTCGCGACGCGGACGAGATCATCGCGATGATCCGGGGTTCCCGCACGGTTGCAGGTGCCGTGGTCTTCTCCGGGGGAGAACCGACCCTGCAGGGGCCGGCGCTCGTCCACCTCGCCGCCGCCGCCCGCACGATGGGGTTCTCCGTAGGCCTGCACACGAACGGCATCTTTCCCCGGGTGATCGAGGAGCTGACCGACCGGCACCTGGTGGAGATGATCGCGCTCGATATCAAGACGACGTGGGAGCGCTACGACGACCTTCTGGAACTTGCTGCCGCCGATGCGGTGAAGCAGTCGCTCGCCGCCTGCAAACGGGCGAAGGCCGCCGGCAGCCTCGAGACCTGCGAGATCGTGGTCACCCTCTTCCGTGGGCGCGAGGAAGACCTCCCGCCCATCGCGGAGGCTGCCCGTGGACTGGACCTCGTGCTCCAGCAGGGAGTGGCTGCGGGCTACGTTCCCCTGACCCGGCAGGAACTCGAGGCGGCAGCGGCCCCGCTCGGTCGCAGGGTCCGGATACGGACCCGGGAGGACGGCGAGGTCGGGTACGACCCGGAGCGGTAACCGTTCCGGTGACGTTAAGCATAATATCGTCGGGAACGCACGTTTATTGAGATGTTTGTGGCGGCCGCCACAGCCTGCACCGCCGGGACCCTGCAACCGGTCTCGCACCGGCACGGCCCGCTGTTCTGGATACGATAGCATAACAAGGATGGAGGAACCCTGATGAAGGTCATTGGAGTCGTCGGGATGCCGGCAAGCGGGAAAGGAGAGGTATCAAGGATCGCCCGGGACCTCGGGATTCCGGTCGTGGTCATGGGGGATGCGATACGGGAACGGGTGAAGGAGGCCGGGCTTCCCGCCACGGACGCGAACCTCGGCGCGATTGCGGGGAAATTGCGCGCTGACCTCGGCATGGACGCCATCGCCCGGATCACCGTCCCGGCCATCGAGGCAGAGTCCGCTCCGGTGATTATGGTGGACGGTATTCGGGGGGACTACGAGGTGGCGACGTTTCGGGGGCACTTCCCCGACTTCACGCTCATCGGGATCGTCTCGTCGTTTGAGACGCGTTACCGGCGGCTCACGAACCGGGGCCGGTCCGACGACTCTCTCACCGCCGAAGAACTCCGGGTCCGCGACGAGCGGGAACTCGGGTGGGGGCTCGGCAGGGCTCTCTCCCTCGCGGACTGCCGGGTCACGAACGAAGGAACACTTGAAGAGTTTGCCGCAGAGATCCGTGCCCTGCTCTGCCGGTTGGGAGGGATAGAATGAGTCTTGCTCCGTATTTTTCATCCTCATCGAAAGTCTGGGAGTCGCGGGACTGGGTCTACGGGCTCGAAGAACTCGGGTATACCGGCTGGGAGATCGTCGCCGACGGGAAGTATCGCCTGGATAACCCCGAGAACTTCGCCGCCGTCCGGGAGAACCTCGAGAGCACCGGCCTTCGCGCGACCGTTCACGCTCCATACAGCGACTTAAACCTCGCATCGTTAAACTACCCCATCTGGCGCGAATCCATCCGCCAGACGTGCTGCTGCATTCAGCACGCAGCCGAACTGACCGACCGGGTGACGGTCCACCCCGGGTTTGTCTCCCCCGTGGGGAAACTCGTCCCCGAGAAGGTATGGGAGATGCAGAAGACAGCGCTCGTCGAGATCGGCAGGTACGCGGAGGATCACGGCGTCCTTGCCTGCGTCGAGAACATGATCAGCATCAAGGACTTCCTCTGCCGCTACCCCGAGGAGATCCTCGGTCTCACGGAGGGGATAGCGGGGATCGGGGTCACGCTCGATATCGGGCACGCCAACACCAACGGCCAGGTCGATGCGTTCCTCGCGCATGTTAAAGAGATCAGCCACCTGCACATCCACGACAATCACGGGCAGTCGGACGAGCACCTGGCGCTCGGCGACGGCACCATCGCCTGGGAGAAGGTCGGGCGGATCGTCGCCCGCGACTACTCCGGTACGGTCGTCATCGAGGGCAGGTCGCTTGAGGAGGCAAAACGGAGCCTTGCAGCATTCAGGAAGTGGTTCGTATAGCCGGCGAAACCCTGCACGTCCACTTCCTCGGCACGGCAGGAGCGCTCCCGTCGCCGCAACGGAGCCCCTCCTGCATTCTGATCCGGCGGGGCTCCGACACCCTGCTCTTCGACTGCGGGGAGGGAACCCAGCAGCAGATGATGCGTGCCCGGACCGGGTTTACCGTGAACGCCATCTTCATCACCCACTGGCACGCCGACCACTTCCTCGGCGTCTTCGGGCTCGTCGAGACGCTCGCGTTCATGGGACGGACCGAGCCGCTCCCGATCTACGGCCCGCCCTGGATCGGCGAGTTCGTCGACCTTGTGCAGAAGATAAGCCGCCACACCCGGGGCTTCTTCGTCACCGCTCACGCCCTCGAGCACGGTTCGGTCGTGCCTTTCAACGGCTACACCGTCCGGGCGTTTGCCACGTCCCATGGTATTCCCGGGCTCGGCTACGTGATGGAGGAGGACGAGCGGCCGGGAAGGTTCAACCGCGAGCGGGCGATCGAGCTCGGCGTTCCGCCGGGCCCGCTCTTCGGACGGCTGCAGCGCGGGGAGGGGGTTCGCGTCGTCCGCGACGGCACCGAGAGCGATGTCCGTCCTGCCGATGTTATGGGCGAGCCTCGCCCGGGGAGAAAGATCGTCTATACCGGAGACACCCGCCCGCTCCAGAACCAGCCCGGGATCGCGGCGATGATCCGGGATGCGGATCTCCTGATCCACGACGCCACGTTCGACGACCAGGAGGGCGGCCGCGCCCGGGAGGTCCTGCATTCCACAGCCGGAGAGGCCGGTGAGGCGGCAGCGGCATTAGGGGCCCGTATGCTTGCCCTGGTGCACATAAGCTCCCGGTATACGAGCACAGTAAACCATATACGCGATGCAAAGCGACATTATGAGGGAGACGTGATTCTGCCGGCCGATCTGGCAGTGCTGGAGATCCCGTATCGGAGTTGATCGAGATGGACGGTGATGGTGATGGAGCAGGGCCTATCCAGCCAGAGCCGCCTGATCCTGACCGGTCTCGGCGCCCTGCTCGTCAGTGCCGTTGTCTTGAGCGTTGCGGGAATCTATCTCGGTTCCGTCCGTGAAGTCCTCACGCTGATACCCGGCCTGATGGTGCTCCTGCCGTCGATCATCCATATCCGGGGGAGCATCGCCGGTGTCTTTGCCTCCCGCCTCTCGTCGTCGATGCACCTCGGGGAGTTCTCCATCGACTTTGAAGAGGGGAGCGTTCTCGGCGACAACATCCGCGCCTCGTTCGTGGTGACCATTCTCATAGCGTTCGTCATCGGCATCTTCTCCTACGCGGCGAGCCGCATCTTCGGGTATCCCGTGGTGGGCGTCACCGACCTCGTGCTGATCTCGGTAGTCACCGGCGTTGTCGCGGGGATCGTGGTGATGGGGATCACCCTGCTCATCGCCCTTGCAAGCTACCGCTACGGCCTCGACCTCGATATGATCGGCGCACCGACCGTCACCACCTCCGGGGATATCGTCACGCTTCCGATCCTCGTCCTCTCCGCGACGTTCCTCATGCTCCTCTCTCCCTGGATACGCCTGGTTCTCGGGGGCATCGCGGTCGCGGTCGCTGTCGCAACCGTCCTCTACACCTGGCGCCGGCCGGAGGGTATCGGGACGATCGTCCGGGAGAACCTCTTCCTTCTCATCCCGCTCAGCGTCCTCGGCACGCTGGCCGGCCTGACCTACTCGCTCAACCTCGATGCCCTGGTGACGATCGCGGCCCTCCTCATCCTGATCCCTCCGTTCACCGGCGGTCTCGGGTCGATCGGCGGCATTCTCGGGTCGCGCCTCTCGACGGGGATGCACACCGGCGAGCTCAACCCCTCGTTCCTCCCCGAGCGCGGCGTCGTGCATCATTTTATTATTTCCTATCTCTATACGTTGATACTGCTTCCACTGCTGGCGCTCATCGCGCATGGTGCGGCGGTGCTCATGGGATTGAACAGCCCCGGCCTCGGGATGCTGGTCATTATCAGCCTTACGGCGGGTCTGGTTGTCATGACACTGGTGAACGGCGTGGCGTACGTCACTGCGAGCCTTTCATTCCGGTACGGTCTCGATCCCGACAACTTCGGAATCCCTGTCGTCACAAGCCTGATCGACCTGATCGGTGCAGCTGCGCTCGTGGCAGTGATAGGCCTGCTGTTGTAGTGAAAGAACATGAGAACGACGGTTAACATACCATGATGGAACATGAATACCAGCCGATCAGCTTCAAAGACGTCCTGATCGAGATGAAGGATGTCTCGGAGCTGATGGTTGATCTCTCTTACTCCGCGATCCTCTTCGACAGTAAGGAGATAGCGCTCGAGGTGATCAATCTCGAGGAGAGCATGAATAAACTGGTCTACCAGGCCAGAATTCAGAGCGTTCTTGCCGCGAGAAGGATCGAAGAGGCGGAAGCGATGAGCGGCATGCTCCAGGTGGCCGAGGCCGCAGAAAGGATTGCGAACTCGGCTTCGGATATAGCAAAACTCATCTTAAAAGATATCCGGTTCCCCGCAAAACTCAAGCGCGTCTTCCCGGAGGCCGAGGAGATCGTCACCCGGGTCATCGTCAGCCAGAGAAGCGAGCTTGCCGGCCGCACGCTCGGCGACCTCAAAGTCCAGAGCACGACCGGCATGCAGGTGATTGCGATCCGGCGTGGAAAGGGCTGGATCTACGACCCCGACAAGACCACCCGGGTGGAGAGCGGGGATATCCTGATATCGCGGGGTCCGGAGGCCGGAGAGGATATCCTCTCCCTGATGGCGGGGACGACGGAGCGCCCCCGGGTTGAGGCCTCGCGTGCGGGCGAGGTTGACGACCTTGACCGGGCGGTCCAGCTGATCATCGAGATGAAGAACCTCTCGGAACTCTCCGTCGGGCTGGCGTACACCTCCCTCCTCTTCAACAACAAGGAGGTGGCGCACGAGGTGGTCGCCCTTGATTCGACGCTCGATGATATGCGTTACGACCTGGACCTCTGGATCCTCGAGGCGGCACGAAAGATCGACGATGTGCGCTACCTCCGGGGCCTTCTGTACATGTCCTCGTTCGCGCAGGCCATCAGCGATTCGGCCCACTCCATCGTCGACGTCCTCTTACGCGACATCGAGATCCCGCCGGTCTTCAAGAAGATCGTCCGGGAGTCGGACGAGATCATCACGCGGATACCCGTGGCGGAGTCGTCGCCGCTCGTGGGGAGGAGCCTCAAGGAGGTGTCGCTTGCGACGGTGACCGGGATGGTAGTGCTCGCCATCAAACACGGCAGCCGGTGGATCTACCGCCCCGGGAAGGGTGTCCGGCTTGAGAGCGGCGATATTATCATAGCAAAGGGCAGGCGGGACGGCGAGTGCCGGCTGTATGAACTTGCCGGGTACGCCGTCGAGGCGCCTGAAGAATGACTGGGAGAATTACTATGGGAGATACGGAAGATACGATTGTTTACCGCCTCGGCGCAAATTGCGATATCGACGAGGTGGAGGAAGGAAAGAACTATCTGGGGCGGGTGCAGGGTTTTGCCCCGTTCGGCGTCTTTGTCCAGTTAAACGACCGGGTCAAGGGGCTCGTGCATAAGAGCAACGTGAAGGTGCAGCATACCGAACGCGATCCGATCATCGTTCACGTCCTTCAGATCCGGAGCAACGGCAACATCGACCTCGAGGAGGTCACGCCGACCGTCTACCAGACGGAGAACGTGATCAAGAAGACGACGAGCGTGCTTCTTGCCGATATCGGGAAGAAGATCGGCAGGACGGTGCTTATCGAGGGTGAGATCGCCCAGATCAAGCAGACGTCGGGACCGACGATCTTCACGATCGTGGACGAGTCCGGCACCGCGAACGCCGCTGCGTTCATCGAGGCGGGCGTCCGTGCATATCCCGAGGTCAAACTCGGGGATATCGTCGCCCTCACGGGTGAGGTGATGCAGCGCAACAACCAGCTCCAGATCGAGGCCCGGTCCATGGCGGTCCTGGAGCCGGAGGATACGGCACGGGTCAGGGGGCGTATCGATGCGGCGCTCGATGAGCGTGCGGAACCGCCCGACCTCCCGTTCCTCGTGGAGAGCGAGGTTCTTGAGGCCCTGAGACCGCAGATGCGGAAGGTAGCAAAGGAGATCCGAAAAGCGGTTCTGACCGCACGGCCTATCATCCTCCGGCACCACGCGGATGCGGACGGCATATGTGCCGCCGTTGCCGTCGAGCAGGCGGTGACCGCGCTGCTCCGGGAGAGCGGCGGGGACTTCGACGCGGAATATTTCCTCTTCAAGCGGTCTCCGTCCAAGGCGCCGTTCTACGAGATCGAGGATATCACGCGGGATCTCGACTTCGCCCTCAAGGACAACGTCCGCTACGGGCAGAAGATGCCGATGATCCTCCTGATGGACAACGGGTCCACCGAGGAGGATATGCCGTCGCTGAAGGTGACCCGGATCTATGGTCTCCCGGTGATGGTCGTGGACCACCACCATCCCGACGAGATCGTGGACGAGTACCTGATCGGGCACGTCAACCCCTACCACGTGGGCGGCGATTACGGGATCACTGCCGGGATGCTGGGGACGGAAGTCGCCCGCATGGTCAATCCGGCGGTCGAGGACCAGATCCGGCACCTGCCGGCGATCGCGGGGGTCGGCGACCGGAGCGAAGCACCGGAGCGTGCCCGCTACCTCGCGGTGGCCGCGCCCGAGTACTCGGAGGATGATTGCCGCGCTATCGCGCTGGCGCTCGACTACGAGCAGTTCTGGCTCCGGTTCAGCGACGGGAGGGAGATCGTCAAGAACATCCTGAACCTTGGCGGTGACTCCGAACGCCATGAGAGGTTCGTCGACCTGCTGGTCGAAGAAGCGAATCACGCGATCGAGGAGCAGCTCGAGGCGATCATGCCCCACGTCCAGAGCCGGGTGCTCGCAAACGGCGCTCACCTCTTCATGCTCGACGTGGAACTCTTCGCTCACCGGTTCACGTTCCCGCCGCCCGGCAAGACCTCGGGGGAGGTGCATGACCGGCTGGTCCGGGAGCACCCGGGTGAGCCGGTCGTCACGATCGGGTTCGGGCCGGACTTTGCCGTCCTGCGTTCCCGGGGCGTCATGATGAACATACCCCGGATGGTGCGTGAACTCCATGGCGAGATCGTCGGCGGAGGGGTGAGCGGCGGCGGTCACCTGGTCGTCGGGAGCATCAAGTTCGTGGAAGGTATGCGCGATGTGGTGCTCGATAACCTGATCAAAAAGATTGGTGAAGCACCAATCTGATCGTTACCTCTTTCTTTCCCGTCTGGCGGGCATTCCCGCCGACATATGGTACTGCTGCTGTCGGGCAGGGCCGATCTCCGTCTGGAGACCACAGGCGGATATTCGCGCCGGGACCGGTCATCATAGGGGGCCTTTTGGGTGCCGGTGTTGCACCTTGCGGCGTACTGTACCGGCGTCTCGAGGGAAGTTCGCCGTTGTGCAACAGTGTAGGGCACCGCCTCGTTACGAGGCAGTACCGGCTAATTAACCGATGGTGCGATTTTGACAACGACCGAAATATAAAAATACGGTTATGCCAAACAGGAGTTCTCATGGCAGGAAACCGATGGAAACTGAGAGGCCTTCTGGTCGTGCTGCTTGTGGCAGCAGCGGCCGTTGCGTCCCCCGTAGCGGCCCAGAGCACAGCATCTGCTGAACCTCTGACCTGGACTCTCCCCCCGCCACCCGCCGAGACCCCGGAGGAGACCCCTGAGGAAACCCTGGAGGAAGAGGCGACCCTGGATGAGGAGACCCCTGTAGAGACTCTGGACGAGGAGACCCCTGTAGAGACCCTGGATGAGGAGACCCCAATAGAGACTCTGGACGAGGAAACGACGCTGGACGACGAGACTCCTGTCGAGACACTGGACGACGAGACTCCAGAGGAAACACTGGAGGAAGAGGCGACCCTGGATGAGGAGACTCCAATAGAGACCCTGGACGAGGCTATCAACGATTCAACCAACGAAACTACCAACGAGACGGCTAACGAGACCATCAACGGGACAACGAGCGAGACGGCGAACGAGACCGCACCTCCCGTCGTAATCGGGACAGAGGAGGTGACGGCCGAGGCGACGACGGCTGATCTGCCGACGTTCACGCCGATACAGGCGGCTCAGGTTAATGCAAGCCCGACGCCGGCGGCCCCCCTCTCGCTCATCGGCGTAACTTTTGCCGTTGCAGTTGCCGGGCTCCTCGTCGTGCTCCGGAGGAACCGGAGGTGATGGTGGAACACCGGGCGACCCCGGGAGGAGCAGAGAGAGCAGCAATCGGAGCATGAGACCGTTCCCTAACCCGATCGGTGTCGCCCACGACCCGACGCCCCCCTTCGCCGGGAGCGGCGTCGGGGGTGACCCTTCCTGAATCCTCCTGCAGTTGCGCTCGTGATGGCCGTTCATGCCATCCTGGTTGCAGATTATGCTCCTCGCTCCACCGATCGGCACGACGATGCCTAATAATATACAACGATTTGTATACTCATTGTAAGATTCTACAATCACAAATGGGTAGGTATAAATATTGATCTGGACAAAAAGCACTTGCTCACGAGGGAATCAGTGGATGTCGACAAAGGACCGTATTAAAGAGAAATATAGCGATACCCAGCGGAAGATCCTGTACCACCTCAAGTCGGGGTTAAGAGCAGGCAAATCCTACTTCAAATCCAAGTATATCGCGACAGATCTGGGCCTTTCCCCGAAAGAGGTCGGCATTAACCTTGCTATCCTCTCGGAAATCTGCGACGAACTGGATATCAGGCGCTGGAGTTACTCGAACAGTACGACGTGGCGCGTCACCTCCCGTGCATCATAATTTTATTCTGTGACGCTCTATTTTACGGCATGAAGATCATTGAGTTCGAAGCACCCGTCGAATTTGTGGCCACCATCAACGACCACAAAGACTGCCTCATGTCCCAGGACAAGAGTCATGAGAATCCGGATGTGCTCTGGTTCAACATCGATGTCCCCAAAGGGCATGGCGTCCGGGCCGGAGATCGGGTCAGGGTCACCGTCGAAAAGATCTGAATTCCGGGTCGGTGCGGCCGGGAAGGATCAGTTACCTGAGTGGTATCGCGCCACGTTCGCCCCGCAGGGCATGCCGCCAGGAGCACGATACCCGCTGCAAACACCATGCCCCCGACGTCAGTCGAGGGGATTTGACAGGTACCGGGGGAGCGTCTCCATGGTGATGCGGTATGAATCGACCTCATCCACGCTGACGATGAGGTAGAAGTCCTTTCCTCCCCTCTCGACGTTTTTGACGATGCTGCCCGGATAGTGAAGGTCGGCCCCTTCTACGATGGTTCCGCTCTCGAGCTCCACCAGTGCCATCCGAAAGTGTGCCGCCTCGGGCCGAATCGTTGCGGATACACTGCAGTTAAGTCTCCACACCGCGTACGGCACGTGGAATACCTCGGTGATGCCGCCTCGTCCCTCCTCGATATAAGCGAACGGGATGATCTCCTGAGGACCCTTCCAGGGCGGGTCGGAACCTCCATAGAGCGTGAGGTTGCCGGGGAGGTGACAGCAGGGGTAATCCCAGATCCTGGTCGCGTAGGAGAGCCTGACGGGTTCGAGCGGTGCGGACGCTGTCGGTACAGGGACGGCGGTGGCGGAAGGTGTCGGGATGATGCTTTCCGGGATCTCCGATCCGGCATCCGCTACGGGCGGACGAAATACCAGTGCTATTGCAGAGACAATGATCAGGGCGGCAAGAATGCTGACGACGTCGCCTTTATCCACAAGTTTAGAGGGATGTACAAGGTAAAAGACCTTCGGGTTTGAGTTTATATTCCCGCCCGTAGATGGTCCGGGATCGCCGTTCGAGGTCCGGGTTCTCCCGGTTTTTTTACGTTTCCCCTCTATGTTGAGATTCTAAAGCGGAACCGTTAATATGAAGCCGGGACTACGTCCTGATGAGAGTATGGGAATCACTGAGGTGCGCACGTGGGTGATATTTTATCTGCTTTCGTTCGTGGTGCTCCTTGTAGCGATCTTCATCACAACCCGGAACGACAACCAGCTCTGGATCAGTCTCATGCTCATCATCATCGTCGTCGGCGTAAACTTCTTCATGCTCTTCTCCGAGCTGAAGCGCTACCAGGCCCGGAAGGCCTTCATGCACCGGATGTCGAAGTTCGACGACGCCGGGACGGATACTGACTCTTCCGGCCACCGCTGGTGACATTCAATCGGGACGCCCGGTGCTACGAGGCCTTCCGCAGAATCTTTTGCGTGACGTTATACGGCTTAAAGAGGTGCTCCACATCTCTTGCCAGGTACTCGGTCTTGCCTATGATGTAGTAGCCGTCGACGGCAAGTGCAGAATGAAAAAGGTGCGTAAGATGGTTCTTCTGGTTCTCGGTGAAGTAGATGGTGACGTTCCGGCAGGTGACGGCGTCGAGGTACCGGGCAATGGGAATGCCCGACATCAGGTCGTGCTGCCGGAACTTGACGAGCTCCTTGATGTGGGGGCGGACCTCGAACGTGCCGTCGTCGTGGCTGATGAAATGCTTGCGGAGCCTCTTCTCATCCACATTATCGAGCGCCTTTCTGTCGTAGATCCCGGCCATGGCTTTCTGCAGCGCCACGGCATCGATATCGGTCGCGTGTATCGTTACGCTGACGCCTTTACGGAGCGTCAACAGTTCGTACACGAGGATTGCGATCGAGTAAGGCTCTTCGCCCGTGGCGCAACCGGCACACCAGATCCTGATCGATCCCCTGCGCCGGGCCAGATCCGGCAGTATCTCCCGTCGTATCACGTCGAAGACTTCCGGATCCCGGAAAAATTTGGTGACGTTGATGGTGAGAGCGTTCCTGAGCAGGTCGAGTTCCTGTGGATTTTCAAGGAGGTACTTATGATAGGCCTCGAAATCCTCGGTGTTCGTCAGGCGCATCCGGGAGAGGATGCGCCGTTTGATGTAGTCCTCCTTGTAGTTTGAGCACTTGATCCGGACCAGTTTCTCGATGCTCTTCTGGAGCGATATGAATGCGTCCATGGAGTAGTTCGCTCTCGTCGGTGTTGGTTTACTGGGTGTTCTGATAATATCCGAGGTCGCTGATCACTTTCTGTATGTCGAGCCAGATGATAAGGGTCTTCGTCTTCTCGTCTTCTTCGTCCCCTATCTTGATGATCGCTTTGACGTATCCGCTGATCGATGACGTGATGCCGTCATTGATACGCTCGATCTGCTCGTTATGGATTGAAATGACGCTGTGAACGTCATCGACGATGATCCCTACGTTCGACCCGCTTGCCACATCCGGCATCAGCACGACGATCTTCCGGTTCTCGGCCTCCCGGGATTCAGGGAGCCCGAGGAGGTCTCTGAGGTCGATGATGTTCGTGATCTCGCCTCGCAGGTTGATGATGCCCGCAAGGTATTCGGGAGCACGAGGGAGGGGAGTGATCGGCATCATCTCCACGATCTCTCGTGCTATCTGGATATCCAGTGCGTAGTGCTCCTCCCCGAGCTGGAACTCTACCACGTCTACGGATGCTGCCATCGTCTCCTCCCGTCAGTTGATCTTAAACTGCTTCATTACCGACCCGAGCTGTTCGGCCATATCCGCCAGTTCGTGGGACGCGCTCCCGACTTCCTCGGTCGATGCGCTGACTTCTTCCGCGAGTGCCGCCATATCCTCGGTCCGGTCCAGGCTCTCCTTGGTCATGTGGGTGGACTCGTCCATCTTCTGCATGACGTTGTTTGTGGAGCCTGCCTGGTCTTCGGTGGCCTTTGTGATCTCGGTGATACCGTGGGCGACCACTTCCACACCGTGGACGATCCGGTTCAAGCCCACGATGACCTTGTTGACGCTCTCGATGCCCGCCTGAATCTCCTGGTGGGACGCCTGCATCGAGCCTGTGGTCTTCTCGGTGCTTGCCTGGATCGTCCGGATCAGGTCCTCGATATCCTGGCTCGCCCGCTTGGACTCCCCGGCAAGGTTTCTGATCTCGCCTGCGACCACGGCAAACCCGCGGCCGTGCTCCCCGGCGCGGGCGGCCTCGATTGCAGCGTTCAGCGCAAGGAGATTGGTCTGGTTGGCGATGTCGGCGATCAACTTGACGATGTTGTTGATCTCACGCATCTGGTTGTTGAGGGTGCTGATCTCGTCCACGGTCTGTTTGGAGATCTCCTCGACGAGCTGCATCTTCTTTGCCGCAACCTCACCGAGCGAGGCCGCATCGTTCCCCTCCTTCGAAGCCTTCGAGGCCTGCTCCATGACCTCCTGCGACGTGCTTGCGATCTCCTCGATGGATGCCGAGAGGTCGTTGATATCCGTCCCGATCTCCTCGATCTTCTCGAGCTGGCGGCGTGCGTCCTCCGACGACTGCTGCGTCGAGGCGGCGACCTGCTCCGTGGCCCGGATGATCTCGTCGGTGCTCTTGCTGACCTCCTTGGTCGTCATGTCTACCTGGTGAGCCGCTTTTGCCACATCCGCGAGGAGCGTGCGGATGGCGGTCAACGAGACGTTGTAGTCGCTCTTCACCTTCTGGAGAGGGTCGGTGGCCTCTGCGTCCACGAACGCCGTCAGGTCGCCCTTCGCCATGGCGGCGAGTGCGGTTCCGAGTTCTTCGGCGCTCTGGGCGAGTCTCTCGCTCTCCTGCTTTGCGGTCTCCATCAGGTCCCGGATCTGGTCCTCCCTCTCCCGCTGCTCGGTCCAGTCGTTCCAGACGTAGAAGGCCATCTCGATCTCGCCTTTTACATCCAGGATCGGGATGGCGTTCAGGGTGAGGTACTTCTTCACGCCGTCGGGCCATTTGACCATGACGTCGGTCCGTGCGAGTTTCTTCGTCTCGTAGCAGGCGTAGAAGTGGTCGCCATTGAGGATGGTGATGTCGTAGTCGTAGAGTTTCTTCGCGAGGGTCTCTTCCCGCGTTCCCCGCCACATCCGGGCATACTCTTCGTTGATATCGATCCGGCTCTTGTCCGCACGGAGCGTCGCGATCGCAAGCGGGTTCTGCTTGATCATCGCATCCACCCGGTGCTCGGTCTTCTTGACTTCCTCCTTCTCCTCCTGGAGGTTTGTCCAGTCGTTCCAGACATAGAAGGCCATCTCGATCTCGCCCTTCGCATCCAGGATCGGGATGGCGTTCAGGGTGAGGTACTTCTTCACGCCGTCGGGCCATTTGACCATGACGTCGGTCCGTGCGAGTTTCTTCGTCTCGTAGCAGGCGTAGAAGTGATCGCCGCCGATGATGGTGATATCGTAGTCGTAGAGTTTCTTGGCGAGAGTTTCTTCCCGCGTTCCCCGCCACATCCGGGCGTACTCGTCGTTGATGTTGATCCGGCTCTTGTCCGGGCGGAGGGTCGCGATCGCGAGCGGGTTCTGCTCGATCATCGTGTCCACGCGGTGCTTCACTTTCTCGGTCTTTTCCTTCTCCTCCTGGAGGTTTGTCCAGTCGTTCCAGACGTAGAAGGCCATCTCGATCTCGCCCTTCGCATCCAGGATCGGGATGGCGTTCAGGGTGAGGTGCTTCTTCACGCCGTCGGGCCACTTGACCATGACGTCGGTCCGTGCGGGTTTCTTCGTCTCGTAGCAGGCGTAGAAGTGGTCGCCGCCGATGATGGTGATGTCGTAGTCGTAGAGTTTCTTGGCGAGAGTTTCTTCCCGCGTTCCCCGCCACATCCGGGCGTACTCGTCGTTGATGTTGATCCGGCTCTTGTCCGGGCGGAGGGTCGCGATCGCAAGCGGGTTCTGCTGGATCATCGTATCCACACGATGCTGCATCCGCAGGATCTCGTCCTCTTCCTTGCGTTTTTCGGTGACGTCGTTATAGACGTTCAGGATCCCTGTCAGTTCGTTCTTCTCGTTTAAGAGCGGAATCCCATACTGTTCCAGTATGTAGGTGCCGGTGGGGAACTCAACCGCCACCTCGCCGTCAACCCGCACCTTCTCGGTGAGCACCTTCTTGATCCCGTCTCCTTTCTGGTCGAGAACTTTGAAATCCCGCAGGGTCATCGTGGTGATACGCGACCGGTCGATGCCGGTCAACTTGAGGTATGCCTCGTTGGCCGTGAGAATCTTCAATGCGGTATCGACGACCAGCATGGGCATCGGGTTCTTCTGGACGATCGTCTCGGACTGCCGCTGCAGTTCGGCGATATTCTCCATCTGGGCCTGGATCTCTTCCTCCCCCTCCCGCTGTCTGGTGAGATCGTTATAAACGATGAGGACGCTCTCGACCGCATTTTCCCTGTCAAGAAGCGGGATGCCGTACTGCTCGAGCGTATGTGTACCCGAGGGCAGTTCGACGACGACTTCCGCATACGCACGCTTCTTCTCCTGGATCGCCTGCCGGAGACCGGATCCCTTCTGCGACGTTATCTTGAAGTCTTTCAGGCTCCTGCCGAGCACCTGATTCATCGGGATCCCGCTCATCTCGGCATAGGCGGCGTTGGCTACGGATACCTTGAACTCCAGATCGACGACCAGAATGGGCATCGGGTTCTGCTCGATGATCATATCGGATCCCCTCAGAAGCGCTTTTGCCTCCTCCAGTCGGCGCCTGAGGGCCTGCTTCTCCTCCTGCTTCTTCTCGAGCAGCGCGTTGATCGAGCCGGCCAGGGGTCGGAACTCCTCCGGAATGCCGGCAAGGTCGATCTTCGCGGAGTTGTCGCCGCCGATTCCTGCATGGAGTGCAGCCTCGATCGCCTCGGGCAATACCACCGCCCCCTGTTCATGTGCCTGTCCTGTCGTACCCGGTGCAATCGGCCCGGTAAATAGTGCTTTTCTTCCAGGTTTGTCGATCATTGATTACACATCCTCATCATGGTTCTCGTCCCGTGCCAGAAGCGCAGTTGTTATTGCCCGGTATTCCCTGCCGGCGTCGCTCTCGGGTGCGTAATGGGAGATTGGAAGTCCCTGTTGCTGTGTTTCGTAAATTGCAGGTGAGTATGGGACTGTGAACACCTGCTTGAACGCTTTTCTTACCTCGGATTCAAATGCTTTCAGCCGCTCCCTCTCCTTCTCCTCTTCTGCGGAGGAGACGGGTGAGAAGATCCGTTTCAGGAAGAGTGCAAGGCCGCCCGTTCCTGCCGCCGGGTCGCCCGACCCCTTCCAGCGGGTGAGGATGGCGAAATCTGCGGCGATGTCTTCCCCGAGCATCTCCCTGATGTCGCCAAAGACCGTTGAAAGGGCTTCCATGCCCCTGAGGGCGAAGGTGCCGGGGTCGAGGGTGACGATGGTGTGGTCCGCAGCGACGAGGCCGTTGATGACGAACTGGCCCATGCTCGGGGGCGTATCGATAAGGATGAAGTCGTAGGCGTCCGTCACCCCGGCGAGCGCCCCCTTGAGCACCCCTGCCCGGTCCTCGATACTGTAGAGATAAGGCTCAACCCCCACGAGATCGAGGGTTGCCGGGGCCAGGTCGATCCCTGATGCCGTGGGGACGATCACATCACTGATCTCAGTATCGGGAAACCCTTCAAAAACGTTCATGAAGACATCATACATGCTCAGTTCAAGGGTTTCGGGATTGATCCCGAGCCCCGTGGTGGCGTTGGCCTGCGGGTCGCAGTCTACTACCAGAACGCTTTTTCCGTCTTTCTGGAGGTACCCTGCAACATTGAGGCACGATGTCGTCTTTCCTGTGCCACCTTTGTGGTGGGCGAACGCTACGATTGTAATATCCAGCACCCCTCGTACCTCTATTTGAAATAGGGATTATTAAACCTATTTCTATTGTGCGATGTATTTTCCAAGCGCGTCTCGTATTTTGAAATATTCTTTCGTCCTTGATGATAAATTCGGCTTTTTTTTGCCATTGTGTCCCCCCCGGGATCGGGGGAGAGCGGATACGAAGGTTTTATCAGCCTTTCCCTCTCGCCCCGGCCCCTGCGTATGATAAAAGAGCAGTCGTCAGCGGGAGAGGCCGCTGCCCGTGCGGCGTGCAGCGGGGTTCCCGTCCCCGGGACCCGCTCTATCCCGGAGTCGCTGTACGCGTTCGGATATGGATGGCCTGTAGTCGGGTTCGGAACGAAAGAGCCCACCGATCGCCCGCGAAAGATAGCCGGACCCCTTGCGGCGTGGGGCCGACGTCCCGGCCAGCAAACCGGAGAGGAGGTTCTGGAGAAGGGCTCCGGGGTCCCTGATTCGGTAGCAGCACCTCATCGCATCTGCCGCGTACCGGTCGGCGGTGAACTCCTCGTCATACATGCGGCAATAGTATGTCCGGTAGGCGAGGAAGACGGTCGGGAGGAGGAGGGTGATGAAGACTAACTTTGCGGCGGGAAGGCCCCCTGCCTGCAGGGACGGATGCCCAAAGAGCATGAGGCACAGGAGAACCGGGAGGGCCGGGAGGGCGGAGAGAAGGGAAGAGCCCTTTCTCACGTGCCCCTCTTCGTGGAGCAGCACGAACCGGAGCGTGTCGTCACTTGCCCCCAAGAGGTTTCTTTCGTAGAACGAACGCCGGTAGCGGATGCAGTTGAGCGCCGGGCATCCCCGCATGGAGCATGTGAAGGTACACCTCACCAGCCTTCTCTTGCGGTCGATCAACCCCTTTTCCTGAAGTTCATGAAATATCCGGTACAGGCGGGAGTCCCTGTCTGCCTCACGCATTCTAATCAAATTATAATAATTCAATTATATTAAATATTTCCCGTGATCGAAACGCTGCTTATCCCGTATTTTACCGATTTTATTCATATTCACCCGGGACTGCGGGGTCCTCCGGGCGGAGTACCGGCGGGGTCGGCTACAGCACGGCCTCCCGGTTTGGGCCGCCCCGATCGTCGTCCGGTGGACCCCGGGTGC
Organism: Methanobacteriota archaeon; assembly: GCA_023436625.1. Lineage (GTDB taxonomy): Archaea > Halobacteriota > Methanomicrobia > Methanomicrobiales > Methanoculleaceae > Methanoculleus. The sequence goes on along the minus strand of JAEZIP010000068.1, from coordinate 2,454 downwards.
CCCGGGCTCCTGCCGATCGGCTGGTTCTCGCACCACGTTCGTCTCCGGGGAGCGAACCGGACGGACACCTGTACGACACGACCCGTGAAAATTCCGCATCCCCTCCGGCGGCCTGGAATCCGAAACTTTTGCAATGCCCGTTTTTTTCACAATATATTAATAATAGCAACCAAAATTGTGAATGAATAGAGTGGAGGTGAATCTGCAGGACCGGAGAGTTCACATGGCCCATGCTCGCGCCGGCATGGCATGCGGTTCTCCGGTTCTCCGAGCGAATGTCCAGCAAATACGTGAGTCTTCTGATACTGGTCCTTGCCGTCCTCGTCGGGACTGCCGGCTGCCTCTCCACGGCATTTGGGGAGGTGACCTACAGCGGCGACGCCCTGCAGGTCCATGTGGAGCAAACCGGCGAGCCCGTTGAGAACGCCGTGCTCCAGGTAACGATCATGGAGGTGGTCGGGCTTGAACAGCACGAGGCCTTCTCCGAAGCGCGGTATATCGACCTCGACCGGGGAGAGAACGAATACACGATCCCGGTAGATCTGCAGCCCGGTTCATACAAGGTCTTTCTGACCATATTCGTCGGCGAAGAACGGAGGACATCCGTCATCCGCGATCTGGAGGTAGCAGCCTGATCCCGATCGGGCTCGCGGCGGCGCGGGGGCTTGAACCGGCGGATGCCGTCTTCTCCGGGGCCGAGGTCTTCAACCCGTTCGCGTGCGCCTGGGAGCGCGTGGACTTCGCGGTGAAGGACGGCTACGTCGTCGGTCTCGGGGACTATCAGGGGAAGCGGGAGTACGACCTTTCGGGAGCCTACGTGGTGCCGGGACTGATCGACGCCCACGTCCACATCGAGAGTTCCCTCCTCGCGCCGGCGGAGTATGCCCGGCTCGTCCTCGCGCACGGCACGACGACCGTGATCGCCGACCCCCACGAGATCGCGAACGTCTGCGGAGCGCCGGGGATCGAGTACATGCTCGCCGAGGGGGCGCGGACTCCGCTCGATATCCTGGTCATGCTCCCCTCCTGCGTCCCGGCAACGCCTCTCGATGCGGGCGGCGCCGTGCTTGCCGCCACCGACCTCGCCCGGTTCCGGGGGCGGGCGGGGGTCATCGGGCTCGCCGAGGTGATGAACGTCCCCGGCGTCCTCGCGGGCGACGAGGACCTCCGGGCGAAGATGGACCTATTCGAGGTGATCGACGGCCATGCGCCGTTCCTCTCCGGGAAGGACCTGAACGCCTACATCTACGCCGGGGTCCGGAGCGACCACGAGTGCACGACGCTCGCGGAGGCCCGGGAGAAACTCCTCCGGGGGATGTACGTCATGATCCGGGAAGGCTCGACGGAGCACAACCTCCGCGACCTCCTGCCGCTCGTGAACGCCTGCACGGCACCGCGGTGCTGCTTTGCCACCGATGACCGGCATGCCGATATGCTCGCCCGGGCGGGTCATATCGATGACTGCGTAAGGATTGCGGTCGCGTGCGGCCTCGAGGTCGAACTGGCACTCCGAATGGCGACGCTCTCCGCCGCCGGACGGTTCGGGCTCCACGACCGGGGTGCCCTTGCACCGGGGAGGCTTGCCGACTTCTGCGTCGTCGACGACCCCGACCGTTTCCGCGTCCTGCGGACGTTCAAGCGCGGCGTCGAGATGGTCGACGCCGGCTACCGCGAGCCCGCCTGCCCCGCGGCCCCCCTGCACGCCCGCGTGCCGGAGCCCCGCGACATCCGGATCACCGGCCGGGGAGAGGCGCGGGTGATCGGGATCGTGCCCGGCCAGATCACGACCCGGGACCTGCGCTTCCCGGTGGACGCCGCCAGTATCCCCGATCTCGACCGCGACATCCTCAAAGCGGTCGTCACCGACCGTTACCGGGCGGGCGGCTCCGGCGTCGGGCTCGTCCACGGCTTCGGCCTCAAGGTTGGGGCGCTCGCCGGGTCGGTCTCCCATGACTCCCACAACATCGTCGCAATCGGGGTAAGCGACGCCGATATCGTCCGCGCCGTCGGCGAGGTGGTCCGGCTCGGAGGAGGGCTCGCGGTGGTCTCTAACAATGACGTGACCGCGCTCCCCCTCGAGTGCGCCGGGTTGATGTCGGCCCTTCCCTACGGCGAGGTCGTGCAACGCCTCGCGGCTCTCGAAGAGCACGCCCGGCGTCTCGGGGCGATCGCGAACCCCTTCATGTACCTCTCGTTCCTCGCCCTGACGGTCATCCCCGAGGTCCGGGTCACGGAGCGGGGCGTCTTCGATGTCGGGGCATTTTCGGACGTTCCGCTGTTTGGGGAGTGAGGGGGCAAGGGGCACCTGAAGGTACCTCCCTTTTTTGGCCGGGATCACTGTATTCCACGAAACGAGTCTCCCTGAGTCTTCTGTCTAGGACGAGTGGTTACCCGAGCACCGAAGGTGCGCTTTGGGAACAGGGGGGGGGGGGGGGGGGGGGGGGGGGGGGGGGG
>JAEZIP010000018.1:0-2663 GCA_023436625.1 Methanobacteriota archaeon | reverse complement strand
CACTTAGGGATTTATTTGTCTAGGGTTTTCGAAATTTTCACGGGTTTTTAATGGATGCAGGGCGGCACGCTTTCTCGAAGACCATCCTGCATCCAAACGGTTACTTTTGTTTCCCGGACTGCTCGATCTTCGCCCAGACATCCCGAAGTTCAACCGTACGGTTGAAAACCAACGCGCCGGGTTTCGAATCGGTATCGACACAGAAATAGCCCTGCCGCTCAAATTGGAACCGGTCACCGGCGACGGCGTCTTTCAAACTGGGTTCCACCAGGCTATTGGTAAGAATTTTCAGAGAATCAGGGTTCAAGTCAGCGACCATATCACCGCTGGCTTCAGGATCCGCGTTGATGAACAGGCGGTCATACAGGCGCACCTCCGCCGGGATTGCGTGAGCGGCCGAGACCCAATGGATGGTAGCCTTAACTTTGCGCCCATCCTGGGCATTACCGCCGCGAGTCTGGGGGTCGTAGGTGCAGCGCAGTTCGACTACCTCACCGTTTTCGTCCTTGACCACGCTTTCGCACTTGATGAAATAGGCGCTGCGCAAGCGCACCTCGCGGCCTGGGGAGAGCCGGAAATACTTCGGCGGCGGTTCTTCACGGAAGTCGTCCTGTTCGATATAGATCACCTTCGAGAAGGGTACTTTCCGCGTACCGGCGGACGGATCTTCGGGGTTGTTCACAGCCTCGAATTCCTCTACCAAATCATCCGGATAGTTTTCGATCACGACCTTCAGCGGGTTGAGGACTGCCATCTTTCGCAAAGCCCGCTTGTTCAGGTCCTCGCGAATGCAGGCCTCAAGCAGCGCCACATCCACCATCACACCGGCGCGCGCATTGATATTCTTGGCCACGCCGGTGCGGGCGATAAAGTCACGGATCGATTCTGGCGTATAACCGCGCCGGCGCATACCGCGAAGCGTGGGCATGCGCGGATCATCCCAACCGTTCACATGATTTTCCTCAACCAACCGGCGTAGTTTGCGCTTGCTCATCACCGTGTAATTTAGGTTGAGGCGAGCAAATTCGATCTGACGCGGCGGGTTTTCGATTTCCAGCTTTTCTAAAAACCACTCATACAGCGGGCGGTGATCTTCATACTCAATCGAGCATAGCGAATGGGTAACACCGTGCATGGCGTCATTTTGGCCCTGCGCCCAATCATACATGGGGTAGATGCACCATTTTTTCCCGGTGCGGTGGTGCGGGGGTTCATGGATAATACGGTACATGATTGGGTCGCGCATATTCATGTTCCCGGAGGCCATATCGATCTTGGCGCGCAGGACGCGCGAGCCGTCAGGAAATTCACCGTTTTTCATGCGCTCGAGCAGGTCGAGATTCTCTTCGACAGAACGGTTGCGGTACGGGCTTTCAACCCCAGGCTCCGTCCAGTTTCCGCGGGTTTTGCTGACCTGCTCGGGGCTTTGATCATCCACATAGGCCAGACCCTGGCGGATTAACTTTTGCGCCCATTCATACAGAAGATCGAAAAAGTCCGACGCGTACAAGACCCTGGTCCATTCGATGCCCAACCAGCGCGCATCTTCCTGGATGGCCTCGACAAATTCGGTCTCTTCTTTGGCCGGGTTGGTATCGTCAAACCGCAAATGTAGCTCACCGCCAAATTCTTTGGCGATGTTGTAATCAATGAGAAAAGCCTTCACATGGCCAATATGCAAATAGCCGTTCGGCTCAGGTGGAAGGCGCGTGCGGACATAATTGAACCGTCCGGTTCGCAAATCCTCCTCAACAGCTTCACGGATGAAATTACTTGGGGCAGTGATTTCCGTCATCTTTCTCTCCCAGGTCGATATTTTCTTCTTCGATTGCCGCTACCCGAAAATAACAGGTAGTCATAGTCATTCGTAAACACACCGGAAAGCAAATACGCGGTGGTATTATGCGCGCAGTGCCACCTCGTCTAGCAAGGCGATTGCCTTGCGCACGCGGTCCAGCACCTTATCCCGGCCAATGATTTCGATGCTCTCAAACAACGGCGGGCTAACTTTCTGGCCCGTGACTGCTACGCGCAAAAGACCGAACACCTGCCCTGCACTGTATCCTAACTCTTCTACCAGGGCGCGCATGGCCGGCTCGCTGTTTTCCAGGGAGATATCGGGCAGTTGGGTCAGCACAGCCAGGCTGTGGCGGGCGATTTCGGCGGCCTGGGCGGCGGTTAGGCCCTTGGGTACCAGGTCGGCGGGGTCTGGATCGACGTCTTCGCGGAAATAGAAGCCGGCAGTCTCGGGGCCGTCGGTCAGAACGGTCATGCGCTCGCGGATCAAGGGGATAATTTGCAGCAGCAAGCGGTCATCTACCGTCAGGCCGGCGCGCTCAAAAAATGGGCGCAGCCGGGCAGCCAGATCTTCAGGCGCAAGCGCGCGGATATGCAGCCCGTTGAAATGGTCCAGCTTGGCATAGTTAATCGCCGCCGGGGACGGATTGAGCTTGGATAAGCTAAATTTCTCGATCAGATCCTGCATGGTGAAGAACTCGGTGTGGTCATCGTAGCTCCAACCCATCAGAGCGACCCAGTTCACCACGCCCTCGGGCAGATAACCCAGATCCTCTAAATCTTTGACAAAAATCGAGTGGCCGTCTTTCATCGCATCCGCCGACTCGCGCTTGCTCATTTTTCCTTTACCGCTGGGCTTCAAGAAA
>JAEZIP010000011.1:0-58523 GCA_023436625.1 Methanobacteriota archaeon | reverse complement strand
GTGCTCAAGTTCTTGCAGGAACTTCGTTCCTCACAAGAACCCAACCCCCTCACCACAACCCCGTCACCGCCCCCGGCGCGAGGACCGCGATCAGGAGCAGGATAACCGGCTGGTGCAGGAAGTAGATGAAAAGCGAGTGCCGGCCCAAAAACTCGAGCGGCCGGACAAACTCCGGCCCCGTCGCCGGGAGCGAGTAACCCCGCCGTCCGTCCGGGTAGAAGAGATGCCCGCAGACCATACCGACCAGGACGAGGCCGAACCAGGGGAGGAGCGGCACGTAATCGAGGCTCGCGAAGGAGTCCGGGTGGATGCCGAGCCAGAGGAGGGGCCAGGGACCCGGGACGGCGTTTGCGGCGTAGCCGGCGATGACGCAGGCGGTGCTCGCGAGTATGAGGTTTGTTGTGCTAAAGCGCGCAAACAGCGGCGCAAGGATGATCGCGACGCCGATGAAATGCAGGATGCCGAAGACGACGTAGACGGACGGCAGGAAGAGCCAGGTGACGGCGGTGATGACGAGGCCCAGAACGAAGATCGAGAGGCCGCGCCGGACGTACTTGAGCACGAGGTCCCGCCCGGCGAGCCGCCGCTCTGCTCTGGCGTAACTGATGGTGAAGGAGACCCCGACGAGGAAGATGAAGATCGATGCGGTCAGGTAGGCGAGCATCCGGAGGAATCCGCCGGAGACGTCGAGCGGCAGGACGCCGAAGAAGTTGAGGTCGAAGGCGGAGTGAAAGACGATCATCGTCACGACAGCGACGCCCCTGGCGAGATCGATCTCCCAGTAACGCTCCGCCGGCATGGGTTCCGCCGTCAAAAGAACCTTCGCCGGACGGGAGCGCCGCAGGCCGGGCAGGCCTTCAGATCGGCGATCTCGGCACTCTGCTCTTCGGTGGGCTCGTTGTAGATCCGGGAGAAGCCGCACTGCCGGCTGCACTCGAGCACGACGAACGGGCTACAGATCCGGCCCGTGTCTCCTCACCCCGTCTTCCTGCTGTAAGCGTATCATCTACTCTCTACACTCACAAGGAAGGGCTATCGGATAAGCATTTACCCGGGACCGGGAGGGTCACCATTATTCCCGTGCCCGCTCAACTCTCTCCATGAGCGACCGTGACGAACACATCATAGAGGCCGCCGGGAAGTGCCGGGTCGTGATCCGGAACGGCCGGGTGGTCGAGGTCGGGACGCCGCAGATACAGGACTGCCCGCTGGCACGGCGGTTTGCCTGCCCGGTCGAGGAGATGACGGCTGAAGCGATACGCAAGAATATCGAAGGAAGGATCCGGTCCTTCGGGATGTGCACGCCGGAGCGCGAGGTCCTTGCCGGACCGGACTTCGTCCTCTTCGGGGCGTCGGAGCTCCTGAGCAGCGCCGTCCGCCGGGGAGATCTCGACGCCGCGGTGATCGCCTCCGACGGGGCCGGGACGCTGGTTGCAGAAAACCCCGCCCTCATCCAGGGGATCGGCGGCCGGATGTCCGGGCTCGTGAAGACGAGTCCGATCCCGGAGGTGATCGCACGGATCGAGGAGAACGGGGGCGTTGTCCTCGATCCGGCAACCGCCGCCATCGACCAGGCCGCCGGTGTTGCCCTGGCGGCAAAATCCGGCCACCGCCGGATCGCCGTGACCACCGCCGTTGCCGCCGAGGCGGCGGCTATCCGGGAGCGGTTTCCGGACGCCGTGATCGTCGCCGTCCACACGACCGGGCTATCGCGGGAGGATGCCGCCCTGATGGCCGGGACGGCCGACCTCCTCACCGCCTGCGCTTCGCAGCACATCCGGGATGTTGCGGCGAAGACCGCGCTCCTCCAGGCGGGGACGTCGATCCCGGTCTTCGCCATGACTCCCGCGGGGAAAGCGATCGTTCTCGGCAAGGTCGCGGAGACCGATCAACAGGTCATCATCCACGGGGCGCGGCTCCCGGTGCAGGGTTCGCAGTCCCCCTCGCCGCTCTGCTGATCACCGGCCCGGGATGCCCACGTGGCCAGGGAGTTCGGCGAACTCGGCCAGAACGATATCTGCCTCTACATCCGCCACGTGGTTTTGGCGCCAGTCGCCGTAGGCGGCAAAGGCGGTCACCATCCCGAGATGCCTCGCGGGGGCGATGTCGCGGACCAGGCTGTCGCCGACCATAACCGCCTTCGCCGGAGCCGTATCGAGCCGCCGGAGGGCGTAGAGGAGAGAGTCGGGCTCAGGTTTTCGTCTCCCCGAGACCTCGGGGGTCACCACGACCTCGAAGTACTCGGTGAGCCCGGTCTTATCGAGCCGCCGGCGTGCCTGGAACGACTCCGCGTCGGTGGCGATCGCGAGCCCGATCCCGGCGTCCGCGAGGCACCGGAGTGTCTCCTCGACGCCCGGATACGCCTCGACCAGGTCGAGTTTCACGTCCTCGTAGGTGCGGCAGCAGACCTCGAACGTACCGGGCTGGTATGCCCCGAGCTCTTCGAGGTAGTCGCGTATGTTCGCATGATCCTCAAACCCGTGAACGCCGCGGAGAAACTGCAAAAAGAGCGTCTCCGGGTCTCCGGTTCCAAGGTAGTCGACCACGCACCGGCATGCCTCCCGCTTTGCTCCCACCAGGTCGAAGAGGGTGTTGTCCATGTCGCAGAGGACCGCTTCTACCTTGTTATGCCGAGTGCCGCAAGTTGTCTGCATATCTCCAGTTCCCTTGTGAATGCACGGTAGGTCTCGTCGTCCCGGAAGCGCACCTTCAGTTCGTCGAGATCGTTGCCCTTCCCGCCGTACTCTCCGAAGATCGTGAAACCGTTACAGCCTACGAACCCGAAGACGGCAGCGAGGTTGAAGAGCAGCCGCCGGAATGCCGGCGCCGTGCAGGTTGTCGTCTCCAGTCTGTATGGGCGGTCGAAGTAGAAGTACTCAAGCCCCTCGGCCATGCAGAGGTCCGCCATATAGATGTCGGCGGTCAGGAGAACCGGGAGGGCATACCGCTCCTCCTCGAACTTCCGGAGCGCCCGCACGATGTTACGGTCGTTCTCCTCAGAAAGATGCGTGTGCGGGTCCGGCGACGCGATCTCCGTTACCCGGTCGCGGATGGAACGGTACTCTTTCAGCGCGAGGTATGCTGCTTTCCGAGACCTCTTCATCCGCTTGTTCTCGAGTTCCCCGATGAACTCCCGGCAGTCGGGCGCATGCGCCGTCATCTCCTCGATCATCTTTGCCGGGTACTTTCGGTTGATGGCATACGTAATCTCGTCCCGGACGGTATCGACGATCAGGTAGGAGGAATGATTGATCTCCGGGTTGTTCGATGCAAACCCATGGTAGAAGAGGTTCGTATCCAGGCCGAAGAAGACGGCCTTCTTGAGCTGCCCATAGGATGTGCGCATCGATTCAAAGGTGGCCTGGTTCACGTAACGTGCGATTCCGCTTGCAAACATGCACTCCTGGAGATCCGCGTAGGAGGGGAGTTCGCCGGCAACCGGCTCATACCCGGCGAGCCAGTCCCTGAAGGTCTCGCGGGACGCGGGCAGTTCGAGCCGAAACCCGGTCCCTTCGGGGCGTGCGACGAGAATGTCCCCTTCGTAAAGCGGGTACGAGACGCGGATCGTATCGAGGCTGTTTAAGAGGATCTGCAACTCGTCCTCCCTTATGACCGCATCGTTCATGATCTTGCCTCCGCATCCTCCATGATATCCCGGATCTTCTGGATCTGGTGAGGGATCATCATATACGGCTTTGCGACGTCGTCGGTGCTTGTCATGGCGAGGTAATAGATGTGCCGGAGGTCAAGCCCCGCGAGCGATACCGCGATGAGCGCTCCGGCGACCGTGACCTTCCTGCCCGACGTGATATCGATCGCCACGTAAAACCCCTGTTGGATAAGGTCCCGCGCAAGCGAACGGATCGTCTGCCCGGCTCGTACGAAGTCCGCTTCGGGCAGGACCTCCACCTGGACTTCCGGAGCGAACCCGTATCCCTCCGAGACTATCCGGATCGCCCTGGCTGCAGTCGATGCGTCGTGTGCGTAGGGTTCCTCGGTGACGATAGAGACCCGTTCGGGGCGCAACCCCTTCTCACGCAGGACTGCATGATATGCGTTGACGAGCGCCCATGTTGAGCGTCCCAGAAGTGTTATGTAGGCATCGCCGGTGGCGGGCGTCACGAGGGGAATCACTGCTCAAGACTCACCCTGCTCCTATATAGGCTTTGTCGGGGGCGTCCTCCCTGGTTCGGGGATCGCGGTTGGCGTTCCGGGCCGTATCCTTCGTTCTTTCCGAATTTTTTGCCCGGTATTCGCTCATCCGGCAACTGTGTCCGGCATTTCGCTGAATTATGGCGGCATTTCGCTTCCGGGGTTCTTAGAATAAGCCTTTAGCGCGAAAGAAATCGCAAAATACCGCAAAATATTTGGTAAATCTTTTATGATCGATACCCCTACAGTGGTATGGAAGAGCGCGAAAATACCCCGGAGAGATATGACCCATGGAGATGCGAAGAGTACGATTAAGGACACCGGCCGACACCTGGGGGCTGGCGGACCCGGAGCAACAGAGGAAGGCCCGCCAGGATGCTATCGACGACGGGGATCTGATCGAGATCACCCGGATGGGGAGGGACATGGGCATCACCTTTCCCCTCGCGGTCTCGGCACGGGCTGCGCAGAGCATGGTGCCGTTTACAAACATCCCGCAGGACACCGTCACGGAGAACTTATGGGACACCCTGCATGCGTTCAGGGATAAAGCCCGTACGACGGCCGAGGAGGAGTTCGAGTTCCAGGTCAGCCTCTACCAGAACGGCCTCGTTCCCACCCTCACCTTCAAGGCCGCGGTCTCCCCGGGAGACGACGGCGAACCGGTCATCACCATCATGCTGCCGGACGAGGACTGGGAGACGATCGGGTGCGGCCACCACCATGGCGCAGGCGACGCGATGCTCACCGTCGACGACGTTGCCTCGACCCTGAACTTCACCCCCGGCCGGATCCGGGAGTTCATCCGGGAAGAGCGGATCCCGGCGGTCAAGTGCGGGGGATCCTGGCGAATCAAGCGCTCAGAGCTCGACCGGATCATGAACGAAGGCTTCTGACCGGCTGTTCCGGGTCGGCCGGAAGATGGGGTTAATACGGTAGGCGGAGCAACACTTTTTTGAAGGCTTCTGCCTATCGATGGAGTTCTGCCCGTGCCGATACCGTCCGTCTGGATATACCGGGTGATCAGTCTCACCATCGCGACGTATGCGGGCGCCGCAGTCGTCAGGCGGTAGCCCGGGTACGGGTTTGCCACCCTCACCGGCCTGTAAATCATTTACCCTGGCGCCTCACAGATCATCGCTGCCCGGCTCATCGTGTTCGATATCGGTATCGCCACATTCACCGCCGGAATTCCCCTGCTCCCCCTGATCGCCGGTCAGATAGTCAGCAAGGGCATCATCGAAGTTCTCGATACCCCCTGGTTCGTCCGGTCCAAGCGTTACCTGGGTGCCACGGGTGCGGGGGAGGCCGGGGGCGGACGCTGACCTCCTGGAACAGGTGCTACTTAAATATTATCTTATTGATGTGGCACGGAAAACAAACATATTTAATTTTTAGATGTAGAGTTCTCATGATGTGCGCCGAAGCCTCACGAGCATTCCTGGATAGTCTTTTCGCCGATTCCATAGCAAGAATCGACGATTTGGCGGCAAAACAGTTGAATCGTGGGGGTGGGTGCATGCCCGGGCCCGATGGCGGTTGTGCGACCTTCGGGACATCCCGTAGCCTGATGTGTGCGTTTTTCGGGATCACATGCCTTCTTCTCCTTCTGCTCGGTGCAGGGATGCCGGGAATGCCGGAGATTCCGACAATTGAAGCCGTATGTCCTATCGTGTGCTTTCCCGGGCTCTTTGGACCGCACGGATCTTCGTTCCTCAGGTACTGGATAAAGAGAAGTAGTACCGAAGAGAGCGGCAGGGAGGACGACCAGGGAGGCCGTGTCCCGGACCAGGGAGCCCCCTCGCCCCGTGCGCCCGTTGAGCCGCTCCTGAGCAGGCATGTCCCGTCTGGCGATAAGACGATTCTTTTCGAGAAATTCGAGAAGGTTCCCGATGCCCTCCGGCGGTTCGACGATCTCCTCTCCCCGGACGCGGCGAACGCAGCCCTCCCCCCCGGCGGGCCGGAAGACGTCGACTCCCTGTCGGACTTCTCTCTCCGGGAAAGCCCGGGTGACGGTATCTCCCGCGGTCCGGACGAACTTCCTGAACTTCCTCCGGGCGATCTGTCTGCTCCGCATTCCGGTTTCCTCACCGACGACGAATTCATGCAAATGTTCGAATTCGATGACGGAGATGTCGAACCCACTCCCGGGATCGTCGAGTTCGATCTCTGTCTGCCGGAGAACGAACCGGGGGTTGTGGCCTGCATCCCCGCTCCTGCGTATGATGTTGCCGTGGACGAGGAGCGCCCGCTGGAGTCGCTCATCGACGACCTCGGCAGTGACGATGCCGGTGTCCGCGGACGTGCCGTAAATGCCGTCGCAGAGCGCGGGGCCGACGCCGTCGCTCCCCTGATCCGGGCCCTCGGTCGTGCAGACGACGGGAGGCGGTGGTGCATCGCCGAAGCCCTCGCTTTGATCGGCAAAGATTCAATCCCGGCGCTGATCGCGGCGCTCGGGGACGATGCGACGCAAATCGGGGCGGCTGCCACGCTCGTGCGTATCGGGGGTCCCGCCGTGCCGCCCCTCATCGCAGCGCTCGCCGGCGATGACGGCGAGGTGCAGTTCGGCGCTCTCTACGCACTCCGGGAGATCGGTGATGCGGCGATCCAATCTCTTGTCGAGGCCCTTGACGCGCCCGAAAGGAGCATCCGGAGATCTGCCGCATCCGTTCTTCGGGAACTCGGATGGAAAGCACCCGACGACGCCGGGGCAATCCGCTACCTCATTGCCGGCGAGGCGTGGCTTGATGTCGCGGACTACGGTGAAGCCGCGGTCGCCCCTCTCATCCGCATCCTGAAGTCTCCGGATAAGGAGGTCTGGTGGAATGCCGCCCGGACCCTCGGGGAAGTGGGCGGGCCCGCTGTCGGCCCCCTGGTCGATCTCCTGCACGAAGCAGACGACGAGGTCCGACCGCTGGCGGCCATGGCGCTCACGGAGATCGGTCTCCCTGCGGTCGATCCGCTCATCCGGCTGCTTGGCAGAAAGAACCTCCGCGGCACGGCGGCGGCGGCCCTGGTTAAGATCGGGGAGCCGGCGGCGGAGGCATGCATCCGTGCCCTGGACTGCACGGACGGGGAGGCGCGGGAGGCACTCCGGGAGATTCTCGGTGCGCTCGGGGAGGCGGCGGTTCCGTCCCTGATCCAGGCGCTGACATCCGACAGGTCCCGGATCCGCGGCCAGGTCGCCGGGATCCTGGGCGAGACGGGCTGGGAACCCTGGAGCGACGCCGAGCGGGCATGGTACCTGATTGCCCGGGAGGAGTGGATGGAACTTGCCCTGATGGGCGCGCCGGCAGTCGTTCCCCTGATCAGGACGCTCAACGGCGACGACGACCGAATACGCGGCGAGGCTGCGGCGACACTCGGCGAGATCGGCGATCCGGCGGCTGTGAGGCCGCTCGTGGACGCCCTCGCCGATGATGCCGTTGCCCCGGTGGCGGCGGATGCGCTCGTTGCCATCGGGAGACCGGCCGTGGGCCCTGTCCTCGGACTGCTCGAAGGGGAGGCCGGGGCCGCCCGGGAGAACGCCGTCGAGGTCCTGGGCAGGCTCGGGGCGCCCGAGGCGGTCCCGGCCGTCATCGAACTCATCAGGAGCGGCGGCGACCGCCTTCACCGGAAGGCCGTCGATGCCCTGGTCGGCATCGGTGCGCCTGCGATAGGCTCCCTCATCTCCCTCCTCGGCGAGGATGGCGACGGGCATGCGGGAGCGGCGGCGGCGCTCACCGGGATCGGCGACACGGCACTCCCGCCGCTTGTCGAAGCACTCGGCGATGAGAACTTCCTGACCCGCATGGGGGCTGCCACGGTCCTTGAGAGGCTCGGGTGGGCTCCCACGGGGGTAGAGGAACAGGCTGTCTACCTGATCGCGTTTCAGCGGTGGTCGGAGATCGTGGATCTCGGGGCCCCCGCCGCCGACCTCCTGGTGGCGCGGCTCGGCGATCCGGATGCGGTAGTGCAGGCCGGGGCCGCAGAGTCGCTTGCCTGTCTCGGGGCTCCTGCGGTCCCCCCCCTGATCCGCCTGCTCGGCAGAAAGAACCTCCGTGGGCCGGCGGAAGAGACGCTGGTGCGGATCGGGGAAGCGGCAGTGGAACCACTGATCCAGGCACTGGACAAGACCCGGCTCCGCAAAACGGCCGCCGGGGTGCTGGTCAGGATCGGGCGTCCTGCCGCCGGTCCGCTCGTCCCCGTTCTCGGGCGTCCCGACATCGGGCAGACTGCAGCCGAGATCCTTGGGGCGATGGGGGAGTCTTCCCTCGATGCGCTGATCGAGGCGCTTGGGAACGACGATCCCCTGATCCGGCAGCGGGCCGGGGAAGTGCTTATCGGCATTGGCGATGCGGCCGTCGGGCCGCTCATCGGGGTACTGGGACACCAAAACGACGTCATCCGCCTGGAGGCGATCGATACGCTCACCCGGGCCGGCAGACCGGCCGTCGCCGATCTCACGGAGGCGCTTTCAGACGAGCGTTACCTTGTGCGGCTGGGTGCGGCGGAGGTCCTCGGAAGAGCCGGATGGGTGCCGGGGACCGAAAGCGAGACTGTCTGCTACCTGATTGCAAAGGAGCAGTGGGCCTCTGTCGCCGAGATCGGGGCCGGGGCCGTCGAGCCGCTGATCCGGACGCTCAGCGATCCCGACAGCGCGATCCAGATAGGTGCGGCGCGGGCGCTCGGCATGATCGGGGCGCCTGCAGTCAGGAGGCTGATCCACGAACTCCGCACCGAGCAGGACGGCGGGCAGAGAAAGGCGATCGAGGCGCTCAAGATGATCGGGGAGCCGGCGGTCGTACCGCTCATCGACGCTCTCCAGGACCGGGACTGGCACATCCGTCTGGGTGCGGCACGGGCGCTTGTCGGCATCGGGGATCCCGCCGTCGAGCCGCTGGTCCTGGCTCTCCGCGGCGCCTCTCCGGCGATCCGGATGGGAGCGGCCGCAACGCTCGGCAAGATCGGGAACCCGGCAGCAATCGAGCCGCTTACCGCAGCGCTCCTCCAGGAGGACTGGCGCCAGGGGCGTGTCGTGGTGCGGGCGCTCGGCATGATGGGCGAGGTGGCGGTCAAACCGCTCCTGTGCGTCCTGCGGGAAGGGAACGATACGGCCCGGAAGGGCGCGGTGACGGCTCTTGTGCTGATCGGGGAGCAGGCGTGCCGTCTCCTCCTCGGTGCGCTCACCGACGGGCATTTCCGCGTCCGTGCCGGGGCCGCGGACGCCCTCGACCGTCTGGGCTGGTCGCCCAAGACGGGGGCAGAGACGGTCCACTACCTGATCGCGAAGGAACGATGGGGCGATCTTGTCCGGATGGGCCCGCCTGCGGTCGAGCCGCTGGTCGCGGTCTTGAACGACCGCGACGATAGCATCCGGCGCCGGGCGGCGAAGGTCCTCGGCGAGATCGGCGATCCGCGCACGGTCCCGGCACTCATGCCTCTCCTCCACGACGACTATTACAGCGTCCGGCGGGAGGCTGCGGCGGCGCTCGTCTCCATAGGGGCCCCGGCGACGGGGCCGGTCGCATCCGCACTCGGCGACCCGGACGGCGATGTCAGGAAGCGTGCGGCGGATGTGCTCGCCGAGATCGGGGATGCACGGGCGATCGAGGTTCTCGAGGGCATCTTCGACGATGAGGACTGGTATGCCCGGAGGGCCGCCGAGAACGCGGTGGAGAGGATCCGGGAGCGGGCCGGGGAAGGGTCGGGAGACCTGTAGGCCGTCTCCACCGCGTTCTCTTCTGTTTCTGCGAACCTCTGGCTGGAGATCTTCG
The DNA here is from genome assembly GCA_023436625.1 of Methanobacteriota archaeon. Lineage (GTDB taxonomy): Archaea > Halobacteriota > Methanomicrobia > Methanomicrobiales > Methanoculleaceae > Methanoculleus. Next base: position 48,615 of record JAEZIP010000011.1, on the reverse strand, counting down.
GATAAATGGGGGCATGTCATTTCGGACAGGGTAAGGGCCTGTTTATACGCGGTGCTTCTTAAAAATGATAAGGGATGCTATGAGCGCATCCCAGTCCGGCCTATGCGTCCACGTCAATTCCCGAGATATATGCCACGCCTACCTTTGCCCGCCGGACCCTGGTGCTCTCCTTGAGATGGCGCATATCGACGAACTCGCCCTCGGTCACGATCTTCTCGATCTGCCGGGAGAGATCGAGCGTTGCATCCCACGGCACCCCCCGGAAGACGACGCCGTGGTTGTGGAGCTGCACCGGGTCCGCTCCCGCGTGACCCGGGTCGACGAGGGCTGCGATGCGTCCGTCGCCGCAGGCGGAACGGTCGATCCCGAACCCGAAGCCGACCATCGTGTCGCCGCGGTACTTCGGCTCGTCGTCCTCTGCGAACCATTCCCGGACGTTCTCTTTCGCGTTGATGGGAAGGCCGTTTGCCGGGGCCGATGCGGCAATCGGGGACTTTTTCACCCCGGTACTGCAGACCCCGTCGACGACGGCCCAGATCGCAAGAGCAGCGATGCCGGAGAAGTCGCGCCTCTGCTCCCGGGCAACGTCGAAGATCGTACCGTATAATTCGGAGAGTGTGACGCTGCCGTCGTCTCCGGCATCGACGGTGACGACCTCGTGAAACGGCCCCTCAAGCGCGACGTTGTACCCGGAGTAGACGTAGAGTTCTCCGGTCTCCTTCACCGGCGTGAAGAAGTCCGGCGTCTCGTTCCCGTCCGTCGGCAGCCATACCATCGAGCCGTGCAGCGTGATCATCTCTCCGAGGAGCGGGAGCGCGTCCGCCACGCTCCCCCCGAGCGCGCCGAGGCCGAGCGAATACCGGAGAGCCGAAAACGGTATCGCACGGATGTCCCCCTCCGTCAGGCGGGCGTGCAATACCTTATCCTGGCTCCCGGTGACCCGGAGCGACGATCTCTTTGTGGAGACCTGCTCGACGGTATAGGCAATGCCGTTCCTGACGGCCGGGGTCCGGGCAAGCTCGTTGATGACCGAAAGGCTGTCCTGCGGCCTCCTGCAGGCGGCGACGGCCTCCTCGACCCCTGGATAGAGAGAGAATATCGATGTCACTCCGGCCATGTCGAGAACGTTCTTCGGGTACTCCTGGATCCCGGCAAGGGCCAGGATGCCGCTCCGCTCTTTCAACCGCTTCTTTACGGCGAGGAGAACCCTGATGCCTGCGCTGCTCAGGTAGCTCAGCCCTGCAAGGTCGAAGACGACCGACCGGTCGTCGTCCTGCAGAGACGCCTGTACGGCGTCCGTTACCTGTCCCGCGCCGTAGCCGTCAAGCCTTCCCTGAATGACGAATGTCAGAATCCCATCTCTTCTCTCGGTCTGCAGATCCATGTGTATCCTGTACCGTATCGGGCTGTTGCCGGTTAATTTTTCCCAAATCCGCTTTGCCATCGGCGTGTCGTGCCGTGGCAGGCTTCATTGGGCGCACAAATTTCGTAACCATTATCTCTCCGGTTATGTGATCCTCCTGTGATTCACCGTGAAGCCCAACAGAGCTCTAATCATCATGATCACCCTTTCCATCACAATTTTTTCTGTCGTTTCTGCAGGCTGTACCGCGATCGGTCAGCAATCGCCGGAATCACCTCTCCCCACTGCGGTTGCCGCACCCGCCCCTGACTGCCCGGCGCTCGTGTTTACGGATCGGGAATTTGCTTTCGAGCTCCAGCGGACACTTGGCGCCTCGTATTCGGGCGAGGCCGATATCGGCGAGTGTCTTGCCACTGCGTCCAGGATCAAGGAAGGAGACTTCGAAAGTTGGTACAGCGAATGGAAAAAGACCGCGGACAACTTCAGGGCAGCGGGCGACGGGAGTCTCGCAGCCGGGCACAGGGTTACCGCAATGGAAGCATACTACCGTGCCGCAACGTATTACCGCACGGCCGAGTTCTTCCTGCATGGTAACCCCGCCGATCCCCGCATCGTAGAGACATGGGGAAAGAGCCGGGAATCATTTCGCGATGCGCTCTCGCTCGACGTCGTCCCGTACGAGATCGTCGCCATCCCGTACGAGAATACCACGCTGCCGGGTTACTTCTATATGGTCGACGACTCCGGCAAATCCCGGCCGCTCCTCATCGTCCAGACCGGCTTTGACGGCTGCCAGGAGGAACTCCATCCGTATGCAATGGAAGGGGTCAAACGCGGATATAACGTCCTGACGTTCGAGGGGCCGGGCCAGGGCGAAGTGATACGGGTCCAGCGTATCCCGTTCCGCCACGATTGGGAGAATGTGATCGGACCGGTCGTGGACTATGCGGTGAGCCGGCCCGACGTCGACGAAGACCGGATTGCACTCTGGGGGATCTCGCTCGGAGGCTACCTCGCCCCCCGCGGTGCCGCATACGAGCCCCGGATCACGGCGCTAATCGCGGACGGAGGTACCTACGATGTCGGGCAGACTCTCCTCGCGAACCTGCAGGAAGGCGGGGGAGCGTCCGCGAACATGACAGAGGTTGAGTTGCAGGAGTGGCTGCAGACGGATCCGGCTGAGTTCAACGACGCCATCCGCGATGCCATGGCGCACGATACCGGCACCCGCTGGCTGAACGAGAACGGGATGTTCGTCTTTGATGCCGGCTCGCCGGCACAGTTCTGGGCGAAATGGATGGATTTTTCACTTGCCGGAGTTGCCGAAGAGATTCGGTGCCCCACGCTGGTCGGTGCCGGCTCGGCCGATCACTTCGACCCGGACGGGGTGCAGGCAAAGGCACTCTACGACCACCTCACCTGCGAGCGGGAACTTATGGTGTTCTCCGACGACTACGGTGCCGGGTCGCACTGCCAGCTCGGGGCGTTCGCGCAATCGTTTGCCGCCAGGTTCGACTGGCTCGACGATCAGATGGGAATGAGCAAATAAAGGGGCCGGGTCGGGGGATATCGCCTCTCTTCTTCGGGGCCTCCAGGCACAGTACTTCGCTAATTTTGACATCGGACCTCGATCGATGCAGCCTCGCGTGACGAATCAACACGGATTCGCACCTGACGGTGCTCAAGCTCCGGATGTCTCATCCGTCGCACTTCGCGGCTTCGCGTTCTCGCACCTCCGGTGCTCCAACTCCGCTCTTGCAGAGCGTCGTTCTTCGCGTGAGGCTCTATCACCCCCTGTGCTGAAAACTCACGCGAAGCCGCGAAGAACGCGAAGGGGAGTCGGTGGTGTGACCTCCTGGGGACGGTCTCAACAGTTTAGCGAAGTACTGAGGCAGGCTACCGGCGAACCCGGTATCCGGTTGCCGTGAGGATCTCGATGAAGGCGTCGTCCCATTCCGTGCCGGAGAGCCCGTTCAACGTCGGTTGCACCCGTTCCCAGAGCCGGCCGAGCTCGTCAGTGTCCGGAATCAGCGCTGTCTGATACGTCACGCGTCCCGCCAGGTTCCCCTGCGCATCAAGGACGAGCAGGCGGCAGCAGTATTCGCGGCAGAGGTCGGGGCGTGTCAGGTGGACTGTACACAATGCCTTTCCCGTCTTCGTGTCAAATGCGATGTTCCTATGGAACGGAGCACGAGAAACCCGAAGGGTTTCGAATCTCAGAAAGGGGCATGCGTCCGGCAGTCCCTCGATGCTGCTCCTGTCCTCGAATAAGGCGATCTTGTCCGGATCGACCCGCACCTCTTCTGCATCCCCGGTGTAGTGGTTGTGCACGACAAACGTGTAGTTGCCACGATCTTCGATAAACCTGTGGACGTCCCGCATGTGGCTGCAACAGCTGCCGCACCGGCAGCACTTACCGGCGATGGTGCCCCCCTCCCTGAGCACCGGGCGGTTGGTGTACTGGCATGCTCATTATCAGGTGTTACTCATCGCAATAGTGAAATACCTGCCGGAAAACCGTCCGGATCACATCTGCAGCCGGACCGTTTCGGATCTGCCGGGGGCTTCCTCCCCGATCATTCCACGACCTCCTTGAGCGTGAACCGGAACGCAGCGCCCGCTTCAGGGTGACCGGCCACCCGATCCTCGACCCAGATGCGCCCGCCGTAACGCTCCAGGAGTGTGCGGCAGATATAGAGACCGAGCCCCTCCCCCCGTGCCCGGGTCCGCCCTCGTTCGAACCGGCGGAAGATCGACTCCTTCAGTTCGTCGGGAACGCCGGGGCCGGTGTCGGCCACGGTGACGACGGCGCTGCCGTCGAGCGTCTCGACCGAGATGGTAACAACGACGTCGGGGCCGCCGAATTTGACGGCATTCCCTATGAGATTGTGGAAGACTTCGGCAAGGAGATCGTCCGCCCGGACCATGCGAGAGACCCCCCCGTACCTGATCTCGGCTTCGGGGAAGTTCTTTTGTTCGCTGACGATCACGCCCTGAAGGTCGATCGGCTTCAACGGCGCGTGTTCCAGATGAATTTTGCGGATCATTGCAACATTCGCCAGAATCTCTGTACTTTTATCGATGCTCCCCTTCATCTTCCGGACATACATTTTGGGCTCTCCTTTCAGGACCTGCATCAGCAGGTCGGTATACAGGATGGCGACGCAGTTGGCGTTCCTGATGTCGTGCGTGAGGATGTCCAGGTACAGGTTCGCTTCGCGGTTCGCGACCTCCAGAGCGTGGAGGAGCCGGGCCCGTTCGTCCTCGGCCTGTGTGCGTTCGGTGATATCCTGCGCGAACTCGATGAGACCGATAATCTCCCCGCTCTCGTCGGTGACGGGATACCCCCGGAGGAAGAAGATCCTCCCGTCGGGAGTGGTGATCTCGGACTCCTGGGGCTGTCCGGTCTCCCGGGCGAGAACAACCGGGCATATGTCGCAGACGCTTGTACGGTTGTGCCATATCTCGTAGCATCGATGCCCGATCAGGTCCTCCGGTTCCCTGCCGATGAATTCGGCGGCGGCGTGGTTGACCCAGAGTACCTTGAGATCCGTGTCGTAGTAGGTGAACATCTCGACAGTCGAGTCAAGAATAAGGGTTTTTTCCCGTTCTGCCCGCCGCAGGGCCTCTTCGGTCCGCTTTCGGTCCGTAATGTCCCATGCGTTCACGACAAAGCCCCTGATATGGGGGTCGCCTAAGAGGTTGGTCACGATTGCCTCGATCACGTGCGTGCCGCGCGGGCCCCTGAAGCGGACCTCGAACTGCACGCTCTCTCCCGGGCTCTCTGCCAGTTTCGATACCACCTCCTCCACCCCCGGCAGATCCTCGGGCTGGATCATATCGAATGCACGCCTCCCGATCAGCGTTTCGGGAGGAAAACCGTCTATCCGCTCGATAGGCGGGCTCGCGAACCGGATCTTCAGCTGTTCGTCGATGATGAGGATGAATTCTGAGCCCTTCTCGATGAGAGCCCGGAACGTCTTTTCGCTCTCTCGTAGGTCGGCCTCTGCCCGGTGCCGCTGGAGAGCGATCGAGGCAAGGCTCCGGAAGACCTCGACGGTCCGGAAATTGACCTCTCCGCCTTCCCGCCGGGTGAGGATCACGGCCGACCCGAAGATTTCGCCTTTCCAGGCGAACGGGATGCAGTACATTGCCCCGAAGCCGGCAATAGCCTCGAATTTACGGCAGATCTCCTGCGAGATCTGCCCGAGGGCGATTTCCTGCAGCCCTCCTTTCACCTCCTCGATCTCGCCGCGGATCATGATGGCCCGTATATCCGGGGGAAGCGAAAGCGAGATCCCGGTGAGGTCCTCTCCGAAGGTCTCGATAATATCCGGCAGGAACGGCTCGATGCCGAAGAACGCCCGGGGGGTCAGGGTGCCCGCCTGAATATCGGCGGCGCTCACGATGACGACGGAACCGGGCGCGAGTTCGTGGAGGTAGGCGCCGATTGCGGAGAAGACGTCGGCCGCGTCCGGCATCCCGGCAAGCTCCGTCGCCGCACGGGAGAGGAAGGCCAGATCGTCCGATCTCCGCCGCACCTCTCCTTCGGCGGCCTCCCGGCGGGTGATGTCGCGGAACCGGACGAGCCAGTCCCCGGTCGCCAACACCTGCCGGGAGGAGAAGGCGTACCACCTCTCCCCGGCGGCCGAGGATACCCTGGCCGTGATCCCCCCGGACCCGGTGCGGTTCTGCAGCAGCGAGAGGATCCGCTCCCTTTGGTCTCCATCCGCTTCCGGGAGGATTCGGTCGGCAACGATGCGGGCCGCATCCGCGCCGCGGGCGTCATCGGCGGAGATTCCGGCGAGGCGCTCCATGGAAGGGGTGATGGTGCGGACTAACATGTCGGAATCGGCGAGGATGACGGCATCCTCCATGGCATCCAGTACCTGCAGTATCTCGGGTCGCACCTCTGTATCCGGCTCCGTGGTCTGCATACGGCCCAGCCCCCATCCGGCAGGATCGCCATCGGCAGGGAGATCCTCGTGCAGGGTTCTCCACGGGGGTAACGTCATGGAAAGTATATAATTGTCTGTCTGCCGGCCCGTCCGGGCAGCCAGCCCGCCCTGTTTGTGCGCCGGGGGGGATCTCGATACGGCAGGAATTTTGGGCTCCGTCACAACAGTACTGATCCCCACGCGGCAGGCGGTGCTCGGGGATTCTCTGCCTCCCGACAGTCCGCACGGCGGGGCACGCGCCTCAACGCAGAGCGAGGGGGCCGGCGTCGTCCGGCTCCGACCCACGGGCGCGTGCAAAGTTACCGGGGAGGTCAACCGCCGATTCATGATTCCCCTGACTTTTCAAAGCTAGGCATTTTGTCGCCGGGCAGATCGCTCCAGATGGATCAGATTCTTGTAGACCAAAATCAGCGTTTTTATGATCCCGGGCTGAGATCGCCTGTCTCGTATGGAACAGGCACGAACCAAGAATATAAAATGCAACAGATGTAAAAAAATCCAACTTCAAAATTCTAAAAGGTTAAGATTTTTCTCCCTTTTTCTTCTCAGGTGCCACAGATCCGGTTAAAAAGAATCCAGATGCTGGGAAATCCTTGACATCCATTTTGTGAGATTGCTCACCGGAAGAAATTGCCGGAGTAATGAAGCGGAAGAATTCACTCGTGAACTGTTCGTAACTGAACCCTTCCGCCTCGATCACCAGTTTCCATTTGTTTTCCATGGAGAGGATACCCATGAAGGAGATCATAAGGTACATCGAAGTCAGGAACGGATCGAGATCGGCTCGTATTGTGCCGTCATCGATACCCTCCCGGATCGCATCCGCCAGGATCATACGGCAGGTACCATATCCCTTTCCAATCTCTGCGGTACACGGGTTCTCTCTGGAAAAACGCTCAGAACCGTAAAAATGGATCATTCGAAGATAATCGGGGTATTCCTGTGAGAACTGATAATAGGCCTGGCCCATCAGGGCTACCTTGACGATTCCGGGAACCTGTTTCTCCATGCATTCCGTATATTTTTCCTTGAGGATCTGGACGCCACGGAGAACAATAGTAGCGTAAAGTGTCTCCTTATTTCTAAAATACAGATAGATGGTAGCCTTATTCAGTTCGACCTCTTGGGCGATATCATCCATGGAAACATCTTCGTAACTCCGGGAAAAAAAGAGACGCTCGGCTGCATCTATGATCTCGGTCTTTCGTTGTTCCTTTTCTCGTTGTCGTCTATCGGCTATTCCCATCCCGATTCTCCAGTTATTGTCTGGTCTTCTGGTTTATGATTCACGCGAGGCCTCAAGCGCTTTGAGCAGCCACGCCATGTTCTTTCCGGTATCATGGGCACGCCCGATTCCCTCCTCATCCCGATTAACAGCTCCGATCTCTCTCCCAAGGCCGATAACGGGTTTGCCCGGGATGATCATGCCGGAAAATACCATGAAGTTGATCATCGTATTCAGAGCGGCGGTGGCTCCGGCCCTGCGCATTACGGTTACTGCAACGCCGACCTTGCGCTGGAAAAGGTCTCTATTGGCCATTGCTACAAACCCTGCCCGGTCGATCAATCCCTTCATCTCGGCCGTGACGTCCAGGAAGTACACCGGTGAACCGAGAATAATCCCATCCGCTTCGACCATTTTGTCGATGCAGGTATTGACGGTATCATCGTCAAAAACACAATGTCCGTCCTGATTCTCCCGACATTTCATGCAGGCAGTACATCCCCGTGCCACGCATCCGCCCAGATTCACTTCTTCAGTGGTGATACCTTCTTTTTCAAGTTCTTCCATGATATGCCTCATCAGAATGGAAGTGTTTCCATCTCTCCGGGGGCTGCCGTTGATCGCGATCACTTTCGTCATGATGAATCCCTCGTTACCTTTTTTATCCATGCAATTCGGATTTTGATCTTTCCCGTCAATTCAATTCGGTAGGAGAAAACATTCATGCTCCTTTCGTTTATTACACCCGGCGGGGTCAGACCTCCCGCCGGATCCAGGCCTCGATGAGCGCCCGCGAGATGCTCGCCTTCGAGGGAACGGGGGGCAGGGTGCCGCGGGTAAACCAGCCGGCGACTTCAATCTCCCGGTTGTCGATCCGGATCTCTCCTCCGGCATGGTCTGCGACAAAGCCGATCATGAGCGAATCGGGAAACGGCCAGGGCTCGCTCCCGAAGTACCGGAGGTTTCGCACCGCAACGCCGACTTCCTCGCCGACTTCGCGGTGGACGGTCTGCTCGAGGTTCTCACCGGGTTCATTGAAGCCGGCGATGACCGAGAAGACCCCCGGCGGGGAGCGGGGGGAACGGGGGGAACGGGCGAGCAGGACCTCCTCCCCCTTTTTAATCAGCACGATGATGGCGGGGGAGATCCGGGGGTAGACGATGCGGCTGCAGGCCGTGCAGATCCGTGCCCGCTCGGTCGTGAGCGGGCGGGTTTTTGCACCACACCTGCCGCAGAAGGTATTCGACCGGTCGAAGTCAAGGATCCGCACGGCATAGGAGGCAACGGCCATATCGCTGTCCGGAACCTTTCCGGAAAGTTCCCGGACCGGCGACTGCTGCCAGCCGCCCGGCGGCGTGGCACCGGCAGGGACCTCGGCTGCGTAATAGATGATGTCGTCGCGGGTGCCGAGATACACCGGCGCACCGCACGCCAGACCGGCGGGGAGCGGGTCCGGCATGAGAACGGTGCCGGATGCCGGGTCGCTCTTGAAGAGCACGGAACCGTCCCGGACCAGGATCCAGCGTTTCCGTGCAGGCGACGGGTCCTCCGGTTCGGGGTAGACCGGGAGGAGGGGGCTTACTGCGTAGAATGGGCGGTGCTCCATATGATATCCTCAGTATGTATACCCAGAAGATCTTCTCATTGCCAGCATGAATTTACTCATTATAGAAAGTATTCCGGCTCCTTTCGTTCTTTATACACTGTATGTAAACGCAACGAAGCGTCCCTGACCAGACCGGGTTTCATCGTTCTCGCATGCTCGGGACAGTGTTTGATGCAGGCGCAACATGTGATGCAGTTTTCAGTGTCGATCGCCCTGCTGTTTTCCGGATCGATGGCACCGACAGGGCATCTCTCTGCACAAATCCCGCACTGTATGCACGCATCGCTGACCGCAATGAAATCAACATTCCAGAATATCGAATCTCTCCGGTAAGGATGGCACGGCTCTACCCGATACGGGTGACAGCCGGGGATTATTACTTCAGAAATCCGGTCGGCTGATGAAACAGACTGAAGTTTTTCCCATATTTTCTGCCCGAATAATTCTGCATGTTCCAGGTCCCCCGAATCCGGGCGACCCACGGCGGTCGGTGTTTCGTCGGTGGAAAACGAATGCTCCCCGATAAATGCTGCGCCGGCGACCGGTTTACATCCGCACTTAGCCAGGATATCTTTCAGCTCGAGGAGTGCATCTTCATATGCACGATTACCATAGACGACGACACATACTGCAGGCGTATTTTGGGCTTTCATCGCGTGCAGCCACTCGGTTACCAGTGCCGGCACCCTTCCCATATATACCGGCACGCCGATAATGAGTAGTTCTTTTTCCGATGTTTTTAGTGGTTGTGTTCTCGCATCGGGTCGGGTAATATCCAGCAATTCCACGTTGCCGGGATTCAATCCGCGTGCAATGCCCAAGACAACCGCTTTTGTCGTTCCAGTAGGCGAAAAGTAAACCAGTTTCACGGATTCCGTTTTCATTTCATTTACTCCTTCAATTGTGGATGAATTCTACATTCGACGCCTTTCATTCGATTTCACGCTCACGGGACTCTGGCCTGGGCCTTTCCGATCTACCCCTGTTTCTACAGGATTCTCGCTTTTGCGTCGAAAATCCATGTGATTCATCCCTCTCCCACAGGGAGGTGCAATCTCCGGGATGCTGCCCGGAGGCAGTTTCACTAAAGGATCATCATTCTCATTCATATTATAACTATCGGTTATTAAATAACTGTGAGTTAGGTTAAATGAATCCCTCTCTGCTTTCCTGGCTGGCCGGTTTTGAGCGTAAATCTGAATGCAGCGCCTTCCTTCGGGTTGCCGGCGCGCGCAACGTTACCGGGGAGGTGAACCGTTGGTTCAACAAAAAGGTGCCGTATCAGGGGAAGGAGTACCCCTGGCATTACGTCATGCTCCTGAAGGCGCGGGAGTTGGCGCACTATCGGATTGGCAAGAAGACGATGTCGGCTTTCGTGACTCCTGTGTATACGGTTGAGCGGCAGGATTCGGATGAGATTCGGCAAAAAATCCTGAATGTGCCGTATGCCGAATGGAAGAAGATGGGATTCTCGAAGGGAACGCTCCACTACATGAAGCAGAACACGAAGAACGGAAACCGTTTACGCTGAATAAGCATGTGCGGGAGCGATTGGCAGAATGGGGCGTGCTGTAATTACCATGGAAATCCAGAGTCGCGAGGGGATCAGCGGGCACAGGTAGGCATCTAAAATGTTCACCGTCTTTTGTCGAAGTATAGACATTTATCAATCGGCAGGGAATCAAAAAATTGAATTATTCTATCTCGCCCCTGCGACCGGTTCCATCCTGGACTCCATGGATATATCGGGGACCCTCTCACCCCTGATGAACGCGAGCAGATCCGCATTGATCTGGTCCTTGTGGGTCGAACAGATGCCGTGCGGAGCGCCCGGGTATACTTTGAGAATGGCGCCTCTGACGATCTTGGATGAAAGCATTGCGGAGACTCCGATTGGCACTATCTGATCGTCGTCGCCGTGGATAATGAGGGTCGGGACATCGAACTTCTTGAGGTCTTCAGTAAAATCAGTCTCGGAGAAGGCCTTGATGCAGTCGTATACGGCTTTATGTCCGGCAGTCACGCTCTGAAGCCAGAACGTGTCCCGAAGACCCTGCGAGACCCTGGAACCCGGCCGGTTGGCACCATAAAACGGGGAACTAAAGTCTTTGAAGAACTGCGAACGGTCGGCGAGGACAGCGGCACGGATCTCATCGAAGGCTTCTATCGGGATCCCGCCGGGGTTGGCAGCCGTTTTCAGCAGAAGAGGCGGCACCGCGTCGATCAACACAGTTTTCGCCACGCGGTTCGTGCCGTGGCGACCGATGTAGCGGGCGACTTCGCCACCCCCTGTGGAATGGCCGATGTGGATCGCATCCCTGATGTCGAGCGCTTCGACCAGGGTCGCGAGGTCATCCGCGTAGGTGTCCATGTCGTTCCCGTTCCCGGGCTGGTCGGATCGTCCATGACCGCGGCGATCGTGGGCAATGCAACGATATCCATGGTCGGCCAGGAAGATCATCTGGTCTTCCCAGGCATCCGAACTCAGCGGCCAGCCATGACTGAAGACCACCGGCTGTCCGCTTCCCCAATCCTTATAGTAAATCCGGGTGTTATCTTTCGTCCTGATAGTAGGCATTGTACTCACCGTCCTGGTTGCACCATTTCATCCGGTTCCAGTGCCGAGGCAGTCCGTGGCACTGGAAGATTTCTTGTCCGTCTCCGATGGGAAACCCTTCTTATCCCAAAATAAGACCGAAGATCCTCCCGGCAGGCAGACCCCCGATGATGACTGTTCATCACAAAAAAGATTTCGCCGGTGATAGGCGAGTTGAATCCGGAATTGATACTTCCTTGCGAACGATGAATAGTCCTTTTTGGCCCTGTTGAAACCCCCATGATGACGGGGGTGGGTTTTCGTTCTATATACCCACGATACAGGGAGCAGGGGTGACAATTCGAACCGGATCAATCCTATAGATAACACGAAAAAATTTGACATCTCATCACCGGGGTGTATGGTCGAGTGGTGTTGACACTTCTTGACCCGGGGCATGCGCGGGGGTATGGTGATCGCCCGTGCGGTCTTTTGGTGAGGTTTCTGTTCTGTAGAGGTTAAGGAAGAGTGACCGATAGGGTGGTCATATACGATTGCAGGAGGAGTGTGGGAGCTTGCTATGATGAGTAATGGGAGGGAGGTTGAGTAGTGTAGCGACCCTCACCATCATAAGTATGGTCACATAACTGCCTCACATCACCGCGCCATCAGCGCGAACGCACCCCATCCAAGGTATTCACGCGTATACGCGGCGTAGCGTTTTGGTTCCAGAGTCAGTTTGGCTCTGACATCTTTCGCGAAGTCGTCGTCGGGATTCGCTTCGAGCCATCGGCGCATGGTGAGCCACTTGGCTGCTTCGTACCTATCCCAGCCGTCCTGGTTAGCCAGAACCATTTCCACAACGTCGTAGTCGAGGTCGCCGAAAGACGCGAGAAGTTCCGGAAGCATGAGAAAGTCGGAGATAGAATTGGCAAAGCATTCCTTGGCAACGTCTTCCGTCGGTGGTAACTGCCGCCAGTAGGGCTCGCCGATGAGGATAATTCCTTCGGAGCGGAGACTCTTCGCCAGAAGCTCGATGGTGCCGACGACTCCCCCACCGATCCACGTGGCACCGAGACAGGCTGCCACATCGACCTTTTCGTCGGCGACGTAGCCGGCAGCGTCGCCGTGGATGAACTCGACACGATCGGCGACTCCGAGTTCTTCAGCGCGGAGTCTCGCTTGCTCGGTGAACAACTGGCTCATGTCGATGCCGACGCCGATGATTCCGTAATCGCGTGCCCAGGTGCACAGCATCTCGCCCGAACCGCTGCCGAGGTCGAGCACGCGAGCCCCCGACTCCAGGCGCAACGCTGCGCCGAGAGTGGCGAGCTTTTCCGGTGTTAACGGGTTATGGATGCGGTGAGCACTTTCGGTAATGTTGAAGATACGTGGGATGTCCATTCACAAACTCCTTTTCTAAGTTGTGTAATAACTGGAATATACCCTTAGTGACTGTAGTAGATATGGATTTTCAATATCACACCACAGCCGCAACATTTCGAGTTGTTGCTCTGGTGTTTCGTAATTAAATCTGAACTCACACTCTTTCAAAACCAGTGGGAAAGAATCCGTGTGGATTTCATTATATTTCCTCAGCACTCTTCTGGCCTGATTCCAAAAATTTTCAATACCATTGATATGATGCTTACCCTTGGCAAAGTATGTTATGATTAATCCGCTGATGGTGAAAACAAGAAGTAAATGCGAGGGGAGCGATTCGAACGCTCGAACTCCTACGAGACCAGGCCCTCAACCTGGCGCCTTTGACCTGGCTTGGCAACCCTCGCTCTGTTCCCTCTATACAACGCGCTGCAACATAAAATATCTTGCTCTGCTGGAACCCGGCCTCTCGCGGACGAGATGGCCGCACGTCCCCGCGGGACTTTCCCGTTGTGCACATACCCGTGCTCCAGCGCCCCTGAACCGTCTTCGATGCGTATTTATGCGCCCGGTTCCAATGTTTCCGCATGTGGGCTGACATCTCACGGGAGTTCGCCGATTCGCCGTCCCAGGGCCGCGTCGTCCGGTTCCTGCTCGAGAACGGGTTCGGCATCAACGAAGAGGGGCGCATCGTCTGCAACGGCATCGAGATCCCGGCCACGCACATCGGCAGGGCGATCGAGACCGACCGCAGGGTCGTCGACGCCACAGCCCGCCGTATCCTCGAGAACCCGGCGTTGCGGGAGGTCTTTATCCGGATGCGCGCCGCGCCCGACCTCTCCCGGGTCGCCGAGGCCCTCGGCCTCTCGGTCATCACGCTCTTCCCCAAAGACGCGCACCAGAAGGGGATCGTCGGCGCGGCGGTCGAGGTTCTCGTCGACCATGACCTCACCATCCGCCAGATCTTCGTCACCGACCCCTACCTCGCACAAGAGCCCAAACTCGTGATGATCGTGGACGAGGCACCGGTCCCGGCATCGGTCTACGAACGCCTGCGTGCGCTTCCGCAGGTAAAACAGTTGATTATCTGAAGAGTTCCATCTCAAGCGCGAGCCGGCGGATGCGCTCCCTCTGCTTCCGCGGAAGAGCGATTGAACGCTCGAGCCGCTCCTCGAGCGTGATGATGCGGGTCCCCTTCACCAGGTTGTCTGCATGGGCGACGATCTTCTCCTCGAGCGTCCGGGGCATGCAGTCGCGCGGCACGAGGTTTAAGAGCGAGCATTCGTCGGCCGTCAGCCCGGCGCCGACGTGCCGCTCGACGATGGCGGCGATCGCCTCGTCGAGACCGAACGACCGGCATATCGCACCGCCGACCTCGGCGTGGCATAGATCGTGCGTCACCCCCCTGCCGATATCATGGAGGAGAGCCCCGATCTGGACCAGGTCGCGGTCGACTATCGGGTCGGACGCGTAGGTGAGCGCAAGGTCACGCACCGCCCGGCAGTGCGCGATGACTCCCCCGGAGCACCCGGCGCGCCTGAGGAGGGCGATGCAGTCCTCTTCACGCACTCCCGAGGCTCTCCTTGATCTTATCGACTCTTCTTCTGAGGGCGCTGGCGATGAGTTCGTTGTCGAAGTGCTCGAGCATCTCCTCGCAGTTCGGGCATTCGAAGTTCCAGTTCGCCGCATCCGTGAAGGTGTAGACGACGCTGCAGTTCTTGCACATGTAAAAGTCGTTCTTCTCCTCGTAGGTGAGCCGGGCGTCAAGGTGCTCGAGCACGTCCCGGATCTCCTCCTCAAGCACGTCGTGGACGCGGTCCAGGCGGAGGTGCCAGAGGTAGGTGAGCCAGCCGGTCTCGGTGTTCTTCAGCCGCCGGTACTCGGCGAGGCGCCTCTCGTAGAGCGTGTAGAGAGTGTGGCGGACGGTGTTGAGGTTGACCCCGGTCATCTCGGCAAGTTCCTCGTCACTGTGCTCCCCTCCTTCGGGGAACCGCCTGAGAAGTTCGATTCCCTCCTCTCCGATCATGCGCAGAATGTAGGCGTTGATTGCCGGATCGTTTAACAGTTCAGTGACGGATACCATGCTCAAATCTCTCCCATAATGGATAATCGTATAATAGTATATGTTCCAGCATCGATGCTTACCATACTCTGCTCTCAATCCTTAATTCCCTTTCCCGTGTATGTGGGGCCGGGCAGCCTCTCACGGCAGAGATGAGGATTCCGTGGAGTTCATTCCCCGATCAGCCTCCGGACAGCCCCGGTGTTTCTCTCCAGGTCCGCATACGCCGCCGCCTCCGTCTTTCCGCACCCGAAGACGCTCACGATGGCGTGCCCCTCCTCGAACTCGGTTCCGGGCCAGGGGATGTCGGCGATCCGGGGCGCAAGCGCCGAGAGGTCCGCGTCAAGCCGCATATCGCGTTCCGAAAAGAGGATCCTCCGGACCGCGACCTGCCGTGCCGCAGGCCTCGCCGCCGGGATCACCCCGCGGCAGGCGTCCATGTGCATGGCAAAGACGCTCTCCCCGATCGCCATCTCGACCGTATCCAGGGTTGCCTGGAACCGGGGGTTGATCTCGATCGCCCAGGGTCTCTCCCCCGCCATGAAGTCGATCCCGACCGAGCCCACACATCCGCTCGCCGCCGCGATCCTCTCCGCGCACGCTACCATCTCCCCGGCGAGGGGATGGGAGAACGGGGTGACCGACCCGGCAAACCCGTGCGCACTCTCGCCCTCGCCCCTGAGGATCTGCCGGTTGACCGCAATTGCCCGGGCGCGCCGGCCGTCGGCGACGCAGGAGACGCTCGACGGGACCCCGTCGACAAGGTGCTGGGCGACGTAGGGCACGTCCGGCCAGGCCTCCTCCCACCGGCGGAGTTCCTCTGCGGTCTTCGCGACCGCGTTCCTCCATCCTCCCGCTCCCCGGCGCGGTTTGACCATCACCGGGAAGTCTTTGCCCCCGGCGAGCGGCGGAACCGGCACGTCCAGCCCCTCGAAGAACCGCTGGATCTCCAGTTTGTCGAGGAACCGCTCCACTTTCGCAGGCGGCGTACCGCAGAGCGGGATCGTCGTCCCGACAGCCTCGGCGCCCGAGGCGACGACCAGCGCGTCCACCGGGTGGCGGGCGGCAAGTTCGGCGATCTTCTCCGGGAGTTCGGCGAGTTCGTCGAACGAGAGGCAGTCCTCCGTGTACCAGCCGAGATCCTGGTCGCAGAAATGGTCGACGGCGTAGACCGTGTAGCCGGCCCGGCGGGCCGACTGCGCCACGTGCCGCGTGGCGAACCCCGCAACCAGAACCCGGCCCTTCACTGCTCCACCGTCTTCTTCCCCACCTTCGTCGGCTCGATCCGGATCTTCGCGTCCGGGTACTCACGGTTGAGTTCCTTCCCCTCGAAGAGGTGGTCGAGGAAGAGGGCGAGACTCGATATCTCGGAGTGGGGCTGGGTCGTCACCGAGACGTTGTAGTCGGCAAGGCCGTAGATGTCGCCCGGCACCTTCTCCGCCCCCACCACGACGAGCACCCGCTCCTCCCGGCGGATCTCGTCGATGACGTCGGTCATCCGGAGCCCGTACATCGTGAGGTGGGCGACCTTGCCGCCGGCGGCTTTCCAGTCCTGGATGCACCGCCGCCACTTCACGTCGTTCTCCACGAAGAAGTTTCCACCCCACCGTGAGGCCACGTCCTCGATGCTCGCGATCACGCCGTGGTCGTCTGCGGCGAGGTACATCCCCCGGGCCCCGAGCGCCCGCGCCGCGAGCCCGACATGGGTCGTCACCCGCTGGTCGCGTTCGGGCCGGTGGCCTATCCGGAGCACGGCTACTTCGGGCATGGCCTTACTCATCTCTCCTCTTCGCCCTGATAACGCCGTTCTCGATGACGAACGGGAGATCTTCCGCCGTGTGCCGGCACTGGCACTCGATCAGCGACTCCTGGATGGAGAGGAGGCGCACCGTCTCCCCGGCCTGCCGGACCAGGAGATAGCGCTTGAGACGCTCAAGCGACGCCGTGACCACACCTGGATCAAAACCGGTGGCTGCTGCCAGGTCTCCGACCGCAATGCCGCCGGTTTCGGGAATCAGGTGATATATTGCCCAGTCCAGATCTTCCTCACGCACACCTATTCTTTTTTCCGGACAGACCGATATAGTTATTCATGCACTGCCCGCACCGTTCCGGCTCTGCGGGCCGCTATCGGGCGGTTCTCTGGCCGGTGCAGGGCGGCGGAAGGTATGGTGGGAACCGAGTATGGTCGATTATGCAGAACTGGCGGACCTTGCCGACGGGCTTTTTGAGGCGAGCGGCGACGACGACGAACTTCTTGCGAAGAGGCTTGATACGCTTGACGGAGAGACCCGGGGAGCGCTGCTCTCCTCCGACCTCCTCAACGCCTATCAGGTATTCTACTACTTTTTCCGGGAGACGCCGGATGAATTGACGATGGAACGGCTGCAGCTCCACGCGGCATCCGACCTCGCCCGGGGGGTCGTCATCGACGAGGTCGATCTCTACGAGGTGATCTTTGGCATGAAAGATGGAGAGCCCGTCCTCCTGATCACCGACGGCGAGGCGACGCTCGCACAGTTCAGCGGCCCGGAGGCGTACGCAAAGATTGCCCTTTACATGGAAGAGTGCATCTGATGCGTCGGGCCGCCTTCGCGTTTTCGCGTCTTCGCGTGAATTGACGGCATAGGGATGATGATGCGGTCTCACGCGAAGGCGCGAAGCCGCGAAGATTGTTGATTGTACCCCTACCTTCCCTTCGCGTTCTTCGCACCTCGCACCTCCGGTGCTCGAGCTCCGGCCCTTTGGCCCGTCGCTCTTCGCGTGAGCTGACGGTACATAGAGACGGATGCGGCCTCACGCAAATTGAAGCCAGTAGCACTAGACCGGCGATC
Source organism: Methanobacteriota archaeon (assembly GCA_023436625.1). Classification (GTDB taxonomy): domain Archaea; phylum Halobacteriota; class Methanomicrobia; order Methanomicrobiales; family Methanoculleaceae; genus Methanoculleus. The sequence goes on along the minus strand of JAEZIP010000011.1, from coordinate 30,648 downwards.
TATCAGAAACCCTGCGGGTTTCTTCAACTCCTGCCGTGCCGCCAGTCGTTTCCGGCTGTGATCAACCGTTCGTCCACCTTTGCCCGCACGACCGGAGGGAGGTCCCCCCAGCGGACGACCGCGTCGCCGACGACGGCAAGCACGCCCCGTATGCCCGTCCCCGGGAGGGCGTCGAGGACGGAGGTGTCGTCTGCCGTTAGCCGGTTGCAGATCGCCGTCGCCCAGGCGTCCGCGGCGGCGACGTCGGGTGAGAAGACCGTCACGGCATCGGCGACGCCGAAACTGATCGACGGGCCCACCGTTGCCGACGAGGTGCAGATGCCGAGGATCTCATTCTGCGGCGGTACCAGGAACGCGATACGCCCGCTTAAGGAAGACGTGCCCGCATAGATGCCTATCCTGACCTCGCGGTCGCTTACAAGAGCGATATCCCCCCCGTTGTCGATGAGGGCAAACGTCGCGCCCTCCTCGACCGTCGCCTCCACCCCGGCCCAGGCTATCGCACCCGCCACCGCAGCCATCGGCCCGACCCCGGCAACTGCCGCGGCCCGGGCCATGCGATCGGGGGTCTTCTCCGGGATCTTTGGGAGATACGGCTCGAGCGTTGTCGAAAAATAGGGGTCGAGAGCGATCTCCCGCTCGACCTCCTGCCGGGCATTCAACATGCCGGATTTTGCCGCCTCGATCGTTCCGGGGTCCTCGGCGAGGATCGTCGCGATCGTCTGCCGGAACTCGAAGTGCTCCCGGATCATCCCTGCTGCGAGAGGGCCCCGTGCGGGCACGCCTGGATGCACTTGCCGCAGAGGACGCACCGCTCGGACCTCACGCGGAGGCGCCACTCTTCGTCGAAGGAGAAGACCTCCTGGGGGCAGACGCTGATGCAGGCTCCGCAGTCGACGCACTCCGCCTCGTCGAGGGCGACGGCGTTCTCCATCACGCGAACCGCGACCCCCATCTCCTCGAGACGCCGCCGGACCAGGTCCGCATCCTTATCGGGGATGTCGATCAGCACCTCGCCGGCCATCGAGTCGATGTTGGCCTTCTCGACGTTGACGAGGACGCCGGTCTCCTTCACCACCCGTGCGATCACCGGCTCCCTCCCGGGGTCGGCTTTCCCTTTCCGGGAGAACTTCAACAGGAGTTTCATCGCCGCCGCCTCCCGCCGAAGAGTTTCCCGAGATCGATCGCCGAGAGGATACCGACCACCCGGTTCGTCGTGTCAACCACCGGGAGTGCGCTGATGTTGTTCTGCTCCAGTTTCCGGGCGGCGACATCCACCGGCTCGTCGGGGGTGGTCTTGATCACCTTCCGGGTCATGATGTCCTTCACCTGCCGGAGCCTGCCGTCCGTCACCACCGCCTTCGAGACGTCGTAGGTGGTGATGATCCCGACCAGGGTGCCGTTGCCGTCCAGGACCGGGAGGTGATTCGTCTCGTCTTTCAAGAGCCGCTTTGCCGCCACCCGGATCTCCTCGTCCTCCGTGATGCTGATCACCTGCCGGTTCATGATGTCGCGGACGCGGGGGCTGACCGCCGTCTCCCGCATGGGTTTTGAGCGTTTTGTCGGGTCAAGCAGCCGGGTGGGGAGCGCAAGTTCCATCTTTCCTCTCTCTACCCAGTCTTTGAGTTCCAGCGCCACCGCCCGTGCCCGCCGGTAGCTGGAGAGCGACGACGTCCTGACCGTCTCCCCGGCGACCTCGACGGACCCGCTCCTGAGGTCGGCGTAACTGACCTTCGCAAGCGACGGCCGGTCCCGCCGGGGGGTGCCGTAATCGATGATATCGGTCAGGATATCCTCGTCCCGCACCGCGGTGCTCCGGACGATACCGGTATCGAGCACCGGTATCGGGACGCCGATGCCGACGTAAAGCGTCACGCCGTAGCCGTTCATCACCGCCGCCCGCAGGAACTCCTGACGCATCCGTTTCATGTCCCCGGTCACCATCAGCGTCCCGAATCCGCCGCCTGCCGAGTGCTGGGTGCCCTCGCCGACCACCATGCCCTCCGCGCCGGCAAGGAAGATCGGGATGCCGCTCCCGATGACCCGAAAGTCGGGGTCGTTTGCGAGCGGCGAGAGCGTCCCTGCGCCGGAGTAGGAGACGTTGCCGCACCGCGGGAGGAGGGTCCCCATGTAGGTGTTAAGCGTCCGGTCGGTGGTGTTCGCCGCCGCATTGTAGCGCTGGTAGGCGTTTCTCGGGTTCACCATGACCGCCTGGTTCATGTCCTCGAGCAGCAGCTCCGTGACGATGCTCCGGCGCGGGTAGCAGTCGGTCCCGCGTGAGGTCGCCCGCAGTTCGATGGTGCCTCCGGAAACGAGTTCCTCAAGGACGTGGGCGCCGCCGTAGAGGCGGTCTTTGGACTCGGCCTCCTGGGTTGCGCCCAGGTAGGCGTCGACCGCCGCGATTCCCGCGTATGCTTCCACGTCGTTGAGCCAGACGCGTTCCATCCGGATGGGGGGGTCGGCGTGCCCGAAGTTGAAGAATGCGCCGGAGGAGCACATTGCCCCGAACGTCCCGGTCGTGACGACGTCGACCTCCTCCAGTGCCCCTTCCTCTCCTAACTCGTCGACAATGCCCGGCATCTCTTCGGCGGTAACCACTCGTGCAGTACCGTCGCGTATCCGGGCGTTGATGAGGTCCAGGGACTTTTCCATGAACGTATATTCATTTTGGAATATTTATAGGTGTTGATTATTACTTTAGGTAATATTGTGTCCGGGTGTGGAGCCCTGCCGGCACGGTCGATCCGGAATAACCCCCAGATATGCATCTCCCGTTTCACGACCCGGCCGCTCGGTGCCCGGGCAAAAAAAGGTGGAGTTCTCTGCGTTCAGTCCCGCCTGTGCAGGGCAACGAGGAGCCCGAGGACGCCGAGCGCCCCTATCACGGCGAAGGGTGCCGTGCCCGTGTGGGGTGCCTGGGTCGGCACGGGCGAGAGCGAGGCCGAGGCCGAGGCGGTGCTTCCGGCACCGACCTGGACGCTGGTCGACCAGTCGCCGTAGCCTGCAAGCGCCACCCTGACCGCATGGGTCCCGGCGGCAACGCCGTCGACGGTCAGCGGGGTGATGCCCTTATAGGCGTTGTCGATGTAGACCTCGGCGCCGGAGGGAGAGGAGGTGACCGCGATGGAGCCCGTCGTGCTTGCCTGACCGGGCTGGAGCGCCGCACTGACATGGCTCGTGGTTGCCCCGCTGACGACGACCCCGGTCGTGTAGTCCTGGTAGCCGGAGAGAGCTACCCTGACGGTATGGGAGCCGACCGGAACGTTCGAGATCGTATACACTCCGGCCGAGGGAGTCTTGCCCTGGTACTTGTCGTCAAGGAAGACATCGGCTCCTGCCGGGTAGGAGACCACGTCGATACCGCCGGTGGTCTCGGAGGGAACGGCCGACAGCTGGGCGTTGACGTAACTGGTCACGCCGGGGCTCACGGTCACGCTCGACCTCCAGTCATAGTAGTTGGCAAGGTCGAGCTCAATGTTGTGCTTCGCGGCAGAGACGCTCGTGAGCGTCAGGGGAGTCTTGCCCTTGTAGGTCCCGTCCATGTAGACGTACGCGCCGGAAGGGGAGGAAGTGACCTTGATCGCCCCGTACTGCTCGATCGGGGTCAGGGTGAACTGGACATTCGACTGCTGCCCTGCTTTGACCGTGACGGTCGCATAGTCGGACTGGTAACCCGAGTGGTCTGCCTCAAGGGAGTAGGTGCCGGGGGAGAGGCTCTGGATCGTGAGCGGCGCCACTCCCCGGTAGTTCCCGTTCAGGTAGATCGCCGAGCCGGAGGGGCTCGACGAGACGCGGATCGAACCGGCGGTCTCGATCGGCTGCAGCGTCGCGTAGACGTCCACGGTCTGGCCCGCCGCGGGGCTCGAGGGCAGGCTGCCGGAGTATGCCTGGTAACCGCTCTTCTCTACCCGGAAGGAACTGTAGGGCGCCCCGGTGGTGTAGACCGGGACGTCGAGCGATCCTCCGTACGTGGTACCCTGGTAGCTTCCGTCAAAGTAAACATTGGCACCGTCGATGTTGCAGTGGACGCGGTACCATCCCTCATCTCCTCCGACTGCGGATACGGCAGGAATGCCGGCGCAGAGGAAGAGAAGCATCATTCCGATAACAAACTTTTTCACCATGATCTATCTCCGATGGATGACAAACGAATTTCGGTTTTTTTGGGGATAACTATTTCTATTTGATCTATCGAATCTCCTCGGCCTTTCGACGATACCGGCTCTTTTTCTTCCGAAAGACAGCAAAATCTCATGGAATACAGGGGTTCGCCCGGCCCGAACCACTCTCACCCGATGGGGTCGAACGGCCCTCCTCGGAGCGGGAGTTCCCGGCAACTTCATCCACTCTTTTTATCCCGTGAGATCCATACGGGGTACTGCATGGATATCCGGAGGATCATCGCCGCACTGGAGCAGGTCGCTCCGCCCGAACTGGCCGAGGAATACGATGCCGGGAGGATCGGTCTCGTCGTCGAGGGGAAGGACGAGATCGGGACCGTCTGCTGTGCGCTCGATGCCACAGAGCGCGTGGCGGAGGCCGCAGTTCTTGCCGGTGCGGATATGCTGGTCGTCCACCATACGCCCCTCTGGAGCCCGGTCACGGCGGTCAGGGGCCCGACGTTGCGCCTGCTCCGGACCCTCCTTGCCGCCGGCATGAACCTTTATGTCATGCACACGAACTTCGACCATGCCCCCGGAGGCGTCAACGACGTCCTCGCGGCCCGGCTCGATCTATCACGGACGGAGCGGATGTCCGCCGGCCTCGTCGGCGACTGCTCCCTCGATGCCGAAGAGATCGCCCGCCGCCTCCCCGGCGGAGGAATCCGGGTCTACGGTGAGGTCGGGACGATCCGGCGGCTGGCGGTCGTGGGAGGGAGCGGGTTTGACCCCGACCTGATCCGGGAGGCCGTCGGCCTCGGGGCGGAGGCGTTCCTCTCGGCTGAACTCAAACACAGCACGGCCCGTGCATCGCCCATACCCTGCCTCGAGGCCACCCACTACGCGCTCGAGGCCCCGGCCATGGAGGCTCTCGCGTCCCGCATGGGATGGCATTATATCCCTGATCCGCCACACGTAGTGGTAGTTCCATGAGGGGCATCTGGCAGAAGATCGAGAGGAGCGGGGCGCTGACACCGGAGTTCCGCACCTGCATCGAGCGGGTCTACGGGGAGCGGGGGAGAAAAGCGCTTGAAGCCGTCGATGCAGGGCAGGTGAAGCGCTACCGGGACTTCTTCATCGTGGTCGGACGCAGCGACGAGTATATTGTTGAAGACGATTTCTGCACCTGCAGCGACTTTCTCTTCCGGGGACGGGAATGCTGGCACATTCTTGCGGTACGCATCGCCGAGCGGACGGGATTATATGAATCCTACGACCTCTGGTACCAGGACACCTGGAAACCCTGACAATCCGCACAAACAACTATATCGGTCACAATCATACCAGTTTATGCTGCGTGATTTTCAATGCTCGAGGAAGAATATACGCTCGATTATTTCAGGTCCGAAGGGTTTGAGCGGAAGGTCTGCAGGAGTTGCGGGGCGGCCTTCTGGACCCGGGACCCCGAACAAGAGTTCTGCGGCGACGCTCCGTGTGTAACGTATAACTTCATCGGCAACCCGGTCTTCAAGCCCCATAGCGTTGATGAGATGCGGGAGGCCTTCCTCTCGTTCTTTGAGCGGCACAGTCATACACGCCTCGAACGATACCCCGTGGCCGCCCGGTGGAGAGACGATATCTACCTCACCATCGCATCCATCGCCGACTTCCAGCCGTTCGTCACGAGCGGGGTCGTCCCCCCGCCGGCGAACCCGCTGACCATCTCCCAGCCCTGCATCCGCTTGAACGACCTCGACTCGGTGGGGAGATCCGGACGCCACCTGACGCTTTTTGAGATGATGGCGCACCACGCCTTCAACACCCCGGAGGAGCAGATCTACTGGAAGGACCAGACGGTCGCCCTCTGCGACGAGTTCATCGCGTCCATCGGCGGCGATCTCAACCGGGTCAGCTATAAGGAGCACCCCTGGTATGGCGGCGGGAACGCCGGAGCCTCGGTCGAGGTGCTCATCGGCGGCCTCGAGGTCGCGACGCTGGTCTTCATGAACCTCGGGCGGCAGAAGACCGATCAGCCGCCCGTCGACGTGAACGGGGTGCCTTACTACCCGATGCGGCTGAAGATCGTGGATACCGGCTACGGCCTCGAGCGGTTCGTCTGGGCCTCGAAGGGTTCGCCGACGATCTACGACGCGGTCTTCCCGGAGATGGTGAGCCGCCTGATGCATTCGGCCCACCTGGAGAACCTCCTTGACAACCCCGAGTTCACGAAGATCATGGGGCTCAGCGCCCGGTTCGCCGGGGTGATGGACATCTCCGGGACGAACCTCTACAACCTCAGGAGGAAGGTCGCCGAGGCTATCGACGTACCCGTCGAACGGCTCGAGCGGATCGTCGTCCCGATCGAGAAGGTCTACTCGATCGCCGACCACACCCGCTGCCTCGCCTACATGCTCGGCGACTGCATCGTCCCCTCGAATATCCGTGAGGGATACCTCGCCCGGCTCGTCCTTCGCCGGACGCTCCGGATGATGAACGACCTCTCGATGGACGAAGACCTCTCAGACCTGATCGAAGCACAGATGCAGGTCGTGGGGACCGAGAACTTCGAGCAGGACGTGGGTGTGGTCAGGGAGATCGTGGAGAACGAGGAAGTGAGGTACGCAAGCACCCTCGAGCGCGGGACCCGGATCGTCCAGAAGATCGCCCGGAACTACAAGGCAAAGAGTTCCCGTGTCCCTCTCGAGGAGGTCATCACCCTCTACGACTCGCACGGCATCCCGCCCGAGATGATAAAGGAGGTCGCTGCCGCCGAGGGCGCCGTCGTGGAGATCCCCGACAACTTCTACTCGCTGATCGCCGACACCCACTCGGAGGCGCAGAAGGAGGCGAAGGGGGAGGACCCGCTTGCCCGATACCGCGAGCGGGCGAAAGCTCTCCCCCCGACGAAGAAACTCTACTACGAGCTCCCGAACGAGATCGAGTTCGAGGCGATGGTGCTCGACTACTTCGACGGGATGGCGGTGCTGGACCAGACGCTCTTCTACCCCGAGGGAGGCGGCCAGCCGTCCGACACCGGCACCCTGGTGACGTCCGATAGCATGGTGCGGGTGGAGGAGGTCGTGAAACTCGGGGAGGTGATCCTTCACCGGGTCACGGGGGGCCCCCTGATGCGTGGCGACCGGGTGAAGGGCATGGTGGACGAGGAACGCCGGTGGTCGCTGATGCGCCACCACACGGCGACCCACGTCCTCCTGCACGCCGCACAGCAGGTGCTCGGCGTCCACGTGCACCAGGCCGGCGCCCAGAAGGGGAGCGAGGCTTCCCGCCTGGATATCCGGCATTACACGCATGTCATGCCCGAAGAGATCAGGAGGATCGAGCTTGAGGCGAACCGTCTGGTCATGGCCGATACGCCGGTCTACGTCCATATCGAGGAGCGGACGAAGGCCGAGCAGAAGTACGGGTTCGGCCTCTACCAGGGCGGCGTCCCGCCGGGCCGGGAGATCAGGACGGTGCAGGTGGGGAGCGACGTGCAGGCGTGTGCGGGAACGCACGTCCGGAAAACCGGCGAGATCGGGCCGATCAGGATCCTCGGCGTCGAGCACATCCAGGACGGCGTCGAGCGGCTGGTCTTTGCGGCCGGTATCGCTGCCGTGCATGCAGTACAGCACATGGCGGAACTCCTCGAGGCGTCTGCCGATGTGGTGAGCGTCCAGCCCGAGAACCTTCCGGGGACGGTAGCACGCTTCTTTGGGGAATGGAAGGAACAGAAGAAGGAGATCGAACGCCTCCAGAAGAAAGTGGTGGACCTCGAGATGAAGAACCTCGACGGCGAGATGGTGGACGGGGTCAGGGTCGTCGTCAGAGAGCTGGACGCGACCCATAAGGAACTCGTCGCACTCGCCACCACCGTCGCCGACGGGGGCGGCGTGGCACTCTTTGCATCGGGGGACGGAAACGTGAAGGTGGTGGCGGCGTCGGGAGTACCGACGGTGAACGCTGCCGATATCGTGCGGGAGACCTGCGGCGTCCTCGGCGGGAAGGGCGGCGGCAAGCCGAACCTTGCGCAGGGCGCGGGCTCGGACGCCTCCCGGCTCGAAGAGGCGCTCGAACACGGGCGCAGCCGGATTCTTGAAGCACTCCATGGTTGACGATGTCGTAGTTATTCAGCCGGGCGATGAGCGGGCACAGAAGATCGCCCGGGCAATGGCGAGCCAGACGGCGAACGCGGTCATCCAGGCCTTCGGTGGCGGGCCGCTGACGTCGTCGCAGGTCGCCCGGCAGATGAAGATCCCCATCACCACCGCCTCCTACCACATCGAGAACCTCCTCGACGCCGGCCTCCTCGAGGTTATGGAGACCCGGTGGAGCGAGAAAGGACGCGAGGTGAAGGTCTACGGCCTTGCGAACCAGGTCCTCATCATCGCGTCGCCGGCAAGCGATCTGCGGTCGGTGCTGCAGAAATACGCGACGCTTTTCGGGGTCGTCGTCCTCGCGAGCCTCGGGCTCTGGGCAATCCTCCCGGCGGTGCTGCCGCCATCCTGGGACGTGTCGCCCGTTCAGAGGGTCGCGACCGGAAACGGAGAGAAGTACGCCGGCACCGGGGAGGACGTCTCGACGCTCCAGGCCCCCACCCTCGATGGTGCCGGGGTGCCGCCGGTCCACGACCTGGTGATGGGCTTCTTCTTCGGCGCCTGCGCGGTGCTGCTGGCGCTGCTGGTCTACGAGGTCTTCTACTGGTGGCGCACCTCCCCGCGCTACCGGGTGGAAAAAGAGCAGGAACGGATAGAAGAGGTCCGGTGAGAGCGCTTACGGGGTCTTTTACCGTCTCCTCCCGGCAACTCCGGTTTGTGGCTGTTTTCCGCTTCCGGCCTCAACCTTTGCCCCGCATTTGGGGCATCGCGTCTTCTTCGGGTTGATCTCTGCACCGCAACTGTAACACTTCGGCATGGTATCTCACCACACCATGTCCATCCGACTCTGATGTCATAAGGCTATGCCATGGGGGTTCCGTCGGAACTCCGGTTACGGGGTACCATCCGCCGGATGACGATCTTTGCGATGCCGACGGGCCCGTGGTCATGGAGAGCCGGTGTCGATCCTCTCCGGGAGCATGTCTTCTCCCTCCGGGCGCGGGGGTGGAACGCTGTCGGATGCCGCGTTCATCCGTATGATCTGCGCACCATTTCAACCTGTTTCCCGTTCATTTTTGTGCAGTATCTCTTAAGGATGGGTCTCCGGGATTTTTTGCGTCCGACATATATTTCAATATGGATAAAAATATAATACCCGCCCGTCAACCATGATCCATGCTCGGCATCGTCCCGGAGATAGACCCGGAAGTCTTCTCGCTGGTCATAGTCCCGTTATTCATCTTCTTTGCGCGGATCTGTGACGTCACCATCGGGACGATGCGGATCATCTTTGTGTCCCGGGGGATGAAGATGGTCGCCCCGGTCCTCGGGTTCGTCGAGGTCTTCATCTGGATCATCGCCGTCGGGCAGATCTTTCAGAACCTCACGAACCCGCTCAACTACTTCGCCTACGCGGCCGGGTTCGGCACCGGGAACTACATCGGGATGCTCGTCGAAGAACGGCTGGCGATGGGGCTTGCTCTTGTCCGGATCATCACCCAGCGGGACGCAACGAACCTCATCGACTACCTCCGTGCCGCCGGCTACGGGGTGACCGTCCTCGACGCCGAGGGGAAACAGGGCCCCGGCAAGGTCCTCTTCTCGGTGGTCAAGAGAAAGAACATCCGCGACGTGGAGGACGCCATTCACGAGTTCAACCCGAAGGCGTTCTACTCGATCGAGGATGTCCGGCGGGCGGCGGAGGGGACGTTCCCGGTCACCGTGCCGGGCCCGACCCCATTCCACCTTGGACGGGTCATCCGGAAGGGGAAGTGACCCCGGGGTAGGTTATCCGGTAGACGGCGTTCGCCCGGTCGTCCGAGACCAGGAGCGAGCCGTCGTTCGCGACCTCGACGTCAACCGGCCGTCCCCATGCATCGCGTCCCTGGAGCCAGCCCTCCGCGAAGGCCTCGTAGGAGACGGGCGTGCCGTTCTCGAGTTCAACGGTCATCACCCGGTAGCCGATCGGCTCCAGCCGGTTCCAGGAACCGTGCTCGGCGATGAAGATCCTCTCCCGGTACTCCTCCGGGAACTGCTCGCCGTCATAGAACCGCATGCCGAGTGCGGCCACGTGCGGCCCGAGTTCCTGCTCCGGCGGCGTGAACTCGCTGCAAGATCGCTCCGCCCCGAACTCCGGGTCGGGGATCGACCGGCCGTGGCAGAAGGGGAACCCAAAGTGCATCCCCGCTTCCGGTGCCCGGTTCAGCTCGTCCGGCGGGACGTCGTCGCCGAGCCAGTCCCGGCCGTTGTCGGTGAACCAGAGGTCGCCGGTCCGGGGGTGCCAGTCGAAGCCCACGGTGTTCCTGATGCCCCGGGCATAGACCTCGAGATCGGTCCCGTCCGGGTTCATCCGGAGGATGGTGCCGAACCGCTCGTCTTCGGGGTCGCAGACGTTGCAGGGCACGCCCACCGGGACGTAGAGTTTTCCGTCGGGCCCGAACGCGATGAACTTCCACCCGTGCGACGCATCGCCCGGGAAGTCTTCGCTCACCACCGCCGCCTCAGGCGGATCGGCAAGGTTCGCCTCGATATCGTCATAGCGCAGGACGCGGCTGATCTCGGCGACGTAGAGCGAACCGTTCCGGAGCGCGACGCCGTTCGGGGAATCAAGACCGCTTGCGATGGTGATCACCTCGTCCCCCCTCCCGTCGCCGTCGCGGTCGGGTATGGCGTAGACGTTCCCGGGGCCGCGGCTCCCGACAAAGAGCGTCCCGTTCGGGGACATGGTCATGGACCGCGCCCCGGTGACGTTCCCGGCATAGACGTCGATCGCAAACCCCGGCGGCAGGGTGATCGTATCGAGCGGCAGGGTGCCTGTGGTGCCCCCCGGGGGCATCACGACGGCCACGGCGATCCCGAGGAGGGCAATCACCGCAACAGCGGCAAGGATGATAACAGTCCGGCGTGTCATGGAGGGTCATCTCCGGGACTCCGGATGGCCGGGAGGATATATAGGGGTTACTCACGCGAACCGGCGGATGCCGGCAAGCGGCGGGAGGACCACCGCCTCGCCGTCGACCTCCACCACCGGCTGCAGGGCGCCCGCATCCACGCGGCGGAGGATGGGCGAGAGGAAGTCCCGCCCCCTCGCGTAGTTGATCATGACGCCCGGGGAGAGCGGGTTGAAGGCCGGCATCACAATGATGTCTTTGCCCCTCACCATGCCCTGCCCGTAGAGGAAGCAGGGGAACCGGGCCATATCGATCTCGATCGCCGGGTGGTCGTGGCCGATGATCAGCGTCCCGTGGTCCTCGACCGCCCTGTCGCCGTGGACCACCGTGTAGCCGCCGCGGTCGTAACGGTCGACCGCCCCTCCCGTGACCGAGGGAAGCATGGCGTCGTGCGAGCCCCGAACGAGGACGACCTCGCATTCGGCCCTGAGTGCAGCAAGGATCGTCGCGAACGTCTCCTTTACGGCCCGGCTCACCCGGTCGAAGGAGTGGAAGATGTCCCCGTCGAGGACGAAGACCGTCGGCCGGAACCTCTCAAGAATGGCCTCGAACCTCTCAAGCAGCGTCTCCTCCTCGTGGAGCGGGAAGTGGAGCCCCTGCCGGTAGAGGGTCTCCGCAAGCCCGATATGGACGTCGGAGACGACGCAGAGGCCGAGGTCCCGGACGTAGAGCGCTCCTTTGTAGAAGCCGAACCGGCGGAGGAGGTCGGCCTCACCGACCGCGTTCATGCCGCCGCCTCGCTTCCGATGCTGCTCATCACCCGCCGCTGGAACTCGCGGAGCATCGAGAGCCGGTCCTGTGCGTAGACCGCGTCGGAGACGCCGAGGGTCGCGATCCCGAACGCAAGCGGGCTCGGGGACGCGGCGCGGGTCAGGACGACCTCGATTACACCTGCGTCGATCCCGTCGACGATCCTCTTGATGTTCTCGACCTCGAACCGGTCCTCGATCACCTCGCGGTAGGTCTCCCGCATCACGGCGAACCCGTCAAGCCGTTTGGCAAACGCAATCAGCATATCGGCGCTCACCTGCTGGCGGCGGGCGCTCCTTCTCTTTCCCATGTAATTCCGGAGGATCATGAACGACCGGGCCGCGTTGATCCGGAAGACCCTTTTTAAGAGCTGGGTATCCCCGACGGCCTCCTTGAGGACGTCGCAGCACTCGCCGGCCCGGATGCCCCGGAGGATGCGCATGGGGTCGGCTCTCTTCTCCAGCGGAATCGAGACCAGAAACCCGGTATCGCTGATCCCGACCGAGACGTTCGTCGTGACGTCCCGCGCGATCGTGAAGGCGACGATCCGGGAGAACCCGTCGTTGAACCGCAGCCCGTAGTTGGTCATGAAGTAGTAGAGGCGGCGGTGGTTCTCCCGGTCGACCTGCTCCTCGACGACGATCCGGTCCGGCGTGGGGACGGCCAGTTCACCCATGTAGCGCACCTGCTGCTCGAAGATCGCACAGATGCTCCGGGCGCTGTTCTCGTCGATCGGGTACCGGGTAAGGAGCGTGTCGACGAGGTCCTCGGTCCCCATCGTCTGCATCGCACCAAGCATCATCTCCTTGAACCGGAGGACGTGGAGCCCGAGGTCGAACGAGAGCGGGAGCTTCTCCGAGAACCAGCTCGGTATCGTCGGGCGGTCGGCCGTCGGGTCGACATAGAGTTTCCCGCCCCGGCGGTAGGCGAACTTGTAACGCCGCCCCCCGAGGACGAAGACGTCGCCCTTGTTCATCCGCTCCAGGTACTTCTCGTCCAGGTTGCCGGCAAAGGCTCCGTCCCGGGTGAGGACGTCGCAGGAGAACTCGTCCGGGATGGTCCCGGAGTTTAAGAAGTAGATCATCCGGGCGTTCCTGCCCCGCTTCCCGATCGTCCCGGCCTCCGCGTCGTGCCAGATCTTCGCGTAGATCCGCCGCTCTTCGAGCCCCGCGTACTCCCCGGCGAGGTAGCGGACGACGCTCATGAGGTCGTCCTCCTCGAGGTTTTGGTAGCAGTGGGACCGGCGGACGACCTCGAGCATCGTATCGATCTCCGTCCTCCCCTCGAGCGCCATCCCGAAGACGTGCTGGGAAAGGACGTCGAGGCAGTTCTCCGGTATGTGGATCCGGTCCACGAACCCGTTCTGCCCCTCCCGGAGCATCACCGCGCACTCGACGAGTTCGTCGCGGTCGAGGACGACGATCCGTCCTTTCACCACCTCGCCGAGGCGGTGCCCGGCCCGCCCGATCCGCTGGAGGAGCGCGGCCACGGACTTCGGGGACCCGACCTGGAGGACGAGGTCGACGTGGGGCATGTCGACCCCGAGTTCGAGCGACGTCGAGGTCGTCACCACTTTCACCCTCCCTGCTTTGAGCTTCTCCTCGATCAGAAGTCTCCCCTCCGTTCCCATCGAGCCGTGGTGGCACCCCGTGTTCTCCTCCGTGTAGCACTCGGGGTAGCGGACCCGTAGGTTGTGGAGGATCCGCTCGGCGCCGTTCCTGGTGTTCGTGAAGACGAGCGTGTTGTTGTGCTCCTGGACGAGGCGGTGGATGGTCGCGTAGAGGTGTTGCGCGAGGTCTTCGGGGGTGGTGTCGATCAGGTCGGGGACCGGGCAGAGGAGCTCCAGGTCGAACTCCCGCGCGAACCGGGTATCGACGATCTCCACCTCGCGCCCGGCGCCGACCAGGAACCGGCCGACCTCAACGAGAGGCTCGATCGTCGCCGAACACCCGATCCGCGTAAAGCCGCTGCCGGCCTCCTTTACCAGCTTCTCGAGGCGTTCGAGGCTCACCGAGAGGTGGACGCCGCGCTTCGAACCCGCAAGGGAGTGGATCTCGTCGACGACGACCCACCGGACCGTCCGGAGGCTCTCGCGGAACTTCGGGGAGTTCAAGAGGATCCCGAGGGTCTCGGGGGTGATGTTGAGGATGTGGGGGGGTTTCCGTGCCATCTTTGCTTTATCCGCCCTGGAGACGTCACCATGGCGGATGGCGTGCCGGATCGGGGTATGAGCGATCCCCCGCCCGCGGGCGATCTCCCCGACCCCCTCGAGGGGCTGGCTGAGGTTCTTGTGGATGTCGTTTGCGAGCGACTTGAGCGGCGATATATAGAGACAGTAGACGCTGTCCTCGAGCCCTCCGGTCCGTGCCCGGGAAAAAAGGCCGTCGATGATCGCAAGGAACGCCGAGAGGGTCTTTCCCGACCCGGTCGGCGAGCAGATGAGGACGTTCTTCCCCTCGTGGATGAGCGGGACCGCCATCCGCTGCGGCGGCGTGAACCGGCCCTCCAGTCGTCGTATGCACCACTCCCGTACGTTCTCGTCGAGGAGATCGAGGATCTCCTCGTTCGAATGCCCTGCCGGCCGTTTCTCCATCTCTTCACCTGCTGTTGTCCCTTGTGTCCTGCCGTGCGCCCTCCCGCATAACGATGCGGAGAACTGCAGGCCCGTGTTATCCCTGATCTGCCCTTCGTGCAGGAGAATTTACCCACATCGGCGAGCAGGGGTGACTAAAGAGAGAAATACTGCTGCAGAAAAGAATTCCAACAACAATCGCTCCCTTTTTGCGACCGGAACGCCGCGCCGAATTTTGTATATATTCTGCGGTCATCCGGAATAGCCTTTTGCGTCTCCTGGAGCGATCGAGCGAGGTGGTTGACTGCTATTTGCCGGAAATATGGCGGCTGTTTTGAATTTTGGGCCTGAATGTAACGATATAAGATCCCGGCCGCGAGCCGTGACTCCTCCCTCCCGGAGGGCCGACTTCCCGATACTTTACGGCAACTCCTGCCCCCCTCTTGTGCCGGATTCCGGCGGGTCCGGTGGTCCGGGGAATTGCCCCGTGTCCCGGCGCATCTGAGATATTCTAATGTATGATCTGGTGAAACGTAACAGAGGAACTACGATGACAAATCACCCGGTTAAGAACATGATGCGGTTGATGGCGACCAAGATCAGGACCATCGCGGACGTGATGTCCGACGACGAGATCGATGCGCTCCTCGCTGAGATCCTGAACGCAAATCGCATCTACACCATGGGCGCGGGACGCTCCGGGCTGGTAGCGAAATCGTTTGCCATGCGCCTGATGCACCTCGGTCTCGCCGCGTTCGTCGTCGGGGAGACCGTGACCCCGGCCATGAAGCCGGGAGACGTCATTATCGTCTTCTCCGGGTCCGGCGCGACCAAGACGGTTGCGGATATCGCCGAGACCGCAAAAGAGATCGGCGGGAGGATCTGTCTCATCACCTCGAAGAAGGAGTCGAGGATCGGCCGCATCGCCGACTGTATCGTCATCATCGAGAGCCAGCGGGACCGGGTGGCCGACGAGTCGGCGGAGTTCGAGATACGGCAGATGATGGGCGAGCACAAGTCGTTCGCACCGCTCGGGACCATCTTCGAGACGACCGCCATGGTCTTTGCGGACGCGATCATATCCCGGCTGATGGAGATCACCCAGTGCAGGCCCGAAGACCTCCAGTGCCGGCATGCGAACATAGAGTGAGGTTACCATGAACGAACACAGGTATGCCGGCCGGGTCCGGTCGGTAGAGATGTCGGGCATCCGGAAGCTCTTCGAAGCAGGAGGGCCGGATGCGATCAACCTCGGCATCGGGCAGCCGGACTTCGATACGCCCGACCACATCAAGATGGCCGCGATCGCCGCCATCAGGGAGGGTAAGACCGGCTACACCCCGAACGCCGGGATACCGGAACTCCGGGAGGCGATCTGCGAAAAATTCGAGCGGGAGAACGCTCTTGCCTATCGGCCGGAGCAGATCCTGGTCACGGCAGGAGGGAGCGAGGCGCTCCACCTCGTCATGGAGGCGCTCGTGGACCCGGGCGACCGCGTCCTCTTCACCGACCCGGGGTTCGTCTCCTATGCCGCCCTTGCAGCCTTTGCCGGCGGACGCCCGGAGGGCGTCGGGCTGGATGCGACCCTGCATATCGACGTCGAGCGGGCGAAGGAGCAGATGGACGGGGCACGGCTCTTCGTCCTGAACTCCCCCGCGAACCCGACGGGCGCCGTCGAGAGCGAGGAGTCGATCCGCGCCCTCGTGGAGTACGCGGGCGACCGGGGCGTCACCGTCGTCTCCGACGAGGTCTACGAGCACTTTGTCTACGAGAAGAAGCACGTCAGTGCGGCCCGTTTCGGCGAGGACGTCATCACCGTCAACGCCGCGAGCAAGACCTACGCCATGACCGGGTGGCGCGTCGGCTACCTCGCGGCACCTGAGGACTACATCCCCGAGTGTATCAAGGTACACCAGTACGCCCAGGCGTGCGCGACGTCGATATCGCAGTATGCCGCGCTTGCCGCGTACGCCGGCGACCAGAGCGCGGTTGCGCGGATGCGGGAGGAGTACCGCGCACGGCGGGATCTCCTCTACGACGGGCTCACCGGTCTCGGGTTCGACTTCCCCCGGCCGGAGGGTGCGTTCTACGCCTTCGTCCCGATGGGACGGGCCCTTGTCGAGAAGGCCGTCGAGAACGGCATCATCATCGTGCCCGGCGGGGCGTTCGGCTCGCGGGCACCCGAATATGCACGCTTGAGTTACGCGACGTCCCGGGAGAACCTCTCCCGGGCGGTCGGGCGGCTCGGGGAACTGATGAGGTGAGAGAAGAATGGTGAAAGAGTTACTCAGGAAGTTATCCGACGCCCACGGCGTTTCGAGCAGCGAAGGGAGCATCAGGGAGATCGTCAGGGCGGAACTCGCGGGATCGGTCGACGAGTTCCGCGAGGATGCGATGGGCAACCTGATCGCCGTGAAGCGCGGCGACGACTTCTCCATCATGCTCGCCGCCCACATGGACGAGATCGGCCTGATGGTCCAGTTCATCGACGAGAAGGGGTTCATCCGGGTCGTCCCCATCGGGGGATGGTACGGGCCGGTGCTCTACTGCCAGCGGGTGATCCTGCACGGGAAGAACGGCCCGGTCCCGGGTGTCCTCGGCGCAAAGCCTCCCCACGTCATGAAGGAGGACGAGCGGAAAAAAGAGATCAAGATCGAGAATATGTTCGTCGACGTGGGCGCGGCGAGCGAGGAGGAGGTGAAGAACCTCGGGATCGAGATCGGCACCCCGATCACCATCGACCGCGAGTACACGGAGCTTGCCGGCAGCCGCGTCACGGGAAAGGCGCTCGATAACCGTGTCGGCGTCGCGATGCTCATCCGGGCGCTGCAGCAGGCGGAGTCGCCCCACACGATCTACGGGGTCTTCACGGTCCAGGAGGAGCTGGGGCTGAAGGGGGCCCGCGTCAGCGCCTACTCCTTAAACCCCGACTGCGCGATCGCGACCGACGTCACCATCCCCGGCGACCACCCCGGGATCGAGAAGAAAGACGCGAGCGTCGAGATGGGCAAGGGGCCGGTCCTCGTCCTCGTCAGCGCGAGCGGGCGCGGGCTCATGGCCGACCCGCGGATGACCGCGTGGCTCCGGGAGACCGCGGAGAAGAACGGCATCCCCTGCCAGCTCGAGGTCGGGACCGGCGGCAACACCGACGCGACGATCATCCACCTCGAGCGGGGCGGTATCCCGAGCATCCCGTTCTCGATCCCGGCCCGCTACATCCACTCCCCGGTCGAGGTGATCGATACCGCCGACCTCGAGGCGGGCATCAGGCTCCTCGTCGAGGCGCTGAAGGGCAAACCCGCGCTCTAAATAATCCTCTTTTTTGACGACCCGCCTGCAGAAAATGCTATAGTGTCCTCCGTACAGTGCGGGGTATGAGCGACGGCTGGACCGGATTCTTACAGGCAATCTTCCTCGGTGACCCCAGTTATCTGGCGCGGACCCTGATCATCGGCATCTTCGCGTATGTGGCCCTCGTGATCATCCTCCGCCTCTCGGGGAAGCGGACGCTTTCGGCGATGAATGCCTTCGACTTCATCGTGACCGTGGCTCTCGGCTCGACCCTTGCATCGGTGATCACCTCAAGAGACGTCTCGCTCGCGGAGGGGGTCCTCGCCCTCGGTCTCCTGGTCGGGCTGCAGTACATCGTCTCCTGGTTCTCCGTCCGGTCGGAGAGGGTGCAGAAGGCGGTGAAGTCGGAGCCCCGTCTTCTCTTTCATGCGGGAGAGTTCCTGCATGACGCAATGCGGCGGGAGCGGATCGCCGAGAGCGAGATCCGGCAGGCGTTGCGATCGGAGGGGGTGGGTTCCCTCGAGAGCGTGCGCTCAATCGTTCTCGAAACGAACGGGAACCTCTCGGTGCTTACGAAGAGCAAGAGCGACGGCATGGGATCGCTCGTCGATGTGGCAGGGGCCCGCCGGTGACGGATCGGTGAAAACGGGGTGCCCGAGAGATAAGGCCTTACGCCCGGGCACATTTCGGTTCATGATGCAGTGTTTTTTGTGTTCGCAGGCCGTAACCGTCCTGACCTGTGAACCCGCTGCATCATGTGATAGTGTGCCTTCTGGTTGACCCCACTCTCAGGCAAGATCCCCCATAGAGCTGAAAGTATATAATTTTTATCTCGGCGTGCGAATAATAATTATCCTGTGTTTTATGGCCAAGACCGGCTTTCTCCTCTCTCCGGATGATCTCACTCTTCCACAAAGATGACCGATACCGGACACGAGTCGGCAGCCTCCAGGACGCAGTCGGCAAGTTCGTCGGGCACCTCGCCCTCCGCGGGGTTGCCGCCAACCCGGTACTGTTCCTTGATCGAGCTTAAGTCGTCGTTTGGGTCCTGTTCGAAAACGTCCGGGCAGAGCGTCCAGCAGGATTCGCAGCTGGTGCATCCCGGCCTGTCGATGGTAACTTTCATCACACTCCATACCTCCGTTTTGTCTCGGGAGGGGCCCTCCTCCATGTTAAATGTGACGGATGCGGGCGGTCCCCGGGGTTCCGGCGACACCGGAGATCCCCGGACACAGAGAATGAGGGCGGGAGGAGGCCGGGTCTCCCTGCTCAGGGCAGTGGTGCCGGCGGCACGTAGGTCGGCAGCACGTCCCGGGTGACGAACGCCGGGCGCTCTCTCGGCGCCTCGTCCCTGATGAAGACGCCGTAGTACCTCGGCGTCCTGGGGCCCGTGGGGGTCTCGCCCTCGTAGTCGTGTCAGGACTGCACGAACTCGTCGTGTTCGATGACGATTCTCATCCCGGGGTCCTCGAGGTAGACGGAGCGGTCGTCCACCCCGACTACGACCATGTAGTGCCCGATGTCCCGGGACTCTTCCCGGGTCTTGTCGGGCTCTGTTATGCGCTGGTTGCGAAGTAAATCGCTCCGCCGGATATGAGTGCTCCGATGGAAAAAAACGATTATTCGGGAGTGCGTGATAATACGATTCCCGTATAGCCGTTAAGCGTTTCTTTATCTGGAGAATGAGGGAGAACCTCCTCGTTGTCCGGAGGTTCCCTCTGCAATCACGAATCCGGCGGGATTCGGGCGCCTATCTCGTCGTCCAGGCTTTCGATGAACGCAACAAGGAACGCGTGCCTCTTTTCGGCGATGTTCCGGGCGCTCTCCGTGTACATGCGATCTCTCAGGTTCAGCAGTTTGTCATGGAAGTGAGCGGTTGCATCCGCGATGCCCCGTCCCTGTCCTCCTGCTTGTATAAACGTCCTCGCGATCCCGACTGCGCCCATCGCGTCCAGGTTGTCCGCGTCCGAGAGTATCCGGCCCTCCAGGGTTTCGGGGGCGATGCCCGAACTATACCGGTGCGCACGGACGGCGTGGACGATGCCCACGATGCAATCTTCGGGGTAACGGATCGACCTGAGGTAGGCCCCCGCCATTCGCGCCCCCTCTTCTTCGTGGGGGACGCCCGTCTCCTCCTCGAGGGGTCGCGCGATGTCGTGGAAGAGGGCGGCCGGGATGAGGATCCGCATATCCGCACCCTCCCGGGCGCCGATCAACTCGCAGAGGCGCACGACCCGAAGGGTGTGGTCAAACCCGTGCGCACCGGATTCGGGGAGTCCCGCTCTGACGTAGTCGAGCATCGCGACCGTCTCTTCATTCATGGTAGATCTCTCTTTTCCGGGATCGAAAAGGTTCGCTTTCGGTCTTCCCGTTCCCACGCTCATGCCGCAATCCCCGCGCCGCAGACCACGCGGTCCCGGTGGCCGGCCGGGTTCGATCGTTGTCCGTCACAGGTGTCGCTCAAGACCGTTTGTGGGCCACAGGAGTGCATTTCGTGTCGCGCAAATGTTGTTGTGGGTCATAAGCGTCCCACAACCGCTTTCCGGGCATGGTTTATGTATACTCTGGTATACACAAGATCTTTTGTGTATATCGGATCGGGGTTTTGATATACACAAACGGGTTTGCAGATACCAGAATACTCACAACCGATCTCCCTCGGTGATGGCAAGCAGGCGCGGGAAGGTATACATGCTCGCTCTTCTTCCCGTTCCTCTCTGCAATACCTGGATGACGTCGTTCTCCTCCAGGTCCTTGAGAATCTTAGCCCCGCTTACCCTCGGGATTGCAGACCGTTCGTAAAACTCGGACGAACTGAAGATCGGCGTCCCGAAGATGGCATCGATCGCGGCGACGGCGTACTGCGACCGGGTCACTTCCGGCACCGTCCGTTTCATCTCGTCGTAGAGATCGAGGATCGCTTTTGCTTTTTTGCCGTTCTCCTCCGCCTGCTCCTCGATGGCATGGAGGAAGAACGTGATCCAGCCGTTCCAGTCCCTTTCCCGGGAGACCGCGAGCAGCCGCTCGTAGTAGACCGGCCGGTGCCGCTCGAGGTAGGCGCTGATGTAGAACATCGGACTTCGAATCAGCCCCTTCTCGTACATGATCAGCGGGACGAGCATCCTCCCGATACGGCCGTTGCCGTCGCAGAACGGGTGGATGAGTTCGAACTGCGCTTTTAAGACGGAGAGCTGGACGAGGACGTCTTTTTCCTCACGGTGTAGGTAGGCCTCCCAGTCGTCGAGCGCCCCGGGAACTATCTCCGGTGCCGGCGGAACGAATATTGCGTGCTCGATCCGCGCATCCCGCCCGATGAAGTTCTGGATATCCCGGATGCACCCCGGCTCCCGGTCCATGCCCCGGCTGTCGGTCAGGAGGATCCGGTGCAGGTCGCAGATCAGGGCCGTATCCAGCCGCCGGGTCCTGAGGGCGTCCACCGCAGCATGCAGGGCCTCCCGGTAATTGATGATCTCCTGGATATCGGCAAGAGCGGCATCGTTGATCTGCTCCCGCGGGTTCGCCTCGAACCGCAGGACGTCCTCGAGCGATGCCTGCGTCCCCTCGATCCGGGACGACAGCACCGCTTCCTGCGTCAGGAGCGGGGAGAGCAGGAGTTCGGGGTTCGGGATCGCCTGGAGAATACCGTCGTACCGGGCGAGGGCGCGGTTCGCCGACGCTATTTGGGGGATGTGGCGCTCCCAGTCGATCCCGTCGGGGGGCAGCGGCTCCGGCACGTAGGACGCAGCCGTCATGCCGTCTCTGCCTCCTCACGGACCGCCGTGGACCCGCCGCGAGTAAGAAAACTGGCGATGTGCCGGAGATCCTTCATATAATTATCCGGTGGTGCGAGAGAGTATTAACATTGATTGTTTGCGATTGCAACGGTTACTCCGTTGCTGCGGCGGCCGGTCCGCACGCAGGGCATCCGCTCCCGGTGGATACGATCGTGCCCGGGGCTTTGAACCTTACGGCATCATCCGCGTGGCCGAAACGTCCTGGACGGGCACCGCCCGGCATCCCTGTCGGCGGGAACGGGGCCGTTGATGCTGCACTCCCCCTCGGTCTCGGTCTTCTTCGTATAGAGGGCGCAGTCACTGCAGGTCGGCATAAAGGTCTCTTTTTCCGCCTGGAGAATATAGGTTTTGCCGGCCGGCGAAGGACGATCAGGTTCTTCTGACGAACATCCCGGAGTCCGGTGCAAACCGCCCTGCACCTCTCGTACCGCCCGTATCTCCTGTGTATCCATCCCGCCGAGCAGCTCGACGATCGCCTGCACGTACGGCTCCTGCCTGGTGCAGCTTGGAGATGCGCGGGGATCGCTCCGCTGCCCCCGCCGCCCCATCCCCGCGTGGCCGGTGGCGATGTAGTGCAGGAAGTCCTCCTTTGAGAGACTCCACCGGCAGTTGACCTGCAGCCTGACGAAATCGGGGTTCTTCGGGTTCGGGAAGAGCACGGCCCGCGTTCCCGGGAGCGGGACCGGGTCTCCGCCGTTTGTTTCTGCAAGATCGAGGACCCGCCGCCACAGCCGGTCGCAGGCGATCTGTGGGCACGCCCTGCAGTAGCGGTTCGACGGCGGCGTGCCGTCGCCGGTGTAGTGGCGGCAGAAGTTCAGATCCATGAGCGTTCATTACGTCTCTACTCCCGCACTTAAACCGTGCGGGTCTCCGGGCGATCCCGGGCTCCTCTCCGAGCCAAATAACAACCCTCATCCCTCCTCCTCGCCCAATCTCTCACCTGGAGAGATTGCCGGATGTCCCCCGCCGTTCTGTACCGCCAATTGCCCGGAGTTGGTCTCGACGCGTTCGTCGCGGAGTTCCGGAAAGCCGCTGCCCGCGACCCGTTCGGGACCGTCTTCATCGTCCCGACGTCTCACCTCGCCCGGGAGGTCGCCCGCCGCCTCGGGGAGGAGGGTGTCCCGTTCGTCGCCGACGCGGTCACGACCCTCCCCGGGTTCGCCCGAAAGGTCTTCGACGAGCGTGCGACATCGGAGACGCCGCTCTCGAGCGCGGAGTCCCGGCTCGTCCTCGCCCGGCTGCTTGCCGCCGGCAGGTACCCGCTGCTTGCCGGCGCCGGGGCCGTCGACGAACTCGCGACCCTCTTTGCCGTCCTCATCATGCGGAAGGTCGATTACCCGGCCGCACTCGGGGACCTCGCGAGCGCTAAAAGCGCCGAGATCGCCCGCCTCTTCGACGCCTACCTCCGGTTCCTCGACGATCACGACCTCGTCGACGAGAGCACCCTCTTTGCCCGGGCGGTCCGGATGCTCGCCGACACGGGTGGGTTCCGGACGGTCTTCGTCTACGGTCTCTTCGAGCCGGTGCCGCTCGAGCGCGACCTGCTCCTTGCCCTGCGGGAGTCCGCGGAGGAGTTTCACTACTCGATACCTTATGCCGCAAACCCGGCGGTCTTCTCGGACGACGGCGAGTGGCTGCACCCGGATGAGGTCGTCCTCCCGGACGTTCGCCCATCAAAGGTCGCCGGGCTCTTCTCACGGCGGGAGCCCGGGGACTGCGGAGGATTCATCCGCATCGCAGAACGGCGGGACCGGCTCGACGAGGTCAGGGCGATCGCGCAGGAGGTCCGGGACCTGATTGCCGCCGGGGCCCGGCCGGGAGAGGTCGCGGTCGCGTTCCCCGACCTCGCATCGGCGGTGCCCTGCGTGGAAGAGGTCTTCCCCGACTTCGGGGTCCCGTACTCCGCGTCTGCCGGGCGGCCGCTCTCTGCATCGCCGCTCGTCCAGGCACTTCTTCTGGTTCCCGCCGTCCCGGCCCGCGGCTACCGCCGGGAGGATGTCGTCGCCCTCACGTCCTCCCCCTACCTGCCGGACGCCGCCCGGGGATGCGAGGTCGACATACTCTCCCGGGAGGCCCGGATCACCGGCGGAGCGGCCGCCTGGGACGAGCGGCTCGCGGCGCTGACTTCTGCTCTCGAAGAAGAACGGACCCGACCTGACACACCGGAGTCCGCGAGAGACCGGCTCGCAGCGAAGATCGCCGCTATCGGGGCGGTGCGGGACGGAATCCGGGAACTTTTCGCCGACCTCGCGGCGCTCGAGGGGAAAAAGACGCTTGCCGGGCACCTCGCCGCCTACCGCTCGCTCCTTGACCGCTGGCAGGCTCCGGCGATGCCGGCGGAGGGGGAGCCCGATCTCCTCGAAGACGAGGTGCGGGATCTGGGGGGCTTCATGGAGACCCTCGCGGCGCTCGAACGCCTCGCCCGGCTGCTCCCGGAAGAGAAGGTGCCGCTTGCGGAGTTCTCCTCCCTGCTCGGGCTCTTCGCCGCCGGGACCCGGACCGGCCGTCGGCGGAACTCCGGTGCCGTCCGGGTGGTCGGCGTCCGGGAGATTGCGCACCTCGCCGTCCCCTACCTCTTCATCGGCGACCTCGTCGAGGGCGCGATGCCGCGGCTCACCACCCGGCTGCCGTTCACCACCGATGCCGAGACCCGGCGTCTTGCGACGCGGTCGAAGGAAGACATCCTCCGGGAGGAGCGCTACCACTTTACGGCAGCCCTCCTTGCCGCCCGCTCCCGGGTCTACCTGAGCTACCCCGCGGCCGACGGCGCGACACCCCTGGTCCGCTCCGGGTTCGTGGACGCCGTCCGGGAAGCCTTCTCCCCGGAGACGTGGGGGAGCGGCGACTTCCCGGACTCTGCGCTCGCGGCAGCCCGGCGGGCCGGCGCTCTCCTCGCCCGGGGGGAGACCCCTGCCGGGATGCCGCCGGGGCTTACGGTCCGCGAGGCCGTCCGCCGGCTCAACGTCGAGAACTACCACCGGAAGGGCGGCTACGACTCCCCCTACGACGGCCTGCTCGCCGGTGATCCGGCGATCGTCGCGGCGCTCGCCGAACGGTTCGGCGAAGGGGCCGTCTTCTCCCCGACGGCGCTCGAGACCTACGCGGACTGCCCGTTCCGGTTCTACCTGGAGCGGGCCCTCGGCCTGGCGCCCCTTCCCGAAGCCGATCCCGACCTGACGGCGCAGGAGCGGGGGAGCCTCGTCCACCGGATCGCCTGCCGGTTCTACTCCGGCTGGAAGCGCGACGGCAACGGGGCGGTAACCGAAGCGTGTTACCCGGACGCCCTCCGGCTGATCCTCAGCACCGGCCGGGAGGAGGCGGACCGGTTCGCCTTCACAAGCCCGGCATGGGTCGCGGATAAGGAGCACCTCCTCGGGTCGCCCGCCGCCGGAAGAGGCCTCCTTGAGCGGTTCCTCCGGCACGAGGCGGAGATTGCGGCCTCCGGCCTCCTCCCGCAGGCCTTCGAGGTCTCGTTCGGCCTCCCGCTGGTACCGGGGGAGGTCGACGCGGCCTCGACGACCGATGCGGTCGCGATCCCGCTCGGCGGGGAGACCATCCGCCTGCGGGGCAGGGTCGACCGGGTCGATGTGCTGCCCGACGGCCGGTTCACGATCACCGACTACAAGACCGGGATCTCCCACCCCGGGCTCAAGGATATTGCAGCGGGCAAGGCGCTCCAGCTGCCGCTTTACATCCGGGCGGTCGAGGCCCTGACCGGGATGCAGGGGGTCGCCGGCACCTACTACACCTTGAGGCGCGGGGAGGTCAGGAACAGACCGGTCTTCTGGGACGCAGGGCTGAAGGACTGCTTTGCCTGCTTCCCGGGGTCGCGGCAGGGCAGCGTCGAGGACGTCCGGGAGCTGGTCGAGACCGCTCTCTTCTGGACGAAGCACTACCTCGCCGGGATACGCGGCGGCTGCTTCCCGCCCCGGTCGGACGCCGGCCCCTGCCCGGCCTACTGCGGGTTTAAGACGGTCTGCCGGTTCGACGGCCTGCGGCTGCTTAATGCGGAGGTGAACGCCGATGGGACTGACTGAACGCCAGAGGCAGGCCGCACTCGACCACACGAGGAGCAAGTGCGTCACCGCCGGGGCGGGGACGGGAAAGACGCACGTCCTGGTGCAGAAGTACATCAGCCTGCTCGAAACCGGCGTCGGCGTCGGGAACATCCTCGCGCTGACCTTCACCGAGAAGGCGGCCGGCGAGATGAAGGTCCGGGTCCGCCAGGCCCTCGCGGAGAAGGAGGGCGAGGGGTGGGACGCGGTCCGCGACGAGTTTTTGTGGGCGAAGGTATCGACCTTCCACTCCTTCTGCGCCTCCGTTCTCCGGGAGTTCCCGCTCGAAGCCGGTGTCGGGCCCGCCTTTGCCGTCCTCGACGAGCGGGAGGCGACCCTGCTCCGCGAGGCGGCGGCCGATGTCCTCATCCACGGCGATCCGCCCTCGGAGTGCCGGGAGGCGGTGATCGGCGCTCTCCGTGCGGTCGGGGCCTACGAGTTGAAGAACTATCTCGCGGCGCTGTATTCGCGCCGCGAGGCCTCGGAGGCGTTCTTTGCCGCCCTCGCACGGAGCGAGGAGGGGGTGCTCGACGCCTGGCGGACGGCCGTGGAACGGCACCGGGCGGAGGCGCTCGCGGCCTTCCTCGACCGTGCCGGGGATTCGATCGAGACGCTGCGGGACCTTGCCGCCCGCTATCCCGGCGAGCGCGACCCGGGCGAGAGTTACCTCCGGGCCGTCGAGCCCTGCCTTGCCGGCAGGATCGCGGTCGCCGCGCTCGTGGAAGTCCACAAAGACCGGCGGTTCCGGGCGAACATGGGGAAGAAGCCGAACTGGGCAGGGGACGACCTCGAACGCCTTCGGGCGGCCTACCGGGTTCTTAACGACTGCATCAAAGCCCATGCAGGGGCTCTCTCGCTCGACGTCGACCCGGCGGATCCCTTCGGCCGGGCGACGCTCGAGTTCCTCCGCGACCTCGGCGCGGTATTTCGGGCCTTTACCGGAGCGCTGGAGGCTGAGAAGAGGCGGAAGAACGCCCTCGACTTCGACGACCTGGTCAACCGCACCCACCGGCTCTTTTCCGGCCACGAGGATATCGTGGCGGCGCACTTCCGGGACCGGTTCCGGTTCGTCCTGGTCGACGAGTTCCAGGACACCGATCCCGTCCAGATCGCCATCATATGTGCTATCCTCGGCGATCTGACCCGGGAGTCGGCGAAACTCTTCGTCGTCGGCGACCCCAAACAGTCCATCTACCTCTTCCGGGAGGCCGACGTCACCCAGTTTGGGCGTATCCGCGACCTGATCGAGCAGAACCTCGGCGGCGAGACGATCGCGCTCGACGTCAACTTCCGGAACACGCCCGAGGTCGTCGGGTTCACGAACGCCGTCTTTTCCGCCCTGATGGCGGAGGGCTCCCGGCCCTGGGAATTCCTGTACGAGCCGCTGCGTGCGAACCGGGCTGGCGACACCGGCTCGGTCGAACTCCTCCTCTGCCCGAAGGTCAGGGGCCGGGCGGTCGGCCGCCGTGCCGAAGCCCAGATGTTCGCCCGGAAGATCCGGGCCATCGTCGAACGGGGGGAGAAACCGGTCTACCGCGACGGGGAGGTCCGGCCGGCGGGCTACGGCGACGTGGCCGTTCTGCTCGAGCGGCGGACGAACCTCGCCTACTACGAGTGGGCGCTCGGGCGCTACGGCGTCCCCTACCGCGTCCACGCCGGCCTCGGGTTCTACCAGCGGCAGGAGGTCTACGACCTCTACAACATCCTCCGGTTCCTCGCGAACGACCTGGACGACGTGGCGCTCTACGGCCTGCTGCGGTCGCCCTACTTCGGGTTCTCCGACGCCCGGCTCTTTTCCATCGCCCGGGCGGGGACCTCCCTCTGGGAGCGGCTGCAGGCCGCGGCGGAGCCTGCGGCGGCGACCCTCCGGGAGTGGCTCTCGCTCTCCCGCAGGCTCCCGCCCGCCCGTCTCATCCGCCGGATCGTCGACGAATCGGGCATCTTCGTCGTCTTCGGCGGGATGGACGGGGGCGAACAGGCTGCGGCGAACGTCGAGAAGCTGATCGCCGTCGCGAGGGAGGCCGACTGCTCCACGCTCGCCGACCTCGTCGGGGAACTCGGGCGCTGCATCGACGACGGGCAGCGGGAGGGGGATGCGCACCTCGATTTCGCGGCGGCAGACGCGGTCTCGATCATGACGGTACATGCCGCAAAGGGGCTCGAGTTCCCGGTCGTCGTCGTCCCCGACCTCGGGGAGGCGCCGCGGGCCGGCGGGGGCACGATCATGGTGGAGGACGGGCTGCTGCTCGGGGTCGCGATCCCGAACCCGGCAAACGACCACGAGCGCGAGGAGACACCGGTCCTGACGATCCTCAGGGACGAGCACCGGCAGAAGGAGGAGGCCGAGCGCAAACGGCTCTTCTACGTCGCGGCAACCCGGGCAAAAGACCACCTGGTCCTCTGCGGGGAGATGCCGGCCGAGGTCCCTGAGACCCTCGCGGCGGGGAAGACCCGGATGGCCTGGCTTGCGCACTGCCTCGGGCTCTCTCCGGAGGTCTATGCCTGTGGCGAGGCCGGCCTCGCGCTCCCCGGCGGGGAAGTGCTCCGCATCCCGCTCACCCTCGACCCCGCGGCGATCCCGGTCGACGTGCAGGAGACCGCTCCGGTCTATCTCCCGCTGCCGGACAACGTTCCCGCGGCGGACGTCCCGGCGGGTATTCCCCCGGACGGGGAGGAGGAGCACGTCTACTCGGCGAGCGAACTCGAGCGGTATCTCCGGGCCCCGGCCGGGTCGCGGTCGCCGGGGTTCGCCGCCGGCGAGGACCCCCTGACCCGCGGCCAGGTCGTCCACGAGGTCTTCCGCGGCCGTGACCCCGCCGCGGTGCTGCGGCGCTACGGCATGGACCCCGCTCGGGCAGGGGAGTACCGGGAACTCTACGAACGGTTCCTCGCGTCGCCCCTGATGCAGGGCATCGTCCGGGACCACCGCGAGGTGCCGTTTTTGGCGCGGGTGAACGGGTTCGCGTTCCGGGGAGCCATCGACCGGCTGGTGCAGCGGCCGGACGGCGCCTGGGCGCTCATCGACTACAAGACCGGGACGCCGGGGGACGCCGGGGACTACGCGGTCCAGATGACGGTCTACCGGCACGCCGCCGCCCGGATCCTCGGGGATTCGGTCACGCCCTACCTCTACTTCGTCGACGGCGACCGCTGGGTTGAGGTCGCGGTGGACGAGGAGCGGGTCTTTGATGCGATAGAACGAGCGGTCAGGGGGATCGAGGAAGGAAGTTTTTGATGGCGGCTTGCGAAGGGTGCCGGAGGGTATAAGAGGGCGGATGTATTATTCAAGAATAACGATGCATCCTCTCGCCCAGATCCGGCAGAACCTGCGCACCCTCCGGGAACGCTACGGCGTGGCCCGTATCGGCATCTTCGGATCGGTTGTACGCAACGAAGCCACCCCGGCAAGCGACATCGACATCTTGGTGGAGTTCCGGGAGGGAGAGGAGACGTTCGATCACTTTATGGACCTCAAGTTCTACCTCGAAGACCTCCTGGGGCGAAGGACGGATCTCGTCATCGCCGACACCTTAAAACCCCGGATTCGGGATGCCGTCCTTGATGAGGTCGTTTATGCCTAGAGATCTCCTGCTGTATCTTGAGGACATCCGCGACGCCATCGCCTCAATCCGCTCTTATGTAGGTAACCGAACGTTTGAGGAACTCGTGGCCGATCGCATGCGCCTTGACGCCGTTGTGCTCAGGTTTGTTACCATCGGGGAAGCGACAAAACAGATTCCCACGAGCGTCACCGCCCGTCACCCGGAGATCGAATGGCGAAAGATTGCCGGGCTCCGTGATATCAGTGTTCACTCCTATTATGCGGTGAAACCAACGATTCTCTGGGATATCATCCAGACCAAACTCGGGCCCCTGGAGGACGCGATAGAGACGATGATCCAAGAAGAGGGGTAAAGGCTGGGCGATGGGTCCTCACCCGCGAGGGTATACCTGCCTGAAACGAGCCGCATCGCGGGCATGGCCGCACCTCTGCGTACGGCCTCCGGTTCTCCGCCCTCACCGCTCAGTCGTACAGCCCCATCGCAAGGTAATCGTCGTCCGAGAGTTCGTCCCAGAGTTCGAGGACGACCGAGCCGTCGTCCAGGACATCGCCGGGGATCACCCAGTCGGAATCGACTTCCCTGACCTCTTCAACCCCTTCGAGGGTCCTCACGAGCACCTTCATTGCGCTGTCTCCGTTCTGCGACCGACCCGGTCGGAATTCTCGATACCGGCATGCCGCCGTATGAAACGGCCGGAGTTCTCCCCCGGCCGGATAAAAACCTTCCCGTTCCGCTCCCGGGGTTTCTGCAGAGCGTGCCGGCCCCCGGAGGTGCAGGTCTTGCCTGACGGGGCCTGCATCGGGCCCGGCAGCAGCACAGCAGAGGATGCCTCTTCCCTTTCATCGCCCTGCCGGTATCGGCATCCGTATCGTCGGTATGGCGGCACCGCTGCAGCCATCGCAATTGTCCTCTCCGCAGCCGCGTGCATTGTCATGGACGGGCGGAGGGTAAACCGCCGTCCCCTCCCTGATCGGGCATCGCCATTGCCCGGAAGGCAATAGGGGAGACAGATCTTTCCGGGTTAAGGGGTTTCCACAATCATAAATAAATAATAAAGACAGGATAATTTCGTGCAAGTGGAGTCTCGCCGATGACACCGTTCTCTGGCGCTTCTGCCGAATCCGCGCTGGCCCCGCATATCCTCGACCTGCTTGATGAGGGCGTGCTTCTGGCCGGTCCGGACAACCGTATCGTCTGGATCAACAGAGCACTGCAGCACTGTCTCGAGGTCGACCGGGACGCTCTTTTCGGTAGCGACGCCGGGGAGTTCCTGAGCAGGTTTCTTCTGCCCCGGATCGTCGAAGAAGAGAGCCGACGGGCGATATCGACATCATTACGGGACCGTGCCGACCTCCCGGCCCTTGCCTGCACCCTCCGGACCGCCGACGGCGGAGAGCGGCGAATCCGGTACTCCGGCAGGGTCGGGGAGGATGGCATGCACCTCGTCCGCCTGCAGGACCGCCGGCCGGACGGCGAGC
>JAEZIP010000007.1:0-21280 GCA_023436625.1 Methanobacteriota archaeon | reverse complement strand
TGGGAACTCCGAGCAGACGGTGCTTGCCGGCGAGTGCGAGGAGAGCACCAGGTATCACATCTTCCCCGAATACGGGATCGTCGAACTGATCGGGAGAGACGGCCGGCCCGTCGAGGGGCCGGGCGCGATGGGGGAGGTGGTCACGACGAGCCTCATCAACCCAATCTGCCCCCTCATCCGCTACCGGACCATGGACGTTGCGGTTCTCGGGAAGGCCCCCTGCTCCTGCGGCCGTGCCTACCCGATGCTCGAGAGAGTGGAAGGAAGGCTCCAGGAGTTCATCGTCACGAAGGATCGCCGGTTCATATCGATGACGGCGGTCAATATGCACTCCGATGTCTTTGACAACGTTGCACAGTTCCAGTTTTATCAGAGGGAGGAAGGAGAGGTTCTGATGCGAATTGTGAAAAAACCGGGGTATGCCGACCGGGATACGGAACGCATTCTCCGGGAACTCAACAGGAAATTCGAAGGCGACGTGGATGTGACCATCCGTTTCGTCGAGACTATCCCCCGCACCCGGCGCGGTAAATACCAGTTCCTGATACAGGACCTGCCGCTGGACCAGTGGGGCATTTCGGTGTGAGAAACATGCAAAAACTCAGATTAACTGCAGTCGGAGATACATGGGCCCGGACAGCGAAAAATGGGTACCCGTTCGGGGAGGTCCGGCATCTCCTCCGGGATAAGGATGTCCTCTTCGGGAACCTGGAGACCACCCTCTCGGATACGGGAGATCCGGCAGAGAAGCATCACGTGATCTTCACGTGCCCGGATGCGGCCCGCCATCTGGTGGAGGCCGGGTTCGACGTCATGAGCGTTGCAAACAACCATTCCGGCGACCTCGGTGCCGCGGGCTTCAAGAACACCCTGAATGCCCTCGAGAGTCGGGGCATCCTCGCCATCGGCGGATCGGCGACCGAGGAACGGCAGGAGCCGGTCATCCTCGAGAAGAACGGCATCTCGATCGGGTTTGCGGGCTATACGATCGGCAAACTTGCCATATCACGCGAAATCTCGGTCAACCGGCTGGTCGAGGAGGATGTCTTCAGGGATATCGCGTCCCTTAAGGGCCGGTGCGACCATATCGCCGTCTCGCTGCACTGGGGGACGGAGATGGCCTACTACCCGTCCCCCGAGCAGATCGACCTCGCCCACCGGTTCATCGACGCAGGGGCCACCCTGATCCTCGGGCACCACCCCCATACCATGCAGGCGATCGAGCGCTACCACGGGGGGCTCATCGCCTATTCGCTCGGCATGTTCCAGTTCGAACCCCAGTGGCCTCACAACATCTCACGGGAGGCGATCATCCTCTCGGTCGACCTGCAGAAGAACGGCGTCGTCGGGGAGTACGAGGCGCAACCGCTCATCATCGACGACGACTTCATCCCCCATCCCGCAGAGGGAGTCCTGGGAATGGAGATCCTGGACTTCCTCGACGAGATCTCGCGGCCGGTTGCCGAAGGCAGGCTCACCAGAGCCCGGTGGTTTGAGGAGATCGCGCCGGTCTACATGAAGATGAACCTCGAGAGTTACCGTTACCGGATACGCCGCAAAGGTCTCTTTCCCCTCCTGGAGATGGGGGCCTGGTTCTTTACGCCCTTCTGCCTGAAGTGTTACGTCGGCCTGGTCCGCCGGTTGTTTCGCCCGGCGCCGACGCGGGAGAGGCGCGCGCCCGGACAGAACGCCGGGAACTGAACGGGGGTGAGTGGGGGCGGCAGGGCTCCGGTTTAACCGGACTCCGCCCCGGCCCAATTTTCGTGCATACCTCATTCCGACGTACTTTCACCGGTCATTCCCACAGAATGCCTCCGGGTGCCCGGGAACGGGATCGCAAAACTCTCATTACAATTGGTGACAATTATAGATGAGAGGAGTGTAAACAATTTGTCCGCGATTCCAAAGGAGGAGTATCTCTATAAGTGTACGTCCGCCTGTGCGGGGTGCAGCTCTTCCCTGTGCCTTCGTTATGTGCTCAAAGCCGCCGGCCCCGACTCTGTCCTGGTCGTGCCCGCCTGCTGCACCAGCGTCATCCAGGGGATCTACCCCGGCACGGCAATGAACGTGCCAGTCTATAACATAGCATTTGCCGCAGCCGCCGCCTGCGCCTCCGGCCTGAGCAACGCACTTAGCGCGCTCGGGAAAGAGACCAACGTCATCGTCTACGCAGGCGACGGCGGAACGGTCGATATCGGGATTCAGTCGCTCTCCGGCGCTTTTGAGCGCGGCACCAATTTCCTCTACATCTGCTACGACAACGAGGCATACGGCAACACCGGCATGCAGCGGTCGGGCTCGACGCCGCTCGGGGCGCGCACCACCACGACCCCCGGCGGCAAGCCCACGGCCAAGAAGGACCTCGACCGGATCGTCGAGGCGCATAACCCCCCCTACATGGCGACCGCCTGCAGCGCCTACCCCCTCGACCTTTACAAGAAAGTGAAGAAGGCGCTCTCGATCGAGGGTCCCAAGTTCATCCACATTCTCGCGCCGTGCCCGCCCGGGTGGCGCTACCCCACGGAGAAGACGGTCGAGATGGGGAAACTCGCCGTGAAGACCGGGACGTGGATTCTCTACGAGCGCGAGTTCGGGAAACTCGCGATCAACGGTCCGTCGAAGGCCGCGATGAAGAAGCCCGCGCCTCTCGAGGACTACATCAAGGGCCAGGGCCGGTTCAAGAACCTGAGCCCCGAGATCTTTGACGAGATGCGCCAGCAGGTTAAACGGAACATCGAGCGCCTTTCCCTCGAGGAGGCCGGCGTATGCTGACGATCGCGACCGGCAACAAGGCTGTGGCGGCCGCGGTGAAGGCCGCAAAACCGGGTGTCGTCGCTGCATACCCGATCACCCCCCAGACCGAGATCGTCGAGCAGCTCGCCGAGTACGTCACCGACGGCGACCTTACAAGCCGGTACATCCCGGTGGAGAGCGAGCACTCCGCGATGGCCGCCTGCATCGGGGCGAGCGCAGGGGGCGTCCGCACCTTCACGGCGACGAGTTCGCACGGTCTCCTTTACATGCACGAGATGGTCCACTGGGCGGCGGGAGCACGCCTGCCGATCGTCATGGCGAACGTCAACCGCGCTCTCGGACCCGGGTGGAACACCTGGGCGGAGCACACCGACGCCTTCTCGCAGCGCGACACGGGCTGGCTGCAGGTCTTCGTGGGCACGGTCCAGGAGGCCTACGATGCCACCCTGATGGCGTTTAAGATCGCCGAGGACGAGAGGGTCCTCCTTCCCGTGATGGTCAACCTGGACGGGTTCGCGCTGAGCCACATCATGCAGTCGCTCGAGACGGTCGAGATCGGCGACTTCCTGCCCCCCTACCACCTCCCGCACGCCATCGACACGGAGAACCCCTGCGTCTACGGCCCCATGACCGGACCGGCCGACTACTTCCGGTTCCGCTGGGATATCGAACGGTCGATGCGCGATGCTAAGGGCGTGATCGCGGATGTCGAGCGCGAGTTCGCGGAGCGGTTCGGCCGGTCCTACGGCCCCACCGAAGACTACCGGTGCGAGGACGCCGACATCGTCGTCGTCGCCATGGGAACGCTCGGAAAAGAGGCGGAGGTGGCCGTCGACCGCCTCCGCGACGAGGGAATAAAGGCCGGGTCCATGCGCCTGCGCTGGTTCCGCCCCTTCCCGGACCTCGATCTATCCGGGCGGGAGGTCGTGGTGATCGACCGCGACTACTCCTTCGGCTTTGGGGGGGTGGTGGCGCACTCCATCAGGTCGAAGACAGGAATCGAGCCCTACAGCGTGATCGCCGGCCTCGGCGGCCAGGAGGTCACCTACGACGATATCGCGGACTTCATCAGAAACCGGCATCCCGGCGAAGAGACCTGGTTTGGGGTGAGCGACCATGTATGAGATCAGGATTCACTCCCGGGGCGGGCAGGGCGGCGTCACCGCCGCGAAACTTCTCGCCCTCGCTGCGTTCAGGGACGGGAAGTACGCAACGGCCTGCCCCTTCTACGGGGCGGAGCGGCGCGGGGCGCCGGTCGTCTCGTTTGTCCGGATCGACGACGAACCGATCAAGATCTACAGCCAGATCCACGAACCGGATCTCGTGATCGTGCTCGATACCAGCATCATGGACGTGGTGGACGTCCTGCAGGGCTTAAAAGACGACGGGACGGTTCTCCTGAACAGTGCCCACCCGCTTACCGGATGCAACGGGACCTGCCGTCACGTCGACCTGACCGGGATCGCGCTTGCCAAGAACCTGGTGGTTGCCGGGAGCCCCATCCTGAACACCCCGGTGCTCGGGGCGCTCGCGAAGATGGGTATCGTCACCCTCCCCTCGGCAGAACAGGCGATCAGGGAGATGTTTGCCGACGAGCGGAACGTGAAAGCCGCCAAGGCGGCGTACGAGGAGTTGAAGGTATGAGAGAGAGACTTGCGCTCAGCAGGCCGAAGGAGGCCTCTTCGGGGAAGACGGGTTCCTGGCGGACGTTCCGGCCCGTGGTGGACAAGGAGGCGTGCAACGCCTGCGGGCTCTGCGCCCAGTACTGCCCGGACGGGGTCATCGACGAAGAACTCAACGTCGATCTCGACTACTGCAAGGGGTGCGGCATCTGCTCGAACGAGTGCCCGAAGCAGGCCATCGCTATGGTGCGCGAGGAGCGCTGACCTCGTCGGCTTCGCCGACAGGGCATCTCGCCATATACTCCAGGTTGAACCGGTAGAAGTGCGTGTAGCCGCAGTTGCGGCACCGGGTCGTGAAGTGGCTGCACCCGATCGTGAGGTCGTGCGGGCCCGCGCCCCCGCAATGTTTACACCGCCCGTCGGCCTCGATATTCCAGATGTCATAACACCCGATCGGGGTGCAGATCCCGATCGCCCCGGTGTTCTCAAACCGTGGGATGAAGATCCTTGTAGCCCCGCAGGCAGAGCAGATCACCTGGGCCTGCGCGGAGACCGCTTTTATGATCTGGTCGGCATCCTCGCCGCAGTGGTAGCAGTTGGTGCGGTGCCGGGTGAAGATGAACCGCTCATTCATGCATGATACTTGACGCCTCCCTGATAAAATCTCCCTCTCTCGTTCCGGGTGCCGCGCTACCCGGGATCCGCCGGCCTGGAGTGCGAGCGTACGAGCAGGGCCGGGAGAAGGTAAACGTTAAATAGCACTCTCGCACCTCTGCTGCCATCGAGGAGGTTATGAGATGGCAGCGTTGAGAGTCGCACCCTATGTCTGTGCTTACTCGGATGAGAGCGAAGAGAATCTTCATATCGAGATAGAACTACCAGGCGTCGAGAAGAAAGACATCACGTTTAAGATGCAGGAGACCAGTTTTTCCATCGATGCAGCTCGCGGCGACGTCCGCTACGTCGGTACGTACGCGATCGGCTGTCCCGTCGATACCAACAAGGCGAAGGCGACCTTCAGAAACGGTCTGCTTGCCGTGGATGTCCCCTATATACAACCGGTCGCGGAGGAGACGAAAGAGATCCCCATCGCAGAGTGAAGCGGCCTGCAACCGGGGTTTCTTCCCTTTTTTATCACAGAGCACCGCCGGGTACGCGTCTCCCCGGCAGTGAAAGGAGAGGTGTTCCTCCGGAAGCGCCCTTCCACCGCGAAGAGTCACCTTTATTAGCCTGCATCAGCACGTCAGGGTATGAACCCGGCACACGGACACAACCCGGAAGCACCAGGAGCACCGGTGCGGGAGAAATCGCCACCGAATCGTCTGATCAACGAACAGAGCCCGTATTTACTCCAGCATGCCCATAACCCCGTCGATTGGTATCCCTGGGGTGAAGAGGCTTTTCTCCGGGCGCGGGAGGAGGGTAAACCGGTATTCCTCTCCATCGGCTACTCGGC
Source organism: Methanobacteriota archaeon (assembly GCA_023436625.1). Classification (GTDB taxonomy): domain Archaea; phylum Halobacteriota; class Methanomicrobia; order Methanomicrobiales; family Methanoculleaceae; genus Methanoculleus. The sequence goes on along the minus strand of JAEZIP010000007.1, from coordinate 15,448 downwards.
CTGCCACTGGTGCCACGTCATGGAGGAAGAGTCGTTTGCAGACCCGCAGGTCGCGAGCCTCTTAAACGACGTCTTCGTCTGCATCAAGGTGGATCGCGAGGAGCGGCCGGATATCGATCAGGTCTACATGGCGGCCGCCCACGCACTGACCGGGGCCGGAGGATGGCCGCTCACCATCTTCATGACCGCCGACCAGAAACCGTTCTTTGCAGCGAGTTACATCCCCAAAGAGAGCCGCTACGGGATGACCGGCCTCTTAGACCTCATCCCCCGGATCAGCAAGATCTGGCAGGGCCAGCGGCAGGAACTCGAGAACGCAGGGAACCAGGTGCTGGAATCGCTGCAGAACGCCGCCCGCACTCCTCCGGGGGAGGGCGAGCTCTCGGGGGCGATCCTCGATGAGGCCTACGATACCTTCTTCCGGGTCTTCGACGGGGAGAACGGCGGGTTCGGGGATGCGCCCAAGTTCCCGACCCCGCATAACCTCATATTTCTGCTTCGGTACGGGAACCGGACCGGGAAGGAGCCGGCGTACTCGATGGTCGAGAAGACGCTGCACGCTATGCGGCGGGGCGGAATCTTCGACCAGATCGGCTACGGGTTCCACCGCTACTCGACGGATGCAGAATGGTTCGTCCCGCACTTCGAGAAGATGCTCTACGACCAGGCGCTTCTCGTCGTAGCGTATACGGAGGCCTACCTTGCGACGGGGAGAGAAGAGTTTGCCCGAACCGCCCGGGAGACGATCGCCTACGTCCTGCGGGAGATGACCGATCCGGGCGGCGGTTTCTACTCGGCGGAGGATGCGGACAGCGAGGGCGAGGAGGGGAAGTTCTACGTCTGGACAAAGGATGAGATCCTCGGGGTTCTCGGGGAGGAGGACGGGGAGCGGTTCTCCCGGATCTTCGGCGTCACGGAGCCGGGTAACTACCGGGAACAGCCCGGCGAGAGAAGGACCGGCAAAAACATCCTCCGCCTGCGTCGCCCGCTGGCTTCATGGGTCCACGTGTTCTCGACCCCGGAAGAAGACCTGGCGTGGTTCGTGGAGAGTTCCCGGCAGAAACTCTTTGCAGCCAGGGAGGAGCGGGTCCGCCCGGGAAAGGACGACAAGATCCTCACCGACTGGAACGCTCTCATGATCGCTGCTCTCGCCAAAGCAGCCCGGGTATTCGACGAACCGGATTACCTCGCGGCAGCGGAGAGGGCAGCCGCGTTCGTCCTCACCAGTCTTCGCCGGCCGGACGGGCGGCTCCTCCACCGTTACCGGAACAGCGAGGCCGGTCTCGCCGCGACCCTCGACGATTACGCGTTCATGATCTGGGCGCTCATCGAGGTCTACGAGGCGTCGTTCTCTCCCGGCTACCTCCGGACCGCCACCGAACTCTCCCGCGATCTCGTCGCCCGCTACTGGGACTGCACCCATGGGGGGTTCTTCTTTGTGCCGGACGATAGCGACGTTCCCGTCCGCCAGAAACCGGCCTACGACGGGGCGATACCCTCCGGCAACAGCGTGGCCATGTACGCCCTCTTCGCTCTCGGCCGGATGACGGCAAACCTCGAACTCGAGGAGACGACGAACCGGATGCGGCAGGCTTTTGCCGGTACCGTCCGCGAATCCCCTACCGCCTACTCCCACTTCCTCACCGGTCTCGAGTTCATGCTGGGGCCGAACTTCGAGGTGATCATATCCGGTGCTCCCGGCGCGGAGGATACGAAAACGATGATCAGCGCCATCCGGTCGCACTACGCACCCGACGCCGTCGTCATCTTCCGCCCTTCCGAAGAGGAGAGCCCGGAGATTGCCGAGATAGCCGGGTTTACCCGGGATATCGTGACGGTCGGCGGGAAAGCGACGGCCTACGTCTGCACCAACTACGCCTGCGACATCCCCACGACCGATCCGGACGAGATGCTGCGGCTCATGAAGTCGACGGGAAAGTCGCCGGAACCGATCGTCTGATGGCAAACTTCCGGTGCCCGTCCGGCGAGAGATACGCCGGCGGGTGCTGCAGCCCGGTAAGGGGTCTGGTACGATGATGCGCAACGGGGTCGATATGGAGAGGGTGAACGCCCTCAAGGAGGCGATGCGGAAGGATGCGGCGGCGGGCAGGAGAACCCTCTCCGGCATCACGAGCTGGAACGGCGGTGCGCATTCCACCACGCTCGTCCGGAACTTCGTCATTCCGGCCGACGAGCCGGTCGTCCTCGGCGGGACCGACCGGGGAGCAAGCCCGACGGAACTGGTGCTGACGGGTCTGTGTGCCTGCATCGCGACCTCTATCGCTTACAGCGCGGCCGAAGGCGGGATCGAGGTGGATTCGATCGAGATCGATGTTGCGGGCGACCTCGATCTCGCGGGGTTCCTCAATATCTCCGACGACGTCCGGCCGGGTCTCGAGGAGGTCCGCCTGACCGTCCGGGTGGATGCCGACGCACCGCGGGAGAAGATAGAGGAACTCGTGCATCACGGCTACCGGCACTCGCCGGTTGCGGCTTCGCTTGAAGGCAGGGTGCCGGTCAGGGTCTGTATCGGGTGGGAGGAGACGGGGTCGGCGCGACGGGTCTCCCTCGAAGAACCGAGGAAGTAAAGAATAAAAAAAGGATCAATCCTTGAGAAGCGGATAGTTCGCCGCCGCCCAGCCGACGGTGCCGCCGAGCAGGTTCGTGACGTTCCTAAAGCCGTGCTTCTCGAGGATGCTCGCGGCAAGGCTTCCCTTGAACCCGACGTCGCAGTGGACGACGACCTGCTTCTCCTCGGGGATCTCGGCGAGGTGCTCTTCGAGGTGCCCGACGTAGATGTGGTGGGAGCCCGCGATGTGGCCGCTCTCCTCCCGGTGGTTGACGTTCCTGACGTCGAGAACCCAGACCGACGGGTCGTCCAGGTGCTCCGCGAGGTCGGTGGGGGACCAGGTGCCGGCCCGCTCGATCTCCTCGCCCTGCCGGAACCAGGCCGCAAACCCGCCCGCGAGGTATCCCGCGATGTTGTCGTAGCCGAGCCGCACGAAGTGGCGCACCACGCGGTCCAGATCCAGGTTGAAGTCGTCCACAAGGACGATCGGGTCCTCGTAATTCAGGTAGTAGCCCATGTAGAGGGGGAGACCCTCGCGCCAGATGTTGAGGGTCCCGGGGATATGCCCCCCGGCGAAACTCGTCGGGGACCGGATATCGACGATCTGCGCCTTCTGATCCAGGAGAGAGCGGATCTCCCTGGCCGAGTAGGCCCGCAGGTGCGGCAGGTTGTAGATCAGGGGAGGGCCTTCCCGGTTGAGTTTTCGCATCATCGTAAAATACGGCGGCGTGTAGAGCCGTTCGCTCACCTTGCGCTCGATGAACTCTTCCTTCCCTATGGCGAGCAGCTCGTTCGTCGCCTTCTCAAAACCGATGCTCGTGTACTCCCGGTCGCTGATATTCCCGCCGCAGACCGAACCGGCGCCGTGAGCGGGGCAGACGAGCACCCCGTCGGGAAGCGGGAGAATCTTCTCGTGCAGGCTCGAATAAAGCATCTCCGACATCTCCCGCCGCCGGTCTTCGCCGGCAAGATCGGTCCTCCCGACATCGCCGGCAAAGAGCGCATCGCCGGTAAAGACCATCAACGGGTCGTCGGAGACGGACCGGTCACGGAGCAGGAGCGATATGCTTTCTGTGGTGTGGCCGGGTGTCTCCCGCACCTCGAGCTCGAGCGATCCGACCATGAACGTCTCCCCTTCCCGGACGCCGGTGCCGAACCCAAACGTCTCCCGTGCCCCGTGCAGGATCTCCGCCCCGGTCGGACGGGCGAGCTCCCGGGAGCCGATAACATAGTCCTCGTTCTTATGCGTCTCAAAGATCTTCGTGATCTTCATGTTCTCGCGCCCGGCGATGCTCGCGTAGACCAGGCAGTCGCGCCGCGGATCGATGACCGCCGCCTCCCCGCCCGACCCGATGATGTATGAATTGTGAGCAAGTATCTCGGATTTTATCTTCTCGAACAGCATCCGTATCCATCTCCCCGGGGAACAGGTTCCGTTTCCCGCTCCGATGTGCGGGAATACGGGAAGGGCATATAAAAGGTTTCCGGGGGAATGCAGAGAGCGGGACGGACGTTACCATCCGTCGCCCGGACACCGGTCGGCACGGGGAAGGTGGGACTGCTTACCCTGCCGGGTGGCCCTGACCTCGAGGATGCTCCCCACCGCCTTGAACGCATCTTCAAGCTCCGAGAAGTTCGGGATCCGGCAACCCCGGAGGATGCGCAGGCCGCTCCTGATACTGTCGCCGCCAAGCATGCAGCCCACCACCATCTTCTCCGTGTTCCGGGAGAACCGGACGATCTCGTTTGCAACGTGTGCCGGATCGACGAGCGTGGTCGGCACGGCGATCACGAACGCGATGTCCCAGAAGTCCTGATGCCGGATCAGCACGTCGAAGAGGGCGGCGAACCGGGTGGCGTCGGCGTCCCCGAGGATATCCATCGGGTTTGCGTGGTTCCAGTACGGCGGCAGGAACGCGTTCAACTCGCGAAGCACGTCGTCCGGGAGGTCGACCATATCGACCCCGTGCGTCTCGGCGTAGTCGGAAGAGAGGACGGCGAACCCTCCTGCACTGGTGATGGCAATCGCCCGTTTTCCCTGCGGGTAGCCCTCGGACGCCAGGAGCTCCGCCAGGTTGAAGGCGTCCCGAAGGCTCCGGGCCGGTATCACTCCCGCCTGCTTGAACGCCGCGACATACACATCGTAACTCCCGGCAAGCGAGCCTGTATGGGACGATGCTGCAGCCTTGCCCTTCAGGGACGACCCGGACTTCACCGCCACCACCGGCTTTCTCCCGGCAACCTCACGCACGATCTGGGCGAACCCGCGTCCGTCCAGGATCTCCTCGACGTACAGGGTGACCGACCGGGTCTTTTCGTCCTGCTCGGCAAACCGGAGGTAATGTTCAAACCCGAGGTCCGCCTGATTGCCCACCGAGACGACGGCGGAGAACCCGAACTCTTCAGGGAGGCTCCAGTCGACGACGGTGGTGATGATCGCGCCGCTCTGGGAGATGAAGGCCACCCCCCCGGGCCTCGGTGAGACCGGGTCGAACGTGGCGTTGATCCATTGGTGCGGCATCATGATCCCGAGGCAGTTAGGGCCGATGATCCGGATAGAGTGCTTACGTGCGATCGTCGTGACCTCCTCTTCGAGGGCCGCGCCGGCACCGCCGATCTCGCGGAACCCGGCGGTGACGATGATGGCGAGCCGGACGCCTTTCTCCCCGCACTCCTCCATCACCCCCGGGACGAGACGGGCCGGCACGGCGATGACCACCCAGTCGACCGGGCCCGGGATCTCCTTCACGGAGGCGTAGGCCTTGCGCCCGAAGAGTTCCGCCCGTGCCGGGTTGACCGGATAGAGGTCCCCGGGAAAGGAGAGGAGATTCCGGAGGACGGAGTAGCCCACTTTGTTCGGGCTTGCCGATGCGCCTATCACCGCAATGGATTTCGGATAGAAGAGATCCTGGGGCGCCCGGATGCTGAGGCGGGCGGCACCGCCTCCGGCGGTATCCCCGACGATGATCCTCGCATCGACGACGCTGGCTCCTTCTTCATACACGATGACCGGGTTCAGGTCGAACTCCCGGATCCGTGGGTCCTCGACGAAGATGCGTGCCATCGCCGCGATGATCCGGACGAGGGCCTCCTCGTCCTTCGGGGGCTCCCCCCGGTATCCCCGTATAAGCCGGTAACCCTCGATCTCGTGGATCATCTCGCGGATCTCGTCTTCGGTGACGGGCAGTACCCGGATGGAAACATCTTCGAGGAGTTCCACCAGTTTCCCTCCGAGGCCGAACGTGATGACTTTCCCGAACGACGGGTCGGTCTTCCCGCCGATCAGCACCTCGAGCCCCCCGGGCATCTGCTTCTCGACGATGATGCCGGTGACCGCCGCCTCCGGGGCCCTGGCGGCACTGTTCCTCATGATGGCCCCGAACGCCTCCTCGGCATCATCCGGCCCCTCGATCCCGGTGATGACTCCGCCGACATCGCTTTTATGGATGATCTCCGGCGAGATGATCTTCATGACGACGGGGTAGCCTATCCGCCCGGCGGCCGCCCGTGCATCGCCGGCGCTGGTGGCGAGGTGATGGGGCGGCACCGGTATCCCGCACGAGTCCAGCAGGCGGTATCCCTCAGATTCGGTTAGCATTCTCTCCGGCATGCATATCCCTCATTGTAGGCCGGTCGTGCATGACCGGTGTCCCGTTCCAGGGATTAGTCCGGTCGGCCATAATAGTTATCCATCTCGTGGGAACGGGCCCGGTCTCCGCCGGAGAGCGCGAGAGGGGCGGCATACGGCGTTCGGACCCCGTGAACCCGGGGGGGTCCGCCGGACTCCGGGGTCCTGTACCAGTACGATCGACCATCGGCGCGGGTAATACGAATCAAAATTAAGTCATACGGGATAGGCAGTAATTCGATAACTATAATAAACAGTGTTACTACTACAGATATTAGTATGCCACCGTTTCGATACACCGGATATCTCACGACCGCGGTGCTCGCGGTCCTCGCTCTCGCCATGTTCGCCGCCGGGTGTACCGGCACCGGGGCCGGTCCGGCCGCCGACCAGGGCGGCGCCGGGCAGACCGTCACGGTCACCGACGGGTTCGGCAGGACGGTCACCGTCCCCTCGCCCCCCGAAAGCGTCGTCTGCTCGGGCTCCGGAGGTCTCCGCTACCTCGTCTACCTGCAGAGCCAGGACCTCGCCGTCGGCGTCGACGACCAGGAGAAGAAGGACCAGCCGATGGAGGGTCGTCCTTACGCTCTCGCCTACGGGTCACAGTTCAGGGACCTCCCCCTGATCGGTGAGTTCCGCGGCAAGGACGACCCCGAGAAGATCCTCGGGATAGGGCCGCAGGTCGTCTTCAAGACCGGGTCCACCGGAACGGCATACGGCACCAGTGCTGCCGAAGCCGACAAACTCGAGGCAAAGACCGGCATCCCGGTCGTGGCGTTCCCCTACGGTTCGCTCAGGAACGATGCCGAGAAGGCCGAGATGTACACCGGGCTCCGCGTGATGGGCGAGGTCCTCGGGAGAGAGGACCGGGCCGAGGAGGTGATCGCCTACATCGAGGCGACGGTGGCCGACCTCGAAGCCCGGACCGGCGACATCCCCGAGGACGAACAGAAGACAGTCTATGTTGGCGGCGTCTCCTCGGCGGGCGCCCATGGGATCATCTCCACCGAACCCGCCTACCCGCCGTTTTCCTGGGTCAACGCGAAGAACGTCGCGGCCGGCCTCGGCACCGCCCACGCCGACGTCGCGAAGGAGGCGCTCGTCGACTGGGACCCCGGGTACATCTTCATCGACGCCGGCACGACCCAGATGGAGAACGACGGGGCGATCGGGGAACTGAAGTCAGACCCCGCGCTCCAGGGGCTCTCCGCCGCGAAGGAAGGCCGGGTCTACGGCGTCCTCCCGTACAACTTCTACAACGTGAATTACGAGACCGTGCTTGCCGATGCTTACTTCGTCGGGAAGACCCTGTACCCGGACCGGTTCGCCGACATCGACCCGGAGGAGAAAGGGGACGAGATCTACACGTTCTTCGTCGGCAAACCGGTCTTCGACGAGCACAACAACGAGTACCAGAACCTCGGTTTCAGGGAGATCCCGCTCTGATGCCGGGTTCGATCAGGAGGATATAACGAGATGCACTTTGCAGACGGGGCCATCCCCGCCGACTACACGGGCTACGTGCGGCGAAAGCACCTCTGGATACTCGGCGGGGTGATCCTCCTCTTTCTCCTCCTGATCGTATCCATATCGGTCGGTGCGGTCGGCATCCCTCCGTACGATGTCTTTCTCTCCCTGGTGAACGGTATCGTCGACCGGATAAACCTGCTTTTTAACCCCGGCGCCGCTCTCAGCGTATCAAACACGGACCTGATCGTCTGGAACATCCGCCTCCCGCAGGCGCTGGCCGCGATCGTCGCCGGGGTGGGGCTCTCGGTGGCGGGCGTCGCCATGCAGTCGATCCTTCGAAACCCGCTCGGGTCGCCGTTCACGCTCGGCATCTCGAACGCCGGCGCATTCGGGGCGGCCGTCTCGGTCATCCTCCTCGGTGCGGGAGAGATGCATTCGACGGTTGCCGACGCCGTCACCCTGAACAACCCCTACGTAACGACGATGGTGGCGTTCATCTTCTGTCTCCTTGCGACAGCCGTGATCCTGCTCATCTCCCGGCTACGCGGGGCGTCTCCCGAGGTGATGGTGCTCGCCGGCGTCGCCCTCTCTTCCCTCTTCACGGCGGGGACGATGTTCCTCCAGTACTTCGCCGATGACACCCAGCTCGCCGCGGTCGTCTTCTGGACGTTCGGCGACGTCGGCCGGGCCAACTGGCAGGAGCTCGGGATCATGGCCCTCGTCACGGTAGCGGCCTCGCTCTACTTCATCGTGAACCGCTGGAACTACAACGCGATCGACGCCGGCGACGAAACCGCAAAAGGGCTCGGGGTCAGCGTCGAAGCTGTCCGGGATATCGGGATGGTCGTCGCGGCGCTCGTATCCGCCGTGATCGTCTCGTTTCTCGGGGTCATCGGCTTCGTGGGCCTGGTCTGTCCGCATATGGTGAGGAGACTCATCGGCGACGACCAGCGCTACCTGATCCCGGGGTCCTGCGTGATGGGCGGGATCCTCCTCCTCGCCTCGGACACGGTCGCCCGGGTCATCGTGGCGCCGTACATCCTTCCCGTCGCCGTGCTCACGGCATTTTTAGGCGCACCGGTCTTCATCTACCTGCTTCTCCGGGGGTACCGGCGATGATCCTCGACGTAGACGGCGTGGCGTTCAATTACCGGAGCGCCCCGGTCATCCGGGATATCACGTTCGACCTCTCGCCGCACCAGGTTCTCGCGATCCTGGGCCCGAACGGCGTCGGGAAGACGACGCTCTTGAAGTGCATGAACGCCATCCTGCGGCCTAAGGCCGGGTCGGTCCTCGTCGAGGGGGCGGACCTCCTCACCGCGGACCGGATGGAGATCGCCCGGAAGGTGGGCTACGTTCCGCAACGATCCGAGGCCGGCCGTATGACCGTCTTCGACGCGATCCTCCTCGGAAGGCGGCCGCACATCCGCTGGGACGTGACGGAGGCGGATATCCGGATCGTCGAGGCTGCAATCCGGATGCTCAGCCTCGAGGATCTGACGCTGCGGTACATCGACGAGATGAGCGGTGGGGAACTCCAGAAGGTGAGCATCGCCCGGGCGCTCGTGCAGGAGCCCCGGGTGCTGCTCCTCGACGAACCGACGAGCAGCCTCGACCTCAAAAACCAGCTCGAGATCCTCGGGATCGTCAGGCGGGTGACGATGGACCACAACGTCGCCGCGGTGATGACGATGCACGACCTGAACATGGCGCTCCGCTACGCCGACCGGTTCATCCTCTTAAAAGACGGCGTCATCCACGCCGCGGGGGGGCCTGAGGTGGTGACGCCGGAGATCATCGAGGCGGTCTACAGTGTCCCCGTGACGGTCGAGCGATACAACGGGTTCCGTTTCGTCGTCCCCCTGGAACCGGAGAGCGCCTGAGAGCCCGGGCGCTGTCCGGGCTCCCGGAGAACCGCAGTAACGTATAAGCCCACCCTCGCCGATATGCCCGCCGGGCATATGGTCCTCGAAACGTTCATCGGGATCGCCGAGATAGTCCTCGGAGCATTCGGGGCGCTCTTCATCGTCTACGGGGCGATGATCGCGATCATCGAGCTCCTGGCGCGGGAGACGCGCATCAGAGCGATCAGTTACCACGACATCCGGTGGGTCTTCACCACGCGTATCCTGATCGGCCTCGAGTTCTTTGTTGCCGCCGATGTCTTGAAGACGATCCTCGAACCGACGCTCGAGGATCTGACCATCCTCGGGTCGCTTGTCGCCATCAGGACCGTCGTGAGTTACTTCCTCGGACAGGAGGTGAAGGAACTCCCGGAGGAGGGAAAAATGTAAGGAGAGGCGGGGGTTTCGGACTTACTCACCTTTCCGCCCCCGTAGCGCCGTCAGGTGCTTGTGTGCCCCGGCGATGACCCTTCTCGAGTTCGCGAAGGTGATCACGCGCAACGCCTCGTCGTGCGGGAGCCACTGATAGGCGATATGTTCGTCCGAGAGTGTCACCTCCGCTTCCGGGGTCTCGATCAGGTAGTAGACGACCTCCTTGTAGACCGTGTGCGCCCGCCGCTGGAAGAAGTAGTGGACCTCCTCCCGAAACCCGGGGACGAACGTGGCCCGCGTGATCCCGGTCTCCTCCTCCAGTTCGCGGAGCACCGTCTCCTCCTCGCTCTCGCCGCGCATGCCGTGCCCCTTCACCAGGTCCCAGTGCCCGGCTCCGTACTGCAGGATGAGGTACTGGAGATCCGTATCCCGCCGGACGACGACCGCCCCGTATGACCGCTCTTTTGCCATGGCCCTTCAGTCCTGTATCGCAGATCCCCCGATACCCGTAAGTTCGCGCCCGACGACCCGGAAATCCTCTTCCAGGGCCCCCCGGTATGCCGGGTTGTAGAGCGCGGCGGCGGGGTGGAGGGTGGGGATGAGGCGGACCGGACGGCCGAAGAGGAGGGCCGGGTAGACGGTCCCCCGGATCTCCGTAATCCGGTCGAACTCGACCGGCAGGAGGGAGAGGATGTGCCTGCTCGAGTGCCGGCCGAGCATCACGATCACCTTCGGCGCGACGATCCGGATCTGCTCCTCAAGATACGGGGTGCACGCCCGGATCTCCTCGTCCCGGGGGTCGCGGTTCCCGGGAGGCCGGTGTTTGACGATGTTCGCGATGAAGACATCGTCCCGTGAGAGACCGATCCCCACAAGGAGGCCTTCGAGGAGTTTTCCCGCCCGGCCGACAAACGGCCTCCCGGTGAGGTCTTCCTGCTTCCCCGGCGCTTCGCCGATCAGCATGAGGTCGGCCCGGGGAGACCCCTCCCCGGGGACAGCATGATGGGTATCCTCCCAGAGGGGGCACTTCCGGCATTCGCCGATGACCGCCGCAAGCCTTTCGATCGCCACCTCTCTCCCCGCATCCTGTACCATGCCCACACTATTGACGATAAATCGTATAACCTTCTTATGCATTGTGTTTTGCCGCCGGGCCTTATCTTGCCCACGACGGATCGGCCTGCGAGGAGGCGGGAGGGGGTGGCGGTCGTTCGCACTTGTTCCTACCGGTGCTCGAACTCCTGTCCGAAACCCTTCGGGTTTCTTAAGCTCCGGACGTGCCGTCCGTCGCATCCTACGGACAGTCGTTTCTAACGAACCATCGCGCCTCGCACCTTTGGTGCTCACACTCCGGGTCTAACGAACCATCGCGCCTCACACCTTCGGTGCTCACACTCCGGTTCTCGCACCTTCGGTGCTCGAACTCCTGTCCTACGGACAGTCGTTTCTAACGAACCATCGTGCGTCGGAACGTCGCTCCCTTAAAATTAATACCACCGGGGGTGAACACCATATAGGATTTATCCGTGAGCGTGCGGCCCGGCCTCCCCGGAACAGCGGTGGACCCGGATTTAGAACTTCATGCGGGGCGGTAGGACGAATGGAGCGATTTACACAATGAGCGATATGGAACATTTCTGTTTTGATACGGCAAAGATCGATAAGATACAGGAACTGCGCGATCGCAGGGTGACGGTATACCCCTATACCTTCGACCGCAGGGATACCGTCACCGAGATCAAGGAACGGTTCTCCGCAATCGGGCACGAGAAGAGCGCGGAAGAGGTCAGCACTGCGGGCCGCGTCTACATCGTCCGCCAGCACGGCAAGACGATCTTCGCGGACATCGGGGACTCGGGCGGCAGGATACAACTCTACCTCCGGAAGAACGACCTCGGCGAGGAGCAGTTCGACCTCTTCAAGCAGTACGTCGATGCCGGGGACATCGTCGGCGTCGTCGGCCACGTCTTCCGGACGAAGATGGGCGAGATCACCGTCTGGGTCGACCGGTTTGAACTCCTCACGAAGTCGGTCTGCCCCCTCCCCGAGAAGTTCCACGGGCTCAAGAATGTCGAGACCCGGTACCGGCAGCGCTACCTCGACCTGATTATGAACGAGGAGAGCCGCGAGACCTTCCGGACCCGGAGCAGGATCATATCGCTCCTGCGGCAGTTCCTCTTCGAGCGGGACTTCCTGGAGTTCGAGACGCCGACCCTGCAGCCGATCTACGGCGGCGCGAACGCCCGGCCGTTCACCACCCACCACAACGCCCTCGACCAGAAACTCTACCTCCGGATCGCCCCGGAGCTCTACCTCAAGCGTCTGGTCGTCGGCGGTTTCGACAAAGTCTTTGAGATCGCGAAGAACTTCAGGAACGAGGATATCGACACCAACCACAACCCCGAGTTCTCGATGGTGGAGATCTACGAGGCCTACCGGGACTACAACGACATGATGGACCTCACCGAGGAGATCCTCGCTCACCTCGCGGAGAAGGTGCTCGGGACGACCACCTGCTCGTTCGCCGGGCACGACCTGGACTTCGCCCGCCCCTGGCGCCGCCTCTCGATGGAGGAGGCGGTGCGGGAGTACGCCGGGATCGATATCAGGGCCATGAGCCTCGAGGAACTCCGTGCGTTCGGCCTCGCGCACTGCGTCGAGGGCTGCGAGAGCGCCGTAACCCGGGGCGAGTACCTGGTGCTCTTCTTTGAGCACTTCGGCGAGAAGCACCTCATCCAGCCGACGTTCGTCTACGACTTCCCCATCGAGAACTCGCCGCTTGCAAAGAAGCACCGGGAGAAGGAGGGGCTGACGGAGCGGTTCGAACTCTTCATCGCCGGGATGGAGATGGCGAACGGCTTCTCGGAGTTAAACGACCCCCTCGACCAGAAGGCCCGGCTCGAGCAGCAGGACGCGAAGCGCCGGAAGGGCGATCTTGAAGCGCAGATGATCGACTACGACTTCATCAACGCGCTCGGCTACGGGATGCCTCCGACGGGCGGTGTCGGCATCGGCATCGACCGCCTGGTGATGCTCCTCACCGGCAAGGACTCGATCAAGGAGGTGCTCCTCTTCCCGCAGATGAAGACCGCCGTCCCGGGGTCGAACGGGGCAGAGCCGGAGCAGAACGGCGGGGAAGAGTGACTAAACCCGGTTTTTTGCCATGAACGGACAGAACCGGACCGCCATCCGTCCCGGCATGACGGTGGACATCGTGCTCAAACGCGATCAGCGAACCGGGAAGCTCACCCGGGGCGTTGTTGCCGAGATCCTGACCAACTCGTCCTTCCACCCTCACGGGATCAAGGTCCGGCTCCGCGACGGGCAGGTCGGGCGGGTGCAGGCGATCGTCGGATAACATACGTCACTCATTCTGATGCCCGGGACCGAACGATGCGGTCTCCCGAAGAGGAGTTCACAGCACACGGGCACCGGACTTCGCGTCTTTCGCGTAAGAAACACTGTGTACATCTGGTCGCGATAAAGGCCATTGGTTTGACCTCCGGGAAGGTTCCTCAGAAACTTTAGCGAAATACCGGGCAGGTCAGGCGGCCTTCCTGAGGGTGAACCGGATGGCCACCCCTCCCTCCGGCCGCCCCTCCACCCGGTCGTCCGCCCGGATCTTCCCGCCGTAGCGTTCGACGAGCATCCGGCAGATGTAGAGCCCGAGGCCTCCATCGCTTCTTCTACCGCTTTCACCGTAGAAGCGGGTGAACAGGCGTTGCTTCACCTCGTCGGCAATGCCCGGACCGCTGTCTTCGACCGAGACCAGGACTTCATCATCGCGCTCCTCGACCCGGATGGCGATCTCGACCGCCGGCCCGCCGAACTTCACCGCGTTGCCGATGAGGTTCGTGAAGATCTCGGAGAGGAGGTCGTCGGCGAGCACCTGGACGGCTGTCCCCGCGTAGGTGATCCGCACATCGGGGAAGTGCTCGATCTCCGCCCGGATAACGGGCTCGAGAGCGACCGGGCCGAGGACGGCAGCCTCTTCACGGATCTGCCTGATGGTATTGACGTTTCGGATGATCTCGATGCTTTTCGTGAGGCTCTTCTGCACTTTCTCGGTGTAATTCCGCTCTTCTCCCTCGAGTTCTTCCATGAGCAGGTCCGTGTAGAGGCTGGCGGTGTTGATGGTGTTTCTGATATCGTGCGTCATGATATCCAGGTAAAGATTTGCCTTTCCGGTCGACTCCTGCAGTTCGGCCGTGCGCGCCTCGACCTGCTCCTCCAGGTTCTCACTGTACTCGCGGATCGTCTCCTCCGAATCCCGGAGGCGGCTTATGGCAGCTTTGAGGTTCGCGACCATCGTGTTGATGCTCCGCTCGAGTTTCACGACCTCGCGTGTTGCCGAGAGCCGGACGGTGTGGTCGAGGTTTCCCTGCGCGATGACGTCGACATCGTCGATGATCTCCTCGAGGGGGCGTGTGAGGCGGCGCGCTACAAGGAAGATGACCGCGCTCGAGAGAACGATTGCGAGGATTGCAACGACGGCACGGTAGTAGAGCATCTGGTCGAGCTGGCTCTGTATGAGAGCAGTATTGTAGGTCAGTTCGACGACGACGCTTGGGTCAGACGGGTAGTCCGGATCTTTCAGGTCGATGAAGAGGTACTGGATCCGCCTTCCGTGCTCGTCCTGCACCGCGTAATCCGTTCTGCCGGGGATGATCGTCCCGGTGATGAGAGCCTGTGTTCGGGCATCGGGGGGATCGCCGCCCGCCTCGACGGGGTTTCCCAGGATATCGTAAACGCAGATCGAATCGAGGTACGGATTCAGGGCGACGAACTCCTGTGTGCTCTCCTGTGAGCGCAAACGGTTCCGCTCCTCCACGAACGCATCCGGCACGAGCCCGAGTTCGAGAAGGTAGCGGTGGTCCGGAGTGGGCATATAGGCATACTTCCGGACCTGCCCGGTTGCGGGCTCGTAAACCACACGGTCAGGGGAAAAGTTGTCTCCAAGACGCATCCGGGTGATCTCGGCATAGAAGTCTGGATTCTCCTTGAAGTCGATGCCCCGGTCAGGAGGATAGGTGGTGTACTTGATTACTCCCGACGCGTTGATGACATAAAGATCCATATCTCCCCCGAGCTCGCCTTTGAGCGCCGCGAGGTTCATATGCGACGGATCCCTTCCCGCCCGCTCATACTCCTCAAGAAAGAGCGAGAGTCCTCTCTGCAGCCGCAGGTTGAGAGAATCGTCAAAGAGCTTGAGGCCGGTATCCACGTCAACGATCGATTCCCTGACGCTCTTTTCGGTGACGCTCTGGAGGGTGGCGAGGTCGGAGGTCATTCTCTCTTCGGCCAGCACGTAGTCGTGGACCGCAAGGAGGGCGATGGCGGGGATGACGATGAGAAGGATGGCTACGACAAGAGTAGGCGTAAACGGCCAGCCTTCCGGAACAGGTGTGCGGTCGCTCTTCATAGGTCACGGTCATGCAGGGACGGGGCGCGCGTTCGACTGGCCGGCGGATACACCCCGGCCGTACCATCTGTACCGGATCGTGC
>JAEZIP010000002.1:0-90550 GCA_023436625.1 Methanobacteriota archaeon | reverse complement strand
CCGCCCGGCGGGGGCGGGGGGGGCCAAAGGTCGCCCCTTGCGGGGTAGACACCGGGGTGGGGGGCTCTCCCCCCGCCCCGTCAGCCCCTCCCCCAATGGCGATAGCCCCACGGTCCACCGTACCAGGCAGTTTCATCGTCTGGACAGTTCCGCTCCATGCCATAGATAAGTGCGTCCAGTCCCTGTCAACCACCCTTCCGGACCTCGTCAAGCACCTGGCACGTCCGGCAGCTCCTGCCGCACGGTTCCCCGCACCGCTCGCAGACCCGGAGCCCTTCTTCCTGCGGCTTCTCCGGGTTTCGAAGGGTCTCACCGAGGTTCACGAGCGAGTACTTCGTCGCCGGGTGGCGGTAGGTGTAGTCGTCGAGGATTCCCCGGACGTCCCCCCGCAGGGCGTCGCCCGCGTAGGGGCAGCCCGCGAGGTCGAACCCCTCGACGTGGAGAAATGCGTAGAGGGCCACCTCCCGCTCCGGGATATACATGAACGGCTTGATGCGCGGGACCATCCCCGGCACTTCCCGTATGGGGCGGGTGAGCCGCTCCGCATCCCCCCTGAGGGCGTTCATCAGCACCGACTGGGCCTCGTCGTCCAGGTTGAACCCGTAGGCGAACTTCGTGACGCCATGTTCGCGGGCAATCCGGTTCATCAGTGCCCGCCGCAGCACGCCGCAGTAGGAGCAGGAGAGCCCCGTCCCCTTCCGGCCCACGATCTCATCGAGCGTGATCCCGTATTCGTCGGCAAACGTTGCCGTCACCCAGGGGACGCCGAGTGCCTCGGCGATCGCCCGGGCCCGGGCCGGATCGCGGTAGCCGGAGATCCCCTCGTCCACGGTGATCGCCATCAGCTGGACGTCTCGGCGCTCGCCGAGGAGACGGTGGAGGAAGAAGAGGACGGCGCTTGAGTCCTTACCCCCCGAGAGGGCCACCGCCACCGTATCGCCCGACTCGATCCAGCGGTGCTCCCGGATCGCCCGCTTCGCCTTCGCCTCGAAATCGCGGTTGAAGTGCTGCTCGCAGAGGTGCAGCCCCGAGTATCGCTGGTAGATGACCGCGTCGCGGCGGCACTTGCTGCACTGCATGTTCTCTCGATCATTCTTTTATCACCGCGCCACATAAATGGTGTAGAAGATGCCTGTTCCTGCAGAATACGTGCGATCCCTGCATGCTTACGAACTCCGGATCCTGCTCGCCCTCGAACGCCTCATGCGCCGGTACCGGTGGGTGCCGCTCGAGGTGCTCAAGTCGGCCACCAGGTTCTCGGAGTCCGAGCTCTCCTACCGGCTGGGCAGACTGATGGCCATGGACATGGTCAGGTACGAGAAGGTCCCCTACGAGGGCTACGCCCTCGTCTTCAACGGTTACGACAGCCTGGCCCTCCACACCCTCACCCGCCGGGGCACCATCCAGGCGCTCGGGACCCTGATCGGTGTCGGGAAAGAGTCGGAGGTCTACGAGGCGATGGGGCTCGGCGTCGTGGTGCTGAAGTTCCACCGGGTCGGACAGCGGTCGTTCCAGTCCGCCCGTGTGAAGCGGGGCTACATGCCGGAGGCCGGGCACTGCCCCTGGATATTCGCCTCGAGCAACTCGGCGAAGATGGAATACGACGCTCTAAAGACCCTCCACCCTGCCGTCTCGGTGCCGCTCCCCATCGACCAGAACCGGCACGTCGTGGCGATGTCGTTTGTGCCGGGTGTCAACCTCTCGCGGGCGACCGTTGCGGAGCCGGAGATCATCCTCGACGAGATCCTCGATAACGTCCGGGAGGCCTACCGCCTCGGTATCGTCCACGGGGACCTGAGCGAGTTCAACGTCATGGTCGACGAGGGGCAGTGCTGGCTGATCGACTGGCCCCAGTGGGTGGAGACCGCCCACCCGAACGCCGGCGAGATCCTCAGCCGGGACATCGAGAACATCCTCCAGTACTTCAAACGGAAATACGGCCTCGAATACGCCTTCGACGAAGCACTGGCAAGGGTGGTCGGGTGAAGGTCTTCGGGATCGACATCATCAAAGGTTCGGTTCGTTCCCGTACCCGGCGGCCCGTCTACGCGCTCGCCCGGGTGGAAGACGGCGAAGTCCAGGGGGTCGAGGAGGTCACCGGGTTCCGTCTCCAGCGCCTCCTCGCCGCCGAGCAGCCCGACATCCTCGCGGTGGACAGCCTCCAGGAGATCGCTACCGACCAGCGCGAACTCCACGCATTCCTGCAGGCGCTCCCGCCCGCAACAAAACTCGTCCAGGTAACCGGCGGCGAGAAGAAAGAGAGTCTCGGGAAGGTCGCCGCCCGCTACAACATCAGTTTCAACAAGTTCGACCCCTACGCCGAGGCCCGGACCACCGCCCGGGTCGCCTCCCTCGGGGCGGGGGTCGAGGTGATTGCGTTCGAGAACACCACCGACGTCGTGGTGAGCAGGCACCGCTCGCCGGGACGGGGCGGGTGGAGCCAGAACCGTTACGCGAGGAAGATCCACGGGGGGGTGATGCAGAAGGCCCGGGAGATCGAGGCCCGGCTCCGGGGCGCCGGCCTCGACTACGAGAAGAAGGAGACGAAAGCCTTCGGCGGGTACTCAAGGGTCGCCTTCCGGGTCGTCGCCCCCCGGGACATGGTCCCGGTCCACTCTTCCCGGGGCGCCGACGTCCAGGTCCGGGTGATGGGGAGGCAACTCGACCGGATACGGTTCGAACCGCTCTCCAGCCGCCCCCGTTACCTGATCGTCGGGCTCGACCCCGGGACGACCACCGGCATCGCCGCCGTGGACCTCGACGGCAACCTGGTCCTCCTCTCGAGTTCGCGGCAGATGACGATGTCCGATATCGTCGAAGAACTCTACCGTGCCGGAAAACCGCTTATCGTCGCCTCCGACGTCCAGCAGATGCCCTACTCGGTCGAGAAGATCCGCCGGGCGTTCAATGCCATCCCCTACACCCCGAAGCAGTCGCTCTCGGTGGAGGCGAAGTACGACCTGACCGCGCCGTTCTCCTACACGAACGACCACGAGCGCGATGCTCTCTCGGCGGCGCTGGACGCCTACCGGAGTCTCCAGAACAAGTTTAGGAACATCGCCAAAAGAGTGGGGCCGGGGTTCGACCTCGACGAGGTGCGGGCACGGGTGCTCCGCGGCCAGCCGCTCGATACGGTCCTCGCAGACCTGCAGGGAGTTCCGGCGGCGAAGAAGGAGGCCGAACCTGAGGCGCCCCCTCCGGAGCGCCCGGTCGAGGACGAGCGGGTGATGGCGCTCGACGGGATGGTCAAAAGGCTCCGGAGCTACGTGCAGGAACTGCAGGAGGATCTCCGGGAGCGCGACCGGGAGGTGGAGCGGCTGCGGGAGAGCCTGCGCCGGGCACGCTCCGCGACCGAGCGGAAGGTCCGCCGGGATGCTGACCTGGCGACGAAGGACGCGACCATCGAGAGTCTGCGCGAGCAACTCCGCGGAGAACGGCGGCGGTCCCGGCGGCTGAAGAAACGCCTGGAGCGGATAGAGACCGTCGCGAAGATCGAGGTCTCCGAGGACTACACCCCGCTCAAGGTGCTCGACTCCCTTACCCGGGAGGGGGTGCGGGGACTCCAGGAGGGGGTCGGCATCGCCGAAGGAGACGTCCTCTACGTCCCCCGGGCTCACGGCTGGGGACGGGGCGTGGTGAAGGACCTTGCGGGGACGGGGGTCCGGGCACTGGTCGTCGGCGGAGGGGCACAGGAGCCCCCCGACCCGCACCTGGTCCGGGTCGCCCGGGAGGCCGCCCTCCCACTCCTTGCCGCGGACACCGTGAAGCCGGATATCCGGGGCAGGACCGGGGCCGCAAGGACCCTGGCCATTGAGGAGGCGATCGGCGAATGGGAGGAGGAGCAGAAGGAGTTCCGACGCGAGCAGGAAGCCGAGCGAGTCGAGTACCTCTTCAAGGAGTACCGGAGCGAACGGGAGAAGGAGGTGCGTCGCGGTGGATGAACGGAGCCTGCACCGGCTGATCGGGACGATCATCGCCCCGGAACGGCTCGAGGACGACTGCGCCGTCATCCCCTGCGGCGACCGTCTCATGGTCGCGAGCACCGATATGCTTCACGAGACGACCGATTTTCCGGCCGGGATGACCGACTGGCAGGCGGGCTGGATGGCGGTGGCGGTCACGCTCTCGGACATCGCGAGCATGGGCGCGGCGCCGGGGCAGGTGCTCCTCGCGGTCGGCCTTGATAAGCCGGAACGCCTTTCCGGTATCATGGAGGGTGCCCGGGACTGCTGCACGGCGTTCGGCGCCGAACTCGTGGGCGGGGACCTCGACGCTCACCGCGAACTGACGATCGTGAGCACGGGGCTCGGGCTCGTCGCCCCGGAGCACCTCGTCCGGCGACGGGGGGCGCGGCCGGGAGACGTCATCGCGGTCACCGGGCCGCTCGGGGAGGCCGAGGCCGCTCTCGCCGGCTACGACCGGCACAGGAAGGAACTCCTCGAGCCGCAGCCCCGGGTTCGGGAGGGGCAGGCGCTCGGCCGTGCCGGGGTCTCGGCGATGATGGACATCTCCGACGGCCTCGCGCTCTCCCTCCACGACCTTCTCGCAGTGAACGACTGCGGGTTTGCCGTCGATACCACCCGGCTCCCGCTTCCGGCCGGCGTCCCGGAGGAGGAGGGGAGAGAACTCGCGCTCTACGGCGGCGGGGACTTCGAACTCCTCTTCTGCGCCCCGCCAGGCACCCTCCCGGTCCCGGGGGTCGAGGCGCACGTCATCGGCAGGGTCATCGCAGAGCAGGTGGTCCTCGCGGACGGTGAGCCGCTCGTACGCCGGGGATACCTGCACGAGTGGGGCGGCTAGGAGACGGGCCGCGTCCCCATCCGCCGCCACTCCCAGAAGATATATGCAACGCCGATGACCGCGAAGACGAATATCGCTGCCTCGGTCACGAAAAGGCCGTACATCTGGACAAGGTAGACGGCGGCGACGTCCACGGTGGCGTGCCAGATGACAGCAAGGGCGAGGAGCGCTTTTTTGTTGTAGACAATGGCGGCAAGCACCATCAGCGACCAGGCGATGTGCAGGGGAATGACCATCATCCGCTCGGCGAGACCGGGCAGGATATCGAGCGGGGTGAGGGCCCGGACGGCTTCGATCTGTCCCTGGATGGCCGGGTCGTCGGGCAGGGGGAGCATCGACCCGTTGCTCGTGATGACGATATAGGAGACCATGCTCGTGATCACGAGGAGCGCGACGAAGATGCTCTCGACGCCGCCCCACCCGGCCCCGAACTGGAGGCCGTTCTCCCGGGTGAGGGCGATCTCCCGGCGCAGGAAGTAGTAGCGGTAGACGAGGTAGCGGCCGATCTCCTCAAAGAGGCCGGCGAGGAGACCGAGGTAGACGGCGATTACGGCAACCGCAACGGTTGTCCCGAACGGCAGGACGGCGAGGTAGAGGGGGGCCTGCGTCATGAGGACGAGCGGCACGTGGACGACCTGCACGATGATGAAGAAGAGGGCGCCGAGCCCGAAGATTCGCCAGGGAACGCCGAATTTTTTGACGATCCAGTAGCCGAGCGCGAGCGGAACGGCGATCTCGAACAGGGCGACGACGGCGAACGTGGCGACAACCAGCGGATCCATTGGGGAAGACTATTTTGACTAAATATTTAACAGTTGTCACTGTACAGTGAGGAAAGGATCCCGATAGCCATGAAAACAGAGCACCCGGGGGCGGTCACCGAAGGCGGGAGCATTCCGGGGGGTAGGTTCTCGAACAACTTCGACTTCCTGCGGTTCGCCGCGGCGGCGGTGATCGTCGTCACGCACGCCTACGCGCTCAGGATCGGCTACGTAGGGATGGGGATGTACGACCCGGTCATACTCATCGGGCAGGCAGCGCTTGCCGCCCTCCTGGTCACCAGCGGCTACCTGATCGCGGCGAGCTGGGAGTCGACCGCATCCCCGCTCCGGTTTGCCTGGAAAAGGTTCCTCCGGGTCGTTCCTGCTCTCGTCATCGCGATCTTCGTCACGCTCTTCGTCATCGGCCCGCTGATGACGTCCCTTCCCCCGGGAGAGTACTTCGGCGCCCTCTTCTCCCCGGCCGGGCTCGCCACCGTCCCGTTCTTCGAAGACGGATCGGCGATAGGCCTCTTCCAGGATAACCCGTGGACCTACGTCAACGGCTCGCTCTGGACGATACCCGTCGAGGTCATGATGTACGGGGTCATCGCAGCTCTCGGGATCGCCGGGCTCCTGCACCGGTGGGGCGCCATTCCCACCCTCGCCGCCGTAAACATCCTGGTCTGGATATACTGGTTCGACGACCCCCGGATGTCGAAGGTCCGGTTCACCCTCTACTTCCTCGTCGGGGCCTACCTCTACCTTCACCGGGAGCGGATCGCCTACCGGCCGGTCATCGCCGGGGCGCTGCTTCTGCTCCTCGGGCTCTCGGTCCTGACACCCTACGTGACCGTCGCCGGGGTGGTCTGCATCCCCTACCTCATCGTCTACGCCGCGCACCTCCCGGTCCCGTTCCTGAACACCTTCGGGAGACCGGGGGACTTCTCCTACGGCATCTACATCTACCACTACCCGGTCCAGCAGATGCTGATCCAGGTCACGGGGAACGTGCTCCTCTTCCCGGCACTCTGCGGGCTCTCGTTCCTGGCGACGTTTGCTCTCGCGTTCCTCTCCTGGCACGCCATCGAGAAGCGGGCTCTCGCAGCAAAGAGCCTCGGCGCTGCCGACCTGCGGCGGGTGCTCGGGCTCCCGTCCCTGCCCACACCCCTCACCGCATGGTGGGTCGCCCGGAAGTGACGGACGCGAGGACCTCTTCGAGGATCTCGACCGCGTCTTTGACGTAGCAGGGGCAGAGGGTCCGGGTGAGGTTCTGCTCGCGGGCCCGGGCGAGCCCTTCGTCGGTCGATATGTCGCACCCGAGGAGCCCGGGACAGGAGCCGGTGCCGTTCTTCCGGACAAACCGGGCGATGAATTCCCGCGTGAGGGCATACGTCCGGTCCTTCGCCTCTTTCTCGTCGGGACCGGTGCTCCCGAATAAGAGCCCGATGACGAGGACCGCACCAGAAATGGCTCCGCACGCGCCCCCGGTATGTCCCACCCCACCGCCGAACCCCGTGGCCGCCCGGAGTATGACCCCTTCAGGCACCCCGGCATCGCCGGCGAAGACCGAACTGACCGCCTGTGCACAGTTGTACCCCCGCATGAAGCGGGAGACCGCCTCTTCCGACCGATTCTCCATAAGATTCACCTGATGGGAGGATTGCGCGCCGGGAGCCTTCAAGTTTGCGCGGCAGGGCCCGGTGCAGGAATGGTTTAAGAGCCCGCCCGAGAAAGTAAACGTATTCCGGGGATACTCACCCGGGGAGGGGTTAACCATGAAAAGAACAGCACTGATCATCGCCCTGATCATCGCCCTGGTTCCGGCGGCTGCCGGGGCGGAGACCTCCTATCACGGCGTATCGACGGGGGGCATCGTCAACGACGTTGCGATCACCGCTGACGGGAGGTATATGGTCGCGGGTACGGGACGCGGGAGCATCGTCTGCCTGCAGCAGGACGGCACCGTCCCCTGGAACGTGAGCGCCGGAAGCGCCGTAACCGCGGTTGCCGTCGCGGACGCCGGGGACTACATCGCCGCCGGGACCGAGAGGGGCGACGTGCTCCTCCTCGACGGCAACGGCGGCCGTTACTGGACGAAGAGCGTCACGGGGCCCGTCCGTGACCTTGCCTTCGCAGGTGACGGCCGGTCGCTCGCGGTGGCGGCCGATCGTATCGTCCTCTTTAACAACCTCGGAAAGGAGGAGTGGAACCGCGCCATGCAGCCGGGCGCCCGCTCCGGCGACACCCGGCCGTACGTCACGTCCGTCGCTTTCACCAACGACGGCAAATTCATCGTCACCGGGAGCAGCAACGGTGCCATTCTCTTCATGAACAGGCAGGGGAACCTGATCTGGGAGGGGCTTGCCCGTAGTGCCGTCACCGCGGTCGACGTCTCCCGTGACGGGTCGATCATCGCTGCCGGGAGCCGGGACCGCGCTCTCCAGGTTTACGGCCGGGCGGGAAGCCTCCCCTGGGCGCTGCCCACCGGAGCGCCGATCCTCGCGCTCGCTCTCTCCGGGGACGGACGGTTCGTGGTCGTCGGCAAGGAGGGCGGCGACGTGGACTGCTACCGGCCGAACGACGCGATTCTCTGGAAGGACCGGACCGGAAGCGACGTCCTCGGCGTGGACGTATCCCGGCGGGGCGAGGCCGTCGCGGCCGGAACCGCCAATGGGACCGTGCGCCTCTGGAGCAACACCGGAGACGTGCGCTGGTCGTTTGACGCCGGGGGCCCCGTCAGGGGGGTCGCCCTCTCGGACGGCGGCGATTACCTTGCCGCGGGTGCGGGAGAGCGGGCACTCTTCATCCCGACAGCGGGCGACCCCTCGTCAAAACTACCAGAGGTGCCGGAAGACGGGACCACCGCAACCCAGGCGGGAGGCGAGGGGCTGCTCTGGATAGCGGCAATAGCCGGAGCAGTGGCGTTGTTCCGGCGAGCGGGGCGGGATTAAAACCTCGTTCCCGTCCGGCCACCGGCGGCGATGCGAATGGGGGGGTCGCCACCTGCGCCACCCCTGTCCCCGGATCGCCGGGGGCGGCCTCTTCTTCCTGACGGTCCGTGCAATCGGCGACTTCGGGGTAATGGCCCCTTAAGCCCCAACCGGCCACGGTGGCCCGGAGCGGATGATCGCGTACCCGGCGCTGCTATGGCTGCTCGCTCTCCGGGCGGCTATCGGATCCCGCCGCTCGCGGCCGGGGATGCGCCGGAACAGGCCGATGCGGTGATGCCGGGGCGAGGGGGCAACCTTAATGGTGTCTGCCAGTATGACTGCAGGCCATGGCAATGGGTTCAGCAGCCCGGGCTGTGGTCGGCGTGCTCATCGTGCTGTCTATGATTGCCTTCGTCATACCCACGGCAGCGGGACAGGAAAACGTGAGCGATCCGGATTCCGGCGTGCAGGATCTGTACCTCTTCATGGAGGAGGAGGACCTCGTCGACCTGTACACCCGCGGAGACGCATCCGACGAACGGTTGAACGGCTCAGTACGGCTCTCGCCCGACGGCGAGGATATCGAACTGGAGGGGGTGCGCTTCCGGGGCACCTCTTCGCGGGAGTTGCCGAAGAAATCATTCAACGTCCAGTTTATCGAACCCCAGGAGTTCCTGTTCGGCAGCAGCGACATGAACCTGAAAGCCACGTACACGGATCCCACGATGATGCGGGAGAGGCTGTCGATGGACCTCTTTCATGTTCTCGGGCAGCCGGCACCGAGAACGAAGTACTTCGACCTGTACATCAACGGCATCTACGAAGGCCTGTACGTTCACGTGGAGCGGGTCGATGAGGATCTGCTCGAAAGCAACGGCCTGGACCCTGCAGGGACGCTGGTCGCCGACGATTTCCGGGGCAACTTCGGCCTGCCGGGGGTCAACCGCGCCTCGGTCTTCGGATATCCCATTGACGAGCAGGACGATCCGGAAGCCTTCCTCGAAGCGACCATGGACAGCCAGGGCGAACCGGACTGGAGTGCGGTCCGTGACCTTGTCGCCTGGGTCTACCGGACCCCCGCCGGCCCGGAGTTCGAAGAAGGCTTTATCGAACGGTTCGATGAGGAGAACTTCATCGACTGGCTGGCGATTCACTACCTCATCGGTGACGTCGACGCATTCAGCGACGACTACTGGCTCTACCTGGACACCGACAATCCGGATGCGGGGTGGGTGGTCATCCCCTGGGACAAAGATCTGACGTTCGGTTCGCACACCCGGAGAGGCGATACAGTCAACGACTATTTCGGGTACGAATCGGCGATAGCGAGCGGCTGGGACAACGACCTGGTGAGGAAGTTCCTCGAGACTCCCGGGCTCCGTGAGCGGCTCGATCTCCGCATGGCATTCCTGATGAACGAGGTCTTCACCGAAGAGTATTATGCCGGGCAGCTTGATGCGCACGAGGAGGCGATCGGGGACAGGCTGAACATCACGCCGGGGGAGGACGCGTTCGCGCTGCACCCGCAGAACCATCACGGCGACCTCGGCTACCAGGCCTACCACACCGAAGCGGTGCTGGACTTCGTGCGGCTCCGGTACCAATTCATCGAGAGAGCGATCGTGCCCGGCTCCGGGGAGCCCTATACTGCCTCAGCAGCGATACCGGCGGAGCCGGAGGGGAGCACCGTCTACTTCACCGACCCCGGCGGGTGGGTGATTGCAACCCTCGAGGTCGCGGAGGTGACGGAGCCGGGCACGATCATCGCGACGATGAACCGGACCGGGATCAATCCCGGTATCGATCGGCGCTGGCGGTTCGATGCGGGCGACGCCGAGGTCCGCGGCGAACTGACCCTCTACTATAGGAACGACGTCGAGTCATGCTGTTTCCCGGCGGAGAACTGGTTCGTCGTCGACGCGGCGGTCAGGGACGGCGACTACTCACAGTGGGATCTCCGGATCGTCCGGGAGGACGGGTCCGGGAACCGGACGACGCTTGAGACCTACGTCAACCCGTACTCGAACAAAGCATCCGCAGACGTCTCCCTGCAGGGAACGACCGGGTTCATGCTGGTGCTGCCGGATCAGGCGGTGCCCGTCACGGGATGAACGAGCAGCGCCGGTATGGTTCAAGGAGAACCGGCTGCCGGAATCCGTCGGCCAGGGTTTCGGGGGTGAACAGACCGAAGGGGCTCTGCCTTTTCCGGACCGAAGGGGCTCCGCCCCTTTCGAAACCCCCGGCGACCTGCGGTCGCCTATGGGTACAGGAAGAATCAGTAGAAAGATGATTGAGAAAGAACGGATGGACCCGGCGGGATTTGAACCCGCGGCCTCTCTGTCCCAACCGAAGGGGCTTCGCCCCTTTCGAAACCCCCGACGACCTGCGGTCGCCTATGCACATACAACATTTGTAAGTCCGCGACGGTATCCCCCGCCGGCAGATCGTCGAGGAGACCTCCGCGCTCTATGGCATCCCGGCAGAGTGTGTGGAAGAGGTAGTGGCCGCAGGAGAGGCGACTGCGATCTGATTCCGGGGGTTATCATGAGGATAAAATGGTAGTAGTTAGAGATCAGGCTGTTGGGTTAGTTTTAATCAGATTGAGGGTTTTAATATTCTGACATCTCAGTTTTTATTATAGTATTTTTCATAATTGGCATCTGTTTTTCGGGTGTCAAAATAACTAAATGACCTTTTTGCGAATCCTCAATAATATACACGCTTTTTAGGATCTTACCATCATTTAAGTAAATATTCACTTTTTTGAAAGGTAAAAGCATCACAGCACTTAGAATAAAATACCAGGTAATAAAGGTCAATCCAGTATAAACAACCGATAAAGCATTAAAGTTTAAACCGACCCCTAACAGTGGAATGAGTAGTGTGAGAGACATCATTCCCTTCAATATATCATCCTTTTTTGAGATCGTGTGGCCAAAGATCATCCTTAACAAGATCATTTTGCTATGAAAAGACCCCTCTTTAATATCCTCGTTGCTATAATACGGATTGCAAATTGAGAGAGCTTTGTAATCTTGAAGTAATTTTGCAGCTCTTGAAAACAGGGGAATAAAGGCCATTTTTGTAAGCAACAATAGTCCTACTAAAACAATGGATTCGAACAATTGGTGCTTGATACCGAGTAAATACATGACCAGTGGAATTAAAATCAAGTAGTTGAAAAACCCAAAAAATGAGAGCATTGAATCAATATATGTTGCTTTTATATTCCCCTCAGCGTCATATATCATGACCCCCTTTCGCCTTATAAAACTGAAAAGGGCAAAAAATCCGATCAGATATGCAAAAAACCCCGGAAGGCCAATGAATGTGGGAATCTGAGACGTCAATGTAGTTAGCAATTGCTGGGAAATCTCAAAATAACTGAAAAATGCTATTGCGGCTTCTAATTGGGTGGTAAGTATCAATATCATCGTAAAAATAAATGCCATACATATGATGAAAATCACAAAGAAGTATGGTACATAATATCTTACGGTAGAATCAATCGAATCTTCGTTACATTTTATAGAGTATTTGTTTTGCAAATGAAGCCATGATCCGTATCCCAATAAAAGAGTCCAATTTACCAAAGTAAGAAGTAAAAATAATCTTTCGAAATCTAAGGAATTAAACTGAGTTATCACGAATATGCTGACATAATTGAGGATCAACGCGACAAAGATCATCGGAACAAAAATTACCTTATTCCTGAAAGAAAAGGATTTTGTTGCCATTGATGTAAAATAAACGAGATGTCTATATTACTTTTTTCATTATGAGCCTCAGCCTAGGGTAGTAAACCGTCCGGTGCGCGGCCCCTGCACCCTCCTTTTTGTTGCCATCCCTTTAAGACCGGCCGGATGTAATGGAGAGTATACCATAACTGTGCCGACAGATACAGCACTGTGCGGACAGTAGAAAGAGAAGCGGAGAGAAGAGAAAATGGCGAAGGGGAAGAAATGCGAGCAAAAGAGGAGAAGATTGAACATCACCCTATCGGATCAGGCCCGCAAATTTCTGGAAAACAATGTCACAAATGCGTCCAGTTCCATAGATGAACTGATAAAAGGAGCGGAAAGGGGATTCAGACCGCGATCGTGGCGGTTTCCCCAATCGAAATGGACCCGGCGGGATTTGAACCCGCGGCCTCTACGTTGCGAACGTAGCGATCTACCCCTGATCTACGAGCCCAAAGATAGGAGATCAGAGTATGATCTCGATATCTAATTTTTCTGCCAGTTCCTTATATCTGTTCCTGATCGTGACCTCGGTTACGCCGGCAACCTCGGCGACCTCGCGCTGGGTGCGCCGCTCGCCGCCGAGGATCGAGGAGATGTAAATGGCAGCCGCAGCAACGCCCGTCGGGCCTCTCCCGCTCGTAAGTTCGCGCTCCCCTGCCTGCCGGAGGATCTCGACCGCCCGGCTCTGGACCTCGCCCTTCAGGTTCAGGCCCGAGCAGAAGCGCGGTACGTAGTCGATCGGCGACGTCGGCAGGAGTTTCAGACCGAGTTCGCGGGAGATGAACCGGTAGGTGCGTCCGATCTCCTTTCTCGATACCCGGGAGACCTCGGCGATCTCGTCGAGCGTCCTCGGCACGCTGCACTGGCGGCATGCCGCATACAACGCCGCCGCCGCGACCCCTTCGATACTCCGGCCGCGGATCAGGTTCTTGTCCACCGCATCGCGGTAGACGACCGCAGCGGTCTCGCGCACGTTCCGGGGCAGGCCGAGCGCAGACGCCATCCGGTCCAGTTCCGAGAGCGCGAACGCCAGGTTCCGCTCGGTCGCGTTCGAGACCCGGATACGCCGCTGCCACTTCCGGAGCCGGTAGAGCTGAGCGCGGTTCTTGCTCGAGATCGCGCGGCCGTAGGAGTCACGGTTCCTCCAGTCGATCATCGTCGAGAGACCCTTGTCGTGGATCGTGAACGTCATCGGTGCGCCGACACGGGAGCGCTTCATGCGCTGGTCGTGGTCGAACGCACGCCACTCGGGGCCGCGGTCGATGAACTCCTCGTCGAGAACGAGACCGCAGTTCTGGCATACGAGTTCGGCACGCTCGTAGTCGTGAACGAGCTGACGGCTGCCGCACTCCGGGCAGACGGACTGAACGCTCTCTTCGGTGCGCTTCTTCTCCGTCTCTTTGACCTTCTGCTCCCCTCTCTTCTTCAGGGCCTCACGCTGCAACTGCAGCTGCTTCAATTTTTCTACTTCTGCCATCGATTATTCACCTATTTTGCAAATATCTTCTCGCCAGCCTGCACGGGACAGTCATTGTAGCAGAGGACTACGGCATAGGGAGATGATATATTCCCAAAGATGTCAACTACCTTCCCTACGGGTTTTAACCGGCGATCTACAGCCTCACCGTAGAGGCGGGGCAACTGTGCAGCATCACATCGCAAGATTAACAAGCGATTGCCACAAACACTTACAGAACGTCCGATTAACCGCAAACTGCAACCTCTAGGGGATACTATAGTTGGAAGTATTTAGTAACATATATATATTGACCCTGAGGGTATAAAAACATTTTGCTAAATTATAAATACTTCATCTCACTTCTGAAGGAGCCGATTTCTATCCGCAGAGAGGACTTCCCGCGATTCCGCCTCCGTCAGCCCGGCGCCGAGCGCGACCGCCCACCGTGCCTCCTTTGACATCAGATCGGACGGTGCATGCGTATCGGAATCGACCACAAGCAGGCAGCCGGCCTCCCGGGCCACCCGCACCACATGACCGTTGGTCCGGTTGTGCCCTCCCCGGGAAGTTATTTCGAGCGCAACCCCGCGTTCCGCAGCTGCGCGGGCATCCTCGACCGCTATGAGCCCCGGGTGGGCGAGCACGTCCACGTACTCGCACGTGCATGCGGCACGGTTGGTTCCGGGGGCGACCGGCTCCACCACCGTCTCGCCGTGGACGATGACAATATCGGCACCGAGCCGTTTTGCGTCGCGCGCAAACACCGGGATCAGGGGCGGCGGGACGTGGGTGAGTTCCACCCCGACGAGCAGGTCCACGCCGTAACATCGTGCCGAGTCCCGGCATTCTCCCACAGCCGCCACCAGATGCGCGAGGTTGGAGGCGTCCGCGTGGTCGGTGACGGCGAGGGTGTCGTAGCCGAGCACGGCAGCCCGGCGAACCAGCTCCGTCGGGAGGAGTTCGCCGTCGGAGAGGATGGTATGGGTGTGCAGGTCGTACATGGTCACTTCCGGCCGGCAAGACCGCTCGCGACCTTCCGGATCAGGTTTTCCTTGCTCCCTTCCCATTCCGCCACGATCCGGCCTTCGCGCTCCGCCCACCGGGCGGGGTGGTGATGCTCCTCGACCCGGTGCGGGACCTTCATCTTCCGCAGAACGGCCTCGATGGCGGGAAGATCCGGGGACTTCACGCCGAGATTTTTTGCGACGCGACGCCCCTCCCGCCGCTCTAACGTGACGTCGAAGTAACAGGGGTACAGGATGCGTTCAGCGCTCATTGCTGTACGGTTTGGGTGGTTAACCTATAAACAGATCATGATCACAGTACGTACCATGCATCATATCGACGTCCATGTGGAGAAGGACATCTACGATGTCAACAACCGCATCGCAGACGCCAATGCAGACCACCTCAAGGGTCACGGCATCCGGGCGTTCGACCTCCTCGGCGCCATCGGGTCGGGGAAGACCGCCCTGATCGAGCGTCTTGTGCCGCGGCTTCGGGAGCGGGGCCTCCGCCCCGGCGCGATCGCCGGAGACGTCTACGGCGACGACGACTTCAGGCGAATCGTCGCCCTCGGCGTCCCGGCCTACAACGCGAACACCGGGAAGGAGTGCCACCTCGATGCCCACCTGGTGGAGCACGCCATCGAGCACCTCCCGCTTGATGAGATCGATATCCTCTTCATAGAAAACGTCGGCAACATGGTCTGCCCGACCGATTTCCGGCTGGGCGCCGAGAAGAGGATCGTCATCGTCAGTTCGACGGAGGGGGACGATGTGGTGAACAAGCACCCGATGATGTTTCGCAGCAGCACCATCGGCGTCATCAACAAGGTCGATCTCGCCCCGTTCGTCGGCGCCAACCTCGACCGGATGGAAGAGGACATGCACCGCTACAACCCGGAGATGCAGGTCTTCCGGACGAACATGAAGGCCGGGGAAGGGCTCGAGGCGCTGCTCGACGCGATCCTCGCCTGATCAGCAGAGTTAAATATCCCGGTCTCGAATAGTTATAGCACTTTAACGAGAGATTGCTACCCCTCGAAAGGGTATCGCGTCCTCAACAGAGTATTTCGGTGGTCATATGCAGTGGCAAGGAAGATCAGTACGGAAGCCGTCGGGTGGACGCTACCACACCTCCCAGGGCAAGAAGAGGTCGGAGATCGGAAGAGCTCCGGCAGAGACGCACATCGGTGAAGAACGCAGGAAAGTTGTCCGCACCTACGGCGGCAACCAGAAGGTCCGGGCACTCCGGGTAGAATACGCAACGGTCGCGAACCCCGCAACCGGCGAGACCAAGAAGGCGAAGATTGAGACGGTCGAGGCAAACAGCGCCAACCCGAACTATGTCCGCCGGAACCTCCTGACCAGAGGCGCCATCATCAAGACCGAAATGGGACGCGCACGGATCGTCAGCAGGCCGAGCCAGGACGGCGTCGTCAACGCCGTTCTGCTGGTATAAGATACCTTTCTTTTTTCACGGCCGGAGATAGCACCAGCCCTCCGCCTGCCTGACGACCAGTTCCACGATGCCGGACGGGACGGTTTCCACGTAGCCGGGGAAGTTCTCCGGGGTTAAATTCCGGGAGCGGAGCGCCTGCTCGCAAACAAGGAACCGGACCCCCTGGCCCACGAGCAGGCCCATGAGGTCGGTGTTCGGGCCGCCTGCACGGAGTCCCTCCACCCCGTCGGCGTGGACCACCACCTCGACCTCGACACCCGCAAGATCTTCGATGAGGTTCTTTACGTTCCTGAGCGCGAGAGCCGCCTTCTCGCGCTCGTCCAGGTGGATGACGATCCGCGGAGTGGGCGTCATATCGCCGTCACGCTCCCACGGAGATCAGCGCTGACGGGTCCTTTCGCCAGGTAGCGTTCGAGCGCCTCGATCGCCCGGAGATCGAGGTCCTGGCGGGTCTTCCCGTAGGCCGGCGGCACGCCCTGCCCGGTGACGAACACTGCATGGTAGACGGCGTCCGGATCGAGCCGTTTCCCCCCGGCAAAGAACTCCTGGATACGAAGCCCGGGCGGGTTATCAAGTTTGCAGTAGAGGTTGACCCCCATACACCGCTTCACGTAGCCGCCCATCTGCTCGTAGGGGTCCCGCGCAAAGGTCCGCTCCAGGTTCTCCTCCATCATCGCCTTGAGTTCCCGGCCCGTGATCTCGACCGTCGAGACCGGGGGGTTCACCGGGATGATGTTCCAGAGGTCGTTTACCGTGACCGGGCCGGGCGGCACCGGGGCGCCGTAGCGCCAGCCGTTCGAGAACGCTATCTGGGCACCGGTGGCGTCGACGAGCGCCTGCAGGAGAAGGTTGTCCATCGTGGCCTCGAGAACCGTGTTCCGGTTAAGACCTGTCCGGGTCTCCCCGACGACCCGGGAGAGGTACTCGCGGTGGGGTTCCATGATCCCCTCGACCATCTCCTCGACCCCGGGGTCGGGCCGGATCTCCTCGCCGACGATGATGAGTTCGTGGTCGAACTGTTTCACCCGCCTGTTTTCGACCGTGAGGTCAAGCCGCCCGAGGAAGGAGCCATGGCAGCCGGACTGGATGATGACGGTGTCGTTGACGACCGCAGGCTCAAAGAGCCGGTTGTGGGTGTGCCCCGAGAGGAGGACGTCGATCCCGTCCACCTCCCGGGCGAGTTTCACCTCCTGGGGAAAGCCGAGGTGAGATATCACCACGACGAGATCCACTCCCTCGTCTTCACGAAGACGGGCGATGTATCCAGGGAGTTCGGCGTTGCCGAGGGAGAACCAGATCCCTTCCGAGAATGAGTCCGGCATCACCTTGTCGACGATGGTGGCGGCGATCCCTATGACGCCCACCTGCAGGTCGTCGGTCTCGCAGACCGTGTACGGGGGAAAGACCGGGTCCCCGGTTGCATCGTCGTAGCAGTTGTCGGCGAGGACCGGGTAGTCGAGCCTCCCCGCCACCTTCCGGAACTGCTCCGGGCCGTAGGCGAACTCCCAGTGGGCGGTCATCGCATCGAACCCGAGGGCGTTTAAGACCGGGACGAGTGCCTCGCCCTTCGATTCGACGGCAGGGTAGGTCCCGTGGATGGTGTCGCCGCAGTCGAACGCGAGCACCCTTCCCGGTCGCGCATCACGGATCCCCTCAAGGAGCGCGGCTATCCGGGCATACCCCCCTGCCGCCCGGTACCCGGCCGGTCCGCCGGCATAGAAGAGTTCCTGGTGCGGTTCCAGATACCCGTGCGAGTCGTTCATCTGCAGGAGCGTGAGGTGGTCGGTCATGGATGCAGGGAGGGGAAGATGTGCAAAAAAACGTTTGTGTCTCCGGCGGGATCACATCCTTTTTACGTTCCGCGGACCTCAATTCTAGTGATGCGCAGGATATACCATCGTTTCCCCCAATCCATCGACCTCGATTTCGAACTCGTCCGGCCGTTCCGGGAGGTCCTTGCCTGCATCGTACGGATGCACGACACCCACACGACCGTACGGGGCGCCGAAGGTCTCGTCAAGGAACGGACCCTCGTCCAGATCGCGGACGGACGGACGCAGTTTCTGGACCTCGACGCCCTGGTGCCGCTCGCCGAGAAGGTCACCGAGGTGGCGGACTTCCGGATCGACCTGCAGAGGACACTGCTTACCCCCGATGCAAGGCTGCCGGTCTCGGAGAACGTCTTCTTCCTCCGGATCGTCGACAAGGGTCCGGTGACGGAGTGCTACGTCGCGAAGGAGGGCCGCCTCGGTGACCTGGACGCGATGGACCTGCGACGGATGCTCAAGGGTGCCTGCGAGTGAGCGTCAAGATTGCGGTTGCCGCACCGTTCAAACACATGCGTAAAGATCGGCTGCAGAGGAGCGAGTTCGTCTTCTACATCGCCATCGACCGGAAGTGGATGAACAAGGAGCAGGCGAACCAGCTCCTGGACCGGGCGAGGGCCGAGGGGCTTATCGAGGTGGACGGGGGAGCCATCCGGCCGCTCTTTGACGTCGCAGAGGTCTCGATACCGCTCGGGTTCAAGCCCACCTCCGATGTCCTCGCGGCGGCGGAAAGCCCCTACGAGGAGCTGATCGGACGGATCGCCGCCGCGACCGAAAAGCCGCCGCAGGAGATCGTCGCCGAGCTCCACCGGGTCGTCACCGATAACTTCGACGGCAACCTCCGGGTGGAGGCGGCGGTGGTCATCCTCGCGAAGAAGTACGGGGTGGCGTTCGAGGACAAACTGGCCGCCCTGGAGAAGTCGGCCGCAAAGAATCGGTAGAATACGCCCCCTTTCTCCTTCCTTCAGGAAAGATTCACGCCTGCCGTTCGCCCACCTCTTCCATAAGCCGGGCCATCCATAGAGGGATCCGCACGTCGCCTTTCGGGTACTGGGCAGGGACGTAGGGTTTGATATCGATGACGGGGCTGCCGTCGACGGCGTCGAGCCCGGCAACCTCCAGAACATTCCCCCGCCGCGCGCGCAGCGCAACAACGGTCGCGAGCACGGGGTTGGGACGGGCGGGGCTGCAGGTCGAGAAGACTCCAGTCTTCTGAATATCGATCCTGCCCATCGGGTGTACGCGGTCGACGGACCGACTCTCCTCCGGTACTTTGTGCCCCCAGTACAGCACCGCGATGTGTGAGTACTCCTCGATGCCGTCAAGCAGCGCGATACGGTACTCGTCGATGACGATCTCCGGGACAGCCTTCTTCACGCTCCTGACGTGATCCCTGCTCGCGTCAGGCCCTTCCCGCATCGAGATGCCATCCCTGCCGGCGACGAGGAAGGGTTACTGTACGGTGTTACGAACGACCCCTACGGGCCGCAGGATCAGGCCGCAGGATTCGGGCGATGGCGTGTGCATGTTCATACATGGCACCCGCTCGCGAATAGTTGTACCGGAGGTACCATACCGCCATCGCACCGGTGTCCCAAAGGTTATCGTGCATGCATAGCCAGGGGATACTATGGGAGATCTCGAGTCCTGCCGCCTCTGCGAGTGGAGGTGCGGCATCAACCGCCTGCGGGGAGAGCGGGGGGTGTGCCGCACCGGCCGTGCGGAGGTGGCGGCGACGATGTGTTCGGGGTCCCTCGCGAGTTACATCGTCACCCTGCTCGGGTGCTGTTACCGCTGCCTCCACTGCAACGCCTACCGGATCTCGCAGTACCCCGACCCCGGCTGGCAGTACGCCGGCCACGTGCCGGCGGCGATACTGGTAGCCGAAGCCAGTAAGCGGATTGCCGCCTACGGGGGCCGGCGTATCCACACGATCGGGTTTACGGGCGGGGACCCGATCATTCACCTCCCCTACATCGAGGAGGTGGCGGCCGAGGTGGAGCGGCAGGGGCTCGATCTCGGAATCGGGATCTCGACCGGCGGCTTTGCGACGGAGGCGACGATGGAGCGGATCGTCGACCTCTGCCGGGTGATCACCCTCGAGATCAAGGCATGGTCGGACCCGGTCCATCGCGCCCTCACGGGAGCGCCGGTGGGTCCGGTGCTCAGGAACGCAGAATACCTCGTGCATGAGGGGAGAGACCGCATCCGGGTCTTTAGGACGGTGGTGATCCCCGGCATGACCGACGGGGATGTGGGTGCCGTCGCGGCGTTCATCGCCTCGCTCGACCCGGGCGTGCCCTACCGGCTCATCGGGTTTCGGCCGAACAACGTTCTCTACTACCATCCGGGGCCGTCGAGGGAGGTGATGGAGCACCTCTGCACGGTCTGCCGCAAGGCGGGGCTCGAGGATGTGGCCTGGAGCGGCTACTACCCCGAGGCGGTGCCGGACGAGGTAGCCGTCGAGGCAGCACGGCTCGCCCCTGCATACGGGGGAGATCCTGGAGCGGCGCTCACCGCCGCGTATGCCGCGGCGTGCGGGTGCCCCACCCATCCCCGCAACTGCGGGGTGTGCCCCCTCCGCGACCGCTGTCCCGCCACGCTCAGGGAACCCTGGCGCGGCCGGTAGAACAACTATCCTTTGCAGGGCGAAGCGTCCCGGGGTCTCTTGTGGGAACGAAGGTCTTCAGAAAAAAGGGTGCTGATTTATTCAGCAGCCGCCTCGGGCTGGCTGAAGTATTCGGCCAGGGGTTTTGCGCCGCTCTGCGTCACGGCGGCGTTGATCTGGACGAAATCGGCGCTGATCTCGCTGCCCCGCACCGACTTCCTGCGGCGCTCTCCGTCCATGGTCGCGTGGAACCCGACGCCCTCGGAGAGGAGGAGTCTCCTCCTTGCGGGTCCGGGAAGGTCGCGGCGTGCGGGAATACCGGTCTTGTCCGTGCCGCCGGTGATCTGGATCGTGTAGCCCGCAAAGCCGAGGATGCCCCCGTCGATCTCGTCACCGATGCGCTTGCCGATGAGCGCTCCTGCGGCGGGGCCGGTCGCATCAACCTTATACGAGCGCCCGGTCTCCGGTTCTGATAGAATGATTTTGAAATCTGCCATGTTGACGACTCCTTCGAAAGTACCTATACAATTTGTGAATGTGGTATTAAAAGTCTTCCTTTACGGGGTTGAAGGAGAATGCCGGGCGGGAGAAGCCCCGCACAGGGGGGGCGGGGCAGTTCACTTGCCCCAGAAGGGGTCTTCCCGGCGCCTCAAGGTGGTGAACTCCTCGAGGGTCTCCCGCAGGCTCGGGCTCAACTGGTTGATCATCTCCCGCTCGATCACCTTCACGTGCCGCTCCGGGACGTCCACGTAGAGGTCGTCGTCGACGTTGATCTGGCGGCCGACCGTCGGGCCTTCGATCGAGATCGCCACCTCCTTGCCCGCCTCCGCTTCCTGGACCGTCTCGTTCTTCGCCTGGATCTGTTTGATCCGGCCTACTTTCTTGCCGTTCGGGAGGGCCAGGTCGACGCCGCTCTGGAGTTTCCCCCCGAGGATCCGGACGCCGACCACCGCCGGGTTGCTCTGCCGGAAGACACAGTTCGGGAGGATCCGGATCTTTGCGGGCATGATCAGTTTCTCGAACTTCTGCCGCTCGAGTTCCTGCTTCTTCTCCTCGCGCCACTCGACGTAGTCGTCGAGGAGCTGGTAGATGACCCCGCCCTCGAATATACTGACGTGGGACATCGAGGCGTCCGCCAGGGTGTCGACCGCGTCCGGCAGGACCGGGGTGTTGAAGGCGATGATCGCGCTGTAGAGGGGGTCTTTGATCGTCCCCGCCTCGATGATGTCGTGCCGGGTGACCGGCCCGACGGTGGCCCGCATCACCTGGATCTGGTGGCTCTCGAGCTCCTTGGAGAGCGCTTCGAGGGCGCCGATGGTGTCCGCCCGGATAATGACGCCGATATCGGAGAGGTTCACCTGGATGTCCTGGACCTCGTGCCGGACCCGCTCGATCATCTCGTCCCGGTTCCCGCCCCGGACGACCCGGAGGGGGGAGCCCGCGATGACCCCGTCGAGTTTCGGGGCGGCGACCTTGATACCCGCCGCGGCGGTGACGGACTTGACCCGCTCGAACCGCTCCTCGATCAGGATCTCGCTCATGGGCCGGGGTTTTAAGAGCGAACGTACTTTGGCCTCGATGATCTGGTCGTTTCCCGCGACGACGATCTCGTCCCCGACCTTGAGGGTTCCGTCGTAGAGGATCACGTCGAGCGTCATCCCGAGCCCTCGTTCCTCCTTCACCTCGAGCACGGTGCCGGCGCCGGGGCCGTCGGCGCTGACCTTGAGGTTCTCGGTCATGTAACGCTGGGCGAGCCCGATCAGCACCATGAGTATGTCGGGGAGGCCCTCCCCGGTGATGGCGCTCGTCGGCACGATGCAGATGTTCCGCGCAAAATCCGAGACCCGGTCGAACCGTTCGGAGCTGAACCCGAGGTCGGAGAGTTTGCCGACGAGCTCGTAGACCTTCGTCTCGAGCATGCCCTGGACGCGCTCGTTCTGCTGCGAAAACGTCTTTTTAAACGGCTGGCCCTCCTGGACGCGCCATCCGTGGATGCGGTCGACCTTGTTCGCCGCGATGACGAACGGCGTCTTGTAGTTGCGCAGGATCTGGAGCGCCTCGATCGTCTGGGGACGGAAGCCCTCGTTGATGTCAACCACGACGATCGCCATATCGGCGAGCGCCCCGCCGCGCGCACGGAGAGTGGTGAAGGCGTGGTGCCCGGGGGTGTCGATGAAGAGGAGGCCCGGGATGTTGACGCTGACCTGACTCAGGGCTCCGCCCATGCGGGTGATCGCGTCGATGGGAACGAGCGTGGCGCCGATGTGCTGCGTAATCGCGCCCTCCTCGGTGGATACCACGGACGAGCCCCGGATCCTGTCCAGGAGCGACGTCTTGCCGTGGTCCACGTGGCCCATCACGCAGACGATGGGGGTCCTGATCGCTGATTGCTTTGCCATGATAATCACCTTCCGGTATATAAAGTATGGACGAATAAACCCAAAAAACCTGGAATATTGACCGTTTTTTGCTGAACCACGCCATAGGATGGGCGATTCCCCTACCCCCGGGGCGCCGTCCGGCACCCGGAACACTGGTACGTTATAGAACATGGAGTCTATTAATAATTCACCCCGGCACGTGTCCTGCTACGGACGACGGCAGTCGGACCGGCACTGCGGCAGCAGGATGCCCGGCGGATCGCGGGGTCGCCGGCGATCCCGGCCCGGGTGCGTCCGCGACCCCGGGACGGCGTGTGATGTGGGCACAGTGAAGAGATACCTTAATCAAATCCGGCTACCAACTATAATGAGTACCTTGCCAGGGTGGGGTAGTCGGTTATCCTAAGGGACTGTGGATCCCTCGACCCGGGTTCGAATCTCGGCCCTGGCCTTCTTTATTTTACGTTCGAACTTATTCAGACCATCCCCGAATACCCTTGATCCTCTCACCAGGAGAGAGGGACCAGAAAGCACTTTTCCGGACCTGCAGCCGGGTTTGCCATTCTGGTTCCGAGGGGTGGCCGGGCAGCGGGGCTCGCCGGACGCAAGACTTCGAAACGATTCGTCGTCAACGCCAGGTATAACTATCCGGCATCCCATAACGCACACCATGGACAGAAACGTTATCGGTCTGCTGGTCCTGGCGTCATTCGTCGCGCTCGGCAGCATCGCAGCGGGGTGCACCGATATGCCGGGAACGACATCTGCGGATTCCGCCCCTGTCGAGGGGCAGGAGACGCCGGATAACCGGACGGCACCGGACGGCAGCGTGACGGCGGGAAACAACCGGTTCGCGTTCGACCTCTACCGGCACCTCGCAAGCGATCCGGCGTATGCGGGCAAAAACATCTTCTTCTCGCCCTACAGCATCTCGTCGGCCCTCGCGATCACCTGCGAAGGCGCCCGGGGCACGACCGCCGACGAGATCCAATCGGTGCTCCACCTCCCGGAGAACGAGACCCTCCGGCGGGAGGGATTTGCCGGGCTTGATGCCGCCCTGAACAGCGGAGACGCGAACTATACCCTCCGCACGGCAAACGCCCTCTGGGCGGAGGAGACCTACCCGTTCCTTCCGGGCTACATCGACACGGCCGGGCGGTGGTACTCGGCAAACGTCACGAACCTTGATTTCGTCAACGACTCCGAGGGGTCGCGGCAGACGATCAACCGCTGGGTGGAGGAGAAGACCGAGGATAAGATCC
This sequence comes from Methanobacteriota archaeon, assembly GCA_023436625.1. Taxonomy (GTDB): domain Archaea; phylum Halobacteriota; class Methanomicrobia; order Methanomicrobiales; family Methanoculleaceae; genus Methanoculleus. The sequence goes on along the minus strand of JAEZIP010000002.1, from coordinate 66,317 downwards.
GCGACCTCCTCCCCGCCGGGTCGATCGATCCGCTGACCCGGCTCGTGATCACGAACGCGATCTACTTCAAGGGCACCTGGGTCGAACAGTTCGACGCAAACGAGACAACGGAAGAGGAGTTCCGGGTTGGGCCGAACGAGAACGTTCAGGTCCGGATGATGCAGCGGACGGACGAGGACGCCGTCTACGGGTATGCACAGACCGATACCTTCCAGGCGCTCGAGATGCCGTACGCGCACGGGGACGGAACGGAACTCTCGATGCTCGTCCTTCTCCCAAAGGAAGACAACCTCACGGCCGCAGAAGAGGCGCTGGACGTGGAGACACTCGCCGAACTGCGGCAGTCGCTGGTCCGCGAGCGCGTCAGGGTCTTCTTCCCGAAGTTCACGCTTGAAACGGAGTACAGCCTCCCGGGAACGCTTGCGGCGATGGGGATGCCGACGGCGTTTTCCGATGCGGCCAACTTCTCGGGGATGGACGGGACGGACATGCTCTTCATCAGCGACGTCGTCCATAAGGCGTTCGTCGACGTGAACGAGGAGGGGACCGAGGCCGCAGCGGCGACCGGGGTCGTCGTGAACTTAAAGAGCGCGCCCGGCGGGGATACCACGCCCGTCTTCCGGGCGGACCACCCGTTCGTCTTCCTCATCGTCGAGGAGGATTCCGGCACGATCCTCTTTGCAGGAAGAGTCGCAAACCCGGAGAGCCCGTAAGGTGCGGAGGGAGAGGGGGACGGGCTTCCCCCACACCCCTCCGTCGGCGGCAGCGGATGCCCGGGGACGGCCCGGACGCCATCCTCTCACATCGCAGCAACCCATTAATACCTCCCCGCCAGAATATCAGTATCCATGAAGTCCCGGGAAGAAGTCTTCGCGACCCTGCAGCGCCTCAAGGGTGATATTGCTGCACGGTTCTGCGTCAGCCGGATCGGCATCTTCGGCTCGGTCGCACGTGGCGAGCAGACCGAGACGAGTGACATCGATATCCTCGTTGAGTTCTCCCGGCCGGTCGGGTTCTTCACTTTCATCGAGCTCGAAGAGTACCTCTCAGTCGCACTCGATGCCCCTGTCGACCTGGTGACCCCCGACGCCCTCAAGCCGCTGATCCGTGACCGGGTGGCCACTGAGGTCGCTTATGCCTGAACGATCGGAGATCCGCCTCCTCTGCGGCGACATCACTGAGGCCGTCGAACGCATCCTCCTATACACCTCTGAGATGACATACGACGAGTTCATTGCCGATATCAGGACACAGGATGCGGTCGTCAGGAACCTGGAGATCCTCGGAGAAGCGGTAAAGGGCCTCCCTGAGCCGTTTAAAAAGCGGCACCCCGAGGTTCCGTGGCGGTTCATCGCCGGAATGCGGGACAAACTCATCCATCACTATTTCGGCGTCAGTCTTGAGATCGTCTGGGAGACGGCACGGTCCGATATACCTGTGCTACGGGAACGGCTGAAGACAGTCCAGATCCCGGACGAAGGAGACAGGAACTGCTGAACGGAGTGCAGGTGGCAAATATATCCGGACGGTTGCACGCCTATTCCCCGGGCCTGAAGGGTTGCCATTGCAGAACGGTGCCGGGCACTCTCAAGCAGAGAGAGTCCGGCCCGGCCGGGGCCTTTCACGCGTCGTGCAGCCGCTCGACGATCGTCTTCTGCAGGTACCCGATGAGCGGCATATCCGAGCCGATCACCGCATACCGCCCGGACCCGGCAGTGGCGACGGCGAAGAAATCCCGGCCGTCTACCAGGATCGCGCACTCGTCCTTCCTCAAGCCGTCTATCATGGGCCCGTTCACCGGCCGGACGTCCAGGAGCTCGATCACGGTTCCTTCAGCCTCGTAGATCGGGAGGTTGATGTCGGCGCACTCCTCTCTCCTCCGCACGACCACGTAGAGATCGATCTTTCTCTCAAGCGGCTTGATGATGGTGTAGTATCTCCGGAGAAACTCGGGGTTGTGGCAGAGGATCACCATGCTCTTCTTCACCCGGCGGAAGAGCGAGGAGATATGGTTGTCGATTGCCCAGTCGCTCCGGAGGATGAAGAACGAGACCGGGGGGAGGCGCGGTTTGACCGAGAGGCTCTTCAACGCCTCGCGTGTCTCATTGAGGGAGCGGATGTAATCGTCTTTGAGCCGGTCGAAGACCACGTCGATGTCGAGCACGTAGTAAGAGGCCGGAGAACCTTCTTCCACACCGATGAACCCCCGCCGGGCCAGGTCGTTCAGGATCTCGTAGATCCGCCCCCGGGGGACCCCGCTCACCTCGTGGATATCCCGCGCGGTCGCTTTCTGCAGCCCGACGAGCGTGGAGTAGACGTTCGCCTCGTACTCGTTCATTCCGAGAGCCCTGAGCCCGGGGACAATCTCCGAAGTCATTGCACCCCTGTTGAGTTGCAACACACTTATGGTTTCCGAAGAGAGACGGCTAGAACAGCGAGAGAGAACCATCTCCTCGCGAGACCGTCCCCCGGAGCAGCCGCCTGCCGGAGGCCGGGCATACCCCGCCCCCACGCTGAACGGGCCGGAACGCCGGGCCGGGCCATACCCGCCTTCGAGGAGGGCTGCTCTGACGAGGATGAATGAAGAAGCAGCACGCAAGAGTGATACCACCCAAACTAACAGATCCGGATAGGAATATCCTCCGAAAACCCGGAGATCCGTCATCAACGTGCCCTTGAACGTATCCGGCGGCGGGCTTGTGCGTGGCTGAGCCGCCGCCCGAACCGCTTCCTCCGGGGGATGCTTCTAGGGTAGATCGGGACACGCGACGCCTGCCGTCAGTATCCTGCGAGGAGCGTGGAGATGAGCCGCGCCTCTGCCTTTCGCAGGTGCTCGATCGCGGTTGCTTTGCTGATGCCCACCTTCTCCGCGAGCTGCTGGCTGTTAATCCTGCGGGGGTACTCGTAGTAGCCGTACTGTTTTGCCGCGATCAGCAGGTCCCTCTGCCGGGGAGTGAGCCGTGAAAGGAGACCGTTCCCGGAGAACGAAGCCTCCTCGAAGATGACGTTTTGGACCTCGCCGTAGGTGGACATGAGACGGAGGATCTTGTTCAGGTTCTCGGCATCGCCGATGCAGGTGTGGACGAACAGGTCGCGGGACTTGTATATGGGGGAAGCCCAGATGACGTCCAGGTCGAACTCGCGCATCTTCTCCAGCAGGAACTCGTCCCGGATGACGTACCGCACAAGACAGGTGTAGGTCCGGCCGTCGGCCTTGAGCACTTCAAGAGACCCGAGGATTTCCGGGAACTCAAGGTCGTCCGCGGTGTATCCCTCTTTCATCGTGATCTCGGCAACCACCACTTCCTCCCCCCGCTCAAAGTTCATCTTGAGCAGCTCGAGGACGTTCACGGATTCGACCCTGTCCAGGAGGTCTTTCACCACCCGGTTGAGATCCTCTGCGTCGGGGGGCATGCCCATCAGCGGATCCTTCAGGCAGACCTCGACGGTCATCTTGCGCATACATCGTGTGGGGCCCTGCCGCATATAAAACCCGTACATATACGGGAGAATCTAGAACCCCGGGACTCGCCAATACTGATCGATATGGGAAGCACACGAGAACCGGCTGCAAAGAATCCTGTCCGGGCACCGGGCCCCGATACCAGTCCCCGTCCGGGTTGCAGTAAGTTCATCTCCGGTCCCACAAAAACAGTACTTTCAGCAGATGAGCTACTTATAACGAGGAGAGACGTGAACTGCGCAACCACCTGTAGCACCGGACCCTGCCGGAGGCCGGCCCATAGTAAAATATCCTGTAAAGAGCCGCGTTTCGAGGAGACCGATCAAGTCTGGACCGAGGCAGGGTTCCTCCCCCCGGCAGACTACCGGCGGGCCGTGGCCCTGCTCCACCGTCTCGCAATGGACGGGGAGACCGCAACATCCCTGCTCTCGTCCGTTCTCACGGTAGCGGCGGAGACCTCCGCCCGGGGATACCGGATCCTCGACCCCGCGAAACTCCGGCGCATCGCAGAGGAGTACGGTATCGAGCCCGCAGGCAGGAACGACACGGAGATCGCCCATGCGGTGACTCTCGCGATCATCGGCGAGTACGGGGCGAGCACGCCGGAGGAGCACGCATGAAGAACCCGTACGAGTGGCTCGCCGCAGCCATCAACAACCGCACCTGGACCGTCGCCGGGGTCGCCGCCGCCATCTTCATCGTGGCGTGCTTCGGGCTCTCGATGGTGACGATGCAGACCGGCGACGACACCTACGTCGACAAGTCCACCCCACGCGGCGCGCTCCTGGACCACTACACCGAGACCTATGGCTCCGACGCGATCATGCTCATCTACGAGGCGGATAGCGTCCGGAACCCCGATGTCCTCAGGTATATCGACAACCTCCAGGAAGACCTCAGGAACGAGCGCTACGTCGACGAAGTCTCCGGTGTGGTCGATCTCCTCAAACAGGCCAACGGCGGCACCCTGCCGTCGTCCAAAGCGGAGATCGACGGGATCATCGGACAGGCCCCACCGGAGATGGTCGAGAGGATGCTGCCCTCGGACCTGATGACGATCAGCGTCATCGCCCTCGAGCCGGGCGTCTCCCTGGAGGCCCAGATGCGGATCCTCGGGAACATCGAGTCCGCCATCGGCATATCGGAGCCTCCGCCCGGCCTCGCGGTCACGGTCTCCGGAAACCCGGCATTCTCAAAGGAGATGGAAGAAGAGATGGGGGGGCAGATGGGCATGCTGATCCTTGCGGCCATGCTCCTGATGATCCTCGCGGTGATGCTTCTCTTCTCCCACGTCCGCTACAGCCTCCTCCCCGTCGGGATCGTGGCCGTCGGCCTGATCATGACCTTCGGGTTCATGGGCCTCTTCGGTATTCCCGTCAGCATGGTGGTGATCGGGGCGTTCCCGGTGCTCATCGGGATCGGGATCGACTACGCGATCCAGTTCCATGCCCGGTTCGACGAGGAGATCCAGCACGGCACGATCCCGGAGGCCGTATGGGCCACCGTCACGCAGATGGGGCCCTCGGTCCTGGTCGCGATGTCGGCGACGGCGCTCGGATTCATCGCGATGCTCTTTGGGCCGGTGCCAATGGTGGGCGATTTCGGCATCGTCTGCACCATAGGGGTCGTCTCCTGCTACACCGCGGCGCTCATCATCGTCCCGGTCTTTGCAATCGCCACCCGCTACCGGCCGAAGGCGGCTATGGCCTCCAACCCCGCCCCAAAGCCCGGGAACGGCTTCATCGAACGGTATGACCGCTTCCTCGGACGGCTGGCCTACACCGTCGCAAAGTACCCGCTTCCCGTCATCGTGCTCTTTGCAGTGGTCGCAGCGGGGGGTTACTACCTCGACGAGAAAGTCCCCATCAGCGCGGACGAGAAGACCTTCGTTCCCGACGATATGCCCGCCCTCCTGGATATGGAGAAGCTCACCCGGACCATGGGGTCAACGAGCACCATCCCGGTCGTCGTGACCGCTGACGACGTCCGGAGCCCGGGGACGCTTGCCTGGATAGATCGGTTCGGAGTCTACGAGCAGGAGCATAACGACAAGATCACCGGCGTCACCAGCATCGCAACCCTGATCCGGGAGTACAACAACGGGGTGCTGCCCTCGACCAGGGGAGAGATCGACGGAGTCACCGCCCGGATCCCGGAGGCGACCCTGAAACGCTACCTCAACGGGAACATGGAGGCGGTGCTCGAGTTCTCGACGGTCAATATGGAGATGAGCGCCGCCCGCGACCTCATCGGGAGGGTACAGAGCGACGTTGCGTGGAACAACCCGCCGGCCGGCGTGACGGTGAAGGTCACCGGCCAGCTGGAGATGTTCGCCGCCCTCATGGACGATATCAGCGAGTCGAAGACGTTCATGACCGTGCTCGGGTTCGCCTTCATCCTCGGGTTCCTGCTCCTCGTCTACCGGAAATTCGGCGCCGTCTCGCCGGTCATTCCGATCGTCTTCATCGTGGGCTGGAACGGGGCGATCATGTACCTCCTCGGCCTCGACTACACCCCGCTGACGGCCGTCCTCGGGTCGATGACGATCGGCGTCGCGTCCGAGTACACCATCCTGATCATGGAGCGGTGCGAGGAGGAACTCGCCCGGGGCATGGAGTTCCTCGACGCCATCCAGACCGCCGTGCAAAAGATCGGAACAGCCATCACGGTATCCGGGCTGACGACGGTCTTCGGATTCTCGGCGCTCACCCTCTCGACATTCAACATGATCAGCAACTTCGGGATCGTGACGGTCATCACCGTCGGGTTCTCGCTCGTGGGTGCGATCGTCGTGATGCCGGCGGTCCTCGCACTCATGTACCGCTACACCGGACGCTCCCGGGTCCCGGCGGCTGCGGGAATCACGGAGTAGATCCCCCGGCTACCGGAATTACAGGGGCTCCGCGGCCGGAGCCCCCGGACTCCGGGGAGAGAGCGGGCGCATCAAAGTTTATATAGTACCTGCCATATCCTTCCCCGGTGGTATACCGTGGCAAATGGAGACCTCACGGCGCAAATTTTGGCGCCATTTGAGCCGGTTGAAGAACTGGCCCGTAATGTCATTCTGTTTCTACCAAACCTCATTGCAGCGATCATCATCCTCATCATCGGCTGGATCATCGGACGCATCCTCGGCAGGGTCGTTGCCGAGCTCCTCGACCGGCTCGGTGTCGACGACGCACTCCGGAAGACATCAGCCGGCAAGCAGATCGAACGATCCACGATGAACATAAGCCGCCTCTTCGACCTCATCGTCCGCTGGTTCATCTACCTCATCGCGATCCTCGCAGCGGTCAGCGTCCTGCAGATCCCGACCCTGACAGCGGCGGTCGCGGCTATCGTGGCCTACATCCCGAACATCGTCGCGTTCATCCTGATCCTCGTCATCGGGATCATCCTGATCGACTGGCTGTTGGACATACTCCAGAACATGGGGGAGACGCAGAGGATCGAAGGTTTCGGGCTGATCGCGATGCTGCTGCGGGCGTTCCTTTACTTCGTCGTCGCCATCCTCGCGCTCCAGCAGCTCTTGATCGACCTCTCGATCATCTACGTCTTCGTCGTCCCGATCGCCTGGGGAGTCGGGCTCGGCCTCGGTGCGGCGATCGCCATCATCGTCGGGCTCGGTCTGCGTGATCGGGCGCCGGAGATGATGGACCAGTTGATGGGTAAGGTGAAAAAAGAATAACCCCTTTTTTTTGTGGCGGGCCTATAGCCCGCCGTACTTCCCGACATGCTCGCGGGCCCGGCGGTGGCGGGGGTCTTCGCCTCCTGCGGGGGCTTTGCGGCCGTAGTGCCGCCGGTCCTCCCCCACCGGGCAGACCTTGATGCAGATACCGCAGGGGGAGATGTGGCGCCGGGCGAGGTCGGCGCTGTTTCGCGCGCAGGCGGCCTTGTCGGTGAGCCCCTCGGGATAGTCCAGATCATCGAGCGCGCCCACGGGACAGGCGCTGACGCAGAGCATGCACCGGGTGCAGAGGTTCTCCTCCCGCAGAGGGTCGGGCGGGAGGTCCGCGGCGGTGAGGACCGAGCCGAATCGGACCCGGGGGCCGTACTCCGGCGTGAGGAGAGTGTTGTTCACGCCGAAGGTCCCGAGCCCCGCGAGGAGCGCGGCGTGACGGTGCGAGAAGAAGGCGACGGGGTTCTTCTGGAGCACTTCGATGCTCCCGTAGCCGTCCCGGGGGACGAAGACAGAGGGGTAGCCGCAGTCATTGAGGAAGGAGGCGAGCCGGTAGGTGTACTGGTCGAGCAGGGTGTTGACGGTCTTATACAACTCGTGGTAGTAGATGGAGGGGGAGGTCTCGAGCACCGGGAGGTGGACGGGAAGACCGATGACGATCACCGACCGGGCTTCGGGAAAGATCGACTGCGGGTAGAACTCTTCCGGCATCCAGGGGTAAAACGGGGGGTTCTCCCACCGGTCCGTCCCCGCGACCCCGACGAGCGGGATCTCCATCCTCCGGCACCGCTCGAGGACGGCTGCCTTCAGGTCGCTGTTCATGGATATCGATCTTTTGGGGGCTGCGGGAGAAAAAAGTTCACCCGAACCGGGGAGGCCATCCTGTCCATGGACTCCCCCGGCACCCACCGTTCCCCGTCCCGGCCGTACTCCTTCTTCCAGATCGGAACGGTCTGCTTGAGCCGGTCGATGATGTACTCGCAGGCAGCGAACGCCTCCTTCCGGTGCCCGGCTCCGACGATGATGAGAAGAATGGTGTCGCCGAGACGGAGAGACCCGACACGGTGGACGATATCCACCGACTCGATCGGGTAGTCCCGCATCGCCTCGCCGCGGATCGCCTCCAATTCACGAACTGCAACCTCCTCGTAGACCTCCAGTTCCATCCGCTCGATACCGCCGTCGTCCCTGACGACACCACAGAAGGTGACCAAGGCTCCCATGCCCGGTCTCTTCGCCGCCTCGATCATCGCGCCCGCGTCGATGACATCCCTGGTAATACCAATCATAACCTCATACCCCCTTATCCGCCCGCGACCGGCGGGAAGAGGGCGACCTCGTCCCCGTCCGCAAGGGCGAGAGTCTCGGCATCGTTCCTGCTCACCCGTCTCCCGTTTCGCATCAGGATAACGTGCGCCCGGGGCGCCCCGTTCTCGTCGAAGATCGCGTCGCTCTCGTCCCCGGCACGCTCCCGGAGCGCGGCGAGAACAGTTGTCATCGCCGCCCCGTCGGGGACCTCGATCGCGAGGTCGCTCCCGAGGATCTCCCGGAACCGAGCGAACGCCTTTACCCGGACCATCATGGTCTCGCCCCATCTCCGCAGGCGGGACATTCGGGCCGCCGCTCCACGGTAAAGGTCTCAAGAGTCGTCGAAAGGCCGTCCCAGAGGAGAAGCCGATCCAGCAGGAGGTCCCCCCTGCCGAGGAGATACTTGATCGCCTCGTTCGCCTGGATCACGCCAATGATCCCCGGGGTCGTCCCGACGATCGGGAAAACCTCGGCGGGCGGGGCCTCCGGGAAGAGGCACTCGAGGCAGGCCGTCCGGCCGGGGACGATGGTCGTCGCCTGCCCGTCGAACCCCCGGACGGCGCCGTGAAGCAGGGGAATACCCGACCGGAGCGCCTCCCGATTCAGGAGGTAACGGGTCGGGAAGTTGTCCATCGCGTCCACGATCAGGTCGGCATCGCCCACCAGGTCCCGGACGTTCGCTTCGTCGATGGTCGCTGCAAGGCCTTCGACCCGGATGTCCGGGTTTGCCTCCCGGAGTTTTGCCTCCGCAGATTTGGCCTTCGGCGTGCCGATATCCCTCTCCCGGTGGAGGACCTGCCGGTTCAGGTTGGTCAGGTCCACGATATCCCTGTCCACGAGACGGATCTCCCCGACACCGGCAACGGCAAGGTAGAGGGCGATCGGGCAGCCAAGCCCCCCCGCCCCGGCGATGAAGACCCTGGCCCTCTTCAGCCGTTCCTGCCCCTCCTCGCCGAAGAGGAGGATCTGCCGGGCGTAGCGCTCCCGTTCCCGCTCGGTGAGCATACCGTTATCCTCCATCCGCCTTCGGCGTCCCGTGCCGTGCCCGGTAGTCGTCGATCGCCTTGTGGATCCCCTCTTCGGCGAGGACCGAACAGTGGAGCTTCTGGGGAGGCAGTCCCTCCAGCGCCTCGGCAACCACCCGGTTGGTGACCGCCCACGCCTCTTCGAGGGTCTTTCCCCTGACGAGTTCGGTGGCCATCGAACTCGACGCGATGGCGGCGGCGCACCCGAAGGTTTTGAATTTGGCATCCACGATCCTGTTCTCTTCGATCCGGAGGGTTATCCGCATGATGTCGCCGCAGGCCGGGTTTCCGACCTCGCCGACACCGTCCGCATCCGGGATCTCCCCCATGTTCCGGGGGTTCATGAAATGGTCCATGACCTGTTCGCTGTACATCGTGATCACTCGTGTCGTTCGGGGTTGAGCGGCGACATCTTCCGCAGGCGCTCGATCACCCGGGGGAGGACTGACATGACGTAGTCGACGTCGTCATCGGTGTTCCGGGGACCGAGGGTGAGCCGGAGCGAACCGTGGGCGTGCTCGGGGGAAAGACCGCAGGCGAGCAGGACATGCGAGGGCTCAAGCGACGCCGAGGTGCAGGCGCTCCCCGTGGAGGCAGCGACCCCGAGGGCGTCGAGCATGAGCAGGATCGACTCCCCCTCGATGTAGCGGAACGCGACGTTGACGTTATTCGGGAGCCGTTCTGTCGGATGACCGTTCAGCCGGGTATCCGGGATTTCGTCCAGAATCCTCCGGATCAGCCGGTCCCGCATCGCGGCGAGCCGGGCGGCATGCCCGGGGATATCGGCGGTCGCAAGTTCGATCGCCCGTCCCAGCCCCACGATCCCGGGAACGTTCTCGGTCCCGGCCCGCCGGCCCCGCTCCTGCGCCCCGCCGTCCATGAACGTCCCGATCCGGGTCTTCTTCCGGATGTAGAGCGCTCCCGTCCCCTTCGGGCCGCCGAATTTGTGGGCCGAGAGCGAGAGGAGGTCGATCCCGAGCGCATCCACGTCGATCGGTATCGCCCCGATCGCCTGGACGGCGTCGGTGTGGAACGGGACGCCATGGTCGTGCGCGATCTCCGCGATGGCTTGAACCGGCTGGATCGTCCCGATCTCGTTGTTCGCGGTCATCACCGAGACCAGGACGGTCTTATCGGTGATCGCCTCCTCGACCGCCGCCGGATCGACCCGGCCGAACTCGTCCACGGGCAGGTAGGTGACCCGGTAGCCCTGCTTCTCCAGGCTCTCGCAGGGGTGGAGGACGGCGTGATGCTCGATCGCTGAGGTGACGATGTGATCGCCTCTCTTTCGGTTCGCCGCCGCCGTCCCTTTGATCGCCCAGTTGTCGGCCTCGGTCCCCCCGGAGGTGAAGAAGATCTCATCCGTGCTCGCCCCGATCGCCGCTGCCACCCGTCCCCGCGCCCTCTCCATCGTCACCTGCGCCTCACAGGCGAGGGCGTAGATCGAAGAAGGGTTCCCGAATCGTTCCGAGAAGCAGGGGAGCATCTCTTCGACGACCTCCGGCCGCACCGGGGTCGTCGCCGCGTGGTCCATGTAGACCGGCCGTGATCTCCCGTTAACCATGGTGTTCACGCCGCATCCCGATTCTGCACAAAGGTATTTCTTCTCCGAAGCCAAAGTTAACAATTGTTAACATCATCGTTAGATTTGTTCCGGAACCATTAAAAGTTGTGGTAAGATGAAACTCCCCTGCCAGTTGATTGTATGGAACGTGTTGCCCGCAATCCGTGCTGCGATCGCGGAAGAACTGAACGCTATGGGCGTCTCCCAGCTGGAGGCCGCCCGCCTCCTCGACATGACGCCGTCGGCGATATCGCAGTACCGCACCGGGAAACGCGGGTACCGGATCGTCTTTGAGGGCGAGGTGAAAGAGTCGCTCAACCGGCTTGCACAGGACCTCCAGGCCGGTCGTGTCGACGACCTCGCCTCCCGGATATGCGAGATCTGCACGCAGATCCGCGAAGAGAACCAGCTCGGCGGTTCGTGCGACACGGGAACGTGAGGTGAGGAGCCGGTGGAACCAGAGAGCAGCGGTGAGGCGATCGTCAGGGAACTCAAGGCAAAAGGGCCCATGCTGGTCGCCTACTCCGGTGGCGTCGACAGCTCGCTCCTGGCCGCCCTGGCCGTCCGGGCGCTCGGAAAGGAGCGGGTCCGGTGCGTCCTCCTGGACTCGCCGCTCGTGCCCCGGCGGGCGGTCAGGGAGACGCAGGAGACCGCCGCCCGGCTGGACCTCCCCCTGGAGGTCGTGGCGTTCCCGGTCCTCCGTGACGAAACCTTCCGGGCGAACCGGCCCGACCGGTGTTACACCTGCAAGAAAGCATCCTCCCGCCTGCTGAAGGAACTGGCCCGGCAGGAAGGCATCGGCACGGTCGCAGACGGGACGAACGCCGACGACCTCGGAACATACCGCCCGGGGCTCGCCGCAAGCGACGAGGAGGGGATCTGCCACCCCCTCGCCGGGGCGGGTGCGACGAAGGACGACGTCCGCAGGATCGCCCGCGAATGCGGGTTCCCGTTCTGGAACAAGCCTTCGGCGGCCTGTCTCGCCACCCGCATCCCCTACGGGGACGAGATCACGGAAGAGGCGCTCGGACGGATCGAGGCGGCCGAGGAGGCCCTGCAAGACCAGGGATTCTCCCAGGTGCGGGTCCGGGTGCACGGCGACGTCGCCCGGATCGAGGTGCCCCCCGATGAACTGGAACGGCTCGTTGCAATGCGGGACGGGGTCACGGCCGCGTTCCGGGAGATCGGCTTTTCCTACGTCGCTCTGGACCTCGCCGGGTACCGGAGCGGGAGCATGGACGAGGTGTTATGAAGATCGAGGACTGCAGGACGGATTTCCCGATCACCCGGGACCTCATCTACCTGGACAGCGCCGCCACGTCGCTGACCCCGAAACCGGTGGTCCAGGCGATGGTCGAGTACGATCTGCGGTACCGCTCGAACGTCGGGAGGGGGATGCACCGGCTCGCCGTTGTCGCCACCCACCGCTACCGGGACGCCCGCGACGCCGTCAGGGCATTCATCGGGGGAGAGGGCGGCGCCCTTGCCGTCACCCGGAACACTACCGAGGCGATCGGGGCGGTCGCCGCCGGCCTCGCCTGGCAGCGGGGCGACCGGGTGGTGACGACCATCCTCGAACACCACTCGAACCTCCTCCCCTGGCTCCGGCTCAGGGAGCGAGGGGTCGCGGTGGATATCGTCCGGCCGGACGCTGAGGGCAGCCTCGACCTCGCCGATCTGGAGGCGGCCGTCCGCGACGACACCCGGCTCGTCGCCGTCACCCACGCATCAAACGTCCTCGGCACCGTCCTCCCGGTCGGGGAGATCGCCGGGATATGCCGCGACCGGGGCGCACGGCTCCTCATCGACGGCGCCCAGTCGGTCCCGCACCTCCCGGTCGACGTCGCCGCCATCGGGTGCGACTACTTCTGCTTCTCGGGCCACAAGATGCTCGGCCCGACCGGGACGGGCGGGCTCTGGATGCGCCGGCCGGACCTTGAACCGCTCTGCGGCGGGGGCGGGGCGGTCGAGACCGGGACGGCCGGGGGGTATACTCTCGCTCCCGGGGAGCAGCGCTACGAGGCGGGAACGCCGCCGATCGCCGGCGCCATCGGGCTTGCACGGGCGGCGGCGTACCTCCGGGAGATCGGGATGGAGACGGTGCGGCGGCACGAGGAGCGGCTCGCTGCCCGGCTTATAGACGGGCTTGCCGCGCTCGACGGCGTCGCGGTCGCGGGACCGGATGCGTCCGGCGAACGGATCGGGGTCGTCTCGTTCACGGTCGAAGGGATGCACCCGCACGAGGTGGCGCAGGTCCTCGACGAGGCCGCGGCCGTCCTGGTCCGGTCGGGGCACCATTGCTGCCAGCCGCTCATGGAGCACCTCGGCCTCCCGGACGGAACGGTGCGGGCGAGCACCTACATCTACACCACCAGAGAGGAGATTGATACGCTGATAGCCACCATCGAAGAGATATCCCGGAGGGCGAGCTGATGCTCTACCGGGAACTGCCGATCGTCAAAGGCGACGGGGAGACGTTCGTTCCTGCGACCCATCCCGTCGTCGAGGAGATGCCCCTCTCCGTGACCGTCAACGGGCGCCACGCCCTCACCGCCATGACGAGCCCGGCGATGCTCCGGGAGTTCGTCGTGGGATTCCTCTACACGGAGCGGATCGTCAGGGAGCTTTGTGAGATCGAGTCGATCCGCATCGAGGGGAACACCGCGAGCGTTCTCACAAAGAACCCGTTCGCGATCCTGACCTCCCACAAGACCGTCCTCTCCGGGTGCGGCGGAAGCACCTCATTCCTCGACGCCGGAAGGCTTCCCGGGATCGCATCGGATCTCACCCTCTCGCCCGAGGCGATCCGGGCGGCGACGAAAGAGACGCTCGACTCGGACCTCCACCGGATCACCGGCGGCATCCACCTCGTCGGGCTCTTCGACGCAGACGGTCGGGCAATCCGGATCGCCGAGGATATCGGCCGGCACAACGCCCTCGACCGGGTTATAGGCCACGGCCTCCTCGAAGGGATCGACTTTTCACGGACGTTTGCGGTCAGCTCCGGCCGGATCTCCTCCGAGATGGTCAGGAAGTGCCTGGTCGCGAACATCCCGGTGATCGTCTCGCGGGGAGCGACGACCACCACCGCCGTCGAGGCCGCGGAGGCAGGCGGGCTCACGGTCGTCGGGTTCGTGCGGAGCAGGAAGATGAATATCTATACAGGGCGGGAGCGGGTCCGCAGCGCATCGACGCCGCCCGCCGGCGAGTGAAGTGGGGCTGCCGTCACCGCTCAAGCAGCCTGCAGACCTGACAGACCTCGCCGCTCGCAAGTTCTCCGCAGATACGGCAGGTGGAAAGCGCCTTCGCCGGCTCCGCGGGGCAGGCCGAACGCCTGACCCCGTCGCGGAACCGCATGAGGCGAGCCGTCGCGCCCGGGTGACGGTGCTCGAGCCCGGCAAGCATCGATCGCACCTCCGACCGGAGCGCGGTCCCGGCGTACGGGCACTCGGGCAGGTCGCGGAAATAGCCGCGGAGGAGGAGGTAGGTCACGATCTCCTTCTCGGAGAGGACGGCGAGCGGTTTTATCCGCGGGACGAAGTGCCCCGGATGCCCGGCGGAGGTGTCCTGGAGGAGGTGGGGGAGGTCGCCGCGGAGGACGTTCATCAGGACCGACTGCGCCTCATCGTCGAGGTTGTGGCCGGTGGCAAGTTTCGTCGCGCCGGTCCGCTTCACCGCTTCGACGAGCGCCCCCCTGCGCAGCACGCCGCAGACGGTGCAGCCCTGCGCCTCCCTTCCGACGAGCAGCCTGTCGAGATCGCCCCCGAAGAGGTCGGTGAACGTGACGATCTCGTGCTCGACGCCAACCTCTTCCGTCAGTGCCTCCGCGGCCCTGATAGTATCCTCCCGATAGCCCGCGATGCCCTCGTCGACGGTGACCGCGACGAGGGTTGCGCCGAGCGCCGGGAGGAAACGGTGGAGCAGCAGGAGCAGGGCGGTGCTGTCTTTTCCCCCGCTCAGGCCGACGGCAATCCGGTCGCCCGGCGAGATCATGCATTCATGTTCGATGGCGGCGAGGACGCGGGCCTCGGCGTCCTCGATGAAGTGGCCGGCGCATAACCGCCGTTCCGGCTCGATGAGGCGGACGACCGCAGGTTCGCGGCAGAGGGAGCACCGGTTCTCTATGGGAGTCACCGGTTCACCCGCCGTGCGAGAACCGGAGGATCCGGATCTCGTCGCCCTCGTCCACCGTCACGTCCTCGGGGACGATCTTGCCGTTCTTCACGACGATCACGGTCGCCGGGTTGATCCCGAGCTCGAGGAGAATCTCTTCTATCGGTGCGGAAGGGCAGGAAAACGTCCGCACGCTTCTGTCCGGGAGGATGATCTGCATACTGTACTTGAGTGTTGGTCCCGCCACCCCATAAATATCCTCAGGAATCCGGGGCAGAATGCGACCGAATCTGCCGCAACAACAAGAAATATAAGGGTCACCGGAGAGATCCGTATGCCAGTTAACAATTGTTAAGTCAGTGCCCCCGGCGGCCACGACAACGAGAGGGAGGAGTTGAACGCATGCACACCATGACACCCGAGGAGAAAGCATACCTCATCAGCATCGGATCGGCGAGCATCGACGAAGTGCTCGGCGCGGATCTCCTGCCGACGACGGCGACGGCGGGCCCCGGCGCCGGAGGAACATCGGTCTTCATCCGTTCCGGCAGCCGGCGGGTCAGGCTCTCCATCAACCCGGCATCGCCGCTCCGGGTCGTTCCCGACGGGGACGCCGTCGCCGTCATCCACGATGGGAAGACGATTGCACGGGGCAGGCTCGAGCGCCCGCTCTGTCACTGCCCGGAGCAGGCCTATATCACCGTCAGCGAGCGCTGCATCTACGACTGTAAATTCTGCCCGGTGCCGAAACTCGACGGGACGATCAAGGATACGGGAACGGTCATCAGGATGGTCGAGGAGGCTGCCGCCGAGGGGAGCCTCTCTGCAATCTCCCTCACGAGCGGCGTCGCCGAATCGCCGGAGAGCGAAGTGGAACGAATGGCGGCCGTGGTGAAAGCGCTCCGGGCGCGGTTCGACCTCCCGATCGGGGTCTCGGTCTACCCGACCGCGGCCTCGACCGGGACCCTTCGCGCCGCCGGTGCCGACGAGATCAAGTACAACGTCGAGACGATGGATCCGGCAATCTTTTCGCGGGTCTGCCCCGGCCTCTCCCTCCCGTTCATCCTCGACGCACTGGTGGGAGCAGTGGAGGTCTTTGGGAGGAACGCCGTCTTCTCGAACTTCATCATCGGCCTCGGTGAGGACGACGAAACGATCAGAGACGGCGTCGCCCTTCTTGCGAGGATAGGCGTCATTCCCATCCTCCGGCCGATCTCCGCATCGCCCCTCCGGGCGGGGGAGATCGCCGTCGAGCGCCCGTCGCCGGAGCGGCTTCTCCGCCTCGCGGCGATGACCCGCGATATACTGGAACGGCACGACCTTGACCCCCGGCGGGCGAGGACGATGTGCCTCCCCTGTACCGGGTGCGACCTCACCCCATTCCAGGATGTCTGAGGCAGGGGCTCACCGGACGCACCCGTCCTCGCTCTCGTAATACTGCAGGATCGCGAGGGCGGCGTCCCGGCCGAGCCGGTCATCGACGAAGGTGAGGAAGACCTCAATATGCTCGGGAGGAACGCAGCCGAGGCTCTCGCTCCCGTCCAGTATCAGTCCTACGAGGTAACGGAGGTCGTCATTGTTCAGCCGTTCCAGCCGCTTCCGGAAATCCTCTGCGTCCGCCGCGTAGTGGTTCGCAAGCGGGGGGAGAATGGACCGGTATGGCCCTCCCGAACCCGCGCAGACCAGCCCCAGGCATTCCGGGGCAGATTTCTTCAGGATCGTCACGTCCTGTTCGGATAAGATTCGCGCCATGGGATCGTCCCTGTAAGTCCGGCAACCCGGGCCGGATCACGTATTAACAATTGTTAAGTGAGCACAGGGATAACAGTTATGGACAGGACCGCATCGCCGACTGCAAAGAGAGGTTGTGATACCATCCCATCTTCCAGTCCCGCCCAGACCCTCGTCGAAGAGATAGCCGGGCTGAAAGAGAAGCAGAGCGCCGTCATCCTCGCCCACAACTACCAGATCCCGGCGGTGCAGGAGGTCGCCGACCTCGTCGGGGACTCGCTCGAACTCGCCCGGGCAGCCGTCGCCATGGACGCTGATGTCCTCGTCTTCTGCGGCGTCGACTTCATGGCCGAGACGGCGGCGATCCTCTCGCCGGAGAAGACGGTCGTCCTGCCCGCGACCGACGCCTGCTGCCCGATGGCGGAGATGGTCACCGCCGGCGAGGTCCGGGTGCTCCGCGAGCGCTTCCCGGACGCCGCCGTCGTCGCCTACGTCAACACCTCGGCCGAAGTGAAAGCGGAGAGCGATATCTGCTGCACCTCCGCAAACGCCGTCGCCGTCGTCGAGGCGCTCGACGCAGAGCAGGTGATCTTCCTCCCCGACAGAAACCTCGCCCGCTACGTCGCGAGGTTCACGAAGAAGGAGATCCTCCCCTGGGACGGCTACTGCATCGTCCACGACCGGATGACGGCCCGGGACGTGGAGGATGCCCGCCGCGCCCACCCGGACGCCGAGGTGCTCGTCCATCCCGAGTGCCGGCCCGAGGTGATCGACCGCGCCGACCACGTCTTCTCGACCTCGGGGATGGTGCGGCACGCCTGTGCGAGCCCCCGCCGGGAGTTCGTCATCGGCACCGAGGTCGGGCTCCTCCACCAGCTAAAAAAACAGTGCCCAAGAAAGGCCTTCTTCCCCCTCTCGAACCGGGCGGTCTGCGTCAACATGAAAAAGACCGATCTCGCGAAGGTACACGCGGCCCTCGAGAGACTCGAACCGCGGGTGACGGTCCCGGAGGAGACCGCCGCCCGGGCGCGGACGGCGATCGAACGGATGCTGGACCTCCCCCGGTAGGGTATCCGGACTTCAGAACTCCCTGAGAACGTCCCGCTGATCGAAGAACCGGTCCCAGTCCCAGGGTTCGTCGAGCACCCGGACCTCGACGTCCCGGACGCCGCTTATGTCGAGCACCCGGCTCCTGACCTGGTCGGAGAGGTAGTCGACGAGCGGGCAGGCGGCGGTGGTGAGGACCATCTCCACGAGCACCGAGGAGTCCTGGACGGTGATCCCCTTGACGAGGCCGAGATCGACGACGTCGATCCCGACCTCCGGGTCGATCACCTCTTTGAGCGCCGCCCGGACACTCTCCTCGAGCGCGATCTCCTCCTGCCGTTTGCCGCCGACCAATCCCGACCGCTCCACCGCCCGGAGCCGCTCGTCGATCCGGTTCTGCCTATCAAGCATGCGGCTGACCACCCGGAGCATCGGGTCGGGGAGGTCGCCGCGGTCGAGTCTTTCCTGGCCCTTCCGGCACTTCGGGCCGGCGAGCCTGCCTGGGACGCCGACGACCGTCGCACCGGCGGGGACGGGGCGGACGACGACCGAACCCGCCCCGATCTTTGCTCCGCGGCCGACGGTGACGGGGCCGAGGACGCTCGCCCCCGATCCTATGACGACGTTGTCCTCGATGGTCGGGTGCCGCTTCGTCCGTTCGAGCGCGGTGCCGCCGAGGACCACGCCCATGTAGATCAGGACATCGTCGCCGACCTCCGCCGTCTCGCCGATCACGACGCCTGAGCCGTGGTCGATGAAGACCCGGCGCCCGATCTTCGCGCCGGGGTGGATCTCGATCCCGGTCAGCGCCCTGGCGACATGGGAGACGAACCTCGCCGGGAAATAGAGCCGACGGCGGTAGAAGGCGTGCGCGATCCGGTGCGCCCAGATGGCGTGGAGGCCCGGGTAGCAGCAGATCACCTCGAGCGTCGACCGGGCCGCCGGGTCTTTTGCAAAGACCGTCCGGATATCTTCCCTGATGCTCACCGCGTCCCGTCCCCCGTCATGCTCCGAAGAGATCGGTCGAGAGATAGCGCTCGCCGGTATCCGGGAGGATCACGACGATCGTCTTTCCCTCGAACTCCTGCCGGGCCGCGACCTGCAAGGCCGCGTGGACCGCGGCGCCCGACGATATCCCGGCGAGGATCCCCTCCTTTGCGGCGAGCTGGCGGCTCATCACAAAGGCGTCCGCGGAGGTGACCCTGAGGATCTCGTCGACGAGATCGGTTCTGAGGACATCCGGCACGAACCCGGCCCCGATCCCCTGGATCCGGTGGGGGCCGGCCGTCCCGCCGGAGAGGACGGGAGACTCCGCCGGTTCGACGGCGATTGCCCTAAAAGAGGGTTTTCGGACCTTGATGACCTCCGCGACCCCGGTGATCGTCCCGCCCGTCCCGACGCCGGCGACGACGGCATCGACGGTCCCGTCGGTGTCCCTCCAGATCTCTTCGGCCGTCGTCCGGCGATGGACGGCGGGATTTGCCGGGTTCTCGAACTGCCGGGGCACGAAGTAGGTGTTCGGGTTCTCGGCGGCGATGTGGGCCGCGCGGCCGACCGCTCCCCTCATCCCCTCGGCTCCGGGCGTGAGGACCACCTCGGCGCCAAGCGCTGCAAGGAGTTTTCGCCGTTCCACGCTCATCGTATCGGGCATCACGAGCACGAGCGGGTAGCCGCGGGCGGCACAGACGAACGCGAGTGCAATCCCGGTGTTGCCGCTCGTCGCCTCGACGATCGTCGTCCCCTCCCGGATCTCGCCGGTTCGCTCGGCCCCGTCGATCATCGCGACACCTATCCGGTCTTTCACGCTTCCCATCGGGTTGAACGACTCCACCTTGGCGAGGACCGTCGCACGGGAGCCTTCCGTCACCCGGTTCAGCCGGACGAGCGGGGTGTTCCCGATCGTCCAGGTGATGTCATGGTATATCC
Source organism: Methanobacteriota archaeon (assembly GCA_023436625.1). Lineage (GTDB taxonomy): Archaea > Halobacteriota > Methanomicrobia > Methanomicrobiales > Methanoculleaceae > Methanoculleus. The sequence goes on along the minus strand of JAEZIP010000002.1, from coordinate 46,461 downwards.
GTCCCATCGGTATCAGCCTCCTTCTCTCACTCATGCATCTTTCGAACCTGCAAGCGCTCCCACATCATCAGCATTTCCCACCGCATCCTCGAGAGCGCGGACCGTCTCGATCGTCGCGGCGGTGGCGGGCCGTGCCGGCACCGCCCCGCACCCGCAGGCAGGGGTAATCGACGCGTCGAACGTCCCGATCTCGCGGGCAAGCCGGACGACATCCCCCTTGTCGAACCCGATCAGCGGCCGGTAGACCGGGATCGTCGCCGCATCGGTGAGCACCGCCAGGTTGTCGAGGGTCTGCGACGCGACCTGCCCCATCGACTCCCCGGTGACGAACCCCTTTGCTCCCTCCCTCCGGGCGACCTCGGCGGCGATCCGGTACATCCGCCGCTTGCAGAGGAGGCAGGTGTAGCGCTCCTCTCCCCGCTCCTCGAGCGCCCGCCGCGCCCGGGCGAGGTAGCCGTCCTCGACGACCGCAAGGTCGATATCCGGCTGGTACCGGCGGAGGGCCTCGACCGTGGCCTCCGTCCGGGCGAGGTTCGTCTCGTCGAGGTAACCCTCGAGCCCGACGTAGACGGGGACGATCCGGCACCCGCGCTTCATCATCAGATAGGCCGCGACCGGGGAGTCGATCCCGCCGGAGACGAGCGCGACGAGCGTTCCCTCGACGCCGAGCGGGATGCCGCCGACGGCCGGGATCTTCTGGTCGAAGAGGTAGCAGGTCCCGTCCCGGATCTCGACGAAGATCTCCCGCTCCGGGCCGTCGAGGTCGACCGAAAGGTGCGGGTACTCCGCCCGGATCAGGTCTCCGAGCCGTTCGGCAAGATCCCGGGAGGTGAAGGGATGCTTCCCGATGCGCCGGACCCGGAGGGCGAAGGTCGCCGCCTCCCCGATACCGCGGCGCTCGCAGAACCCGAGGATGCCTGCCGGGAGATCGTCGAGCGGGACGACGTCGCAGAGCGAGAACGAGACGATCCCGAAGACATTCTTGAGTACTTCCTGATCGATCTCCCCCCTGAGCCAGATCCTCCCGCGCTCACGCAGGGGTTCCGCCGCCGGAAGCACCCTCTTGATGTTCCGGATAAGCGCCTGCTCCCATCTCCTGCGGACGGGCTCCGACTTGAGGAAGACCTCGGAGTAGCGCACCAGCCAGACCCGGTCCGGATCGGTCATGGTCTCCGTCTCCCCTTCCGCCTGAGCCGCTCGATCTCCTCGCCCCCCGGCACCCGGATCAGGAACGTCCCGTAGCAGGGCTTGGTGTAGGGGAGAACGATGAAGGCATCCTCCTCCACCCCGACGGCGATCGGCGGGACCCCGATGATGTGCGTATCGAAGATCGCGTACCCCGGGTCGACGTAGTAGACCTCGCGGCAACGCTTCTCCACCATAGCCCGGCACTCCGCAAAGGAGGCTCCCCGGAGGAGAATCTCGGGGTCGAGCTCGTCTATGCACGCCATCCGAAGACCTCATCGATGCCTTTCTTCAGTTTCCCCGGGTTGTGGACCGCCTTCTCCACGATCTTTTCGCAGGGGAAGTCGACCTGTGCTGCGAGCTCCTCGGCGTTCCGACCGAAGACAACGACGACGAGACGCGCTTCCGGGAGGAGGTAGCGCATCGAGGCGGCGTAGGAGATGCCGGCATCGTTATGGGCGAAGACCACGCAGAGGGCGGCGTCCCGTTTCTTCTCCGCAACCTCCCCGATACAGCGGTCAAGGTCGACGGTCTTTCCGATGTAGTGCTTTTTTAGGTCGGAGACGCGGAGGAGCCCGAGGACCGATGGGTTTCCGGCCGTGACCACGTCGTAATCGTTCTCGGCGAGCCGGCCTGCAAGGTAGAGGCCGATCGCCGCCTGCACCGGGACCTCCGGGCATCCGAAGACCAGGAGGGCCGATTCATTCTTTTCTGCTTGTGTTGTCATGCGCATCGTCCTATCAGCGTGCTGATCGCATCGCTTGAGATGAGCCCGATCACCCGCCGGTCTGCGTCGACGACGGGAAGGGCTGATATAGAGCGTTCCTCCATCCTCCGGGCGGCCTCCGTGACCGGTTCGTCCGGCGCGGCGGTGACGACCGAGCGGGACATGATCTCGTCGAGGCTCCCGTAACTGCAGGCGACCGCCTTCGCGATGTCCCAGGAGGTGACGATCCCGGCAAGGTCGCCCCGTTCGGCGAGGACGGGGAGGTGATTGACGGCGTTCTCGATCATGATCCTCGCGGCGTCGTGAATGGACGCCCGTTCGGCGATGGTCGGGGCGTCCGTCTCCATGACGTCCCGGACGAGCAGGTGATCGAGGAACGTGCCGATGAGGTAGTTCATCTGCCCGTCTTCGAGGAGGAAGGCATCGTGCCCGTAATTCGACCGGATCTCGCAGTACTGGACGGAAATGCCGTTCGCGGCCAGGGCGTTCGCGATCTCCTCGGACTGGTAGGGCGGGTAGAGCCAGTCGGAGGAGACCGAGACGACCAGAAACGAGGCCTTCACCCCGGCAAAACCGGCGGCGAGCGAATCGTCCACGGCGAGGTCGAAGTAGTCGAGCGCCCGGGTGATGTAGAGGTAGGAGTTGGCGTCGAACCGCCGGGTGAAGGCGTCGCCCTGGTGGTGGAGGTAGCTCTCGACCTGGAACTCGGTGGAGAAGCCGTAACCGACGGTGCTGCGGCCCTGCAGGTTGCGCCCGAACTTCTCGCGCATCGCCCCGTCGGAGAGGTAGGTGATGTGCCCGATCATCCGGGCGAGGCGAAGTCCCTGCACCGGGGGGCGATCGGCCGGGTAGTCTCCGCCCGCCCACGCGGGGTCGGCCGTGATCGCCTGCCGCCCGACCTCGTTGAAGGCGATCTGCTGGGCGGTCGAGCGTGCGGTCGTGGCGATCGCGATCACCTTCCGGACCGCCTCCGGGTAGGCGACCGCCCACTGGAGCGCCTGCATGCCGCCCATCGAACCGCCTGCCACCGCGGCGAGGCAGTCGATCCCGAGGTGCTCTATCAGTCGTTTCTGCGCCCGGACCATGTCCCGCACGGTGATCACGGGAAACGCGAGGGCGTAGGGCCGGCCGGTCGCCGGGTCGGCGGAGGCCGGCCCGGTCGAGCCCTTGCATCCCCCGACGACGTTCGAGCAGACGACGAAGTAGCGGTCGGTGTCGAAGGCTTTTCCGGGACCGACGACCTCGTCCCACCATCCCGGCCGGCCGGCCCCCTCGTGATAGCCTGCCGCATGGGCGTCGCCGGAGAGAGCGTGGCAGATCAGGATCGCGTTGCTCTTCTCCCGGTTCAGCCGGCCGTAGGTCTCGTAGGCGATCGTCACCGGCGCGAGAACCGCACCGCTCTCGAGGGCGAGGGATTCGGAGAAGGTGACGTACTCGGTCCTCACGGTGCCGACCGAACCGGGCATGTTACGCATCCCGCAGAGCCTGGTCGAGGTCTTCGATGATATCCCTGACATCCTCTATTCCGACGGAGAGACGTATGTAGTCCGGGGTGACACCGCACGCCGCCTGCTCCGCGGGCGTCAGCTGCTGGTGGGTGGTGCTCGCGGGGTGGATGACGAGACTCTTCGCGTCGCCGATGTTGGCGAGGTGCGAGAAGAGCCGCAGGCGCTCGATAACCTTCCTGCTCGCATCGCACCCCCCTTTCACCCCGAACCCGACCAGGGCGCCGAAACCGCCGGCCAGGTACTTCCGGGCGACGGCGTGGGCCGGGTGATCGGGGAGGCCGGGGTAGTTCACCCAGGCGACCTTCGGGTGGTCCCGGAGGAACCGGGCGACGCGAAGAGCATTCTCCGAGTGCCGTTCCATCCGGAGGTGGAGCGTCTCCAGCCCCAGCAGGAGGAGGAAGGCGTTCATCGGCGAGAGGCACGCGCCCATGTCCCGGAGGACCTCGAGCCGGACCTTATAGGCGAGGGCGACGTTCCCGATACCCGGGTAGTCGCGAAACGTCTCCCAGTACTGCAGCCCGTGGTACGAGGGGTCGGGCTCGGTGAACCCGGGGAACTTCCCGTTGTCCCAGGAAAACGATCCTCCGTCGACGATCGCCCCGCCGATGGAGGTGCCGTGACCCCCGACGAACTTGGTGGCCGAGAGGACGACGATATCGGCGCCGTGGTCGATGGGGCGGACCAGACCGACCGCGGCGGTGTTGTCCACGACGAACGGCACGCCGGCCTCGTGGGCGATCGCCGCGACGGCTTCGAAGTCGGGAACGTCCAGTTTGGGATTTCCGATCGACTCCGCGTAGACCGCCCGGGTCTTCTCTGTTATCGCCGCCCGGAAGGCCTCCGGATCGGTCGAGTCGACGAAGACCACCTTCCGCCCGAGTTTTTGGAACGTGTAGTTGAAGAGCTCGTAGGTGCCGCCGTAGAGGTTGTCGGCGGCGACGATCTCGTCGCCCGGCCGGGTGACGGCAAGGAGGGCGCTCGAGATCGCCGCCATGCCCGAAGCGACCGCGAGCGCCCCGGTTCCCCCTTCGACGGCGGCCATCCGCTGCTCGAAGACGTCGGTTGTGGGGTTCATCAGCCGCGTGTAGATGTTCCCGGGCTCTTTGAGCGCAAAGAGGTTCGCTGCGTGCTCCGTGTCGCGGAAGACGTAAGAGGTCGTCTGGTAGATCGGTACGGCCCGGGCTCCCGTCGTCGGGTCGGGCGATTGGCCGGCGTGGAGGGCGAGCGTGCCCGGCCGGTAGTGGTGTCTGCTCATGCTGATTCAGTTCCTGTCGTAACGTTCAGGTCGTATTTCGCGGCGATCTCCCGGAAAGCCTCCGTCAGGTAGCGGATCTTCTTCCATGAAAGGCCGAAGGTGTTCAGTTTCCAGGTCCGGGTGGCGCCGGCGAACTCCCCGGCGATACCCCGCCGGGAGAGCTCGTCGGAGAGGAAGAAGCCCCGCCGCTTGTGGGTCGCGGCGACCGTATCGAAACTCCCGGTGGTGTCCACTTTGGTGAGGGTGTGCTTCCGGGGATACTCGGAGAGGACCTTCGTGCCCTCGATGGAAAGAAGGCCGTCGATGAAGTGGTTGGACTTCTTCACTTCCTCGTCCCAGCGGAGGGTACGCTCCCGGACGGTCGGGAACGAGGCCATCATGGCGATGAGGTTCGCCCCCATCAGGGTGCACCCGAGCATCTCCACCTCCTTGACCCCGAACTTCCGGTGAGTGAGGTCCCCGGTCATCGCCGTGGTCCGAAAGACCCGCGGCGCCCACTCGGCGGTGGCGGCGAGGACCCCGGACGGGGCGGGGGAGGCCATACTCTTGTGCCCGGAGCCGACGACGAAGTCGGCCCCGATAGCCTTCCCGTCCACCGGCATGGTGCCGACGGTGTAGGCCCCGTTGAGGAGGAAGGGGATGTCGTACTGGTGAGCGACCTTCGCGATGCCGGCGACGTCGTGAACGTTCCCGAACTGGTAGTCGACGTGATCGATCATGGCGAGCGCCGGATTCCTCCCGGTCTCCCGCCGGACGTCCTCGATCTTCTCGGCGACGGCGTCGGGGGTGACGAGGTTCTCTTTCGAGACCGGGACCTCCTTCACCACGCCTCCCGCCCCTTCGACGGCCAGGAACTCCGTGTAGTGAGCGAGAGCCGAGACGATGACCGGGTCGTCTTTCCCGACGAGCGTGGAGGCGACCGCCTGGAACCCCCGGCGGGCGCCGGGGACGACGCGGACCACGTCCATGTTCAGGAACCGGGCAAGGTCCTCGTGGAACGCCGCGATGGGGGGCTTCGTGATCTTATCGAGACAGAAGGGTTTGCGGCAGGCGTCGCAGGTGGAGTAGCCGTCGCCGTAGGCGATGAGGGCCTTCCTGGCCTCGAGGGTCAGGCGGCCGGCGGCCTGGATCGGCTGGATGTTGATGTATGCCTCCTCCCTGTTCCGGACATCGAGGCTGCCGGCGATCTTCGTGACCTCCGGTGAGCCCGTCCCTCTCTCCAGGTCGTCGAGGACGGCACGGACCCGGGCGACGCCCTCCCGGATCGCCTGCTCTTCGGCGGGGTCCGGGCCGGTCGGGAGCGCCTCCCGGAGCACCTCCCGGATATCCTCGAGCGCGAAGAGCGCTTCGAACGTCTTCTGGATCTGTTCCTTCATGGAGAGCCGGGGCCCGGAGTCGAACCGGGATGGAGTTGATCTGCAGTCAACCGCGTAGCCGTTCCGCCACCTCGGCATGGTCGTGAATTAACAATTGTTAATCGTGCCCAGTATAGATAACAATTGTGAACATTTATATCTTCGGGTCAAGCCCCCGCTAGGGAGGAGAAGGGGCAGGTAGTCTTTCCCGGAGGTGGCCGGAATGAGAGGAGAAAGATCGATGGCGGCGTGCCGGAAAACGCGGCCACCACAATTCAGAAAGCCAGGCGGACAAGACCCACCGCCGCCGCCATGACCGCGACGACCGCAACCACCCATCCGGCGATCATGTAGAGGAGAGAGGTGGTCCGCCGGTACTGGAAGAGCCACGCGACGACGGGGGCCCCGTAGAGGGCGATTCCGGGGATCCATATGATCGGGATCAGCATCAGGGCGCCATAGCGCTTCAGGTAATCGATATTCCCTGCCTTTTCATCGATCTTCCGGAGAAGCCCCTGGACCCTCCGGGAGCTCCCGGCGAAGAGGTCGCAGACCTCGAGGATGCCGATCATGACGGCGACCGCCACCGACGTCAGGAAGACGAGCACGACCGCAGGGGGCAGCCCGAGCGAGAGGCCGACGACGGCCGCGGCCGCCTGAAGGAGGAGGGTCGATGCGACGAGGGCGAGGACCGCCGACGGAGGGACACCGAAGGCGAGGCCGAGAAGGAGTGGAACCACCAGGATAAAGAGGAACACGAACGCGGCTGCTCGTACGATCCGGACCCGGCAGGTGCCCGGGGAGAGCGCCCGCCCGCATGCCTCGATGGCGGCAACCCTGATCATTGTTCTTCTCCTGTACCCCGGAGGTAGATGAATCTGCGCACTTCCTGCAACCGGGGCCGGACGGACACCGGAAGTGCGGTGCAAAAAAGCCAGGTTTTTATCCCGGGCGGACCTACACCCACGCGTATGAGCGAGACAGAAGGTCGCTTCGAGCGGGGGCGATGGATCGTCGACCCTGCCCCCGCACCGGAGGAGGAGCCGGCACCGGCAGCCCCTACCGTTGATGAGCATGTGCACGAGGCATCCAACTCGGTCCGGAAGGCGGTCAACGACGTGGTGAACGCAGGCCATCACCTCTTCGGGACGCCGGAAGGGCACGAGCGTATCGAGCAGGCGGCACGGAAGGCCGGGGAGGATCTGGAACGGGCGATCAACGCCTGGGCGGAGTCCGCACGGCGGGCCCTGCGGAGGGAGTGAGGGGCGCCGAGAGGTACTCCGTGACGCGGGCGACGACTTCGGGGTTTCTCGGCAACCCGATGTGGCAGTAGTGCTCCGGGTGCCGGATAAGGTTCCCTGGGTCTGCCGGAAGCACGTCGACGCCCGCCCCCGGAAGGAGTGAGTCGGTATGGGGGACGATACCGTCGCCGGCGTAGGTTGTCCGCCACCCCCCGTCCGGGGCGATCTCCCAGGTTTTGCCGTCGAAGGCCGGGAAGAATGCCGGGGTCCCGGTGAGGTTCGCGGCGAGTATGATCCGGTACGCGATATCGTCGCGGGTCCCGGCGTCCCGGAGCGCCGCGACGGTTCTGCTCCCGGGCCGGAACTCCTGGACGATGGTATCCTCGCCGGGGTCGTAATCCTGCGGCACGAAGACCCCGCTAAGCCGCCGGATCACCTCAGGTCCCCGTTCGGGGTCGTTGAAGAGTTCGGCCATGGCCGAGCCGTTGTTCGGCGGGCCGATCCCGACCAGGAGCCGGACCTGCTCCTCCCGGTCGTCGCCGTCGAGGACTTCGAGGAGATACCGGGCGATGCACGTCCCCATCGAGTGGCAGACGATGTCGACCGGGCCGCCGTACCCGGTCTCCTCCCGCTTTTGGTGGATGTAATCCCGGAGAGCGAGGGCGATCGTCTCCGTCCCGGCATCCTGCATCGCGGTGTGGTCGAACTTCCAGAAGGGCATCGCGGCCTCCGAGAGTCCCGGGGTGAGTCGGTTCCAGATGCCGGGATGGCTCCGCCACCCGTGGACCAGGACGGCCGGGCACCCGTGGTTCATCCGGATGGGATCACGCCTCCTCCCGGCAAGCAGCGGTTCATCTATCCATGATCCGATGCTCAACACGATGTAGGTTTCGGCGGGGCGCTATCCCCGATACCGCGACCGGACCCTCACTGGAAGGATGCTCCGCCGGAAGACCTGCTCGAAGTAACGGTCCGTCATCCCGGCGATGAAGTCCCTCGCGAGCTCCGCCGGTGCGGCGGCACCGATGTATTCGCGGGACGCCCACGATGCATCGATGAGATCTTCATAGACCGGCGAGTCCCGGCGCTCCTCCTCGATGTCCTCAAGGATGTGCTCGAAGAGATAGTGGAACATGAACCGGATCTTCTCTTCATTTCTCAGGAGTTTTCCGTTCCCGTAGATGTGGTCCATGTTGAACTTTTTGAAGGCCTCCACGCACGCCGACGCCTCCGCCGAGAAGGCGATGCAGTCGGCGTCGTAACTCATCGCGATGATGTCCCTGATGAGGACGTCGAGCACCGTCCGGTTGATGCCTGAAAAGTCCTTCCTCCCGGTAATCCCGAGGAAGGCCATGCAGTTCTCCGGGAACGCCTCGAGGTCTTCGTCCCCGATCACCTCGACCTCGAGGGCGTCCATAAGATCGCGGCCGAGGTAGGAGATGCTGTCGGCGCACCTGACGACGCACCCCTCGGCGGTGAGGGGGAGCGCGTCGCCCCCGCCCTCGATCCTCTGCAGTTTCTCCGCAAACGAGTCCCAGTCGGCCTCGCCCTCGACCGTGAGACTCCGGTCGTGGACCTCGCCGTTGTGGCAGAGGATCCCGTCCAGCACCTGCAGGGTGAGGTCGCAGTCCTCGACGACGTCGAGGAACCGGACGCTCTGGACGTTGTGCCGGAACCCCCCGAGCCCGTGCTCGGTGCAGAGCTCGTCGAGGAACTTCTCCCCGAGATGCCCGTAGGGTACGTGGCCGATGTCGTGGCCGAGGGCGATCGCCTCGATCAGGTCCTCGTTCAGGCCGAGTGCTCTTCCGATCGTCCTTGCGATCTTCGAGACCAGCTGGACGTGGAGGACGCGGTGGGTGATGTGGTCGTTCTCGACGAGGTAGAAGACCTGGGTCTTGTCGATATAGCGGGCGTACGCCTTCGAGTGGACGATCCTGTCGGCGTCCCGGAAGAACGGCGGCCGGATGACCGGCTCCTCGGGTGTGCGGCCGGACCTTCGCAGGTAGCCGGCGTTCCTGGTCGCCCGGGACGAGAGGAGCGATTCCCGTTCGGCCATGCTCCGGGCCATCCGGTCATAGATACTGGGCGGGATCTCCATCGGGTATCCTCCGGGGCGGTCTCCTGCCCTGAGACCTTCCGGTAAAGAGTTCTCGGCCGGGAGAGGGGATAGGGTTTTCTCTTCCGGTCGGGCCGTGGCCGCCGGAGACCGGTCGGGCCGTGGCCGCCGGAGACCGGTCGGGACGGATCCAAGCGCCTTATATCCCGGGCATTCATAATCTCCCAGGATGTATCCTGAAGTCATCATCCACAACAGCGTGAGCCTGGACCACGCGGTAAGGGGCTTTGACGTCGACCTCGGGCTGCACTACGGTGCACTTCTCGCCCTCGAGCCGGGGGCGGTGCTCGCGGGTTCGGCCACGGCGAAGTCCGGGATCGAGCTGTTCATGGATATTAGCGAGCCGGAGGAAGAGGCGGACCGGCACCGGCCCGGGGTCCGGCCGGACGACCCCCGCCCCATCTGCGTCATCGTCGACAGCAGGGGCGTGCTCAAAAACCTGCTCCACTTCTACCGGAACATGGAGCACACAAAAGACGTCGTCATCCTCGTCTCGGAGACGACGGCGGAGGACTACCTCGACTACCTCCGCGAGCGTGCGTACCCGTTCATCCGGTGCGGGACGGAGCGGGTGGATCTCCGGGGCGCCCTGCGGGAACTCGGGAAGCGGTTCGGTATAACGCGGGTGGTCTCCGATTCCGGCCCCGACTTGAACGACGTCCTGATCCGGGAAGGGATCGCGGATACGATCAGCCTGATCGTCCACCCGGTCATCGTCGGCGAGGGGGAGAAGAAACTCTTCGGCCGGGCCGGGGGGCGGACGGCGCTCGAACTCCGGAAAGCCGTGCCGATGGAGCAGGGGACGGTCCACCTGGTGTATGCCGTAAAGAAATGAGAGAGGGGTTCTCGACCGGGACCGCATCCACGACGAGGCCGGAGAACTGCGACGGTCCCGCTGCCGCCGGGCAGACGCCTGCTCGTGCCGGGCCGGGAAACGGGCCCGGGAGATGCCCTCCGGGAGCCGGACTGCACCCCCACGTCCTGCCGGCGCGTCATACCGATGCCCGGGGATTGCTTTATTGTGAAGAAAGTGCTACATCGGGATAACCAGCCTTCAGATACCGGGGCACGTGAGAATCCCACCCCACCTGCCCGACAGTGATCGGGAGTATCCATGTCCGCGCACGCGCCACCCGACTATATCACGCCACTATCGCACGATACCAGACAGGAGCAGTTCTTTCGCGGAGAATAACCTTGAACGAGGAATTCCGGTCTACCAGCATGCTCCTTGCGCTCGGAAAGGTCGCCGCAATCACGCTCCTGCTGATGAGCGCGTTCCAGTTCGTCAAGACGCTCTTTTACCCGAATATTACGATCATAGAGACGCACATCAGCACCGTCGCCTTCACCACCCTGCTCGCCGTGTTCGCCGCGTTCTTCGTCTTTCGCAACCAGCAGAAACTTCTCAAGGCGATGACGGCCGAGGTGCACGAACGGAGAAGAGCGGAAGAGGCACTCCGGAACCGCACCGACGAGCTCGCCCGGGTGCATCGGCAACTGGAGGCTTCGCACCGGGAGGCAAACCTGTACCTGGATATCCTGACCCACGATATCGGGAACACCGAGAACGTCTCGAACCTCTACGCCGAACTGCTCATCGGGACACTGGACGGAGAGCCGGCCGGGTACGCGGAGAAACTGAAGCGCAGCATAGCGAAGAGCATCGAGATCCTCGGCATCGTCTCGAAGATCCGGCGGATTCACGCAGGACTCCCACTCCTCCGGTCGACGGATCTCGATGCGGCCATCAGGGCGGAGATCACCAACTTCCCGGAGGCCCTTATCCGCTACGAGGGTGCTCCCCGGCAGATCCTTGCCGACGACCTCCTCAGCGAGATCTTCGGAAACCTCATCGGCAACGCCGTCAAGTACGGCGGCCCGGGGGTCGAGATCACCGTCCGGGTCGGGGAGCGGGACGGCGAGGTGCTGGTCTCCGTCGAGGACACCGGGCCCGGCATCCCGGATGCGGACAAGCAGGCGGTCTTCCATCGCTACGAGCAGCAAAAACGCGGTGTCGGAGAAGGGCTCGGGCTGTATCTCGTCCGGATCCTCGTCGAACGCTACGGGGGACGGATCTGGGCCGATGACCGGGTACCGGGCCGCCATGAGGAGGGAGCGGCGTTTCTGTTCACGCTCAAAAAGGCCACGGGCGGATGAGAGGCAGGCCGGAGTCTCCCGGCATGAAGCGTATACGCTTATATACTGCCGGCGAATACGGCGCATGGTGCTCTTATGACCAACGATATTGAATCCGGCGCCGGCTTCCCGGAGACGGCCGGTGTTGCGGGCGCGGCACGCTGGTTCGTACTACTCCTCGGGATCATTGCAACCCTCTTCGGCGTTCTCTTCTTCGTCTACCCCATCCCGACGCTGACGCTCCTTGCCACTGTCCTCGGCGTCTACTGGCTGCTCAATGGTATCGTCGTGCTCCTCAGCCTCTTCGGGGATAAGACCGGATGGGGTTGGAAGATGCTGGTCGGTATCCTCGGCATCCTCGCGGGAGTGATCGTGCTCATCTATCCGCTCTACAGCGCCGTCCTCATCCCGACCGTCTTTGCCATCATCATCGGGGTGGAGGGTCTCGTCATCGGGGCGATCTACCTGGTGCAGGGGTTCTCCGGCAACGGGTGGGGAACGGCGATTCTCGGCATCCTGAGCATCATCTTCGGGCTGATCCTGATCGCAGACCCGCTCATCGCGGCGCTGGGCCTGGTGCTGCTCCTTGCGGTGCTTGCCATCATCGGCGGAATCGCGGCGATCATCCTTGCTCTCCGGATGCCGGGATGACCGGAGAGAGGGAACAGCCCGGGGCCCGGGTGTGGGGGCACGGCCTCCCCTCATTTCTTTGCTCATAAAGAAGCGTATTTTGCACGTTGCTTTCGCCGGTATAATGGGATACGAGAGTGCCTCTGCTCAACAGCCCGGAGCGCCGGCCCCTCGGATTGACGTCAGGCATCACGATAGTTTAATATAACCTTCCCTATTACCCGGCCCCGAGTAATCATTCTGCTCAGGGTGGAAGGTATGAGAACGTGGATGCTTTTCGTCTCGGTGGTCCTCATCCTGGCCTGCGCCGGTGCCGGGTGCGTCCAGCCGTCCGAGGAAGAGGCGGAGGCGCAACTCTGCCGGGATCTCGATGAACTCGGGGTAGCGCTTGAGAGTATGGAGAACACCAGCGTAAGATCTTCTGTCGGAGATATCCGGGATGGGCGGGACCAGGTCCGGTCCGCCATGGAGAGTGTCAGGGAGTCCGCTGGCCAGGTCGCCAACATCCGGGTCGACCAGCTCAACGCGGCGTATGAAGACCTCGACCAGGCCGTGCAGGACCTCCCCGACGATGCGACCGTCGTTGAGGCCATACGGACCATCCGTCCGCAGATACAGGCCGCCCGGGATGCACGCCAGAACCTCACAGCGGAGCTGAACTGCCCACAACAGTGATACCGGCAGGGGAATCGGCCGAATCGGGGCAGATCAGGAGGTGTCACAGAGCGGCTGAACTGAAAAGCGCGGGGGGGCCGTGCGCTGATGATGGCTGTCATTGCAACGGTCTACCTGAGTTTTTGCCTGTGGGATATCCGGCAATTCCATCAGAGGTGTGAGAACGGAGCGGCTTGATGAGCAGGTCTGATGACGGGGCACACCCCGCCTTCCACGTCATGGCAAAACCGACCGGCGCACGGTGCAATCTTGCCTGTGCCTACTGCTTCTTCTTAAAGAAGGAGGAGCTGTACCCGGACAGCGACTTTCGGATGACCGACGGGGTGATGGAGGAGTACATCCGCCAGACCATCGAGGGGCATCGCGTGCCCGAGGTGACGATTGCCTGGCAGGGAGGGGAGCCGACCCTGATGGGGCTGGACTTCTTCCGGCGCTCCATGAAGGTGCAGGAGAAGTATGCGAAGTCCCAAACGCGTATCGAGAACACATTTCAGACGAACGGCATCCTTCTCGATGACGAATGGTGCCGGTTCTTCCACGACAACAAGTTTCTGGTCGGTCTCTCCATGGACGGCCCCGGGGAACTCCATGACGCCTACCGGAGAGACCGGCAGGGCCGCGGCACGTTCGACCGGGTCCTCAAAGCCGCCCGTCTGCTCCAGAAGCACCGTGTCGAATTCAACATCCTCTGCGCAGTCAACAGGACGAACGCCGACCATCCGCTGGAAGTGTACCGGTTCTTCCGCGATGAGCTCCGGACGCCCTATATCCAGTTCATTCCCATCGTAGAACGGGAGAACGAGACGGGGTTCCAGGAAGGAAATACGGTGACCGACCGATCCGTCCGGCCGGAACAGTGGGGACGGTTTCTGGTCGCGATCTTCGATGAGTGGATCAGAAGGGACGTCGGCCGGATGTTCGTCCTGAACTTCGACGGGGCGCTCGCGGGCTGGCTGGGTCGAGCGGGGACGGTCTGCATCTTCGGGCCCACCTGCGGCCTTGGGGTGGCGCTCGAACACAACGGAGACCTCTATTCCTGCGATCATTTCGTCGAACCGGACTATCTCCTCGGCAACATCCTCGCGACGCCGCTGATCGAGCTCGTAAACTCCGAAAAACAGTGGGCGTTCGGAATGGCCAAGCACGATACGCTTCCCCGGTACTGCCGGGAGTGCGACTTCCTCGCTATCTGCAACGGGGAGTGCCCGAAGAACCGGTTCGTCAGGACACCGGACGGGGAGGAGGGCTTGAACTACCTCTGCGAAGGCTATCGTATCTTCTTCTCCCACGCCGACCGCCCGATGCGGATGATGGCCGACCTGCTCCGGAAGGGGAGATATGCCGATGAAGTGATGCCGATGCTCGCGGCAGAGAGGAAGAGAACCGGCAGGACGGCGGCTAAGGTGGGCCGGAACGAGCCCTGCCCCTGCGGAAGTGGGCTGAAGTACAAGAGGTGCTGTGGAAGGCAGACGGCGCCCCGAAACGATGATGGCTTCAGGGGACGGTAAGGGCATCGTGCGCCGCACGTGCGGAGTCTTCGATGAAGGACGATTCCGAATATCCGGCTGGATTTACGGGTTCCTCCGTCGCCTTCTGCTCATGGGTGTCGGGATCGTGGCGACCCGGGCCCGATGAGCCGGAACAGGAGCATGGGGACGACGGCAGTATATGAGGTGACATCAACGATGCGAAGAAGAGCGGAGGGCTGCCTGCGGGCCCGTGAAGAGGCCGATGTGCCCCCCGGCATAGTATGCGCGAGAAACTCGTCTCCATCGGAGACGGTTACCTGCTTGAGGCCGGGCGGCGGGAGCGGGTTGCCGGGGTCTCGAAGAAGTGGTTCCGGGTCCGTGACACCTACGGCGTGGAGGTGGAGCCGGGCCACGACGCCGCGCTCGTCCTTGCCATTGCTGCGGCGATCGACCAGGTGTCGCACGATTAGGCGACTATGGAGAGGGGGGATCGACGCTCTAACGCAGACAAGGGGATATCGGACGGGCACGAGCAGCCTGATGGGGAGGCAGGGCATTGAAATCGGTGCTTGTTCGGGCGTCTGGCATTAGACAACTATACTTTTATACCTTGCAACTCACCGGGCCGGAACCCGGCTCCGGTGTGCACACTCATCAGACAGAAGCGGTCCCGGGCAGAGGCGCTCTGCCGATGGATCCGCATTGCAGCCCGGGTATGGCTCACGGGGTGCGGGCAGGCAACCCATGCATGTTGTCAGGGGAGTAACAGGAAATGGCTGAAGTTATGTACGGTCCGATGCAACTCCTGGTCATCGGATTCGAGAACCCGGACTTCCACGGCCAGATCCGGCAGGCGTTCGGGTCGGCAATGGAGGCGGGCGTTATCAGGCTGATCGACCTCCGGTTCGTATACAGGGATGCGAACGGCGACGTCAGTGCCATGGAGGCCACGCAGCTTGACGATGCGGAGCGGCAGCGCTTCGGCGCCGCCGTCGGAGCGCTCATCGGCCTCGGCGCCGGGGGCATGGAAGGAGCACAGAGAGGCGTGGAGACCGGCGCCATGGCGGCTGCCCGGCGGACCTTCGGCATGAACGAGGAGAACGTCCAGCAAATCGCGGATGAAATACCGAACGACAGCGCTGCCGCGATCTTCCTCATCGAGCACCTCTGGGCGAAGGACCTCAAGCAGGCGCTCCGCGATGCCAACGGCTTCCTCATCGCCCAGGGCATGGTCACTCCGGAGGCGCTCGTGATGGCCGGGGCGGCGCTCCGGGAAGCGGTCGAAGCTGCGGACTCGGAGGAGAAGAAGCCGATGGCGGCAGCGGCACGCTGAAGCGGTGCCGGGCCGGACCCGGTCTCTTTTTTTGTCGGGATGTCCTGTCTTCATGCATTTGCCGGACCGGTGGGACCTGCGTTCAACGGAAGGCGCGACCCGGTTCGGGCAACTTCATTGCCGGAGAGCCCGGAAGGCGCGGCAAAGAGCTGTGGGGCGGTCGGCCTTCACTCCTTCTTCGCGGCCGCAAAGCCGGCGAGAAGCACCCCGAGAACACAGAGGGAACAGGCCGGGCGTCCCGGTGCCGAACCCCGTCGGCGGGGAGCCGATGAAGCAGTAGGGTGCTGCCGGGAAGTGCAGCACGAACGCGATGCCGGGGAGGGAGACGGTAATTGCCAGCGTGCCGATATTGTATGCCATGGTTTCGGAAGAGGGGGGTAATGGCGGGTTATCCGTTTTTCCGGATTGCCTGTTGTTTGAGGATGAATCCTTTCGGCCTTGATACTACAGATAATCATTTTCCGGACGATCTGGAAAGAATGAAGTTTCGAAACGTATATAACCATTCAATTATTTTCTTTAAATGATTCAACAATGTCGACACGGCGCCTGCTTCTCTTCAGCGGTGGTATTGATTCCGCCGCTTGTTTTCACTATTTTTTGTCAGCAGGCTTTGCCGTTAGGCCCCTTTACGTTGATCCGGGACAGAGCGCACTTAAAAACGATCTGGAACGTATTTCGTGAATGATTAGTTGCGAGGAACTCCGATGGGTGTGAAAACAGTAGAGGATTGCATTAACGAGATTAACAAGTTAGCGGACAAGGCCGGTTTGATCAGGGAGATCTGTGCATATCAGTGTAGAAAATACAAATGGATCTCCAGCGGTCTATCACTTTCCATTCTGTTCTTCTCGGCATCCATTGCCTTTTTGAGCATTGCGGATCCTACAATTCTGCTTTCATTGTCGCTTCCCTTTCACGCTCAGCAGGACACGAGAAATGTGATTGCATTTCTGGGTTTCCTGATATTTGTCATCTCATTCTCCGATAGAATACTGAACCTGACCGAGTCGATGAATAAGAACGAACAGGGAGTGAAGATCCTTACGGACTTCATCAGGGAGTGTCATACGTTCACGGATTCGGGCGCAAAAGATTGCGACGAAGTTATGGCCGCCTTGAAACTGGAATCGATAAAAGAGCAGTACGGCTACCTCAACCAGGTAATGTCTCCCAACACGCTATTCAGCAAAACGTTCTTAAAAATCAAGAAAGGTTATAAGATGAAGGTGAGGGTGAGCAAGATGCTCGACGGGGACCCCAACATCAGTATAAACAGGCATTACAAGATGAGGATCTGGAACTGGCTTTTTTAATTTTTAATTGAAGTGGTTGCATCGGCACAGCCCTCTCTTTTCGTCACGACGGGCAAGGCGTCCTTTATGCGGGATCTCTCTTCAGGCCTCTTCGGATGTTTGCAACGGAAGAGGGGTGGGTGTTTTGAGTGCCATGGCCTGCCGGTGCGGCGGCACAACTGGCGAGAAGTACCCCGAGAACGCAGGGGATCCGGCCGGGCGTCCCGGGACGGAGCCCCGTCGGCGGAGAGCCGATGAAGTCGTAGCCGGCTGCCGGGAAATGCAGGATGAACGCGATGCCGGGGAGGGAGAGCACCCTTCCCCGCAGCATCCCCGTCGCCCCGCCCGGCCGGATGCGGCAGAGCACCGAAATACCTCAACATTTATCGTTCAGTTCTCCCAAGATACCCGTACAGGCGAGAGAGCGGCAGGGGGTGGTGAGTGGTGATCAATATCAAACGGCAATACATCGTAACCGACAACGACAGAAAGATCGGGGTCGTTCTCGACATCGAGACTTTCGAGAAGATCGAAGAACTCCTCGAGGACTGCGGGCTTGCGCTCTCCATGGAAGAGGTCGAAGAGGAAGAATCCCTCTCGCTCAACGAGGCGCAAGAGTGCTATGAATACTGAGGCTGCATTGTCCATCTTTTGAATTGCCTTCTATGAGTGATTCATTGAAGGAATAAAGGACAGTCTCCGGGCTATATCGCTATTCACTGATATCTATATGAAGGTATCAGTGATAGATCGGGTGTCGGGACGCGAGCCGCACCCACCGGAACTTCCACACCACTTTTTGCCATTACTCGTGACTGTCCCGCAGGGTGTGACCCAGGAGAGAGATCCAACCCGATAGGGGTTGCCGTTCAGCCGGAAAATACCGTTTTACTCCTTTCTGGCTGCCGCAAACCCGGCCAAAAGCACCCCGAGGACACACAAGATCAGGCCGAGCGTTCCGGTGCTGAACCCCGTCGGCGGGGAGCCGATGAAGTAGTAGGGTGCGGCCGAGAAGTGCAGCACGAACGCGATGCCGAGGAGGGATATGGTGAGTGACAGGGGGCTGGTGTTGGTTGCCATGGTTTCGGAAGAGGGGTGGGTGTGGATGTGTTATTCGTTTTTTGGATTGTTTGTTGTTTATGAGGAGCAGTAAAGCAGACGGTCTATCGGTGAATCTACCAATGAAGAAAGAGTAATGCAAACGTTATCTTCTGCTACCTCCAGTGTAAACTATGGAGGATGAGTTCTTCTTACATCCAATAGCCATCGAGGAAACTCTCGATGAAATGAAAACAGCAGTTGAAGAGAGGGCAAGGGCTCTGCCCGAAGAACGCAATGTACGGAAAAAGCTGGATGGTTGGGTTTTGAATATTACAGAACTTCAAACAAAAGTCACCTACATACAGCAACACATCATTCCTCAGGTTAGCAGAGATCTACAGTTCGACTTCAAGGATTCCAATCTGATCCTCCGGGTAATGGTCGATGGAACCGCGAAAGACATGTTTTCGAAGATGCTAAGCGAATTTCCAGAAACACGATATCCAAATCTGAGAAAATCAATATATAAATTGTCTGAGTTGCCCGGAGAAACTGAATCCCTTGCTTATCTTGGAAATGCTACCCTGCTTCTGGCTGCAGTGTACCATCTATGGGCATCCGATACCGCCCCCACAAAGGCTATGCTGGACCAGAAGGGCCAACCTTTCAAAGATAAGAAATACCAGGCACAGCTCGAAAGAAAATGGAGACTTTACGAGAATACCATCGGTTTCGATCGCAAACCTCGATCGAATATCGACGAGGAGAACCACGATAGATCAACGCTGGTCGAGGCAGTCTTCGGATTACTGTACATAAAGGGGGGTCTTGCTGCGGTGATCAAGGCAATGCCGCTCTTTCTGGAAGAGCCAGATATAAAGAGAGAACTTGGGTCATCCCGTACATAACAGATTATATCAAACGATCAGTGTAGGAAACTTCAGGAGATAGTGATAATACTGGAACGAAATTGCAACGATACCTGCACCGAACACCAAATAGAAAGGATATTCGGCTCTTTGGTGGCAGAATCCAATAACTAGTGGAAGAAAGAGGCCAAAAATAAATCCCGTGACGTAAGCAATTCAATGTGATACTGTTTGAAGAGACTCAAAACAAGATTGATGGAAATAATAAATTGAACCAAGAATTGCCTACTGAATTGCGAATGAAAGACAAACAGACGTTAAAACTAGACTCGCGCTTCCAATATCAGGCACCTTCGTGTTTCTCACCTGTGACTGATACGATGGTCTTGTATGTGGCGAGTTTTGACGGCGTATTGACGAGATTATGTCTTTTTCGGGTTTTCATTTCCCCGATACCATCGCCAAATGCGGCTAATTACCGTCACCAATAATGCCGGGACAGCCAAAATTAATCCTACACCAAGAGGACCGTAATCGTCGTTCAATTTTAAGAAAATATGCCTCTCGTCATACTTTCTGGTATTTGTATATTTGTCAGATTCCGCGACAATATTAAAATAATTGTAGCCATTAGGAGTGTTCAGAATTGCAACTCCCGACCCATTTGTTAATACGGTTCCTACTAGCAATTCATGGTTCCCACTGCAGGTATAGATGCCAACTTCGACATTGGGTACAGGCTGGGAATCCGAGCAATTCAGAACAGTGATTTTGAGATATTCCTCATCTATTTTTTCGTATTCAATGGAAAATTGGTGCCCTGTCATCCCAAATATAAATGCTGCAATGACGGCTGCCAAGATGATGGTAATAGCAACCATTATGATAACGCCCACCATGGGAGGGATGTTTGGCTTCCAGGGCACTTTACCTTCCATGATTATGGGTTATCTTGCGCGATTTTAACCCTTTTGCCGATTGATTTGTTTCGCGCGAGAAACTTCTGTGATGGATTAACAAACTCTTCTTGGCGGCTGTATGTCGGACAATGTTTATGGATCTACAGCCCAATTGGGGCATATGGAAGTTGTCAGCCAAACCGTATTCAAAAGGCTGCAACCCAAAAAGGGATACGTTGCGCCCGCCATTTACTTCCCCTAGAACAAACAGCGCAACCTAATCGGCAAGCCCTGAGTCATCATCAAAACAAAATATGGCTACGCGCTTGTTACAGATATGGAAAAACTTAACGAGCTTAAACCATTTAAAATCGGAAAAAAGAAAGCCGCTGGGGGGACTTGAACCCCCGACCTGCTGATTACGAATCAGCCGCTATACCGCTAAGCCACAGCGGCAACTGCCTTAGAATATTACACCTTCGGAATTAAAAAGGTATCACCTGCCGGGAACCCGCCGGTCCGGTCCCGTTCAGGAGTACCCACGGATGGTGACGTTGCTCTCCTGGTGCGGGGCGGCCTCCGGGGTGGTTATCTTGCCGAACTTCTGCTCGTAGTCGGCGACGCTCTTTGAGAGCACCTCCACCAGGTTCTTCGCGTGCCGGGGGCTGATCGAGACGATCGCCTTCCCTCGCGCCTGGTTCATGCCGGGGATCTCGTGCAGGAAGAGAAACGTGAACTCGTCCTCCTTGTAGGCGATCTGGATCCGGTTCGAGTAGACCGGGTCGAGGTCGCCGGGGATGTTGACCGATAGCTCTCGGTTTGCCATACCCTTCTTCTGTGATCCGCTCCGGCATAAGGGTTGGTCTTCTCCGGTTCGGCCCGGGGGAGGGGCGGCCGGGAGCCGGTGCGGAGCGTATCCCGCTTTATACAGGGAGGGCATACGTCTTCTCAAACGGGACCTGCTATCCATGACCGATTACATCCCGGTATCCGGCGTCGTCGCCTGCCACATCTGCCCCCGGCGCTACTACTTCGAGCGGTCGGAGGAGCACCCGGAGTCTCCGCGCTACACCGTCTGCAAACAGGTCTCCATGCATCTCGGGGAACTCCTCGAAGCGGAGCAGATCTGGCAGGAGGTCCTCTGCGTCCTCCCCGACGCTCCCGGGGAAAGCCGGGAGCTTCTCGACGAATGCGTCGCCGCCTGCCGCGAGACCGCGTGGCAGCGGCCGGTCCAGGCCGACCTCGCCGTCGAGTCCGACACCCTCGGCATCCGGGGAAGAATCGACAAAGTCTTCGAGGACGGCACGTTCGCCGTCGCCCGGTCGAGCACCGCCCCCAACGCCGGGGTCTACGGCACCGACCGGCTCCGGGTCGCCTGCTACGCCGCCTGCCTCAAAGAGACCCTCGGCCGCCCCGTCGCCGGCGGCTACGTCGAGTACGTCGCGAGCGGCGTCTGCCGGTACGTCGAGCCCCAGCCCCGGGACCGGCGGGAGATGATCAAGGCGATCCGGGCGGCAAAGAGGGTCGTCGCGGGCGAGATCCCGCCGCGCCCCCTCCGGGCCCCCTGCGAGGGCTGCCCGCACCTCGAGCGGTGCACCGCCGGGCCGCGGCGGCTCTCCGACCTCTTCTAAACGTTCTCGAGCAGCGTCTTCGAGACGATGTACTCGCCCTTCGCCTCGCGGGTCGTGCCGACGATCAGCCACCGCTCGTCGCCGTGCTCCTCCACGACGCCTTGAGCCTCGATGACCTCCCCGGCGAGCGCCTGCCCCGAGTAGGTGTGGGTGAAGGAGAGGACCCGGGAAATCTCGTCATGGTCCACCGCGTAGACCGCCGGGCTGTCGAAAGACAACGAAGCGTCGGTGACCGTCGCCTCGATCGTCGCACGGCCGACCACCCTCCCCAGATTGGCCGGGACCGCGTCCAGGTTGGCGTAGGCGCGGGTGTAGAGGAGGTCGAAGTAGGTCCCCTCGAACTCCCCCCGGTTCCACTTCCGCTGCTCGTGAAGGACGAAGGCGTCGAAGGAGATCTCCGGCACCCTCTTGTCGTAGACCTTCCGCCACATCGCGGTGCTCATCCCCGGGATCATCCCGGTCTCCACCAGGCGGCGGAGCCGGCGCTGCGCGGCGAACCAGGTGTCGCCGTAGACGACGAGGTCGATATCGGAAGCGGCGTTCTCGAGACCGCAGAGGAGCGAACCCGTGCACCCGAACGAGCCCTCCGGGAGGTCAAGGTGAGAGAGGAGCCTCCCCACCCGGGGGTTCCGGGCCGCCACCCTCACGATCTCCTCCTCCGGCTTGTAGACCCGGGCCACGTCGCAGTAGGGCACCCGGTTGACACTATCCAGGTACTCCGGCTTATGCTCCCGGATCCAGTCGAAGGACTCGGCAAAATCGTATTTGCGGTACCGCCGGCCGGAGAGGTTCGTCCGTTCCCCGTCCGGATCGGGGACATAGCGGAGGATGCACCCGATCCGCTCGGCGTTATCGTAGTTCGAGACCGCATAGAGGCAGCCCTCGCGGTCCTCGATGAAGTCGCGGAGTCGTACCGATTGCATCACCGCAGAGTCTCCAGAAACGCTTCCACCGCTTCCCATTCCGCACCCTTCCGCAGGATACGCCGGATGGTCAGGTCCACCACCGTGCTCGGCGTCCCGGGGAGTTCCCCGCCGTCAACCAGGTAGTCGTGGGGGACCGAGACCTCCTCGGGCCGCGTCGGCGCTATATCGTCCGAGATGTTCGCGCTGGTGGCCGTGATGGGCGCATCGAGCCGGGCGATAATGGCGATGGCGACCTCATGATCGGGCCACCGGATCCCGATAAGGCCGGTGCCGCCGGTGAGGACCGACGGCAGGCAGGACTTCGCCGGGAGGATCACCGTCACCGGGCCGGGCAGGAACCGCTCGATGAAGGCCCGCGCGGCGTCGTCCACCACCGCGACGGCGGCGAGCATCTCCATATCCGAGACCGCGACCGATATCGGTTTGCCGACCGGCCGGTTCTTGGCCTCGTAAACCCGCATCACCGCATCCTCGGAGAGGGCGTCCGCCCCGAGGCCGTAGACCGTCTCGGTGGGATAGACGACGAGCCCGTCCCGCGAGAGCACCCGGACAGCCATATCGATGGAATCCATATCAGAACTCACGTCCACGCACGCGGTTGATATCGAAGACCGCTTTGCCGCTGACGTGCATCACGGCAAAGACGCCTGCCTGGATAGGGTCGGTCACGACCAGGTCGGCATGCTCCGGGACGCTCCCGGCCATCTTGAGAGCGATCACCGGGATGCCCGCCCCCCGGACCCGGTCCACGGCCCGCGAGACCTCGCCGCCCATCAGCGACCCGGCGAGCACCAGGATCGACGCCCGGGGAAGCCGGGCCACCGCGTCCACGGCGAGCGCCAGGTTCTGCTCCCCGACGAGGGGGATCGTGTCCACCGAGATCCGCTCGCCGCGGATGTTGTGGCGATCCGCCTCGTTCACGGCACCGAGGGCCACCTGCGCCACCTGCGCTCCCCCCCCGATGATGATCACCCGTGAGCCGAATATCCGCGAGAACGGCGGGTAGATGGTGACGTCGACGACCGACGGCACCCGCGCGAGATCGGCGATGAGATCCGGGTGGTTCCCGCACTCCTCGAACTCGAAGTAGAGGTAGGCCTTCCCGGTGTTCGGGCCGGAGGTGATGATCGACTGCTGGATCATCTGGATGTTGGCCCGGTAATCCGCCATCACCGTGGCCACGTCGCGCAGCACGCCGGCCCTGTTCTCGGTGATGATACTCAGGGCATACATATCGGTATCGGTGATCATGACCCTCCCCCGCCGGAGGACCGAATGTCCTCCGATCGTTTCACGAACAGGGTATTTTTCGTCATATCCACGTTAATTGATAGATTTTGGTCTCATAAGGGTTATAGGTTTTCGGTGAGGTCCCCGCCGTCCCTCTCCCTCGCGGCAAGAGCGGCCGCGAGGAGACCGAGAGGGATGTTGAGGAAGTAGAGGATCAGCCGCCAGAGGACGACGAAGAGGCCGAGAAGGTAGGTGGGTACGATCCGGCGGTAGAGCGTGGCGGCGCCGATCTCCGCGATCCCGGCCGCGCCCGGGATCAGCGGGACGGTTGCGATCATCTGGAGGACGCCCTGGAAGAGGAACGACTCCGGGAGGGACGGCGGCAGCCGCAGAGCGACGAGCAGCGCCGATGCCGTGGAGAATAAGAAGACCCAGTCAAGGATGCTGAGCAGGAGCGCTCCGCCGACGGCCCGGCGGCCGGCCCGCGCAAACCGGGAAGAACCTGCGGCAAAGGTCTCGACCTCGTGGCCGATCCGCTGCGTGAGGGGCTCCGCACCCTCCGCGCCCGGACAGAACCGGAGCCAGCGCCGGCTCCGGCCGCACCGGTCGAGCACCCGGACGGCAACGCCGCCGACCACACGCTTCGTCAGAGACGGGCGGCGAATCAGGACGACGAGCGCGAGCAGGAGGACGAGAACGAGGAGGAAGAAGGCCGCCACCGGGTAGAGGACGGTGGCGGCGAGGTAACTCCAGAGGTGCCGGACGGCGAGAAGGGCTGCAAGAGTGATGGAGACGAATACGGCGAGGTCGAGCACCCGCTCCAGGACGACGACGGCGACGGCGTCCCCGACGGCGAGCCCGGAGTGCGAGAGCCGGTGGATCCGGACGGGCTCGCCGCCCACCTGGCCGGGGGTGATCGAGCCGGCGAAGAGCGAGAGGAACTGGGTGGCGATAAGGCTCCGGAACGGCACGGTGTAGCCGAGGCCGCGGCAGAGGACCCCGATCCGCATCGCCTGGCAGAGGATCGATGCGGCCCGGAACCCGAGGGCGAGAAGGAGAGCGGCGACGCCGACCTCCCCGAGGTAAGCCCGTGTCTCCGGGGTGAAGGTCGCCGCGAGCAGCCCCGTGAGAACCGCGCCGCTGATAAAGAGCGAGAGCGCGATCCAGCGCCGGCTTCTCACGGCCGTCCTCCCTTCCGCCGGCCGCTCATCCCGTGCAGCACCACGGCGGGTAGGCAACGGCAACCGTGATTATTGTTCCCCCGGAGCGGGCTTCGGGAGCCCTCTTGTTCAGATGACGACGGGAGTATGCGTCGGGTCGGCGGTGCAGGCGTGACCGGAGCAAAAAGAGGTATGCCGCAGCCCCGCGAGGCAGCGACTCTCATCCGGGGCAGGACGTGCAGTCAGTTCTATCCCCCAAAACGTTCGTTGATATAGGAACGTTCTGGTGTATCCGAACATTTGATATATCTTCCTTTCGATCTTCTTCTATGGAGCAGGGAATGACCGGCAGAGGGAGACCCGGCCGGCCGAAGCAGGACCATGACATAGATCTGTACTCGACCCTCACGGGTGCGCGGGCAGTCGAGAACCCGGTGCGGCGTGCGATCCTCGCGGCCCTCAGGGAGCGCGAGCGTACGTTCGAGGAGATCGTCGCCCTCGCGGGACGGGCGAAGTCGACGGTCTCGGTGCACCTCCAGGAGATGGCGGCGGCGGGCGTGGTCGGGTTTCGGGCCGACCCGGAGGACTCACGGAGAAAGATCTTCTTCCTCGCCGGCGACCTCATCGCGAACGTCTCGCCGGAGGAACGGGTGGCCGATGCGCTCGCCGCCTATGCAGGGGCGTACCGGCCTGGATCGGGCGACCCCTTCGCGTTCTACAAACTGGCCTTCCGGACGATCCGGGTCTCGCTCCTGCAGGAGGGAGTTCTCCTCGACCCGCTTCTTTCCCGGGCCGGCGAGCGGATAGGGGAGGAACTCTATCCGGCGTTGGCCGACCCGGACACAGGGGCCTTCTGCACGAGGATCGCCCGGTTCTGGGAGGAGCACCGTCTCGGGCGGGTCGAGGTCGCGGGAGCAGAGCCCCCGGTCCTCCTTGTCTACGACTGCTTCGAGTGCGCCGATCTCCCGGTCACCGGGCGGCCCGCGTGCGCGTTCGACTCCGGTATCCTCCGGGCGCTCTTCTCCCGCCACTACGGGCGGCCGGCGGCGGCGGTCGAGACCCGGTGCTACTCGACGGGATTCGACCACTGCCGGTTTGAGGTGGTGCCGGGGGGAGGAAGCGGCCCATAGCGGCACCCGGCTGACTCAAGAGGTGTGCAGGCGTCATCTGCGCAGGTGCCGTCGTGCAGCGAGAAAACACCGAACGTCCCGGCAGAGGGAACGGTTCAAAAAACCGCGATGATCAGAATGCCGATGCGATAGCCGGGAATCGAACCCGGGCTAGAGGCTTGGGAAGCCCCTGTCCTACCGCTAGACTACTATCGCACTGGTACCAGTACATGTTGGCCCGAAAGAAGATAAACATTCGGCTCACCCCGTTGCCGGAGGACAACGCGGCAGGGTGAACGTGATGGCGGCCCCCTCCTCCGGGTGGCCGGGAACCCGATCGCCCGCACGGATGCTCCCCCCGTAGCGTTCCACGAGCATCCGGACGATGTAGAGGCCAAGACCCTTCCCGCTCTTCTTCGTCTCCCCACGCTGGTTGCGTTCGAACAGGCGTGGCTTGAGGTCGTCGGGGATCCCGGGGCCGGTGTCGGCAACCGTCACCGCAACCCTGTCCTCCCCCTCCTCCCGAACGCCGATGGTGATCTCGACGGCCGGCCCGCCGAACTTGATGGCGTTGCCGATCAGGTTTGCAAAGACCTCGCTGATGAGATCGTCGGCGAGAACCGTTGCATCGGCTCCGTTGCAGGCGATGCGGGCATCCGTGTGGTACCTGCAGATCCCCCGGATCACCGGCTCAAGGTGCACCGGCCCGAGTTCGTCCGATCCGGATTTGAGCTTGCGAAGCGTCAGGACGTTCCGTATGATCTCGTTGCTCTGGTAGACCGCCGCAAGCGACTTCCCGACGAGTGCCCCGTCCGATTCGGCGGGAGACTCGAGATACATCTGCAGGTAGCCCATCGCTATGGTGTTCGCGTTGTTGATGTCATGGGTGAGGATATCCATGTAAAGGTTGACCTCGGCGGCCGCGGCACTCGCCTCCTCAAGGTAGCGGTTGGCGGATGCGAGCGCCGCCTCCAGATCCTCCTGGAGCATCCCCTTCACGACCGTGTTGCCGAGTTCTTTGCCTATGGCAAGAAGGATCCCGCGCTCGCTCCGCGTGATCGTCTCCCGGACCCTGCTCCCGACCCTGATCCACCCCGTCGGGCCGTCGTCGCCGGGGATGGGCACCACAGCAAGAACCCGGATCCCGGACCCGGGATACCTCGTTGAGAAGTCCTCGATGCAGTGCACCGCCCCGGCCCGGACAAAGTCCTGATAAAACGGATCGTCACGGCGCACCACCGCAGGCAGGGTCCCGCCCGTCCCTTCCCGGGCACGGAGGACCGCCGTATCGCTCCCGGGGCGCATCAGGTAGACCGCACCGTGGTCGAACCCGAGCAGGGCGACAATCTTTGCGAGCGAGACCCGGAGAAGGTCTTTTAGCCGGTGGGATGCAGCTGCTGCCGCGACGACCTCGTTGACGGCCGAGAGGCGCAGGTATTCTTCCCGCATCGCCTCTTCCGCCTGACGCCGTTCGGTGATGTCCCGGAGGGAGAGGACCAGCCTTTCAGGGGCAGCACCGTCCTGCGCGAAGCGGATGATCGAGATCTCCGCGGGCCATTCGGTACCGTCGAGCCTGAGAAACGTGCACTCCCCGGACGCAGGCCCCTCACCGCGCAGGGCCAGTTGCCGGTAAGCCCGGACGGCCTCCCGGTCTCTCCCGGCAATCAGGTCGTACGGGTTCCGCCCGACCAGATCTTCCCGTCCTGCCCCGCCGAAGAGCCGGACCGCAGCCGTATTCGCCTCCACGACCCGCTTCCCCGGGTCGGTAAGGAGGATCCCGACGTCGGTGGTGTTGAGGATGACCCGGAGTGTCTCCTCCGAACGACGGAGCCGGTTCTCCATCCGCTTCAGTTCCGCTGTTCCGGTGACCACCACGCAGCCTTCCCGCCGGCCGGGGAGAAGGCTTGCCGAGAGGAGCACCGGGCAGGGCGTTCCGTCCCGTGCGGCGAGGCTGCAGTCCAGGCCTTCAACCCTGCCCTCCTCGAGGGCTCCGGCGAGCCCGGGATACCCGGGCCAGATCGCGGACACCCCCGGAACCTCGCCTTCGGAATATCCGAGCATCGCAGAACACTCACGGTTCATCTCCCCGATCTTCCCGGTATCGGGCGAGAAGAGAAAGATTCCCGCTCCTGATGTCTCGAATATCCCCCGGTACCGGCTCTCCCGCGCCTGCAGGCTGCCGGAGAGACTCGATATGACGACGGCAACAACGAAGAACATCGCGATGCGGAGCAGGGCGTTTGCAATCTCCAGTCCGTTGCCAGAGAAGAACAGCACCTCCGCGAGGTAGCCGGCTGCAAGCGCACCTGTAAACACAACACCACGCTCAGGGTAACGATAGGCCGCAAGGATGATCGGGATGTAGAAGAGGTGGGAGAAGACGATGAATATTCCAGTGGAGAGACAGAATGTCGTGACCCCGAACGCGATGAGGGTGGAGACAGCGATGCCGGAGATGAGAAGGCGCTCCTTTGTGAACGCGCCAGAGAAACGGTGTTCCGTGTGCTCTTCCTTCACGCATTGGAAGTCGCCGCGAACCCTAATAAATCCCCACGAATCGCCTCGTGCTCTGAAACGGGGTGCCTCCCCGATACCCTTAAGACGCCTCCCGATGAATAAGATGCAGCACGATATGTGCTGGCTATGGTAAGTCCGACGTGCTCCCGGAAGCACGGCCCGCAAGGGCTCGGGATTACAGAGATTAGTCAGTAAAAGGACTCTTTTCTGGACTTAGCATAGTATATCTAACGGAGGTGTATGAATGGCAAGAATGTACGCTCGGCGTCGTGGAACCAGTAGTTCCGTCCGACCCTACCGGAAGGAGGCACCCGAGTGGTCCAACACGGACGCAACGGAGATCGAGAAGATCATTGTCGATCTCCGCAAAGACGGCATGTCGACCAGCCAGATCGGCCTTGCACTGCGGGACAGGTACGCCGTCCCCGACGTCAAGCTCGCCACCGGCAAGCGTGTAAACGAGATCCTCCGCGAGAAGGGCCTCGAGTCGGAGATCCCCGAAGATCTCCGGAACCTGATGCAGAAGGCGCTCGGGATAAGGAAGCACCTTGCGGAGAACAAGAAGGACGTGCACAACACCCGGCAGTTGCAGATCGCCGAGTCCAAGGTGCGCAGACTGGTCAAGTACTACGTCAAGTCCGGACGGATGCCGAAAGGCTGGACCTACAAACCGGAGACTGCGGAGATCCTGCTCACCCGCTGATGATCCATGTCGCTTGATGCCGCTGCTGCAAGCCTCGCCCGTCACCTGCTCGAGCAGGAGTTTGTGGAGGTGCTGGCGCACCACGATGCGGACGGTATAGCCGCCGCATCCATCCTCTGCCACGCCATGTTCCGCGAAGGCGGACGGTTCCGGCTGAGGATCCGCCCGGACATCACCACGGCCGACGTTCCCGGCGACTGCAGCGTGCTTCTCTGCGACTTCGGATCAGCACTCCAGGACCTCCCCGGCGACGTGATGGTGGTGGACCACCACCTGCCCCACTTCGAGGGCGACTACCACGTCAACCCGCACCTCGAGGGAATCGACGGCGACCGGAACCTCTCGGCGGCCGGTGCGGCGTACCTCGTCGCCCAGCGCATGGGAGACAACCGCGACCTCGCGGGGCTCGCGCTCCTCGGGATCATAGGGGACGGGCAGGATCTCGAGGGGCCGAACCGGGAGATATCCAGCGAAGGCATCGCGAACGGGTTCATCGCACCCCGCCGCGGCCTCCGCCTCCCGGGAAGGGGCCTCGTCGAGCAGCTCGCCCTCGCCGTCAACCCGTACCTCCCCGGGTTCTCAGGCGTTCCCGACACCGCCCGGGCACTGGTCGCGCAGGTCACCGACGAGGACGACGTGGACGTCGAGTCCCTCCTCTCCCGGGTCGTCCTTGCGGCCGCCCCGAAGGCATCGCTCTCCGCGCTCTGCGGGATATGGGGGACCACCTACAGCCTCGGCCGGGAGGTGATCGACGAGGCCCTGAGTCTCGCCGCCGTCGTCGACGCCTGCGGCAAGGCCGGGAACGGCGATATCGGTGCATCGCTCTGCCTCCGCTCGACCCACTCGCTCCAGGAAGCCTGGGAGATCACCGTCCGCTACCGGCAGGCGGTCATCGCCGGCATCCGCGGGGCGCGCCGTCTCGACGAGCGCGTCGCCCTTTTTGCGGTGGACGACGGGTCGGTCGCAAGCGACGTCGCCGACGCGCTCGCAAACGACTTCGTCCAGAGCGGGCCGGTCTTCGTCATCGGAGAGAACGGGGGTCGTTGCTCCGTATCGGCACGCTGCCCGCCGGGCATCGACCTCGACCTCGAGGCGTTGATGCGGAGACTCGCGGAGGCATGCGGCGGCCAGGGCGGCGGACATCGCCGGAGGGCCGGCGCCAGGATCGGCGCCGACCAGGCGGACCGGTTCAGGCAGGATCTCCTGGAGGCGGTTCCCGCATGATCCGGATCGAGGGCGCCATCGAGACGCCGCACGGCCATCCCGAATGCGTGGCGGCGGCACTCGAGCCCGACAACCTCACCCTGATCAGGACCTACCCGATAGAGGGAGGGGTGCGGGCCGAGATCGACGGGATCAGGCTCCGGTCGATCACCGCTTCGGTGGACGACTACCTCATGAACCTGGCGATAGCGGAGGACGTATGCACCGCCGCCTCACGGTGACGGCAGGATCGGAGAGTTCAGGAGTGTGTTCAGGCTCCAGGGTTTGAAAAATCGAGATAACAGAAAGAAGTGATACCATGGCAAGGAAGAAACAGGTTGGAAGAAGGTTGGAAGGCTGGAAGGCCAAGAAGTGGTACCGTGTCTACGTACCCGACGCCTTCGGCAAAGCTGAGATCGGCGACGCCATCTCGGCCGACCCCGAGAACATGGTCGGCCGCATCATGACCGCGACGCTCGGCGAAGTTGTGCAGGACTACTCGAAGTCCCACATCAAGATGAGGTTCAAGATCAACAACGTGGCCGGCGACGCCGCATACACCGAGTTCGTCGGGCACGAAGTGACCCGGGACTACCTCCGGTCGATGGTCAAGCGGCGGGCATCCCGCATCGACACCATCCACCCGGTCATCAGCAAGGACAAGAAACTCCTGCGGGTGACGGTCGTCTGTCTCACCCTCTCGAGGGCCGACCAGAGCCAGGTCCACGCCGTACGGCAGGCGATCTCGCAGGCCCTTTCCGCCAAGGCGGCGGAGAGCGACTTCGAGACCCTGGTCAAGGATATCGTCTCCGGCGACATGGCCCGGGACGTCTTCAAGGTCGTAAAGACGATCTACCCGATCCGCCGGGTCGAGATTACAAAGTCCAAACTGGAGCAGGTCGCGGCCGTATAGGGCCGCCTGCTCACCCCACTTTTATAATCACCCCGTCTTCACCGTTCCCGCGATCCCGGTGACAGAGACGATACGAAGGGTATATGCCCTATGACCGGGTATACCTCCGCCGAAGCGTAGGGGGAGGTGATGATGGTGACGGCACAGGAGCAGTATGCAGATACGCGGCGGCCGGACCCGGTTACGTCCAACCGGCAGGCCCTCGACGAACAGCAGACGATGGCCCGGGGGATCATCAGGAGGATGCTCGTCCAGTTCCACCGGGAGTGGCTCGACGTTGTGGAGCGGGAGAGCGGCATGGCCCGGGCTCTCGCCACGAACGCGCTGCTCGACCGGTACTCGCACCAGCTCTACGACGTCATATGCGACATGGAGGCCATCCTCGGCGAAGACCTCGCCGTGGAGATCCGGTGTCTCTCGGCCGACATGATCAAGACGGCCAACATTCTCATCATGATCGACTGCGGGAAGGAGTGCCGCGAGCACAACGACGCCCTCGTGAAGGAGGCGCTCCACCAGGTGGAACGGTGCCTGGCACTCGTGCAGAAGAGAGGGGGCGGGATGGCAACCCGGGTCTTCACCATCCACCGGGAAGAGTAATCAGGTTCTGGATCGCATCTGTTCTCGATGATTGCTCACAGGGTGCTATTCCTGGTACTGGATGGGATCTCCGACCGTCCATGTGAAGCGCTGGACGGACTGACCCCGCTCGCCGCCGCCCGGACCCCGGTTCTCGACCGGATCGCGGGCGAGGGCGTGTGCGGGATCATGGACTCCATCGCGCCCGGCATACGTCCCGGTTCCGACACCTCCCACCTTGCCCTGCTCGGCTACCCGCCGCAGGAGTACTACACCGGCCGGGGCCCGCTCGAGGCCGAAGGGACCGGCATCCACATGACCGCCGGGATGATCGGGTTTCGGTGCAACTTCGCCACCGTTGATGCGGACGGTCTCGTCACCGACCGCCGGGCCGGGCGGATCTCCGGGACCGGACCCCTTTCCGGGGCCATCCGGGACGGCGTGGACCTCTCGGGGCTCGGTGTCGGGTTCAGGCTCGAATCGGGCGCCGGCCACCGGGCGGCCCTCGCCCTCGTCGGAGAAGGGCTCGGGGATAAGGTCTCCTCGAACGACCCGAAGAAGGATGGGGTGCGGCCGCTCACGATCCGGTCCTGCACCGACGATCCGGCCGACCGCAAGACCGCCGATGCCTGCAACGAGTTCATCCGCCAGTCGCGGGAGATCCTCTTCGACCATCCGACGAACGTCAGGCGGATGGAGGAAGGGCTCCCGCCCGCTAATCTCCTCCTGATCAGGGGTGCCGGGAAGATGGGCGCATTTCCTCAATTCTCCGAGCGCTACGGGCTCTCCGGGAGCGTCATCTCCGCGGCCACCCTCATCTCCGGGATCGGGAAGGTCGTGGGGCTGGAACATATCCCGGTGCCGGGGACGACCGGGTCGATCGACTCCGATCTCGACGCCAAGGTGAAGACGGCCATACAGGAACTCGACAAAAAGGAGTTCGTGCTGATGAACATCAAGGGCGCGGACGAGGCCGGCCACGACGGGAAAGGCGTCCAGAAACGCGACTTCATCGAGGTGATCGACGCGGCGCTCGAGCCGCTGCTCGACCTTCCCGACACCCTGATCGTCGTCTGCGCAGACCACAGCACCCCCTGCTCGATCAAAGACCACAGCGCCGACCCGGTGCCGGTCGTCATCAGGGGCCCGGGGGTCCGGACCGACCGGACGGCCCGGTTCGACGAGATCTCGTGTGCGGAGGGCGGCATCCACCGTATCCGTGGCTGCGATCTCATGCCGATCGCCCTGGACCTAATTAATAAGAGTCATAAGTATGGCGCATGAAGATTATATCGGGTAAATGGAATCAACAGGAGACCACGACTGGATCAGGGCCTGCACCCTCCCGGACCATACCGAACTCCAGGAGAGGACGCTCAAGACCGGGCAGGATATCGTCATCGGTGAGAGGTGCCGGATCGATTACGGCCTCTTCGGGAACGACGTCGTGGTCTGTGAATTCAGCAAGATCAACGGCAACATCGTCGCGGGCGGCGACGCCAGGATAGATAACTGGTGCGAGATCAACGGCGACGTCCTCGTTGAGGAGGATGCGTACCTCGGCGAAGGGGTGAAGATCCAGGGGAAACTGGTCGTCAAAGGCGACCTCGATATCGGAGACAACGTCCAGATCGAACGCGGGTTCGAGGCGAAGGGCTGGATCTCCATAAGGAACCCGATGCCTGTGATCATCTACATCATGATGTACCTGGTGGCCGTCCTCGGGATCGAGAAGGAGGAGGAACTGAACTCCGTCCTCCAGAAACTCTTCGGCGACGACGAGGCCCCCACCGCCACACCGTTGATGATCCCGACCGGCGCCGTCCTCAACATGCAGACCTTCTCGGTCCCGGAGGGGATGGCCGTCGGAACGGGGTGCCGGCTGCACGGGAATATCCGTGCCGGCTCGATCGCGGTCCGGGAGGAGACGACGATCTTCGGAAGCCTGCATGCGCGGGAAGGCGCGAGCATCGCAAGAGGGGCGGTCATCCACGGCGACGTCCAGAGCAACGGCGACGTAATGGTCGAGCAGGAGGTGCATATCCTCGGGAACGTCTCCTGCCGGTGCCTCACCCTGCACGAGGACGCCCGCGTGGACGGGGTCATCCGGGCACCGGGAGGCCTGAAGATCGAGAGGCGAGCGGCATGAAGGTAGGGGACATCCTTGAGGTCGACGGATACCGGCTGGTCGAACCGTCGTTTGCGGAACTGACCGAAGACTCCTGTACGGCCCTGCTATTCCGGGAGAAACCGGACGAGGGCCGTCTCCTGGTCGACGAGGAGGAGGAGCCGCTCGCGCTCGCGCTCCACGACGACAGGGGCTGGCACATCGCCTCGTTCCTCTTCCGGGATCCTACGCTCGCCGCCATCGAATGTTTCGAGGCCGTCGGCGGCGAGATCTACCAGGAGAGCCGGGAAGCATGGCTCTCGGCGGTCCGGGAGTATTACAGCCACGACATCTGTGCAAACGTCCTTCCTGCCCTCGAAGACCTGCGTCCCGACCGGGAGGGAAATATCCGCGATCTTCTCGACGAAGTCTGGGGCGACCGTGCGGGAGCCCTCTGCCTCGACTGCTGTTGCGGTTCGGGTGTCGGCACCGCGGCCCTCCGGGCGGGCGGGGTGCGGGCGCTCGCCTACGACAACGACCCGGCGCTCCTCGCACTCGGGCTTACCCGGGGCCGCCTCGTGCCTTCCGACACCATGTGCATCGACGCGCAGGAGGCCTCCCGCTACATCGGACCGGCGCCCCTCGGCGCCGCCTTCATGGCCGGGGAGATCTACTCCTACAACACCGGCCTCTGGGAGCCGATCATCACCGGGCTCCTCGCCCTCACCGATGAAGCGCTGATCACCGTCGGCACGGAGGCCGAAGCGGCCCGGGTGGAAGAGTGGTGCAAGGGCGAGGGGCGGAACGCCGAGGTCTTCGAAAACCGGCGCGACCCGATCTACGACCGGTGGTGCTGCGTCGCGCGGCGGGTGTGATCCCGGCCGGCGAGCCAATATATATGGCAGAGTATCGCCAACCTTTTTTCCCGCAATCGTAAAACGCCGTCGCAGACCGGATCCTGCGATTTTGATCTCCAGGTGTAACCTGCATGAATACCGCCAAACGCATCTATAACGTCTTATTCATCTCCGTCTTCGCCACCATGCTCGGGCTCGGCGTCGTCAGCCCGCTCCTCCCCATCTACGCGGAGAACCTGGGTGCGACCGGTATCTGGCTCGGCATCATCTTCTCGGCCTTCGCGCTCTCCCGGTCGGTCTTCATGCCCGTCATCGGGCGGATATCGGACCGGCAGGGAAGGAAATGGATCATCCTCATCGGCATGTTCTCCTATGCGGCCGCGTCGCTCGCCTACCTCATCGCCGACAGTGTCTACTCGCTCACGGCCGTCCGCTTTGCTCACGGGCTCGCATCGGCCATGGTCGTCCCGATAGCCATGGCCTACATCGCGGACTTTTCGGAGAAGGGAAAGGAGGGGAGCCGGATGGGGAATTTCTCCATCTCGATGTTCCTCGGCATGGGGGTGGGGCCGCTCCTCGGCGGTTTCCTGAACGATGCGTTCGGGATGGACTCGGTCTTCTACGCCATGGCCGGGCTCTCGGCGTTCGCCACACTCCTCGTCGGCGTCTCCCTCCCGGAGGCAAAACCAGGTTCGTTCACGGTCCCGGATGGGAAGCCCGTCCCGATGGGTTCGGTCCTCACGCTACCGAGCATGCGGGGAATCATCGTCTTCACCTTCATCAACGCCCTCGGGCGCGGGGGCATGATGGTCTTCATCCCGGTCTTCGCCCCGCTGATCGCGATCAGTCCCTTCGAGGTGGGCATCGTCCTCTCCGCCAACACCTTCCTGATGGCACTCCTCCAGGTGCCGATCGGGAGGGTCACCGACACCGGGAACAAGGTCGCCCTGATCGTTGCGGGTTCGGCCATAGCAGCGGTAGCGCTCGCCGCAATCCCCTTCTCCGGGTCGTTCTGGCCCCTGCTCGCGGCCACCTCCCTCATCGGCGTCGGAGGGGCCATCCAGCAGCCGGCCATCATGGCCCTGACGGTCGATGCAGGCCGGACCATCGGGATGGGAACCTCGATGGGCGCCTACAACACGGTCTTCGGGATCGGCATGATCATCGCACCGCTGATAGGGGGCGTGTTCATGGACGTCGTCGGCGTCGACGCCGTCTTCTACGTGGGCGGGGCGATAAGTCTCCTCGGGACCGGGATCTTCGCCCTGGTGATGCGGAGGAGCGCCCGGAAAGGTACCGGCGGAGATCTTCCGGAGTCCGGATAAGCCACCCGCTCCTCATGCCCCCGGTACCGGCGGGTGAAATACCGACATACCCCTTCTGATGCCGTTGAACGCTCACTCATCTGACTGAAAAACGGTATTTCGGCCGCAAACATCTCCCCCACATGGGAAACTATTATATAGTCGATGCACCATCATGGGTTACAATGGCGCGCGGATGGAAACGCGCCGGAATCGCCACGATGAATGCCTGCAGGGAGACCGGATGACCTCCCGGATACACCCCGCAACCCACGGACGGGCATCCGCCCGGCACAAGTGACACGGTACAACAGCATGGCCCCCTGCAAGAATGCACCGCTGCTCCCGGCCGCCCCCCCTGTAGCCCGGTGTATGCTTCGTGCCCGCGGTCCTGTCCCTTTCTTCGCGCTCGCCCTCCCATCCGGTCTTTCGGAGGAAGTCCTGACCTCCCTGGGGCTCTTGATCGCCGAACTGCTCCTCGTCGGCATCGCCTTCGGGCTGCTCGGCGTCTGGCTCAAGGAGCGCGAAGTGGCCGCCCGCATCGCCGGCATGGATGCAAGTTTCGAGGGCATCAAGACAGTGGGCAGCGTTCCGCCCCGCCTCCCCGCAATCGGGGGCGACCCGGTCTCGCGGTTTGTCGACGAGGTCAACCTGATGCTCGACGAACTGGAACGCTCCCGGCGGGATCTCCGGGAGAGCAGGGACCGGTACCATCTTCTCTTCGATAGCGGGAACGATTTCCTGCTCGTATGCGCAATCGGGAGGGAGGGGACGCCCTACCGGATACTGGATGCAAACGCACTCGCCTGCCGGTGCCTGGGGTATGCCCGGGAAGAACTCTTCTCCATCCCTCCCCGGTCGGTTATCCTCATCAGGAGCGACTTCAAGAGACACGACCACCGCCTGCATTCCGCCGACCTGATTCCCCGGGAGGGCGAGCGGATTCCCGTCGAGGCGAGCATCCACCGCATCAGCCTCGGGGGCACGCCGGCCATCCTCATCATCGCCCGGGATGTGACGGAGAGGCGGCGGGCCGAGAAGGAGCTGATGGACTACCGCTACCGTCTGGAGGAACTGGTGACGCAGCGGACCGAAGAACTCCGGGCGGCAAACGAGAGTCTCAGGCACGAGATAAGAGAACGAGAGAGGATGGAGCGGGAGAGGATGGAGGCATACCGGCAGATCGAGAGGAACATCGAGCAGTTCGCGGTCCTGACCGACCACATCCGAAACCCCCTCCAGGTCGTCCAGGGGATGGCCGACCTCATCGAAGACGAGCGGGCGGAGAAGATCCAGGAGCAGGTCAGGCAGATCAAGGCGATCCTCCGGCAGCTCGACGAAGGGTGGGTGGAGTCGGAGAAGGTGCGGGAGTATCTGGAGAGGTATCGGTAGGGAGAGGGTTTTTGGGCTGTATCCACAGAGTATGAGAGTTAGTGGGTTATGCGGAGCATTTCTTCAGAGTTATTCGGATGCCATTGCTTCACGCGAAGACGCGAAGAACGCGAAGGAGCCTGTCAATACCCATCCAAACTTCGCGGCTTCGCGACTTCGCGTGAGTCAATGATAGATGGATAATTCCAGATGTCAAACTCCTCTGGAGGAGCGTTTC
Source organism: Methanobacteriota archaeon (assembly GCA_023436625.1). Taxonomy (GTDB): domain Archaea; phylum Halobacteriota; class Methanomicrobia; order Methanomicrobiales; family Methanoculleaceae; genus Methanoculleus. The sequence continues at coordinate 8,876 of JAEZIP010000002.1, read as the reverse complement.
CACAGAGTCGAAGGGTTCTAATTCAAGCTCTTAGGGCGTCTTCTCCTCGGCACACTCGAGTTCCGCGACGATCTCGGCCGCATCGTCCATCCGCCGGACCAGGTCCTTGATCTCGATCAGGCGCTCGGCGCCGATGAAGTGCTCGGCCATCACCCGGGCCATATCGGTGAGTTCGATACGCCCCGCACGCCGCCGGACCAGCCCGTAGTCGAGGAGCGTCGGGAGGGCCGGCTCCAGCGTCCCGACCATCGAACGGGTCATCTTGATGACCTGCTGCTCGTCGCCGCCGCAGACGACGGCGTTCGCGACGAACTCCTCCGTGCTCTGTTCCATGTCGTACTCGGGAGCGACCTCCTCCATCTCGCCCCGCAGGAGACCGACGGCGACCTCCTCCTCGGTCTTTCCGGACGTCCGGGAGTAGGACCCGCCGGGTTCTGCCATGATGACCACCCGGCCGAGGTCGTGGAAGTCCGGACGGCCGGCCCGGCCCATCATCTGGTGGAATTCCTGGACGGTGAGCCACTGGATGCCCATCGCGAGGGCGTCGAAGATCACCTGGGACGCCGGAAAATCGACGCCGGCGGCAAGCGCTGCTGTCGTGACCACGGCGGCGATCTCCCCGTTTGCAAACCGTCGCTCCACGTCGCGGCGCTCCTGGGAGGTCAGCCCCGCATGGTAGGGTGCGGCGTTCTTGCCGAGGGCGTCGGCGATGACATGGCAACGGGCCCGGGAGTTGGTGAAGACGATCGTCTGGCCCCGGTAGCCCTTGGACGACCGCACCTTGTACTCCTCGACGACCATCTGCTTGATGAACCCGATCTTCTTGGACCGCTCCACGAAGATGAGGTGGCGCTCGAGCGGGACCGGCCGGTCCGCGTAGCGGACCAGATTCGCCCGGAGTTTCTCTGCGAGCAGCCCGGGGAGCCCGATCGTCGCCGAGAGGTAGAGGAACTGAGCGTCGGGAGCGACGTGCTTGAGCCGGGCGATCAGCCCGTCGAGACGGTGGCCCCGCTCCGGGTCCTCGAGCATCTGGACCTCGTCGATGACGACGGTCCCGATGTCCTTTAAGGATCTTCCGGTCCGGAGAGCGTGGTCGATCCCCTCGTAGGTCCCCACCACCACGGGGGCGTTGACGTCCCGGTCCCCCGCCGGACGTGTCTCGGGGAGGTTGAGGCGGCTCATCCCGACCTGCAGGGTGACCCGGACGAGGTGGCCGTAGCGGTCGCGGAACCGCTGGTACTTCTGGTTCGCGAGCGCGACCAGCGGGACCAGGAAGAGCGTCCTTCCCCGCCCTTCGAGGAAGTTCTTCATCCCGGCCATCTCCCCGATGAAGGTCTTGCCGCTCGCGGTGGCCGAGACGACGAGGAGATGCTGCCCCTCGAGGAGGCCGTCCTGGACGGCGAGCTGCTGGACGGGCATCAGGTACTCGACCCCGGCGGCCTTCGCGAACGCGGGAGGCAGGGGGAGGTCGGTGATATGGGTCGTCTGCTGGACCTCGTGCGCCTCGAGCCGGTCAAAGAGGGTCCGTTTCCGGTCGGGATGGTCGGGCCCCACCGACGCCAGCACCCGGTCGAGGTCACGAACCTGTACGAGAAGTTTCTCGAGATGGACGAGCACCGAGCCGCCGAACTTCCCCAGGTAGCCGAGTTCGCGCCGCATCTCTCGCTTCGCGCAGTCCATGCAGATCCACTCCCCGCCGTACCTGACACCGGTCGTCTTGTCAACGGGTACGAACCGGTCCTCGAGCTGGCAGTACCGGCAGATGCTGACCCTTGACGATGGAATCTGGAGGTCGGCAAGGAACGACTCGAACTCCGGGCTCTTCGCCGCAAGGTGCACCGAGGACCGGCGCAGCAGCGTGATCAGGTCCCGGGTGGGAGTGGGCTTGAGTTGTTTGCCCCGCCGGCGCATCTTGAAGTTCTTGGGCCGCTGGCCCTTCGGGGTCGCGGTCAGGTCGACGAATCCGGAGCCTTCTACGCGGCCGCCTTCGATAAACAGCAGTTTATACGTGCCTTTCTGAGGCTGGACGATAACCTTCATGGTGCGATCAGGTCGTGGATCGTGTAGGTGAGTCCCACCGTCTCCAGTCGTTTGAGGAAATCGGTGAACTCCTCGTCGACGATAAGTATTGCGCACTCCCGGCCGTGGAATGCCGCCTCGATGACCCCCTCCCGGGAGCCGAAGAACATATCCGGCTCGATATCCGCCTTCCTGAGGGCCACGTAGGACTCGAGGCCCACGGCGGCCACCATCTCCACGTCCCGGACGGCATTCCGGAGGAGTTCCGTAGAGACCTGCCGGGACCCGCCCCGTTCCACCCGCGGCACCTTGCAGACATGGATGAGCCCTTCCTCATGCTTGATGATGCCGTTCAACCGGGCGACGCCGAGATCTTCCCCGGGCCGGGCGTCCATGGTCGCGAGGCCGGTGGCGCTCTGCTCCTCTTCCGTCGCATAGAGCCACCCGTCCCGCATGAAGACGCCGACCGTATCTCCCTTCCGGATCTCGTCCCGGGCGATGGCCGTCCAGACCGCCACCTGCTGGATGATGTCCCGGTTGATGTGGCGGGCATAAGACTCGAGCGCCTCGGCGTGCCGCAGGACCCACTCGATCCCGCCCTTCGTCACCTCGTACCGCCCCCGGCCGTGAGCGGTGACCAGTCCTTCATCCACGAGTTCCCGGATGTACTCGGAGACGGCCTGGGGTGTCACGCCGAGTTTCCCGGCGATCTCCTGCTGGCGGACGGCCGGCTGGTGTTCGGCAATCTCCACCAGGATCTGGAACCGGGTGGCCTCCCGTTTGCTGCGCAGGATGACGTAAAGCGGGTCGTCAGTGAAGCCGGTCAAGCAGCACCATTCCCTGCCCTTTCACGTCGAGGCCGGGGATCCTTTTCGCCAGTCCCTTGATGAAGGTAGGACTGACCCCATATTTTCGGGATATATCGCCGATTGAGGTGGTCCCGGCCACAATCTCCCGTTCGACCGAGTCCACGATCGTACGGAGGCCCTCGTCGTTTGAGACGGCGATATGCAGCAGGTCACCGATATCGCCCATAGAACACTGAAAACTCGCTCTGAACTTGCTGTATGTCGCCCGGTATTCCTTCGTCGGCTTCTCTCCGGGCTTGGGCATCCGCCACTGTTCTTCGATCAGGTTTCCCTTCTTGAGGATAGAGAGGCACTCGGTCACCGTCGATGTCCCGGCATACGCCCCGAGATCCTCCTCGGTCAGCCAGGCCTTGTTTAAGAGCTCGTAGATCTTTTTGTAATCGGAATTATTGAACGTTATGAGAAGAGGAACCAGTTCCACCGGATCGTTAAGAATTTTAATATGTCCCGTCACTGCGATACCCTATTGTTATATCGTTGTATAACTCCATAAATTTTTGCTGAAATCTCAATGCGTACACGTGGCACTATCATCATCCGGGGCATCGTCCAGGGGGTCGGATTTCGTCCCTTTGTCTATGCAAAGGCGCGGGAATTCGGGATCACCGGGACCGTCAAAAACCTCGGGAGCGAGGTGGAGATCCATGCATCCGGGAACCGCTTCGAGGAGTTCCTGGAGGCCGTTTCGAAAGGGACGCCGTTATCCCAAATAGATTCGGTAGATGTCCAGAATCTGCGCGACAGCCCAACCGAAGGGTTTACGATCCTCGAGAGTGGTTCCGGGAGCCTCTCGGGATTCATCCCGACCGACGTCGCCACCTGTGACGACTGCATCGCCGATATCTTCACGCCGGGGGGACGGTATGAAGGCTACTGGGCTACATCCTGCGTCAACTGCGGCCCGCGGTACAGCATCATCAACACCATCCCCTACGACCGGGAGCGGACATCGATGGCGGAGTTTCCGATCTGTGCCGCCTGCGGAAGCGAGTATGCCGACCCATCGTGCCGGCGCCACCACGCCCAGACGATCGCCTGTGCAGCCTGCGGACCGCACCTCGCTCTCTTCCGGGCCGACGTGACGCCGGTCGAGACGGCGGACCCCGTCCGGGAAGCGGCAGCCCTCCTTGACGCCGGCTCGATCGTCGCCGTCCGGGGGATCGGGGGGTTCCATATCGCCTGCACCGAAGAGGCGGCGGGGGAACTCAAACGCCGCCTGGGCCGGACAGAGCAGCCGCTCGCGGTGATGGCAACCCCGGAGGAGGTCGAGCGGATCGCGGTCGTATCGGACGAGGAGCGGCGGATCCTCCACTCCCGGGAACGGCCGATCGTGGTGCTCGAGAAGCGGAACCCCGCATCCCATCCGGCGATCTCGAGCCTGCACACCATCGGGTGCATGCTCCCCTACACCGGGCTGCACCACCTCCTCTTCGCGAACCTCGCCCACCCGCTCCTCGTGATGACGAGCGCGAACCTGCCGGGCTACCCGATGATCACCGATCTCGAGACCGCTCTCGAGCGGCTCCCGGGACAGGTGGACTACGTCCTCACCCATGACCGTCGGATCGTCAACCGGTGCGACGACTCCGTCGTCAGGGACGGCTACATCATCCGCCTATCGAGGGGCCTCGCCCCGAAGCGGGCGGCGATCGACCTCGGCGGTGCGTGCATCCTCGGCGTCGGTCCGGAGCTGAACGCGAACATCTCCGTCTACCGGAGCGGCTTCTGCATCACCTCACCCCACGTCGGGAACGTCAGGAACCCCCAGACCCTCGCCTACCTGCAGGAGACGACAGAACGGCTCGGCGGGCTCACCGGTGCCCGGTACGACCGGGTCGTCCACGACCTCCATCCGCAGTTCCTCTCGACTCGCTACGCAAGGGAGGTTGCCGAAGCGACCGGGGCAGAACTCCTCGCCGTCCAGCACCACCGGGCACATATAGCGGCCGCGACCCGGGAGGAGTGCGTCGGGATCGCCATAGACGGCGTGGGTTACGGCGACGACGCGACGATCTGGGGCGGGGAGGTGTTTGCCGGACAGGTCCCCCACCTCGACCGGGTCGCCCACCTCGAGGTCGTCCCGATGCCGGGCGGCGACCTCGCCACCCGGTTCCCGGAGCGGATGCTCTACGGCATCCTGCCGACGTCCGGGGTCCGGGACCTCCTGGCGTCACGAGGGTGGAGCGATATCGAACTTGCCGTCCTCGTCCGGCAGGTGGAGCGGGGGCTGAACGTCGCCGCCACCTCGAGCACCGGCAGGGTCCTCGACGCCGCCGCAGCCCTCCTCGGGATCTGCCGGGAGAGGACCTACGACGGCGAACCGGCGATGAAACTCGAGTCGGCGGCGTATGCCGGGAAGTCCTCGGCCTGGGACCTCGACTTCCTGCGCGGCGACGACGGCTGCGAGGTCCTCTCGACCCGGTCGCTCCTCGCGGAGGCCTGCCGGCGGTCCGCCGCCGGCGAGCGGGCAGGAGACATCGCCGCATCGTTCCAGTACAACCTCTCCCGCGGCGTCGCCGCGATGGCTGTCCGGGCAGCAGAGGAACGGGGGATCCCCCGGGTGGTGCTCTCGGGCGGGGTGGCCTACAACAGAGCGATCCGGGAGACGATCCGGGCCGAGATTCGCTCCGCCGGGCTTGAGTTCATCATCAACCGGGACTACCCCCTCGGCGACGGGTGCATCAGTTTCGGGCAGGTGGTCTACGGGGGGAGCGTGGAGGAGTGAGAGAGACCGTATGCACCGGATCGTAGCCTGATGGGCATCTCCTTTCTTCGCAGAACACCGGCGACCGCCGGCTCGCAGCCGTTTTTCCCCCGCCATTCGGCGACCCATGCTCTGCAGCGATGCGGTGCCGGGGCGAAGGCGGCAAAAGAGTCTCGAGAATGATACAGGGAACAGCAGGACCGTCCCGGGAACCCTGAAGATAACAGGTTCGTCCGGTTCGTCGAACGTGAAAGAAAAAAAGGTTTAGCCGAAGAGGGCGCCGAGACCGGCCATGCCGCTCTCTTCTTCCTCTTCCTTCTTCCCCTCTTCCTCGGCCTCTTCCTCGGCTGCGGGTGCGGCGGCTGCAGGGGCAGCGGCTGCGGGTGCAGCGGCGACAGGCGCGACGGCGGCCTTGCTGATGGCCTCCTCGATGTTCACGTCCTCGAGTGCGGCGACGAGCGCCTTCACGCGGGCATCCTGGACGGCGACACCGGCCGCGTTCAGGACGGCAGTCACATTCTCTTCAGTTACATCTTTGCCTGCGTTGTGCAGGAGCAGTGCAGCGTAGATATACTCCATAGTTCATTCACCTGTAATTTTCTTTGAAATGTATTAGCCGAAGAGGGCACCGAGACCGGCCATGCCGCTCTCTTCCTCCTCCTCCTTCTTCTCCTCTTCCGTCTCCTCTTCCTCGGGCTTTGCCTCGACAGCTGCCGGGGCCGCTGCGGGTGCCGCAGCGGTCGCAGCCGAGGCTGCCTTCAGGGTCGCCTCGTCGAGTTCGAACCCACGGCCTGCCGCCGCGAGCGCGACGACCAGCATCTCACGCTGTGCCCGTCCGATGATCAGGTCGACGATATCCTTCTCGTAGATGCTCGCCTCGACGCCCACGTTCCGGGCTTCGCGTACCGCCTTGCCGATGATGGCGCCGACGGTCAGCGGGGTCGGGATGACGGCATTGACCGAGAGGTTGAACGCCTGCTGGGCCGCAAGCACGATGTTGCTGACGTAGGCCTCTTCATCGATAGCCAGGAGATCCGGCGTGAAGATGGTCTCGCGATAGTATGCGGCCTGCAGGATGAGGCCGACGTCCATCGGCTTGACGCCGAGTTTCACGAGAGCTTCCGCAACCTTCCTGTTGATGACCTCGCCCTTCTTCACGACGGTCTTCGTCTCGCGAATCTTGACCTTTCCACCCTCGATGGCTGCGGGAATGCCCACCTGCTGAAGCTCGCCGACGATCGGACCGGGCTTGAAGCTGGTCGGACCCTTCGGAATGACGATATCCTCGGGAGCTGTCTCGCCGGGCTTCGCCGCCATCTTCGTCTTGGTCTGTTCAAGCAGCTTGAAGAGCTTGAACGGGTTCTCGTTCGTAAAGATCAGGGCGCTCTGGCCTTCGGCGTGGTCGTTCAAGGCCGCGACGCTGCCGCCGAGCTCGTTTAGGGCGTGCTCGATCAGCGTGTTCCGGGCCATCTTCACCCTTGCCGTACCGCGGAGGTTCCGCCGGATATGCTGGATCTGCGAGGCGGGAATGCCGTACATATCCACAACGCCGACGAGCGTGTGCTCCTCGATACCGCGCTTGATCTCGTCGACCTCGTCCTTCTTCCACTTGGGCAGGTGATGCGTATAAAGTGCCATCAGATCACCCTCACTGCCGGCCCCATGGTTGTCTTCACGTAGACCGAGTGGATGTTCAGTGCCCCGCTCTCCAGGACGGCCTCGACCCTGTGAAGGACGGCGTCGATGTTCTCGGCGATCTCCGCGGGCTCCATCCCGGAAGTTCCGACCTTCGTGTGGAAGACCTTCTTGTCCTTCGTCCGGATCTTCACGGAACTGCGCAGACGCTGAACGATGGGCCGGATATCCATTCCCTGCGGAACCGGCATCGGCATCCGCCCGCGCGGGCCAAGCCTGACACCGAGATAACGGCCGACGAGAGGCATCATTGCCGTCTCGGCAAGGAAGAACCGGTACTCTTCCGCCACCTTACGCGCTTCCCGGGGTTCTCCCCCGAGCCGCTCGATCTCCTCAGGTCCGATGATGAGCTCCACATTCACCTCTTTTGCCTGGGTGACAATGTCGCCCTTCCCGAGAACGGCAATCTTGACGTTGTCAAAACCGTTCGGGAGGAGAATCGTCTCATCGATACGATTCTTGGGCTGGGACATATCGATGTTCCTGAGGTTGACGGTGATATCCACGCTCTCCTTGAACTTCCGTTCCGGAGCCTTCTCCAGTGCCGTCTTCACGGCTGCCTGTATACTGGTTTTATCAACCATCCTTTGCCTCCATAGTACACGACCTCATGATCTTCTATGGTTGTCTGACATCTATGCGACGAGCACGCCGTCGTACTCCCCGTTGTTGATGGCCTGGATCATCTCGCGGGGTTTTCTCCCCTCGACGGTGACACCGACGCTCACGCACGTTCCAACGACCTCTTTGACTGCCGATTTCAGATCGTACGAGAGCATGTCATCAAATTTCATACGGGCAATACGAACGGCGGCCTCCAGCGGCAGGTCTCCCGCCACCAAAGCACCCGGCTCTGCCGAGCCCTTCCCGATACCGGCCTCTTTCATGACGAGAGCCGTCGTGGGCGGAATGCCCACCTCAATCGTGAAGTTCCGCTTATCGTCGACCGTGACCGTCACCGGCACCTGCATGCCGTTGAAGTCCGCTGTCTTTTTGTTGATCTCGTCGACGACAGCCTTCACGTTGATACCGAGAGGACCGAGCGAAGGCCCGAGAGGCGGACCTGCTGTTGCCTTGCCACCGGGTACCAATACCTCGACCGTTTCTGCCATACAAGTTCACCAGCTTATTCCTCAGGGGAATAGTTGCCTGGGTTATCTAAGGTCATCGTAAGAGGATTTAAAGTACAGTGCCCGGCGGTTCCGCTCCGGCACCCGGACCCGGCACAAGCAGGCGCGACCGGGTGGTGTAAACCGCATCGCCGGCGGTGCAACGGCCCGTGCCCGGGCAAAAAGAAGAGGGGGTGATATTCTTTCAGCTGGCGTCTTCCGACCGCTCCACGACGCGGACGGAATCGCCGCGAACCGTGATCGGAATGGGAACCATGCTCTCGTACAGTTCGACCGTGATCTCTTCCTTTCCGGAATCGATACGCTTGACGACCGCCTTCTCGCCCTTGAACGGGCCGGCGATGATCTCGACGATGGTGCCCTCGGTGATGCCGCTGACCACCGGTTTCGGTACCAGGAAGTGTTCTACCTCGGAGAGAGCGGTCGAGCCCTGCACCACCGCGCGCGCATGGGGGATCA
>JAEZIP010000010.1:0-67149 GCA_023436625.1 Methanobacteriota archaeon | reverse complement strand
GGTCGCACCGGTTGATGATGCCGGTAAACGACCGCGGCGTTCTGCAGAAGACCAGGATCTCCCAGTAGATCTCAAACGCCGTCCTGCGCCCGCTCATCGCCGATCCAGCTCCAGCGTTTCTTTCAGGAGAGCCTCGGACCCCTCGATCTCGCCAAGCCTCTCGTCCCAGACCCTTGCGAACCGGGAGAAGTAGTACGAGGAGGTAAGGCTGACGAGGGCGATCCCGAGCGTGAGGAGCATGCGAGGGATGACCAGGTAGTTGTTGAGGGTGAAGGCGATGCCGTCTGTTGAGACGGACAGGTATTCAAGACTGCCGAGAATCCCGAGGAGAAACGAGCAGACGCCGCCGAGCGTGCAGACCAGAATCATGGTGCGGATGGGTGCGCGGTTGTCGCGGTAATGAGAGAGCATACGTACGATGAGACGGGTGAGAGCCTCGTCCGGGACCTCGCTTCCCGTCTCATCCAGGTCGTCCTTGATCGTCTCGATCCCCTCGAAGATCCTGACGCTGGTAAGGATCCAGCCAAATCCTGCAAGGGTGGCAACAAGTGCGATAACCAGGGCCACCGGCGAATAGATCGCGTATGCCGCAGTCGAGAAGGTCTCGTAGATCAAGACCGCCTGCCCGAAGAGCACGCTGATGCCGAACGCCATCACAAGTGCGGCAAAGACGATGTTCGCGACCGTGATCAGGTAGAAGTGCCGGATCTCGCTTCTGAACCGGATAAGTGCTGATTCGTGCATGGGGGTATTCACCGGTCTATCTATCTATTCGCGTTCTGCAAATAAAGGGAATGAAACTAAGATACGTATCCTGCGCGGGTACCGATACCGACCTCCGCCGTCCCCTGCCTGCAGTGATATGACCGATGTAGAGACGGAAATCCCGGATAGGGGAGAGCGTGATACCCCGGCAGCTGCCGCCTCCCGGCCAATTCGAAGGCGCAAACCCCGCTGAAATCGTCCGAATAGCCCGCATTTTGCGCCGGCAGGTGTACGCACATTTATAGTTTAACAGTGCAAACACTCTCATTGATCCGTTTTTTGAGGCGCCCGGATACCCCGGCCCCTCATGGCAATAACCTGCCGGATTACAAAATATGCCGACCATGAACCTGAAGGGCTGGATGGAACGTGACGGGGTACTGCTCTCCCCTGCCGACGTGGAGCGGATGCTGAAAGATGGGCCGGAAGCCATTGCCCCATGCGGCGGCGAGTTCCTGCTTGTCTGGGACGACTGCATCGCCCGCGACGCCTTCGGCGTCATGCCCGGCCCGGTCCCGCCCGGGACCGTCCGGTGCGGCGGCCGGGAGGTGGCCCGGATAGTCCCCGACCCTTCACCCTGCACCCTCGAGGAGGCGATCGTCACCGCGGTCGGTCTCCGAAGCGACGAGGGCGTGGTGGCGTTCTCCGGCGGCGTGGACTCGGGCCTCATCGCCGGGCTTGCTCACCTTCCCTGCGTGACGGTGGGGCTCCGCGGGTCGCACGACATCGCGTGGGCGGAAAAAGCTGCCCGGATGATGGAGCTCGACCTCACGATCGTCTCCCCGGCCGAAGACGAGGTCGCGGAGGCGCTCGCCCGGGTGGTCCGGGTGATCCCCGATCCGACAAACCCTGTCGAGGCATCGATCGCAACGACCCTCTCTTTTGTCGCCGCCTGGGCGGAGGAACACGGGCATACCCGGATCCTCGCCGGGCAGGGGGCGGACGAGCTCTTCGGCGGCTACGCGCGTTACCTCACCTCCCCGGACCTCGCGGCGGAACTCGAGCGGGACTTTGCAGACCTCAAACGCCAGGGGACACGGGACCAGGCGGTGGCGGCGCTTCATGGGGCATACTTCTCGACACCTTACCTCGACGCCCGGGTGGTGCGCGCCGCACAGGCGATCCCGGCCGCCGAGAGGGTGCGCGGAGGGGTGAGAAAGCACCCCCTGCGGGTGGTCGCAGAACGTCACATTCCCGCAGAAATCGCGCGGGCCGAGAAGAAAGCGATGCAATACGGGAGCGGGATCTGGCGGACAATACAACGGCTTGCACGTCAAAACGGTTATAAAAAGTCGGTACAAGGGTACTTAACGGAGATCAGTAGGGCGGAACATGGTAACTGAGAGCGATATTGAGCATATAGCAGAACTTGCGGATATCGGCATATCGAAAGACGAGGTGCCGGAGTTCACCACCCAGTTCAACGCAATCCTCGACTACTTTGAGGTTCTCGACACCGTACAGGGCGAGAGCGCCCCGGCCGTCGGGATCACGAACGTCTTTAGGGACGACGAGCCCCGGCCCTGCCTCCCGCAGGAGGCGGCCCTCGCGAACGCAGGGTCGACCGAGAACGGGTTTATCAAGGCACCGAGGGTGATGTGAGTGGCGGGAACCCTCCAATTCTCGCCGGACGACCGGTACAACGCCTTCATCACCACCTGCCATGAAGCGCCGTTTGGTGACGGGGCGCTCGCCGGCACCGCCGTCGCGGTCAAGGACAACATCTCGACGGCGGGTATCCGGACAACCTGCGCATCGAGGATCCTTGAAAGTTACGTCCCGCCGTACGACGCCCACGTCGTGGGACTCCTCCGAGAGAAGGGGGCCGCGATCGTCGGCAAGACCAATATGGACGAGTTCGGCATGGGCACCACCACCGAGACGAGCGCGTTCGGCCCCACCAGGAACCCGGTCGACCCGGCAAGAGTGCCCGGCGGCTCGTCCGGCGGGAGCGCCGCCGCCGTCGCCGCGGGCCTCGTCCCGATGGCGCTCGGCACCGATACCGGCGGCTCGATCCGGTGCCCCGCAGCATTCTGCGGGATCGTGGGCCTCAAACCCACCTACGGCCGGGTCTCCCGCTACGGCCTCATCGCCTACGCAAACTCTCTCGAGCAGATCGGGCCGATGGCACGGACGGTGGAAGACGTTTCAAGGCTGATGTCGGTGATCGCGAGGTACGACCCCCGCGACTCGACGATGCTCGACCGTCCGTACGACCACCGGCCCTCGGCAGAGATCAAAGGGCTCCGCATAGGGATACCGGAGGAGTACTTCGGCGAAGGCGTGGACCCCCGTGTTGCCGGGACGGTCCGGGACGCCATCGGGGTCCTCGAGGGGCTCGGGGCCGATACGGTCCCGGTGAGCATCCCCGGCATGCGGCACGCGCTCGCGGCTTACTACGTCATCTGCACGAGCGAAGCCTCTTCGAACCTCGCACGGTTCGACGGGGTCCGCTACGGCCCTGCGGTCGACACCAGGAAGGCCTGGCACGAGGCCTACCAGGAACTCCGGCTGGAGTTGTTCGGCACCGAAGTCCGGCGCCGGATCATGCTCGGCACCTTCGCCCTCTCGGCGGGCTACGCCGGCAGGTACTACGCGAAGGCGCAGGTGGCCCGCCGGAACATCAAGGAGGACTTCGAGCGGGCGTTCTGCGAAGTAGACATCATCGCCGGCCCCACGATGCCGACCGTGGCCTTCCGCCTCGGCGAGAAGACCGACCCGCTCTCGATGTACCTCTCGGACATCCTCACGGTGCCCGCGAACCTCGCCGGAGTCCCGGCGATATCGGTCCCGTGCGGCAGGGTGGACGGCCTCCCCGTGGGCCTCCAGTTGATGGGAAGACAGTTCGAGGACGAGCGCGTCGTCGACGCTGCCTTTGCCTACGAGCAGGAGGTGAGGGCATGAAGACGATCGTCGGGCTCGAGATCCACGTCCAGCTCGCGACCAGAACGAAGCTCTTCTGCGGGTGCTCGACGGACTACCGCGACGACGAGCCCAACACCCACTGCTGTCCGGTCTGTCTCGGCCTGCCCGGAGCGCTCCCGCGCCTGAACAGAAAGGCGGTCGAGTACGGCCTGAAGGTGGCAAAAGCCCTCGATATGAGGGTCCCGGAAGAGTCGGAGTTCGCCCGGAAGAACTACTTCTACCCCGACCTCCCGAAGGCCTACCAGATCACGCAGTACGACAAACCGCTCGCGGTCGAAGGGACGGTCGAGATCGAGGACGACGAAGGGCACGAGAAGATCATCCGGATCACCCGGGTGCACCTCGAAGAGGACCCGGGAAGGCTCGTCCACGTCGCGGGCGCCTCGAAGTACTCGCTCGTCGACTATAACCGGTCGGGGATACCCCTCCTTGAGATCGTCACCGAACCGGATATGCGGTCTCCGCAGGAGGCCCGCCGGTTCCTCAACAAGCTCCGGACGATCCTCGAGTACCTCGGGGTCTTCGACGGCGACCGGGAGGGCTCCCTCCGCGTGGACGCAAACATATCGCTCGAGGGCTCCGAGCGGGTCGAGGTCAAGAACATCTCCTCCTACAAGGGCGTCGAGAAAGCCCTCACCTTCGAGGTGACCCGGCAGAAGAACCTGCTCCGGCGCGGGCAGAAGGTGACGAGAGAGACCCGGCACTTCATGGAAGGGCGGGGGATCACCACCTCCGCCCGGGGCAAGGAGGAGGAGCACGACTACCGCTACTTCCCGGAGCCCGATCTGCGGCCGCTCCGGGTCGCGGACCGGGTGGCGGAGATCGACCTCCCCGAACTGCCCGTCGCCCGGAAGAACCGGTTCATGGCGCAGTACGGTATATCGCTCAACCACGCCCGGACCCTGACCGGCGACCCGAAACTCGCCGACTTCTTTGAGGCGGTCGCCGGCGTCGACCCGGTCCTCGCTGCTACCTGGGTGGCCGATACCCTGCTTGGGGAACTCAACTACCGCGACATGAGCATCACTGCCGTCCCGTCCGAACACATCGCGGAACTCCTCGACCTCCTCAAGTCCGAGACCATCACCGACAAAGCCGGCGTCCAGGTGCTCAGAGAGATGCTGGATGCCTGCGCGCAAGGCAGGCCCTGCGAGAAACCCGCCGCGATCGTGGAACGCGAAGGGCTCGGCAAGGCGACGGGAGGTGAGTTCACCCCGATCGTGCAGGCGGTGATCGCCGCGAACCCACAGGCGGTGGAGGATTACCGGATCGGTAAGAAAGGAGCCCTGAACTTCCTCGTGGGGCAGGTGATGAAGGAGACCCGCGGCAGGGCGGACCCGCGGGAGCTCGGCCGCATCGTATCCGAGTGTCTTGAGACAGGGGGGGTGTAACCCGCAGTGCATCTGATCATCGCAGAGAAGAACATATCGGCAAACCGGATCGCGCAGCTCCTCGCCGGCAACGAGAAGGTGAGGGCGACAAAGGATGGAAGCGTATCCACCTACTCCTTCGATACCAAGACGGTGGTGGGCCTCAAGGGGCACGTAGTGGAGGTGGACTTCGAGCCCGGCTACACGAACTGGCGAAGCGAGGTCCACACCCCGAGAAGTCTCATCGACGCCGGGACCGTCAAGAAGCCGACCGAGAAGAAGATCGTCAACCTCATCCAGAAACTGTCAAAAAAGGCGGACCTCGTCACAATCGCCACAGATTACGATACCGAAGGGGAGCTGATCGGGAAGGAGGCCTACGAACTCGTCCGTGCGGTGAATCCCGGGGTTAAGATCAACCGGGCCCGGTTCTCCGCGATAACCCCCGCGGAGATCCGGTCCGCGTTTGCGAACCTGACCGACCTCGACTTCGCGCTCGCGGCTGCCGGCGAGACCCGCCAGGCGGTCGACCTGATGTGGGGGGCGGCGCTGACCCGGTTCATCAGCCTCGCTGCCCGGCGGGGCGGCACGAACATCCTCTCCGTTGGCCGGGTCCAGAGTCCGACGCTTGCGATGATCGTCGACCGTGAACGCGAGATCGAGAACTTCGTTCCCCAGACCTACTGGATGCTCTCGCTTGCGACCGAGAAGGACGGAGTGCCGGTGGAGGCGCGGCATACCGCCGGGCGGTTCACAGACCACGAAGCGGCTCTCGCCGCGGAAGCGGGGACCAGAGAGCCGCTCGTGGTCACGGACGTGAAAGAGGGGCAGAAGAACGACCGGGCGCCGGCGCCGTTCGACACCACGACCTTCATCGTCGCGGCGAGCCGCCTGGGCCTCTCGGCGGCGAACGCGATGCGGATCGCCGAAGACCTCTACATGAACGGGTACATCTCCTACCCGAGGACCGACAACACGGTCTACCCGAAGTCGCTGAACCTGAACGGGATCCTCGAGACGCTCAAAGGAGGGACGTTCGATAAGGATGTCGCCTGGGTGCAGCAGCACAGACGAGAAGTCCCGACCAGGGGCAAGAAGGAGAGCACCGATCACCCGCCGATCCACCCCGCGGGGGCAGCGAGTCGCGAGGCCCTCGGACAGGACCGGTGGAAGGTCTACGAGCTCATTGTCCGGCGATTCCTTGCGACCCTCTCCCCCGACGCGACATGGGCGACCACCAAGTGCATCTTCGACGCGTCCGGCGAACCCTATACGGCCACGGGCGGCAGGCTCCTCTCCACCGGATGGCGCCGGGTCTACCCCTACTCGGAGGCGAAGGAGAATATCCTCCCGGTCTTCGCCAGGGGCGACCGCCTGCCGATCAAGAACGTGAACCTCGAAGAGAAGCAGACGCAGCCCCCGGCACGCTACTCCCAGAGCCGGCTCATCCAGGTGATGGAGGAGCTCGGCCTCGGCACGAAGAGCACCCGGCACGAGGTGATAGGGAAGCTCGTCTCCCGCCGCTACGTGGAGGGGAACCCGCTCCGCCCGACGCTCGTCGGGAGAGCCGTCACGGACGCGCTCGACAACCACGCGGAGACGATCACCGAGCCCGAGATGACCCGGACGCTTGAGGAGCACATGGAGCTCATCAAGCAGAGCCGACGCTCCCGCGACGACGTCGTCACCGAGTCCCGCGAGATGCTTCATAGGGTCTTTGACAAACTCGAAGCGCACGAGAAGGAGATCGGCGAGGAGATCATGGAGCAGACCGCCGAGGAGCACACCGTCGGCCCCTGCCCCGTCTGCGGCCACGATCTCCGGATCCGGCACATCGGCGTCTCCCAGTTCATCGGGTGTACCGGTTACCCGGAGTGCCGGTTCAACATCAGCCTGCCCGGCAGCACCTGGGGGCGGGCGATCCGGGTCGAGGAGACCTGCGAGAAGCACAACCTCTCCCACGTCCGCCTGATCCGGAAGGGCTCTCGCCCGTGGGATATAGGCTGCCCGCTCTGCAGCCACATCGCCTCGAACGTCGAGGCGCTCCGGATGATGCCCTCGATGACCGACGACCTCATACAGCGCCTCCACGCGCACCATATCTACACGGTCTCCGAGATCGCGGGCATGCAGCCCGAGGAACTCGCGAAGGCCGTCGGCGTCGACGCCGGGAAGGCCGGGCAGCTTGCCGGGGAGGCGGAGGATGCGCTCGAGGTCCTCCGCCGCCGTTCGGAACTCAGGAAGTTCGTCCGGAAGATCGTTCCCCCGAGGAAAGGCCGGAGTCACGCGAAGATCATCAGGAGTCTCCTCGAGCAGGGGATCGGGGATATCCATGCGCTCTCGCTGGCCGAGCCTGCGGCGCTCAAGAAAGCGGGCATCCCGGAGGCTGCCGGAACGGAACTCCTTGGGGCAGCCCGCGGGCTCTGCAACGAGCGCGCCCTCCGGGAGGCCGGGGTTCCCGCGGTCAGCCTGAAGAAGTACCAGGCCGGAGGCGTCGCAACCCCCGACGACTTCTGTTACCTCCCCATCCCCTACCTCTCAAGCAAAACCGGCATTAATCCGGAAACCGTACATAAACATGTGGACATGGTCTGCAGGCATCTCGGGCGCCCCACCCCGGCGAAAGTCTCCAGGGCGATGCTTGAGCGCGGGCAAAAGGAACTCCTGGAGATCCCCGGCATCGGCGAGGCGACCGTGGAGAGGCTCTACCTTGCAGGTATCTACGACGCTGCCACGCTTCGTGAAGCCGATCCGGAAGAGGTCTCCTCCATCACCGGCATCCCGAAGGCCAGGCTCCACGACTACATCGGCCATCTGAAGTGACACCATGCACGCGAACTGGAAGACCTGGGCACACGTAACGAAACTGGACCCCGATAAACACCTTCCGCAGGAAGCCGTCGAGGAGATCGTGACGAGCGGGACCGACGCCCTGATGCTCTCGGGCACCCTGAACGTGACGCGGGAGAACCTCCACGAACTCCTGGATCTGGTCTCCGCCTACGGGCTGCCGTTGGTGGTGGAACCGGCGAGCCCCGACTGCGCCATATTCGACGGGGCGGTCGACCACCTCTTCGTGCCGAGCGTGATGAACACAAACGACGTCCGCTGGATTGTCGGGAAGCATTACGCCTGGCTCCGCCACGCGAGCAGCATCGACTGGGAGATGGTGGTGCCCGAGGCCTACATCGTCCTCAACCCGAACTCCGCCGTCGGGCGGGTGACGGGGGCGGACTGCACCCTCTCGGGAGAGGATGTGGCCGCGTTCGCGGAGGTGGCGGACCGTTACTTCCGGTTCCCGATCGTCTACATCGAGTACAGCGGGACTTATGGAGACCCCGGCATCGTGCAGGCGGCGTCCGAAGCGGTCGAGAACGCCACCCTCTACTACGGCGGCGGAATCCGTTCGGCGGAGCAGGCGGCGGAGATGGGCCGCATCGCCGACACGATCGTCGTAGGGAACGCGGTCTACGAGGAAGGGATCGATGTGCTCCGGGCGACGGTCCGGGCGGTACAGTGAGGCATGCCTGAGATTTCAATCGTCCTGATCGAACCCCTCTACGAGGGGAACGTCGGGTTTACCGCCCGGGTGATGAAGAACTTCGGGTTTACGCGGCTCGTACTGGTCAATCCCTGCGCGCTGGGCGACGACGCCGTCATGCGCGCCTCCCACGCCCGCGATGTCCTGGACGGGGCCCGCCGGATGACGGTCGAAGAGGTCTACCGGGAGTTCGACTTCGTTGTCGCGACGACCGGCGAGGTGAGCAAGTCGGTCTGCACCCCGATGCGGATGCCCTACTACGCGCCGGCGGAGGTCCGCCAGATCGTCGCCGACATCGACGGGACGGTCGCGGTCCTCTTCGGGCGGGAGAACTGGGGCCTCGCAAACACCGAACTTAAGCGGGCGAACCTCATCTGCACCATCCCGACCTCCGAGATCTACCCTATCCTCAACCTCTCCCACGCGGTGGGTATCCTCTGCTACGAACTGGCGAACCTGCCCCGCGGAACCTACCCGCTCGCGAGCCCCGTCGAGATGGATTCGCTCTACCGGCACATCGACGCATTCCTCGACCGGATCGACCACCCGGACTTCAAGCGGGAGAACACGATGACCCTCATCCGCCGGGTGCTCGGCCGGACGAAACTGACCATCCGCGAGGCGAGTACACTTCACGGGCTGATGCGCCGGACTGAGTGGCATCTCGAAAACAAAGAATAGTTTGCAGGAGAGATATAGGAGAATGATTCTTGTCGACTGGCAGATAGAAGACCGCATCAGGCGCGGGCATATCAAGGTGGACCCCTTCGAGCCCGGCCTGATCCAGCCCAACTCCCTGGATATCAGGCTCGGTTCCCACTTCGTCTGGTACGTTCCGGGAGATACCGTGATCGATCCTTTCGAGAAGGAGACCGTCTGCTCGAACACCGAGGAGACGGTGGCCGACTCGATCGTCCTTGCTCCCGGGCAGTTCCTCCTTGCCGAGACCCTGGAATCGATCGAGCTTCCCGACGACATCGTTGCAAGCATCGAGGGGAAGAGCAGCATCGCGCGTCTCGGGGTCGAACTTCACCAGACGGGAGGCTGGATCGATGCGGGCTTTCGGGGGACGATCACGCTCGAGATGTGCAACGTGAACTCCCGGCCGGTCCGGGTCTACGCGGGGATGCCGATCGGGCAACTGGTCTTCTACCGCACGGATCGCGCCGCGCGCCCGTACAACATGAAGTGCGACGCGAAGTACATGGACCAGCGGCAGGCGACCCTCTCCCGCTACCCCGATAATGCGCGCCGCGCGTGATGCGTGCCGCCGGCAATCCGGCAAATCTCGCGCACCCCACCGTCCGACGGTAAGGGAGGCGAGTGGGGTGCCATCTGCTCCCGCCCGTAGAGCGTTATGCACTATATAGCAGGAAAACAGATATTGAACGATTCAACTGGGGATACCAATGCGACTTCTTCTGATCCACTCTGATCATATCGAATACGAGACCCGGAAGAAGACGAAGGTCGCCGAAGAGGATGTCGTCCCAAAGGACGCCCTCGATGAGGCGCTCGCCGTCTTCTGCGCGGTTGAGTCCGTCGACGAGGAGAACATCGAGGACGCCGTCAGGCAGGCGGCGGACGAGATTGTCACCACCGCCCGGCAGCTCGGCACTACCAATATCATGATTTACCCCTATGCCCACCTCTCCTCCGACCTTGCATCGCCGGAAGCGGCGGTGAGCGCTCTTAAGGGCATCGAGGAAGGGCTCGTCGGGAAGGACGGCTTCGTCGTGAAACGGGCGCCGTTCGGCTGGTACAAGGCCTTCTCGCTCTCCTGCAAGGGTCACCCGCTCTCGGAACTCTCCCGGACGATCGTCCCGGGCGAAGGAGCGGCCGCGCCTAAGAAGGAGATCGAGCACGAGTTCTTCGTCATCACCCCCGAAGGGGAGCGCAGGAACGCGGCCGATTACGCAGAGGAGAAGACGCCCTTCGCCTCTCTGATCCGGAAGGAACTCGGGTATCCTGGGCCTGACGGGGTCGAGCCGGTTCACGTCGACCTGATGCGTGCGAAGGAACTCGTGGAGTACGAGCCGCGCTCGGACGTCGGGCACCACCGCTGGATGCCCCGGGGCAAGCTGATCCGGGACCTTCTTTCCGATTACGTCCTTTCTCTGGTGCTCGACTACGGCGGGATGCCGGTCGAGACCCCGGTGATGTACGACCTCGGCGATAAGGCGATCGCGGAGCACGCCGCCAAGTTCGGGGAGCGGCAGTACCGGTTCAAGAGCGGCAACCGCGACATGATGCTCCGGTTCGCGGCGTGTTTCGGGATGTTCTCGATCATGCACGACATGCACATCTCTCCAAACACCCTCCCGATGAAACTCTACGAGCTCTCGACCTACTCGTTCCGGCACGAGCAGAAGGGCGAGGTTATCGGGCTGAAGCGCCTTCGTGCTTTCACGATGCCCGATATGCACACCCTCTGCCGGGACGTGGACGGCGCGCTGAAGGCCTTTGAGGAGCAGCTCGCGATGGGCTGGAAGACCGGCGACGACCTCGAGACCCCGCTCGTCGGGGTCTTCCGGTGCACCCGGGACTTCTTCGAGCAGTACGAACTCTGGGTGAAGGGGATCGTCGCGAAGTCGGGCGTGCCGATGCTGATCGAGGTGCTCTCGGACCGGGTCCACTACTGGATAGCAAAGGTCGACCTTGCGGCGATCGACGCACAGGGAAGGCCGATCGAGAACCCGACGGTCCAGATCGACGTCGAGAGCGCGGACCGGTTCGATATCAAGTACTACACCCCGGAGGGGACGGAGGTTCACCCCCCGATCCTCCACTGCTCGCCGACGGGCTCGATCGAGCGGGTGATCTGCGCGATTCTCGAGGGCACTGCGGCCCAGGAGGTCCCCTCGTTCCCGACCTGGCTCGCCCCGACTCAGGTCAGGCTGGTGCCGGTGGCGGAGCGGCACGTCTGCTTTGCCGAGGAGATCGGCACCCGGCTGAACGCAGCCGGCATCCGGGCGGACGTCGACGACCGGGACGAGAGCGTGAACAAGAAGATCCGCGAGGCCGGGATGGACTGGGTGCCCTACGTCGCGGTGATCGGCGACCAGGAGGCCGAGACCGGTCGGCTCATGGTCACCATCCGGAAGCTCTCGGAGAAGAAGAAACCCTACAAGGAGACGATGAGCGAGACCGAGCTCATCCAGGCGGTCAAGCTCGAGACCTCCGGAAAGCCCTTCCGGCCGCTTTACACCCCGAAGGCCCTCTCCAGGAAGCCCCGGTTCATCTAATCACTTTTTTTCGCGGGGCCACCTAAGGAGGGCCCGGCATTCCGATCGCGTTCTCTCCGCAGACCTGTCATTCCGGGTTGCGGCTGCAGGCTCTTCCGGAGAACAGAGAATCGCCCCAGGGCGGTCCACAGCATGACGTCCCGGCACCCGCCCCCGGAGCTACCGCCAGGGCTGCCCGCCGGTCCGGCACGATACGGGGGTCTGGCCCAACAAGATTTAAGAGCCTCAGATGCTACTGTCCACCGGTGCATGAAACCATGAATGCCGAAGAGTACCGCTCAATCATATCGAACGCCATCGACCGGGAGGTCGAGGCTTACACCTTCTACCGGACAGTCAGGGAGAAGGTCACGGATGAGAATTTAAAGAACCTCTTCAACGAGCTCGCCGGGGAGGAGAGCAACCACAGAAAGACCCTCGAGGGCCTCCAGATGAAGGAGCCGGGGAAACTCGGTTTCGACACGAAGCGAGACTACAAAGTCGCCGACGCCCTGGAGACCCCGCCGCTCTCCGCCGACTTAAAACCGCTCGACGGCCTCGTTATCGCGATCAGAAAGGAACTCGACGCGATGCAGATGTACACCCAGCTTGCGAGCCTGAGCGTCGATCCGGAGCAGATGGCGTTATTCGAGAGCCTGGCCTCGATGGAGCGGGGCCACAAGGCGCGTCTCGAAGATATCTACACCAACATGGCGTTTCCGGAAGCCTGGTGAAGGCGGGCCTCGCGGTGCCGCCATTCTTATTTTTTCCGCAAAAAAGGGGAGAGATTGTTGAGGAAAGTATGCAGGCTCCCCTGCTGCATCACTCCACGGCGCAGTACGCGCCCTTGAAGAACCAGTTCCGGTAGACGATCGGAGTGACGATGGTGGTCAGCAGACTCATCAACACGATCGCGACGAAGACCCCCTGGCCGATGAGCCCCGAGTCCAGCCCGATCAGGGCGACGATCATCGCCACCTCCCCCCGCGGCGCCATCCCGAACCCGATGATGAGGGAGTCCTCCCGGCACATTCCCATCGCCCGGGCGGGCAGGCCGCACCCGATGACCTTGGTGGCGATGGCGACCAGGGTCAGCGCCACGAGGAAGACGATGATGTCGGGGGTGAGCGCCTGGAAGTCCGCAAGGATGCCAAGCGATACGAAGAAGATCGAGGCGAAGATGATCTGGAGATACTCGGCGCCTTCCCTGACGTCCTTGCTGTTCCGGAGCCCGACTCCCTCGAATGCGACCCCGGCGATGAACGCGCCGACGATCCCCGATAAACCCATCAGATCGGCGAGCATCGCGTAGAGGAACGCGATCATCATGGCGAAGATGAAGACGAACTCCGGGTATTTCCGCGCCAGGTTTGATGCGTCCATCCGCTCGATGAACCGGCTTACGCCGAAGAGTCCGACGGCACCGCCGATGACGATGAACCCG
This sequence comes from Methanobacteriota archaeon, assembly GCA_023436625.1. Lineage (GTDB taxonomy): Archaea > Halobacteriota > Methanomicrobia > Methanomicrobiales > Methanoculleaceae > Methanoculleus. Next base: position 53,880 of record JAEZIP010000010.1, on the reverse strand, counting down.
AGCGCTTTGGCGAGGACCAGGCCGATCGAGACCGCCGAGACGTCTCCGGCGACCAGATCGGTCGTGATGGAGAGCGCCACCAGGGAGAGGATATCGTCGATGACCGCGGTGCCGATGATCGCCTTCGCCGCCCCGGTCTGGAGCATGCCGATCTCCTTGAGGACGTTTGCGGTGATGGCGATGCTCGTCGCCGTCAGTGCCGTGCCGACGAAGACCGCGCTGGCGAAGTCGAACCCGAAGAGAACGGCGGTGGCGTAACCGCCTATCCATGGGATGATGACGCCGAGTATCCCGATGACGCCGTAACTTGCTTTCAGGATATCCCTGACGTTAAATTCGAAACCGATCACGAAGAGGAGGATGATTGCCCCGAGATGCGCCAGGCTCCGGACGAAGTCCGTGTAGGTGATCAGGCCGAGCATGCTCGGGCCTACGAGGAGCCCCACGAGAATGGCCCCGATCGTCGCCGACTGGTTGATCCTGGATGCCAGGAGGTAGCCGGCGAGCGCGAGGAAGAGCAGGAGGCTCATCTGGAACTCGATAGATAGAGCGGCACTTTCCATTGTCGTCCATGATCTGGGAAGGGAGGCCTTAAGAAATCTATGCAACATGCGGGGGTTGCAGGGCGGCACCGGGAGAACAACGGCACCATCCCGCCAGGATCGTTCACCCTCACCGCTTCAGGCAGGAGGAGAACGCTGCACGACGGGTTCTCCCCGGCTCACCCCCATAGGCAGGCAGGCCGGCCATGCCCGATGATAACCGGAGGGAAACAATACCCGCTTGGATGCGCGGGGCTCTCTCCGCCTCTCCGGCCGGAAAGGGGGAATACAATCCCGAACGCAAAAATAACCGGTTCTCGAGACTCGTTATGGGTACACTACCTTCAAGACCTTCCAATGCAAATCTCCCCTATAGATGGAACAGCAGGTACAGGTGACCATCCAGAACGATCCGGCTTTCCTCGGTATTGTTCGGTCGGCGGTCTCCCGGATAGCATCCCTTGGCGGTCTCCCCGCCGGCACGATCAGGGAGCTCGCCCTCGGCGTCGAGGAGGCGGTGCTCTGGATCATCGACCACGCCTTCCCGGCGAACACGGAGGGCGAGATCACGCTCACCTGCTCGATCACCACCGATCGATTCGAGGCACGGATCGTCGAACACGGGATCCCCTTCGACCCGGAGATAGCTCCCCCGACACTGCCCCGTTGTCGGGCGGTCATGGATCAGGTCGCCTTTACAAACAGGGGCTGGGCCGGGAAGGAGACCCTGCTGGCGAAGGACTGCAGAGAGCCCCCGCACTCCTCCCGCCCTCCGGTGCCGCCCGCATCCACCGGATCCGTACTGATCCGCCCGACCCTGCCCGACGAGGCGGTGGAGATCTCACGGTGCGCTTACTTCAGCTACGGCTACTCCTACGGTTACGAGAAGGTCTACCATCCGGACGTGCTCAAAGCCCTGATCCGATCGGGCGACCTTATCTCGTTCGTCGCGATCGATGGCGATACCGTGGTCGGCCATGCCGGGCTCCTTTTCTACGATGACCCCGGTGTAGCCGAGATCGCGCTCGGATTCGTGAACCCGCCCTACCGGAGCCGGCGGGTCTTCTCAGACCTGATGGCAACCGTCGTTGCCAAGGCCGAACGCCGGCACCTGACAGCACTCTCCGGGCAGGCGGTCTGCACCCATCTTTACTCGCAGCGGTCGGCCCGGGCCTTCGGGATGGGCGAGTGCGCACTCCTCCTCTCCCGTTACACCCCGCTCCGGTTCACCGGGATAGCCGATGAGAACCGGGTCAGGGAGAGCATCCTTGCGGTCTTCCGCTACCTCTCACCGCCGGAGCATCCGGTTCTCTACCCGCCGGAGCACCATGCCGGCATAACGAGAGAGATCTACGATCACCTCGGCGTGCACCCGCCCTTCGGTATCGGCGATGCGTCAGCCGACCTTCCGGAGAGGAGCGAATACTCTATCACCGTCGAAGAGAGTTACCAGACGGCTCAGATCCGTATCCGGTCCATCGGCACCGATCTCATCCCCCGGCTCAGGCGCGAACTCGGCCGCCTCCGTGCCGGACGTATCGAGGCCGTCTACATCCACCTTCCGCTCACCGCTCCGGCAACCGCTACCGTAGCGGACGCAATCGAGAACCTCGGCTTCTTCTTTGCCGGACTGCACCTCACCTCCACCGGCGAGGATCTTCTCACCCTCCAGTACCTGAATAACCAGATCCTGGACTACGACACAGTCATGGTGGCATCGCCCAACGCCGGCCGGCTGAAGGAGTATGTCAGGGAGCGGGACCCCTGGCAGGAGTGAAGGCTGCCTCCCCGGGTCTCCAGCATCTCATGGTGCGTCTGAAAAGAGTCCGGATTACATCTGCAGTGAGCTCGAACATAACGTGGTATACTCCCGGCACGTCCCCTGCCACCGGCAATAGCGGCAGCAGAGGACGGTCTCGGTACGAAGGCTCCCCTTCCCGAAGGCGGCGATCCGCTCGTAGCCGGTCAGTTCAGCCCCGCAGAACGGGCATGCGGCCATCCTGTCACCCCTGCTCAAGTTCCGATCGGCGCCATCTTACCGGACAAACCCGCTCCGTCCGGCATACCGGGCCGTATCCCCGGCCGCCTCTTCGATCCTGATGAGCTGGTTGTACTTCTCCACCCGCTCGCCTCGTGCCGGTGCGCCGGTCTTGAGGTGGCCGGTCTGCATGGCGACGGTGAAGTCGGCGATGAACGCATCGACGGTCTCGCCGCTCCGGTGGGAGACCATCGCGCCCCAGTTCTGCTGCTGCGCAAGACGCACCGCGGCGATCGTCTCGGTCACCGTCCCGATCTGGTTGGGCTTGATCAGGACGGCGTTGGCGGCTCCCTTCCGGATACCCACCTCGATCCGTTCGACGTTCGTGACGAAGAGGTCATCACCGACGAGTTCCACCCGGTCGCCGATCGCTCTGGTCAGCAGCCGCCAGCCGTCCCAGTCGTCCTCGGCAAGGCCGTCCTCGATGACGATGACCGGGTATGCCATAGCAAGATCACGGTACCGGTCCACCATCTCGGCGGCGGTCAGGGTCAGCCCTTCGGTCCTGAGGTTATAGACGCCGCCGTTATAGAACGCGCTCGATGCCGGATCGAGAGCGATGCCGATCTCCTGACCGGGCGCATACCCGGCACGTTCGATTGCTTCCACGATCAGGTCGAGCGGCTCGGTGTTCGTGGAGACTGCAGGGGCAAACCCGCCCTCGTCGCCGACGCCGGTCGTGTAACCCCGCGCTTTGAGGATCTCTTTGAGCGCATGGTAGGTCTCGCTCCCCCACCGGACCGCTTCCGCGACGCCCGGAGCGCCGTACGGGGCGATCATATACTCCTGGAAGTCCGGCCCCTGCCAGTTCGCGTGAACTCCGCCGTTGAGGATGTTCATCATGGGGACGGGAAGGAGCGGCTTTAACGGGTCTCCCAGGTACTCCCAGAGCCAGAGACCCTCTGCGGCGGCGGCAGCCCGGGCGACGGCCATGGAGACCGCAAGCGTGGCGTTGGCGCCCAGGTTCCGCTTGTTCGGTGTACCGTCGAGTTCGATGAGCGCCTCGTCAACCGCTGCCTGATCGCGGGCGTCCATGCCCTGCAGGGTAACGGCGATCTCGCCGTTGACCCGGGCGACAGGTCTCTGCACCCCTTTGCCGCCATAACGGTCATTTACGCCGTCCCGAAACTCGACGGCTTCGTGTTTGCCGGTCGATGCGCCGGACGGGGTCGCGGCACGCCCGGACGCCCCGCCGGCGAGCGTGACATCCGCTTCGACGGTCGGGTTCCCCCGCGAGTCCAGTATCTCGCGGGCATGGACTGATCGTATCCTCGTATCAACCTCGGTCATGCTCGATGGCACCGGGGAGCGGGAGGGTATCGAGCGCAAAAAAGGTATCGACGGCACCGGGCTCATCCGGGCGGCGGCGGTGCGGGTGATGCTCCCTCCTTCTCACCACGTCCGACCGCAGTGCAGGCAGCGATCCCTGTGCATGCTGAGGATATATCCGCACTGCGGACAAGTCCAGCGGACCTTCTCCTGTTCGACGAACTCCGCGACTCCCCGCTCCCGTATCTCACGCAGGTTCTCCAGCACGCTCGTCCGGTATTTTGTGTAGCGCTTGTCCAGGTGTTTCAGCCGCGTGCAGGGATATCCGGTGCATTTGTAGCAGTACTCCCCTGTACGGTCTTCGCACTGCCGGATCCTGCACCGGGCGCAATACGCGTTCAGCCCGCCGGCATCATCCGTCCGGCAGCCCGGGCATCTGTTTTTTTCCCGCAGGTAGCCGATGCAGAGCCCGCAGTTTATACCGCAGGGGGCGATCAGGATAGGAGAGAGGCAGGTCATTCTCGTATGCTCATTATACGCCGGGAAGTCTCTTCCGATTTCGCCGCCGAACGAGATGAGGGTGACTGCGAGACACTCATGTGTATCATCTTATGTGAATAGACAATGATCCCGGACGGAACATAACAAAGTAGCGTGGGTATCGAACTCCACGTCCCGATACCCCCGGGCGGATTCGAACCGCCGTCGCCGGATCCAAAGTCCTGCATGATTGACCACTACACTACGGGGGTGACAGAAATGAACCTACGGCTGATACCTGCGGTATCTGCTCTTATATTCTATGCATCGTGGGATTATATCGGTTTGGTCGCGGAAAGACAGGGAACCGGAGAGGGGCGGTAGACCCCACCGGCCGGTTCACGTCCGCTCGAAATCGTCCTCGAACCGGACGATGTCGTCCTCCCCGGTATATTCCCCGATCTGGACCTCGATCAGTTCGAGCGGCAGGAGACCGGGGTTCGCGAGCCGGTGGACCGTTCCCGCCGGGACGAAGGTCGACTCGCCGTTCCGGAGGAGGGAGGTCTCATCGCCGATCGTCACCTCGGCGCACCCGGTGACGACCACCCAGTGCTCGGAGCGGTGGTGGTGCATCTGCAGGGAGAGGCGGCGGTTCGGGGGGACGGTGACCCGCTTGATCTTATACGACTGCCCCTCCTCGAGGTTCGTGTAGGAACCCCAGGGCCGATGGACCTGCGTGTGGAAGAGTGCACGGGAGTCCCCCTTCTCGCGGAGGGCTTTCGCAATCTCGCCCACCCGCTGGGCCTCGTCCCGGGCGGCGACCAGGATAGCGTCCTTCGTCTCGACGATGGCAAGGTCGTGAATCCCGACGGTGGCAATCAATCGGTCGGCAATGATCAGGTTCTCGGAGGAGTCGATCCCGATATGCTCGCCCCTGACCGCGTTGCCGCTCCCGTTCTTAGAGAGGGCGGCATAGAGGGCGTCGAAGTTCCCCACGTCGCTCCAGTCGCATTCAAGCGGCACGACCGCCGCCCGCCGGGTCTTCTCCATGATCCCGTAATCGATGGAGAGGGCGGGGGTTGCACCGTACGCCTCATCGAGAGGGTGCTCGAACGCCCGCACCACCTCCGGTGCGCACGTCTCGCACTCGGAAAGAAAGAGGCCGGCATCGAAACAGAACATACCGGAGTTCCAGAGGTAGCCGTCGGCGACATACCTCCCGGCGGTCTCGAGATCGGGCTTCTCGACGAAGGCGTCCACGGTTGAGCCGTCCCCGAGAGGCTCGCCGGGGCGGATATAGCCGTATCCGGTGTGGGGCGAGGTCGGCCGCACCCCGAAGACCACCAGGTGGTCCTTCGCGAGCCGCTCCGCCCGGCGGAAGGCCTCGTGGAACGGCCGGTTCGCGGTGATCAGGTGATCCGAGGGGAGAACCGCGACCATGTCCGGCCCGTCCTCCCGGGTGACCTCCCGGACGCCGTAGTAGATCGCCGGCAGGGTGTTCCTGCCTACCGGCTCCACGAGGACCCGGCAGTCGCACCCGATGGCCGCGAGCTGGTCGCGGACCAGGAACCGGTGGTCGGTGTTCGTGACGATGGCGATCTCCTGCGGGGAGGAGAAGAGGAGCGATCTCTTCACGGTCTTCTGGAAGAGAGACTCGTCGTCGATCAGCGGGATGAACTGTTTCGGGTAGTGTTCCCTCGAGAGTGGGAAGAGGCGGGTGCCGCTCCCGCCTGCAAGAATGAGCGTCTTCATGGGATCGACTCCGTGCCGCCGGAGGGGCACTCGATTGTATACTCTATTGCGGTAAGGGGGATAAAAACGTAAGGTCTCCGCCGTGTTCTCCCGAACCCGCCGGTCCCCGGTGCGGAGGGACGATCCGGGGCCGGCCGGGCAGGGGTGCATACGGGACCGGAACAGGAACATAGGACCATCCGTATCGCACCTGAGAGTGTATCGACTCTCGAATACAGCATCGCAGAGGTGTGGAGGTCTGCCGGCCGCTTCATCCGGTCTCCGAAAAAAATTGAGTGTCCCTAAGCCCGGGTCATCGTCGAATTCCCGGGGTAGAGTGCACGGGCCTGCGGGTCGAGGTCTTCTGCCACCGCAAGGACGTGTTCGGCCTCCTGGTAATTCCCGAGCCTGCCGAGCACCATGCCGTAGGTAACCCAGGCGAAGATGCACGACCGGTCGATCGCGAGCGCCTGCCTGCACGCAAGCACCGCTTCCTGGGGGCGGTCGAGCCGGGTGAGGATCACTGCCCGGTTGTTCCAGGCGTAAACGTCATCGTTGTCGTAGAGAAGTGCCGCACTGAATGCAGCGAGGGCCTCCTCGTAGCGACCCTGCCTCTCAAGCGCCACGCCCCTGTTGTTCAGGGCCGCCGGGTCCTGCAGGTTCTCTACAATGACGTCGGTGTACGCCCGGGACGCAGTTCTGTCATCACCCTTACCGGGTATCTCCGGTGTAACCAATCGGGGCATACGTTGGTACCTCGCACCCCTTAATGCAGGGTGACGATATATAAGTTCCTGAACCTATCACGCCCGGGAGCGGGACGGAGCGGGATCGGCCGGCAGGGTGCCCGGACCCGGTCCCGGGCCCGGGAAGCTGTTATCGACCGCCATCATCCCGGAACCAGGTCACCGTCTCGCGGAGCCCCGCTTCAAGCGTGCAACGGGGAGAAAAACCGAAGGCTTCATGGGCCCGGGATATGTCGGCGAGCGAGTCACGCACATCTCCCGACCGCGGCGGTTCGTATACCGGCCGGCGGTGTATGCCGGTGATCTCCGAGAGAGTCGCGGCAAGTTCGTTGAGGCTGATCCGGCGGCCCCCGGCGATGTTGAAGACTCCGGAGGCATCGCCCTCCATCGCCTGAACGTTCGCCCGGACGACATCCTCAACGAAGATGAAGTCCCGGGTCTGCTCCCCGTCGCCGTAGACGATCGGCGGCTTCTCATCGAGCAGACGGGTGATGAACTTCGGGATCACCGCCGCATACTCGGAGTTCGGGTCCTGCCGGGGGCCGAAGACGTTGAAATAGCGAAGAAAGACCGTCCGGATGCCGTAGAGGTCGGAGAAGACCCTCCCGTAGTATTCACCCGCAAGCTTTGAGACCGCATAGGGGGAGAGCGGTCTCGGTGCCATCGTCTCGCGTTTGGGGAAGACCGGGTCGTCACCGTAGATTGCCGAGGAGGAAGCAGCCACGACCGTCGGAACGCCGCACCCCTTTGCGGCCGATAGAACGTTTAAGGTCCCGGTCACGTTCACTTCGTTCGTCTCCAGGGGGTTTGCCACGGAACGGGGAACAGAGGCGACAGCCGCCTGGTGGAAGATACCGTCCGCCCCGGCACAGACGTCGATGAGCAGGGCGAGGTCGGTGACGCTCCCCTCGATGAATGTCACCCGGGGATGGGCGGAAAGGTGCTCGATATTCTCGTGCCGCCCGGTGGAGACATCGTCGATGATCACGACTTCGTGGTCGTCGCGTGCCAGTCGCTCTGCGAGGTTGGAGCCGATGAACCCCGCCCCGCCCGTGACGATGTAACGCATATGGATTGATAGGCACTCCAGTGATTTGAGCGTTGCCGGAAGGGGCCCGGGACAGGCCAGGATCGAGGTCCCGGGAATGCCACGAGAGGCCGGTCAAACACCGTAGTATGGCCGGAGCAGCCCGCAGCACAGGATAACACCCGGACACTGGAAAAGTCCCGCCGCCCGCCGGTTCCTGAGCAAAGTCCGGCACCGCCCGGGGGCAGGGAGGGGGGGACCCGGAAGTCCTCCGTCAGCCCACACCAATATAGCGTCATGCAGTTTATCAAGCATCGTCCGATCGGCCCGATCGCTCCCCCCCGTTCCCGTTTGAGAGCGGGAAATACTGCTGGTAGACGCGTTTGCGCTCATCGATGTCGGTATGCAGGTAGATCTCGGTCGTTTTGATGGAGGAATGCCCCAGATTCTCCTGCACGACGCGGAGATTCTTCGACCGACGATAGAGCTCGCTCGCGTAAGAATGCCGGATTTTATGCGGCGTAATCCCGGCAGGGGCGTATTGTCTGAAGAGATGCTGGACGGTTCGCGGGGAGAGATGGTTGCCCTGCTGGCCTAAAAAGAGCGGCCCCTCGATCGTATTGCCGATAAACCGGCTAATCTCTTCAAGCGTCTCTTCGTCGACGAAAACCGTCCGGATCTTGTCCCCTTTCCCCTTCACTCGTATCGTCTGCTCCTCGAAATCGATATCTTCGACGTTCATCGCGCAGAGTTCCGAAACACGCACGCCCGTGGCGTAAATGAGGCGAACAATCAGCCGGTCCCGCCCGTTTTCGATGGTGTTGATCAGGCGGGTCACCTGGCTGTGTTTGAGGTATTTCAACTCCTGATTCTTGATCCGGGGCCGCTCCACCCCGAGCATCGGGTCGGCGACCACGACCCCCTGCACGTAGAGATACCGGTAGAACGAGGAGAGCGTCGAGATCATCCGGTGGAGGGTCTTGGGCTTGTAGTCCTGCTTCTCCGCAAGACAGGAGAAGAAATCGGTGACGAGGGCCGCAGAGACGTTCACGTCCGCATCCAGAGGAGCGTTCTCGAGTGCGGTCTCGTCGAACGAAGCAACGCCGGGATCCGAATGCTGCCGGAACCAGGCATACCGGGCGAAACGCCGAACGGTCTGCACGTATTTTTCGATCGTCCGGGGCGAATAGTTCCGCATCCGGAGGTAACTGCCGAAGCGTTCCAGCCATTCCGAGAAGGAAGCGTTTTCCATCGTATAAAGAATAGAATAACGGAGCATATCAAAATTGCGGTAAATGCCTATTCCCCGCAATGAGTTGCACCCGGGGAAACTCATGCCAGGCCCGGCCAGGGCCACGGGCCACGGCCGCATGCACCCGCATCAAAAGGCCCGCTGCGGAAGGGGAGTCTACCCCCGGCCCCGGTTCCCGGCGCACACCCCCGACGTGGATATCGCCGGAAATGTGCCCGGAAAACGCAGAAAGGCCGGTATAACCCCGGACTCCAAAAAAGGATATTGCGGTGATGCATGGAGTGTCGGAGTTAGGAGGTATGGGGCTGCCGTCCCGGGTGGACGGGAGGGGGGCAAACCCTGTCGAATACGTCCTCTTCCGGATATATGAAGCCCTTACCGCGCGGGGAGAAAGTGAACGCTCCGGGGACAGCACCGGTGCCACGCGGCCTGCATCTCCCGCCCACATATAAATGACCGCCACAGAAGAGCACAGGCGTCCGATCGCCCCCTCCGGCGGCCATAACCATAGGAGGCGGTGCGATCCGGGCTCAAAAACGCGATATGAAGGCCCCGAATCCCGACCCACCCATTCGACAGAGCGTCAAGCACCAACGGATGCCGGAACCCATACCCCCGTAGAAATGCCTCACACAGGAGTATGCGGGACATTTCGGCGATGCGTTCTCGTCCGCCAACCCAAGCGGACTTTGCGGTTCCCCCCTTCACGCTGCCCCACACTTCGCGCCTTCGCGTGAAACTGCGGCATTATGGCCGGTTCTGGAAAATCCGGTGCTGTAAAACCTCTTCAGCCGTTTCAATCCAGCAACAAGAAGGATGCCGGCCTGCGGAGGTCGGGCAGGCCGTGACGCCCGCTCCGCGTGCACCACCCGCGAAAGAGTGCCCCGCATGGCCAGATACCTGCACAACACGCCCCGATCGGGACACTGCCCGATCCGGGTGCCCGGATAACCGCCCCGGACCCGGGACCAAAGAGGCAGGCATAAACCATATGCTGCTATATGTTCAGTGAGGGGCGATCGTGACACCTGCGGGCAGTCGTTCTCCGGAGCGTCGTCCCCAAAATCGCCATCCCGGCGCCTCGGGGTATCGTCGTTCGATCACCCCTATTGAAATATCAAAACCAACAAGAGGATAGGTAAAATGGAAGAGCCTGACAGCATCAAAGACCCGAACAAGTATCAGAAGTTCAAGAAGGTAGACGGCGCCACCTACCAGCGGGTCAACCAGTTCCTGCGCAAACACACCCACATCACCGCCCGCGAGTGGGCGATCGCACGCCTCTGCGCCGATTTTAAGACCACCAGCGGATCGGAGATGACGTTCATCGGTGAAAATCTCCCCGAACTCTGCCCGTTCATGGTCGACTCGTATACCCCGCAGGCGGTCAACCAGGCGAGGAGCTCCTTCAAGAAGAAGGTGAAGAAGGCAGGAGCCACGTTCTTCTACGGAGCCATGTGCGGATTCTTCACCGCAGAAGAACTCGACGAGATCCTCTTCGAGGCGAGCGAGGTCGCCCGATTCCTGCTGGAGGTGGAAGGGACGAGCCTGAACCTCGACGAGGAGATCGACGTCGAGGACCGGATCACCGAGGTGATGCGGGGCGTCGCCGAGGCGGCCTCGGTCATCTTAAAGTCCAGGCCCGGCCAGGAAGAGGGAAGCCAGGGAGTACAGGATCAGGAAGAAGGAAGCCAGGAAATGCAGAGCCAAGAGGGAGAGGACAGAGAAACATGAAGATCATCCAGATTGTCGGCCGCTCGAACACCGGAAAGACCACATTCATAAAGAGCCTGATCGGGACGCTTTCCGCACACGGAACCGTCGGAGCGGTCAAACATGTGGGCCACCATGGCTTTTCGCTCGAGCCCGGAAAAGACACCACCGTATACTATGAATCGCATGCTGCTATATCCAGCGGGGTCGATGCAGAGAAGTCGGTCATCATCAGGCGCGAGAACGACCTTGACTCCACCCTGGAGATTCTCTGCAATGCCGGGGTCGAATACGCCATACTCGAGGGGTTCAAGTCCCGGCCGTTCCCGAGGATCGTGATAGGCGACCTTCCAAGCGAGAACGTCGTGCTCCGGAACCCCACCGTCGACGACGTGATCACCGCACTTCCGGAGTTCGAGGATTACTATACTGTCGAGGGACTGGTCAGGGAGCTCCGGCGCGAGTGCGGCGTTTCGCACGCCGGGGCCGTCCTCACGTTCAACGGACTTGTTCGGGAGTGGACCGGCACCGAGCGGACAGAATACCTGGAGTTCGACGAGAGCGTCGATGCCGTGACGGAAAGTATCCTCGAGGAGGTGAAAGCAGTCCCGGGGATCATCGGCGCACGGTTTCACCACCGGAAAGGACGGCTCCATGCCGGAGAAGATATAACCTATCTTGCTATACTTGCAGAGCACAGACAGGAGGCGTTCGCCGCCGCCGGCAGTGCAATCGATAGGCTCAAACGGGAACTACACGACGCGGAGAAGTGACATAAGATGCGAAACGGAAAACAGATGTTCGGAACGAACGGCGTGCGGGGCGTGATCGGAGAGATGATGACGCCCGTCCTCGTCCTCAAGATCGGCGCCGCGCTCGGATCGATGAGGAAGGGTACCATCGCGGTCGGCAGGGATACACGGACGTCCGGCGAAGCCCTGACCCACGCCCTCAAGGCCGGGCTCCTGATGACCGGGTGCAACGTGGTGGACGTGGGCATCCTTCCCACGCCGGCCCTGCAGTACATCATCAAGGCCAACCGGTTCGACGGCGGCGCGATGATCACCGCGTCCCACAACCCGCCCGAGTACAACGGCGTGAAGATAATCGAGGCCGACGGCACCGAGATGTCCGATGAGGAGATCATCCGGCTCGAAGACCGGTTCTTTGCGGGGGAGTTCGACGTGGCCCCCTGGGACGGCGTCGGCACGGAGGCCGCCGCACCCGACCGGCTCGAGGAGTACATCGAGGCCGTCGTGGGGCACTTCCCGCCGGGCATCGGCGAGGGCATGACCGTCGTCGTCGACCCCGGTTCCGGCCCCGCGGCGCTCACCACCCCGAGCATCCTCTCGAGGATGGGATGCCGGGTCCATACCATCAACGCCCGGCTCGACGGCACGTTCCCGGGCCGGATGCCCGAGCCGACCCCCGAAGGGCTGCAGCCCCTTTCGGAGATGGTTCTCGCCACGGGCGCCGATTTCGGGGTGGCACATGACGGCGATGCCGACCGGGCGGTCTTCGTCGATACCAAAGGACGCTATATAGAAGAGAACTATGAGTTCGGTCTGGTCGAAGACTATGTCTGCGCTAGAAACAGCGGCGGGCTCGTCGTCACCCCGGTCGCCACCTCCCGGCTGATCCGGGATATCGCCGAGAAGCACGAATGCACCGTCGACTATACCCCCGTAGGGAGCATCTATGTCGCAAGGAGAATGATCGAACTGATAGGCGAGGGAAAGAAAGTCTCCTTCGGGGGCGAAGGGAACGGCGGCCTGATCTATCCCGACCACCAGTTCTGTCGGGACGGGGGCATGACCGCCGCCATGATGGTAGCGGTTCTCGCAAGCCATAACGGCAGAAAACTTTCGGATATCCTCGACGAACTTCCTGCATACCACCTGGTCAAGGAGAAGCACCATACCGCCGACCCGGCCGCACTGGTCCGTGCCGTCGAAGAGGCATTCTCGGGAGAGACGATCGAGAAGATCGACGGTATCAAGATCGTCAGGGACAATGCCTGGGCCCTGGTAAGGGCATCGGGCACGGAACCGATGATCAGGATCATGATAGAAGCAAAAGACCCGGCCGTCGCGGATGCCATGTACCGGGAGATTATGATGGTTGCGACGGTTCGTTAGAACGACGTTCCGAAGGAACGGAGTTTGAGAAGACCACAGGTCTTCGAGAACCGGAGCATGAGAAGACCTGCGGTCTTCCTCCCGCAAACCGGATTGAACCACATGAAGTATTCTATTCGGAGTGCTCCACGGAACTCCTGTCGCCCATCATATCCTCAATATTTTCGAGGAACTCTCTGAATCCCACTGAAAAACATTCTTGTAAGAGGGGGGCAATCTATATATCTGATAATGGATATGCATGATGCAGTACCCACGGGAGGGCGCTGATCAAAATGGATGGAAAACTGCAGATGAAACAGAAGATTAACTCCGCTATCTCTTCGGGCGATCTGCGTGAGCTTGAAAAGGTAGTTTCGGACATATCGGAGACGCAGACGAGGAAGGAGAAGAAATCACTCTACGAGCAGATGAATGCCGCCCTGGTCGAAGCGGCGTTCGAAGAAGGCCAGCCCGAACTCTTAAGCCAGCTCGTCGAACCAACCAGAGAAGAGATATTCGCCCTCTCCAGGCGTGCTGCTGCGCTCTATAGTGAGAGCAAGGACGAAACATGGTTCTCCGCAATATTTTCCCTGGTGGACAAGCTCGACCGTAAGAGCCATCAGTCCGATATCCTTGCCGGGATCTCCCGCGATCTGGTCCAGGCAGGGGTCGATACCGGAGACATCCACTATATCGAGAGAGGAGGAGAAGCCTTCGATAAGATCAGCATCCGTAAATACCGCTCAGCAATCCTCTCCGAGATCATACCGCTCTTCATCCTGTACGGGCAGAAACACCACAACGTCGATATCATGCAGTATGCTCTCCAGATGCTCCCCGAGATCGGCGACATATCAAGACAGTCCCAACTCCATGCCGACGTGGCCCGGGCGATCGCCGGTTCCGGCATCGAGTCCGGCGACATCAATCTCGTGATCAGCGGGCTTTCGAGCGCTACCGAGATCAACCAGAAGATCCGGCGCACCAACTCGATCGCCGATATTGTGGATGCCGCCTGGAAATCCTCGTTGAAGAAGGAGATCTCCGACGTCGAACATATCATAGACTCTCTCCCGGATATTCCCGAAGAACGGCTCACCGAAGTCCTCGCGATCCTGACCGAGCAACTCCTCGACCGCCAGCGGGACAAGAAACAGATATATACCAAACTGCTCCGGATCGACGACGAAAAGGCATGGGCGGGCCAGACCATCGTCCTCGAACTCCTGAAGAAGGCAGAGCGGAGCGGCGAACGCTGGTTCCTCGAGAAGGCGTTCGAGTTCAATGCCCGGGGCACAGGCGAGACCCAGCTCCCCATGGAGGAGATCGTCCTCTCCGGGATTGCGGTCGTCGAAAAGAGCGGCAACCCGACCATCCTCCTCGACATCACGCCGCTGATCGACGAGTCCTGCGACGCCGCGAAGGCGGCCCAGCTCTACCGGCAGATCACCGACGCACTCTCCCGGATGGGCGACTTCTACCACGCGATCGAGGTCATGAAGAAAGCCAGCTCCAGCACACAGAGGATCAACGCCCAATTTTTCGACACCAGTGTCCGCCTGATCAAGGAGGGTGTCCGGCGCGACGAGATCAGGCTCGTCCGCGAGAACATCCTCGCCACACTGGATATCGATATTGCCGACTCGCTGGTACACCAGGCGGTGACCGACTTCTGCAAGGAGTACGACTTTGACGAAGTCATCAGGCACATACCAGCCATAAAGGAACTCGCGGGATCGCACCGCGCACAGGACCACCTGCTCCTTGAGTGTAACACCATCCTGATCGAGCGGGGGTTCGTCCTTCAGAAAGACCCGTCGGCCCTCGTAGACCTGGTGGGCCAGATCGGAGAACAGGCCCTGCGCGAGCAGGCAATCTCGACCATCGCCGTCGAGATGGCACGGATCGGCGTCGCCCGAAAAGACCGGGATCTTCTCCGGCATGCGACCGGGCTCACCTGCGAGATCATGGATCAGCAGGCACGGGCCGAGGCCATGGGCGGCATCGTGGATCAGGCGGCCGTGCTCGCCGTCGAGGACGGTGACCTCGACCTGCTCCACGGGATGCGGGTCCTCTCCACGTCCCTGCTGGAACGGGACTACTGCCTCTTTGCGATGGGCAAGGTCATCCATGGCCTGATCATGTACGGGATCGAGCAGCTCTCGCTCCAGGCGCTGGATGAAGCAGCCCAGATCCTCTCCCAGATCAGTGACCCGTCCCTGCAGCGGCAGCTGGCCGACCCCCTCATTGAGGGGTACGTCCGCGTCGGGAGCCTGCAAGCGGCAGACCAGCTCTCGCGGGGGATGGGCCGGATCTTTGACGGCATGATGGAGCCGTTCGAGATCGCGCTGACCCTCCTCCATACCAGCACACCGCGCGAAGACATCTCGATCAAGATAGCAAGCTACGTCGACATCATGCTCGAGTACACGCAGGTCTACAGGAGCCCTATCTTTGCAGTCCCCATGACGCTCTTCTCCCTGGAGATAGAGGGAGAATACGAGCGAACCGCCATGATCCAGCGGATCCTCACCTTCTTCACCAGTTACACGAAGGAGTTCGACTCGGCCGATCCCTATGAGGTGACGGCTTACCTGCTCGAGGGGATCGAAGGAGGAGCAGCAGCACCACCGGTCCTCGAGTTGATGTACCGCCTCTTCGAGCACACGGGCGACGTCTATGCGCGGTACTCCGGGATGTACCGGATCGTGAGCGCCTACTCGGTCCTCGGCAACGAAGAGCGGGCCGAGACAATCATCCGGAGGCTCCATGAGACCATCGGCACCATCTCCGAGCCGTCCATCCGTGCGATCATGCTCTCCGACCTTGCCGGACTCATGGCCGGGATCGACCACAACACGGCCAGAGGCTACCTTGCCGAGGCGCAGGGGACGCTTGAGTTCGTGGGGCAGGAACGTGAAGCATTCGTCAGGAAGAACCTGATCTACGCCGCAAGAAGCCTCAGCGCCGTAAACAGGCAGGACAAAGACGTCGACTGGGCGATGGAGCAGGTCGGCAGGATCGAGGATCCGGTCGAGTACGTGGATGCCCTGGCAGCGGTCTTCGACATGGTCAACGAGCCTGCACAGAGAAAGGAGATCCTCTCGGCAATGTGCCATACCGTGGTGAGCATTCCTTCTCCCTACGTCCGGCTCTCGATGCTCTTTGACGTGGCGCAGTTCGCCGAGACCTACGGCGACGAAGAGGAGATCAACGAACTGCTGGACGGCATGGAGAGAACCGCCGGCTACATTCAGATCCCGTTCATCACCGCCATGACCCAGCAGCGGATGGCCCGGATGCTCTTCTCGTTCTACCGGGCGAGCGGGAGACCGACCGCCCGAGAGCGCGCTGCCGATATCGTCTCGACCATCGACGACGACAGGATCCGGTACAGCCTGACGGTCCAGCTCGAGCAGGCCATGCCCCAGTCATGGAAGAGCACGGTCTACGGCAGGATCCTCGACTGCCGCGACAAGATCCGGAGCGGCGATTACACCACAAAGGACATGGTCACGCTTGACCGGACGATACGGGCGGCACCCGACCGGGCAAAGCGGGCGACCTACTACACCGAACTCTACCTCATCGCCAGGAACGCAGGACAGTATGAGGTTGCGGACAGGATGCTGCTCTGTGCGCTCGAAGAAGCACGGATCATCAGGCCGCTCTCGCGGCGGGCTTTCGTGCTCGGCGATATGGCGTGCCGGATCTACGCAGAGCGCTACGAAGACCGCTCACGGGAGATCCTCGACATGGCCGTGAGCGAGGCCCTCAACATCCGCGACGCGGCTATCCGGGACGAAGTATACGACGAACTGGATATGTCCATGCGGATCATCCAGGAGCACTGGCTGTGAAGACGATCGAGATCAGGATCTCGGGAAGAGTGCAGGGCGTCGGGTTTCGTGCGTGTATCAAAAGGATCGCCACCAACCTCGGCGTCGGTGGCGAGGCGATGAACCTCCCTGACGGGAGGGTGCTCATCACCGCAACCGCCGAGCCCGTCATCCTCGACAAGTTCGTCTCCATGCTGTATGGGTGCCCGCGGGTCGTCATCAGGGACATCACCCAGCAGGAGATCCCCCATGCCGCCTACCCCGAGTTCACCATCCAGCGGGGCAGTTACCAGTATAGCACGTGAAATTCGGCGTTCGTGAGGAGCGCATCCCGCAGGATGCGCACCTGGGCATCGATACGGGACTGGTCTATGGAGTCGCGGAGCGCCGCGACAAGCCGGGCCGAGAGGTTTGCGTCAAGATAGCATCTCTTTTCACCACATTCGTAATCCCCGTCCAGGATCTCTTCCCGGGCAAACCGGATGACGGCACGATCCACCATCGCAGCTTTCTGTGGTTCGATGAGGTCGTGGACGAAGCTCCCGGCCCCCTCGTGAAGCATGCCGAGGTCGGGGTCGAGGTGGGCGCCGACCAGCGCGACGCAACAGTTGCCGTAAAGCATCGCGTATCCGAGCGAGAACATGGCGTTGACGGGATCGAGGTACGGGCGGCTCGTCCTCCGCCTGAAACCGAGTTCCGGCGGGAGCGTGCGGGAGAGGATCTCGTAGTACATATCGGCGGTCAGGCGGGAGAGCCTCCGCAGATTCTCCATCGTGACCGAGACCGAGAGTTCTTCCCGGGCCTGGTGGAGGAAATCGAGTTCTCCGGCATAAAAGACGTCGTGCCCGGCGCGGTCGTAGAGTTCCTCGAGGAGGAGGAGCCTCGACTGGAGGCCGGCTCGCGCAAGCGGCTGTGCAAACCGGTGAGGTGCGGCCTGTTCCTGGGCGAGGCGCACCGC
Organism: Methanobacteriota archaeon; assembly: GCA_023436625.1. Taxonomy (GTDB): domain Archaea; phylum Halobacteriota; class Methanomicrobia; order Methanomicrobiales; family Methanoculleaceae; genus Methanoculleus. The sequence continues at coordinate 36,165 of JAEZIP010000010.1, read as the reverse complement.
CTCGTCCGGCCGGTAGCCGTAGGGGTAGAGGTACCCGACGGGCGTGCCGTCGATATCGAAGAATGTGATGGCAGCACCGGCTTTGAGGAGGTTTGTCACCGCCGAGGTGTGCAGGGTATGGCCGCCGACGACCAGGAGGTGCTTCACCTTCTCGAGGGGGTAACGCCGGGTATCGCTCCCGTGCGCGATGACCAGTTCCTGTGTCGTCGCCTTGATGTGCCCCCCGTAGCCGAAGACGGGAAGCCAGGGTTCGGTCGCTGTCATCCAATCACTCTGGAAATGAATATTGGGCGGTTTTCGGTGATTAATGCATCGATTAGCCGGATCCGGTGTGATCTTCCGGATACCGGGCAGTCAGGAGAGTACGGGGAAAGGACCTGATACAAATAAATCAACTTATGTTAACTTAACCGGGTTAATTAACTGTAACGTTTTTACATGCCCATAACCTAGTCTAAAACATTACTTTTCCAGACAGAGTTCCGGGAAAGAGTATGAACAGAAATAGGGTGAAATTATGGGCATTTTGGGAAAAAGAATCCATTACATTCTGATTGTACTGATAGCCTGCCTGCTGCTGGCATCACCGGCAGAGGCACTCGACGACCCCGTGCTGCTCTTTAACGGGACGGTTGCACTGACGAACGGCACGTTCGAATGTACGGCCTATAACTCTGATAGTTCCTACACAATTCAGAACCGGACCCCGCTCGGGGCACTCCAGGCGGTAGCGGATCTCGAGGACTTCACGTATAACGTCACCGACAAGCGCTGGGCTGATGATGGTGTTCTCCTGCTGGATGATATCGGTGAATACAGGTATGTAAAGCACGAGGCCGAATGGGCCTGCTACGTCAACGACGTCTTCAAGGACGGGTACGGCAACCACGACGACGGCCTCAACGTTGTAGCGCTTGCCGAAGGCGATGAGGTCCTCTTCTGCTACGGCAACGACACGACGCAGGAGAACGCAACGGTGCTGATCCAGATCGAAGTGACTCTGGACGAGTCGCCGGTGACACCGACCCCCACCCCGACCCCGTCGGGCTGGAGCATCACGCTCACGGGCGCGTCGACCGAGACCGTCGACCAGGACTACTTCGAGGACGGGATCGCCTGCGGGCATGTCGCCACCTACACCGACGAGAACGGTGGTGAATGGAGCGGCATGCCGCTCTGGTATCTCATCGGCCTTGTAGACGATGACCAGGACCACGGGTCCGGTGCGTTCAACGACGCTCTCGCCGAGCAGGGTTACTCGATAAAGATCACCTCAGGCGACGGCTACGAGATCAATTTCCAGAGTGCAAGCGTCGCAAGGAATGACGAGATCATCGTCGCAAACACCCTCAACGGCACCGAACTCCCGGAGACCATCGGCGAGAGCGAGAAACCCTGCTGGCCGCTCCAGCTCATCGGCCCTGACGTGAGCGCCGGCCAGAAGATCGGCAGCATTGCCACGATCGAGCTCGTCGGACTTCCCGAGCCCTCCGGCGACTGGGAGATCACGCTCGCGGGCGCGTTCAACCGGACGCTCACGCAGGCGGAGTTTGAAGAGGGGGTCGCATGTCACGGCGGGAGTTACACCGACGGCAGCGATCGGGTCTGGACCGGCATACCGCTCTGGTACCTGGTGGCCGTCGTCGACGATATGGAGGCCGATGACCACTGGACGCTGAACGATACGCGGGCGGCCGCCGGCTACACCGTACGGGTGAGCGCGAGCGACGGATTCAACGCCACGTTCAGCAGCGCGGATATCGCCCGGAGCAGTGCGTACCTTGTCGCGGACAAAATGAACGCAACACCGCTTTCCGCAGATAACGGTGCGCCGTTGAAGCTCGCCGGCTCCGCCCTGACGTCCGGCAGTCAGAGGATCGGCAGCATCGTGTCGATCACCCTCGAGGGGTTGCCTGACGAGAACGCCGATTCCGAGTGGACGCTTGCTCTCGAAGGGCCGAAGGTTACGGACCTTCTCACGAAGGAAGAGTTCGAAGCGTGCGGCTACCACACAAAGACCTACAACGACGGGGTCAGCACCTGGACCGGTGTTTCGTTAAAGGTCCTCTGCGGCTGGGTTGACGACGACGTCATGCACGGCTCCGGAGCGTTCAACACCGCCCTCGCCCAGGCAGGCTACACGGTGATCGTCTCCTCCGGCGGGGAGAACCCCTACAGCAAGGAGTTCACCAGCCAGGAGATCATGGCGAGCCCGCTCGACTATATCGTCGCGAGTAAGGTCAACGGCACCGCGATCACCGGAGACGCCTACCCGCTCCGCCTCGTCGGCGAGGGGGCGACCGGGAGCAAGAGTGTCGGGAACGTCCAGAAGATCCAGCTCGTCGACTTCCTGGAGCCGACGGAACCCCCGTCCATCCGCATCGTCCGGTACGCTTCCGACGGCGTGACCGTCGTCGAAGAGACGACGAAGACCATCACGTGGATGGAAGGGAACCTGGATATCTACGGAGCTCCGGACGGCGTCTGGCTCAGGTTCCAAGGCCCCACCTTCGATCCGGATGACCTCTGGAATCCGGAGGAGGACAAAAACCCCGGCAAGGTCGACGAAGTCGTGAAAGGGACCTCGATCCGTGACCTCTGCGACCTCGTAGGCGGGGTTCAGGAGGGAGGCGAGGTAAAACTCGTCGCATCCGACGGTTACGAGGCCAAACTGAACTACACCAATCTCTATACCCCGCTCGACAGGCAGGGGGAGGCTATCGTCGCCTGGTGGACGGAGCGGCAGGGTTACGCACCCGCATACAGTGACGGACCGCGCCTCTTCTTCAACGCACCCGACGGCATCTTCGGCGCCGACGACATGCGGGTATGCCTCGCCCAACCGTACTGGCACTACTTCGATTCCGGTGGCGTCCATTATCCCTCGGCGGGAGGTGTCTCCAACAGGAACATCGCGACCATCAAGATCTATCAGGCGCCGCGGGAGGACTGGAACCTCGTCCTGACGGGCGCCATCACCCAGACCATCACCCGGTCATACTTCGAGTCGGGCAAAGCCTGCGCTATGGCCGGGCACGGTGCGACGTGGACCGACGACCTGGACCAGGTCTGGTCGGGGATGCCGCTCTGGCTCCTCTGTGGTTATGTCGACGACACCAACAGCCACGATTACGGAACGGATCCCTTCAATGATGACCTCGCGGACGCAGGCTACAACGTGACCGTCATCGACTACGGTCCGGACGACACCAGGGGTACCGACGACGACTTCTCCACCACCTTCAACAGTTCGTTTGTTGCGCGGAACAACAACATCATCGTCGCCGACGAGATCGACGGCGCACCGCTGCCGGCCGACGGCGATAAACCGTCCTGGCCGCTGAAACTCGTCGGCTCCGCTCTGACGTCCAACAAGCAGAAGGTCGGGAGCATCGATGAGATCGTGCTGACCGGGGTGCCGGTAGTATCCGACGCGACGATCTCCCTTGAGACGGGCTGGAACTTCGTCTCGACCCCGAAGCGGCTTGCCGACGGCAGCAACACCTTCGCGATCTTTGACGTGGTCGATACCGCCGATCACTCGATCCTGCTCTATGACGGGCTGGAGTCCGAATGGAAGGCTGTGGGTTCAACCGACTCCTTCCAGCCGCTCGACGCGGTCTGGGTCTACACGAACGCGGCCTGCACCGTCTCCCTGACCTACGCCCCCGGTGAGCCCGAACTCCCGCCCGCGAAGAGCCTCGGCAAGGGCTGGAACGCGATCGGTTTCTCCGGCACCGAACCCGAAACCGCCGTGGACACCCTGCTCTCCCTCGGAGACCACTGGACCACCCTGATCGGATTCGACGCAGAAGGGCAGGAGTACGAGGTATCGATCATCCGCGGCGCCAGCGGCAGCCACGGCGAAGAGCGCACGATGCAGCCCACGCAGGGTTACTGGATCTACGTGACCGAGGCAGACACGCTCGCTGCCATCAGCGCCTGAAGGTGTGTAGAGTGAAGATGCAACATGGTATCGTGCTGATCCTTCTCCTCGGGCTCGTCGCCGGTGCGGCGGCTGCCGGGGACACCCCCCCCGTCTTCCCTCAGGAGTTCTACGGAGGCGTGACGATCGGCGGATCGCCTGCGCCAGCCGGGACCGTGATCACGGCGACGATAGGGGAGACGGAGTGCGGCTCTATCCAGACATTGGAGTCAGGAAAATACGGCGATCCTGACCGGCGCCTTGGGGGCCGCCTTATTGTGACGGCGACCGCAGACCAGGTGGGAGAGACGATCACCTTCTCCGTCAACGGAGTGGCTGCACCGCAAACCTCAGTCTTTACATCAGAAGCGATAACGGCCCTCGACCTGAGCGTTCCCGGGAGCGGTGGCACCGGGGGTAGCGGGGGCGGCAGTGGGGGCACCAGTAGCGGCGGCTCCTTCAAAGACCCCGGCTCGCAGCTCACCTATGACCCCGACGCAGAGGTAACAACCCCGCCTGCGACGACTGCCGCCACGGCTACCCCGGACATGAAGCCGACAGGAGTAGCGGAGGCACAGGGCACCGCAACCCAGGGGCCTGCCACTGCACTCCCCATGTGGGCGCTGGCCCTCATCGTCGTGCTGGCCGTCGCACTTGCGGCATCCCTCCTCATGAGGAGGAAGTAACCTCCCCTTTTTCACGAATGTCAGGGAGCAACGCATGGCTTTTACGCATCGGCGGGGTACGGCCCCGCATCCAATCATCCTCGTGCTCTGCATACTCCTGGCACTGGCAGCCCCGGTAGCTGCATCCACAACCGAACTTCACGTCATCAGGTATGCAGCCGACGGCGTTACCGTCCTCAACGAGACGAAGGTCGACTACCGCTGGCTTGAGGGGAACCTCCCGGTCCGGGGAGACGGCGAGACTCACTACTACCTCCAGGGGCCGGTCTTTGAGGGAGACCCCTGGAACCCCGGGGAGGACACCAACGTCGAGGAGAAGGATATGGGCGCGGTGAAGGGGACCGATCTGGCCGATATCTGCGACCTTGCAGGCGGGATGAGAGAGGAGGAGACCGTCAGGGTCCGGGCGGCGGACGGAATGTCGAGGCTGTTTCCGTACAGGAACGTCTACGAGCCGGAGCCACGGCAGGGGCCGATCGTCATCACCTGGTACAGGGCCGACGAGGGGTATGTCCCCGATTACTATAGCGGCATGCGCCTCGTCTTCTTCGCGGACACATCGACCAATCCCGACGGGATCCACGCATTCGGCGTCTCGGATATGCACGAGTGCTTCGATCCCGACTACTGGTACTTCTTCCAGCCGGGCCTTCCCACCACCACAGGCCTCTCCGTACAGTACGTGAGCGAGATCATCATTTACAGCGACGAAGAGCCGACCGGGAGTATTCACATCACATCAACACCTTCCGGGGCCGCTGTCTACGTCGATGACGAAGAGACCGGTGACGTGACCCCCTGCATCCTCTCCGGCATCGAGACCGGGAGCCATGCTGTCCGGGTCGAGACGGAGGGGTTCGCCCCACCGGATGAGGAATGGGTCAATGTTGTGGCGAACGCCGTTCTTGAGGTCGAGTTCAACCTGAGCCCCGAGACCGGGACCATCGCCATCTCCTCGGTCCCGACCAACGCGAGTATCGTCCTCGACGGGAATGTGACGGGGCTTTTCACCGACACAATCCTGGATGCGGTCCCGGTCGGGGAGCATACCATCGAACTCGAGATGCCGGGCTACCGGAACGCCACCCGCACCGTCGTCGTTGAGAAGGATGAGTGCAGTATCCTCGATGTGGTGCTCTTCTCTGACAAGAGCACCCCCGCTGAACCCGCATCCGGGACCGGGAGCGTCGCCATCTCTTCGGTTCCGACGAACGCGAGCATCTTCCTTGACGGGAACGCTACGGGACTTCGAACAGACGCAACTCTTGACCCGGTTCCCGTCGGCGAACATACGGTCGAACTCAGGATACCTGGCTACCGGAACGCCACCCGCACCGTCGTCGTTGAGAAGGATGAGTGCAGTATTCTCGATGTGGTGCTCTCGCCGGCAGGCGGTGAAACCGGGGCGAACGCCTCCACAGGCCATAACGGGACCCCGGCCGGGCATCGGGCACCCGTGGCGAAAAATCCCCTGGAGACGTTCATCGCGGCGATTCTCAATTTTTTGAGCGTGATGTTTCCATTCTTCGGGACAGAGGAGGACCTGCCGGGCACGCCCGGGCAGAAGAGCACCCCGGCCCCCGGCGGAGATACCGCACCCCCCGTGCCGACCGGCACCCCCGCGCTCCTTGCACCGACGTCGGACGACACCCGGATTACGAAGAACCACTCCGGCGGGGTCTACGTCGAGTCGTATCCTCCGGGTATGACGATCGTCGTCGACAACAAGAGGCTGGTGTGGCAGACCCCTCATATCGTCTACGGCCTCCGTGAAGGCCTGCACAGCATCAGAGTCGAGGAGAGCGATCCCGATCGCAGCGGCGAAGACTCGGGCTACCGGTTTGAGACCGTTCAGACCTGGGTCTACCCGGACGCGATCACTCCGGTCCATCTCGACGGCGTGACACCCTCGTACAAAAAGACGATCCGGGTCGATTCGGAAGTCTACCGGGGTGAGAAAATCACGATGAACGGGTTTTTCCCTGCCGCCACCATCCCGGACGATGCGGTGATCGAGGGAGCAAAATCCTGGATTACTGTCTCCCGGGACGGAGCCTATCACTCATACGCAATTTCTTACGGCATCGGAGCAGGCAAGACACTCTGGATCGAACCCGAGGATGCCGATATCGTTCCTATCAGTATCAGCTCGAACCCCGAAGGTGCCGCGGTCTTCATCGACGGGTTCCACACCGGGGAATGTACCCCATGTCGGGTGGAGGGACTCTCTTCCGGACAGCACCGTATCATGGTTTCAAAACCCGGGTATATCCCTGCCGAGGATGTGATCACGATACCGGAGGGGGCTAAAACCGGCGGCGCCGTCACCTGCACACTCCGTGAGTATATCGACGGGGATCTCCTTGTCGAAAGCACGATCCCGGATGCGAGGATATACCTCTACGGCCGATACACCGGGGAGAAGGCGCCGCATACCTTCACCGGGATGAGCATCGGGACCTACGAAGTCAGGGTCGTCACTGAGGACGAATCCAGAACGGTCGAGGATGTGCTGGTGAATCCAGGGAAGACAACCCGGTGTCTGGTGACCCTGCAGGGGGGTACCCCGTGAACCGGCGCCGGAAAGCCCGTATTACGGCAGCGATCGCCGTGCTGCTCGCACTCCTCTCTCCGGCGGCATCAGCCGCCATCGTTTGGGGTCCGTATGTCACGAACACCAGCGAGAGTTCAGCGGTGATCACCTGGAGGACGGCCTCTCCGGTGGAGGGGTGGGCCGAGTACGATACCCCGGGGTGCGGCGAGACCTACCGGATACCTTCCGGGAAGGGGACCATACACCGCGTGCTGCTCACGGACCTTGTACCGGCGACCACCTACCATTATCGGGTCGGTACCGGGGACGAAACGACGGGCGACTGCAGGTTCAAGACGTTCGGGGATGAGGTGTTCACCTGCATCATATACGGCGACACCCGGGCGCAGAAACCTTACTTTGCCCAGGCCGAACGGCACGGTCTGGTTGCAGAGAGGATAGCTGCAGAGGAGGACATCCTCTTCGTCATCCACACCGGCGATTTCGTCTGCGACGAGGAGGAATGGGACGAGTTCTTCTCGGTCGCCGGACCGGTGCTCCGGAACACGACTCTGGTTCCGGTGGCGGGCAACCACGAAGGCTCGGCAGAGGCGTTCTCCGCCATCTTCAGCCTCCCTACTTACTACTCTTTCGATGCCGGCAGCCTCCATGTGACTGTTCTCGACAGCAACGATTGGGCATGGCCGGATATGGACACACAGACCGCATGGCTGGAAGAAGATCTCGTATCCCCCTTCCCCTGGAAGATCGCGGCGTTCCACCACCCGCCGTTCAGCTCTGACCGGAAGCATCCCGGAGGGAACCAGGCAATCCGGGCCGAGTGGTGCGACATTCTATCCGAAAACGACGTCGACGCCGTCGTTAGCGCACACACCCACGCTTACGAGCGTTACCGGATGGACGGGACAGAGTACTTCGTCATCGGGTGCGGCGGTGCGCCATTCTATCCCCTTGCTGAGGAGAAGCCTGAAGGGCACCAGACGGGCCGCGAGCAGACCCTCGGCTATCTCCGGGTCACCGTGAGCCCGGAATCGATTGTTATGGAGATGGTGCCGGTTGCGGAGATCGCAGAGGACGGTAAGGCGACGATGCACCCGGCAGGGACCGTCATCGACGCCGTCCGCGTCCCGGCAGATGCCGCACCGCTGCAGGAAGCGTCTGCCGGGTGGTGGGTTGTGCCGGCAACCCTCCTCGGCGGTGCGGCGCTATCCAGACTACGGAGATGATGATTATGCGTACACGAATACCATGGGTGCTGCTCACTCTCCTCTGCGTGAGCATGCTGGCGGTTGCCGCCTCGGCGGCACCGACGACTGAAGTACACGTCGTAAAGATCACGGCCGACGGGCAGACGGTCATAAACGAGACGACGGTCGACTATCGCTGGATGGAGACGAACCTCCCGGTCCTCGGGGACGGCGTGACCCATTACTACCACCAGGGACCGGTCTTTGAGGGGGACAAATGGGATCCCAATGAAACAGTGAACTTCAAGGATAGAGGGGCTGTAAAAGGGACGGATATCCGCGACCTCGCGGAGCTGGTCGGCGGCGCCGAACCCGGGGACGAGATCATGGTCAGGGCGGCCGACGGCTACCATGTCGAGTTTGCCTACCGGAATGTCTACACACCCGACCCCCGCCAGGGGCCCATAGGGATCTGCTGGTACAACGGCGCCGAGACAGGGGCCGGCGAGCGGCAGGGGTGCGGCTACGTCCCCGACTACTATACCGGGATGCGTCTCGTCTTCTTTGCCGACAACTCGACCAACGCGGAAGGCCTCCACGTCTACGGGAACTGGGACATGCATGAGACGCTCCCGGAGTCCGCCCAGCACTTCTACGACCTCTACCCCTCAACCGGCGGTCTCACGGTGAAATGGATTGATGAAGTCCGTGTCTACACCGGTGGGTTCCACGGCGAGCGGGGGGCCCTTGCAGGATCTCTCGACGGCCCGGCAGCAGAGGCGACGACGGACCCGGCGAAAGCCCCACTCCCTCTCGTGGCGACGCTCGTTGCGGCCCTCGGAGCAGCGGCGCTCCGTGCCCGGAGAGGAGCATGATCCCGGTGCACCGGACCTACCCGATCCTTCTTGCCGTGGTACTGATCGGGGCCGCGACATTCGCGTCCGGATGTCTCGGCCCGACTGCCGCCGCCGACGAGGTGGCATGGAACCTGACGCTTGCCGGGAACACGGAGACGGTGCTCACGCTCGCCGAGATCAGGGCGCTGCCTGCCGTCGAGGGCTATGGTTACTCGGTTTCGACGGTCGGGATAAAGTATGGCCCGAACCGCTACCGCGGCGTCCTTCTCTCCGACCTCGTTGAGATGGCGGGCGGAACCGGCGCAGACGACCTGATCTACGTCTCCGCAGAAGACGGCTACCTCTGGGTCTTCGATACGGCTCAATTACGAGGAGAGGAGTTCTTCACCTTCGACGAGAACCTCCGGGAGATTCCCGCACCGCCGCTTGGGGTGATTCTGGCCTACGAGCGGGATGGAGAGCCGCTGGCATACGCAGAGGGCGGGCCGCTCCGCCTCGTCGTCATCACCGAGAGCCCCGATGTCATCACCGAAGGCAGCCCCTGGGTGAAGTGGGTCGACCGGATAGAGGTCCGCGGAAAATGACCCGGCAGGCAGTGACCCTCGCAATTTTCGCCCTCGCTGTTCTGATGACGGCCGCGGGTTGTACCGATACGGAGCCGGAGCGCACCGTCCTCACGGTGGTTCCGGCAGGGAGCCTTCTTCACCCGCTTGAGGAGATAGAGGCCGCCTTCGAGAGCCGGCACCCGGATATCGATGTCCGGCTTGAAGGGCACGGGAGCATTCAGGCTGTTCGGCAGGTGACGGATCTCGAGAGGGAGATCGATGTCGTCGCGGTTGCGGATGCCTCGCTGATCCCGGATATGATGTACGTCCCGATGACCGAGGGGGGCGAGAATTATACCGATTGGTATGTCCCCTTCGCCGGAAACGAGATCGTGATTGCTTACACCGACCGGAGCGTCGGGGCGAAAGAAATAACGGCGGAGAACTGGTACCGGGTCCTGGCCCGCCCGGACGTGCGAGTCGGGTTCTCAAACCCCATGCTCGATGCCTGCGGCTACCGCGCACTCATGGTGACGGCGCTTGGCGAGGAGCATTACGGTGAGCCAGACCTTTTTGAAGCCATCATCGGGAGGTCCTTCGATCCGCCGCTTGCACCTGTACGCGCGGACGGGGTAACGATGATCACCCTGCCGGAACGGATGAGACCTGCTGACGAGAAGGTCGCCATCCGGGACGGGAGTATCTACCTCCTCTCGCTCCTGGATGCCGGGGGGATCGACTACGCCTTCGAGTATCGGAGTGTCGCCGAAGAGCATGGGCTCCGGTGGATCGATCTCCCCTCCGAGATAGACCTCGGTTCCGCAGAGCGAACCGATGATTACCGGAAGGTGCGCGTGACCCTCGGATTCCAGCGATTCAGGTCTATTGGAAGCGAACGGATCGGCCAGCCGATCGTCTACGCCGTCACCGTGCCTTGCAATGCACCCCACCCGGAAGAAGCGCGGATGTTTGTGGACTTCGTTCTGGCCGCGTTCTATGAAGAGCGGCCAGGATGGCCCACTCCTATGGGACAGGAACCCGGGGCTGCCACGGTGTACCATGCTACGGACTGACAAACCTTTTTTGGCACCGCCACCCATGTAGAGGTAACGTATGCCCGGCGGTGCGGCTCCAGGCATGTCATCGGACGGCCGCCGGGAGTACCGAAACCGGATAACCGATGCCGGGCAATATGCGGCCGGGGACGGGGGATACCCTCTCCGGCCGGCGAAACACCGATGGGATACTATGTTCTGGAACAGAGCGATGGAGACGATCCGACCTGATGAACTCGCGGATCTTCAACTGAAGCGGCTGAAATGGTCGCTGCATCAGGCGCAGAAAGTTGGACTATACCAGAGAAAACTGAAGGAAGCGGGCGTCTCCTCAGACGATATCAGGACGCTTGACGACGTGCAGAAACTCCCCTTCACCTACAAACAGGAACTCCGGGCCGGATACCCGTTCGGCCTCTTTGCTGTCCCCATAAAAGAGATCGTCCGGATCCATACCACCTCCGGCACGACGGGCAAGCCGACCGTCGTCGGCTACACCCGGCAGGACCTGGAGAACTGGTCGGAACTGATCGCGCGGAACATGTCGATGGTCGGCCTTGGGGAGGATGATATCTTTCAGAACGCGGTCAACTACGGCCTCTTCACCGGGGGGCTCGGGTTCCACTACGGCGCCGAGAAGATCGGGATGACCGTGATCCCGAGCGCGACCGGAAACACCCGCCGCCAGATCGAGATGATCGAGGACTTCGGGGTGACCGCCATCCACTGCACGCCAAGCTACGCCCTCCACCTCGCCGAGGTGGCCGAGTCGATGGGAAAGACGCTGGACACCCTCAAGACCGGGATATTCGGGGCGGAACCCTGGTCGGAGAGCATGCGGACGGAGCTCGAACGGCGTCTCGGCGTGACGGCCTACGACAGTTACGGGCTCTCGGAGATGTACGGCCCCGGGGTGGCGTTCGAGTGCCCGGAGAGGAACGGGCTCCACATCTGGCACGACTGCTACCTCACGGAGATCATCGATCCCGAGACGGGCGAGAGGCTCGCTCCCGGGGAGCGGGGCGAACTCGTCATCACGCCGCTCGTCAAGGAGGCCCTGCCGCTCGTCCGCTACCGCACCGGCGACGTGACCCGGCTGATGGACGACGAATGCGCCTGCGGGCGCGGGGTGAAGATCGAGCGGATCACGGGCCGGAGCGACGACATGCTGGTCATCCGCGGGATCAACGTCTTCCCATCGCAGATCGAACACGTGCTGCGCGCCCTCCCGGAGGTCGGGGAGCAGTTCATCGTATATATCGATCGCGTCAAACATCTTGATGAGATGACGATTGAAGTGGAGATGAGCAGAGCGGGGTTCTCCGGAGAACTTCAGGATCTCGCCCGTATGCAGAAGAAGATTACCAACGAGCTCCACAATACGCTCGGGCTCCGGACCGCGGTGAAACTGGTGGAGCCGGGGGCGCTGCCCCGGTTCGAGGGGAAGGCAAAGCGGGTGATCGACCGGCGGGGGGCGATCTGATGGCGCCCTGGAACCCACGGACGGAGGAGATGCCGCCCGAGGAGTTGCGGCGGCTCCAGTTCAAACTCGTAAAATCCCTGGTATACCGGCTCTACAGCTTCAACGACTTCTACCGGCGCCGGATGAAGGAGCAGGAGGTTCACCCCGACGACATCAGGACGCTTGAGGATGTCGCGAAACTCCCGTTCATGTACAAGGCGGACCTGCGGGACGGCTACCCGGACAAGATCTTCTCCGCCGAACAGAACGAACTGGTCCGGTACCACGTCTCCTCCGGAACGACGGGGAAGCCGACGGTCGTCGGGTATACGGAGCGCGACATCGAGAACTGGAGTGAGTCCCTGGCGCGGGGGTTCTCCTCCTGCGGTCTCGGACGGGGAGACGTCATACAGGTGAGCTACGGCTACGGCCTCTTCACCGGCGGCCTCGGAGCCCACTACGGCGCCGAGCGTGTCGGGGCGACCGTCCTTCCCACAAGCGTCGGGAACACGGAGCGACAGATCGAGCTCATGCAGGACCTCCACGTCACCGCCATCGCCTGCACCCCTTCCTACCTCCTCCACATGGGTGAGGTGGCGGAGAAGATGGGCTTCTCGATCAAGAACGATACCGACCTTCGCATGGGCTTCCTCGGTGCCGAACCCTGGTCTGAGCAGATGCGGACCCGGATAGAGGACTGGCTCGGGATCCGCGCCTACGACATCTACGGGACGAGCGAACTCTCCGGCCCGATGTTCACCGAGTGCACCGAGCAGCAGGGGATCCACGTCTGGGGAGACCTCGCGCTCGTGGAGATCGTCGACCCCGCGACCGGCGAGGTGTTAGAGGCCGGTGAACAGGGCGAGCTGACCATCACCATGCTGCAGAAAGAAGCCCTCCCCATGATACGGTACCGGATCGGGGACCTCACCGCCGTTGAGGAGGGGGCCTGCGCCTGCGGCCGGACACATCCGCGCATCGGCCGGATCAGGGGAAGGGTGGACGACATGCTGATCATCCGGGGCATCAATGTCTTCCCGTCGCAGGTAGAGCATGCGCTGCTCGAGATCCCACAGGTCGGCAGGCACTTCCAGATCGTCGTCGACCGAAAGGGCGCGCTCGATTCCATGCTCGTGCGGGTGGAGGTGAGCGAAGAAGCGTTCTCCGACAAGATCACCGATCTCATGGTGATCAAGAAGACCGTGGAGCACCGCCTGCGGGGCTCACTGAACGTGAGCGTGGACGTCGAACTGGTCGAACCGGGCTCCCTGCCGCGGTTTGAAGGCAAGTCGAAGAAGGTTGTTGACAGGAGGTCATTGTAATGGAGAAGTCGTATATCGTCAAACAGATCTCAATCTTTTCGGAGAACCGCCCGGGGCGCCTCGCGGCGGTCGCAGGTGCGCTACGGGATGCCGGAATCAACATATTTGCGTTCAGTATCGCCGAGGCGGACGGGTTCGGGGTGGTCCGCGCGCTCGTCGACCGGCCGGATGACGCCCACCGGACGCTGACCGATCTCGGGTTCCGCGTCTCGTTCACCGACGTCATCGGCGTGAAGATGCGCGACGAGCCCGGCGGCCTCTCGGATATCGCGTCGATCCTCGGGGATGCGGGGATCAACATCGAGTACGCCTACGCCTACTCGGGGAAGGACGGGGCGGTCCTGATCCTGCGCGTGGATCAGGTTGAGGACGCCATCCGGCAGATCCTCGGTCGCGGCGGAGAACTCCTCAAGGCATCCCTGTCGCGGTAACCCCGGGTCACACAGGAGCCCGGGGCTCTCCCGGCTCCTCGACCTCGTCTTTGCGGAACATGTGAACCCTGCCCGTGACGCACCTGATCGGGAGGACAAACGCAAGGCCCATCCCCGGCTGGTCCAGTTCTGCAGCGGCGACGATCGCATCGAGCACCGCATCGGTTCGGGCGGCGGCGACGACCGTTAAGATGATCTCTTTCTCGGGTTCGATGGCGATCCCGAGAAGCGTCTTTACCTCATGAATACCGGTTCCGCGGCCAAAGATGACAGTCCCTCCCTCAGCCCCGGCGCCGCGGGCCGCCGCGAGCACCGGCTCGGACCAGCCCTTTTTTACGATCGTGACGATCAGTTCGCTACCGTAATCATTGCTCACGTATCTTCACCTCGTGTTCTCCGGTAGAGGATGCCGAGCATCAACACCGAGAGGATGGGTGCAAGCGCTATCAGCGCGATCAGCCCGAACCCGTCGATGACAGGGTTGCGGCCCTCGATCCCCGCCGCAACTCCCACAGCAAGGGAGAGAAGGAAGGTGACCGCCATCGGGCCGGTGGCGACACCTCCTGAATCAAACGCGATCCCGACAAAATCCCGATCGGTGAAGAGGAGAAGGACGATGACGAGGAGGTAGCCGGGAATTATGATGTAGAGCAGCGGGATGCCATAGACGAGACGGGCCATCCCGAGCGCTACGGAGATCGCAACCGCAACGGAGAGGGTGTAGACGATCAGGGATTCCTTGATGTAGCCGCTCGAAGATTCTGCGACCTGATAACCGAGAACCCGAACCGCGGGCTCCGCGTAGGTGGCAAGAAGCCCGAGGAGAAATCCGAATGGGATGAGCAGCCACAGGTGGCCAAACGCGGAGACGGCCTCACCGATCGCCCTGCCTGCCGGGAGGAACGCAACGTTGACGCCCTGGAGGAAGAGAGCCATGCCAAAGGCTGCGATCAGGATGCCCCGCACGAGGTTTATGACGTAGACCCGCGGAAGTTTCAGAAGGAGCACCTGAAAGACCCCAAAGAAGATGAGCAGGGGAAGAAGCGCCTGCGCAACCTCAAGAAAGACCTGGTCTATTCCCTCAAAGAGCGGCGCCACGATCATGGATAGATCACCCCCACCAGCATGACACCGATGACCGGGCCGAGCGCGGCAAGCCCGACCAGTCCGAAGCCGTCCGTGAGGGCCGAACGCCCGGCGAGAACCGAACTGACGCCGGTCCCGAGCGCCAGAATGACCGGGATCACCAGGAGCCCGGTTGTCACGCCGCCTGCATCAACCGCGACGGCGAGGAGATCCGGTGGCGTGAACGGCGCAAGGAGAAGCACAACGCCGTAGCCGGCGGCAAAGAGATAGGCAAGCGGGAATCCGAAGATAATGCGGAGGACTCCCATGGTTACAATGAACCCGACACTGACCGCGATCACAAGGATCAGGGAGCCGGACGGGATGCCGCCTCCCGAGGCGGTGTCGAGCATGCCTGTGAGGATACGGATGTTCGGCTCCGCGATGATCGTCAGAAGACCGAAGAAGAACGTTCCCGCAATGACCAGCGAGAGCGAACCCCGGGCAGGAAGTTCAGACCCGATTGCATCGCCGATGGGGAGGAGACCGGCCTTCACGCCGGAGAGAAAGAGGGCGATCCCGAGAACGACCATGCCGCTCCCGAGCAGGAAGAGGAGGATATCAGACGGCGCCGCACGGAGCACCGCGACCTCGAGGATGACGATGATCAGGATGATCGGGAGGACTGCCTGGAAGACCCCTACGACCTCCTCCCTGATCTGCTGCAACATGCCGCCGTTCCTCCCCGATGCCGGTGATCAGGTATTCCGTCGTAAACAGAGATAAAAGCGGTGCTCGCCGCCGATCAGTGTCGATTCTCCCAATTCAGGAGTTCGAAGACCCCCGAGAGCGCCCGCTCGCGCCGGATCTCCTCGCGGATCCGCTCCTCCTGCTGACCTCCATCGCTGTGCTATCCCATAGGCCGGCTCCCGTGAAGCCAATGACAGGAACGTCTCGGATGCCGATCCCGCGGCAGTCCGGCTCCTTTGCCCGAACTCGCCGGCAGATGCCGTCGAACGGGGTATTCCTGACCAGGTGTATCGAGAACGCCGACAACGTCGCCCTCATGTGTGCCAGCCATCCTGTTGAGGCACTTTCCGGGAAAGGACAGGCTTATGCGGGGGGACTCAAGAACGGAATCGATAAGAGCACTGAGATCCTAAGGGGTGTCGCTGCCGCCAGATAGAGCCATGATGATCTGGTTCCGCTCAGGCAGATGAGACCAGATCAGGTCGTTCAACCGGGCTGGAGGCCTACCTCGATACGAAGAACCGGTATCTCGGGGACATCCGTCATGTCAGTCGTGAGGTGCTGGTGACGGTTGCAGACTCCGGCCCGGATATCCCGGACGGGAACAAGGAGTTGATCTTTTACCCTTTGAGCGAAGAGAGGAGGAAGGAAGTGGCGTAGAACCAGGCCTGAAAGTGCGACATTCAGGTTCACGCTGTGGAAGAACAACCGTGCAGACGAAGGAGCACACGAGCCAGAGAGATTGACGTATGATCGATACGGCGCTGGACACTCACATCGAGCAGATGCATCGCGACCTGCGCAACCTCTTCCTGAGTACGGATACCGCTGCCCGGGATGAACTCTTCTCCCGTCTCACTGCCGGCATCGATGAACTCGCACGCATGAACCTCAGATTAACTGAAGAGAATCGTGAGATCCGGACGAAAGGAGAGCGGATCGAGAGGGAGCGTGACACCGTTCTCGAGTCGGTCACGCAGCGGGTGCTCATCTACGATAACGAAGGGAGAATTGTCCGGGCGAATCGGGTTGCAATCGAGGACCTTGAAGAAGATCCCATCGGCATGACCGGAGAAGAACTGATCCGGCGTGCAGGAGTCCGGATGGGCGACGGAAGGGCGGCATCCGTCGAAGATCTGCCGAGCACCCGGGCATTGAAGGGAGAGAAGGTGGTTGCCGAGAGGATGGAGATCATGGACAGAACAGGGGATCGCCGCAATATCCTGGCATCGGGATCCCCCCTCACTCATGATGAGCGGATCTCCGGTGCAGTCGTCGTCTGGCAGGAGATAACCGATCAGGTTCGAACCATCAGGATGCTTGAGGAGGAGAAAGCGCGGCTACGGGTGATCATAGACAGCGCACCCGAGGCGATCCTTGTGGTCGATGCACAGGCCCGCATCCAGGTGGCAAACCGGGCTGCAGAGGAGATCAATGGCCGACCTATCTCCGAGGGAGAGGATTACGCCACCTGTTGCGCTATGGTGATCTGTGATACGGACGGCAACCCGTGCAGGCCCGAGGATCTTCCTCTGGCACGGGCGGTAAAGCACGGCGAGACCGTTACCGGCTGCGAACGGGTGATCGACCTGCCGGGAGGACGGCAGCGGGAGATCCTGACGAGTGCGGCTCCAATCATGAACGACGGCGGGGAGATACTCGGCGCGGTCGGAATCTTCCAGGATATCACCAGCCGAAAGCAGGCGGAGCGAGCGCTCAGGGGGAGCGAAGAGCGGTTCCGTGGAGTCTTTGAGCGAGCGGCGCTCGGTATCGCTCTCGTAGATACGGAAGGCAGGTTTCTGCGGGTAAACCCGGCGTTCCAGAGATTCCTCGGGTACCCGGCTCACGAGATGCAGGGCCGAAACATCGGCGATTATGTCCATCCGGAGGATCTCGATTCAGCCCGACTCCATTTTCAGGAGACGCTTGCTGGAAAACATGACGAAGACCATCTGGAGAAGCGCTATATCCGAAAGGACGGGCGGACGGTATGGGGCCGTCTTGCCACCACCCTCCTTCGCGATTCGCAGGGCAAGATCGAGTTTATTATCGGGATGATCGAGGACATCACCGGGCGGAAAGAGAACGAGGCCCTCCGAAACAGGGCGTTTGAGCAGATCGAACACAACATGGAGCAGTTTGCAATCCTCGGAGACCACGTCCGCCATCCCCTGCAGGTTCTGCTCGCCCGGGCTGATCTCATGGAGGATGATGAGACCGCGGAGAAGATCAGGGAGCAGGTTCAGCGGATCAATGCACGCATCAGGCAACTTGACCGGGGATGGATAGAATCGCGGGAGATCCGGGAATTTTTGCGGAGAAATGAACTTATCTGAGAGACTCGAGTCTCATCCGGCATAGAAGCGGGCTTTCAGGTGAACCCCGGTATATGAGCCGCTCCTCACCCCCACAAAATCCGAAAGGAGCCGCGGCCCCGGCTCCTCCCGATTTAATTCAGTGCCGTTTCTCCCATTTCAGGAGTTCGGAGACCTCCGAGAGCGTCCGCCCGCGCCGGATCTCTTCGCGGATCCGCTCTTCGGTCTTCCTGACTTCCATCGCCCGCCGTGCGACCTCGTAGGCCCGTTCCCGGGGGACGACCACGACTCCGCTCTCGTCGGCGACGATCCAGTCTCCCGGCCGCACCTCCTGCCCGCAACAGACGATCTCGGTGTTGATCTCCCCAAGACCCTTGGGATCCCCGGCGTTCGGGACGGTCGCCGTGGCAAAGACTGGAAACCCCATCTCCCGGATGTCGTCCACGTCCCGCACCGCCCCGTCGATCACGACGCCCGCGATCCCCCGGTTCTTCGCGGAATGCGTGGCAAGTTCTCCCCAGGGCGCGACGGACGTTCCCCCGTCGTTGCTGACGACGAGGACGTCTCCCGGCCCGGCGACGTCGATCGCCTCGACGGGTTTTGCCCAGTCTCCGGCGACGGTCCGGACCGTCACCGCCTGGCCGACCGCCCTGACCCGGCCGCAGACGGAGACGATCCCCGCCATGGCCCCCTTCCGGTGCATGGCGTCGGTGACGTTCGGTGCGGAGACTGCTTCGAAGAGGCGGCGGATGGCAGCTTCCGCGCTCTCCTCCTCCCGCGGCCGGATCTCGGGCCGGTCGATGGCCCCCCTGACCCGCCGTGCCGCCCCGGTCACGTCGGCGGCCTTGACGATGTTCCCTCCCACGATGACGATCGAAGCCCCGGCGGCGACCGCCTCGGATGCGGTCTCTGCATCGAGCCCTCCCGCGACGGCGATCGGGATGCCCACTTCCCCGGCAAGGCGGCGGAGGAGGTCGAGCGACGACCTGCCGATCATCTGCTGGTCGATGCCTACGTGGGCGTTGATGTAGTCGACGCCGAGCGCCGCAAGTTCTCGCGACCGGGAGACGGGATCGCCGACGTTGATGAGGTCGGCCATGATCCGGACACCGTACTTGCGGCCCGAACGAACCGCCTCGACGATCACGGCATCGTCGGCGTCGGCGAGGATGCAGACGATACCGGCACCGGACTTCGCCGCCATCTCCACCTCGACGGCCCCGGTATCGGCGATCTTCATGTCCGCGACGATCTCGTGTCCGGGGAAGCGCTCCCGGAGCGTCCGCACGGCCTGCATCCCCTCGCTCTTGATCAGGGGCGTCCCGGCCTCGATCCAGTCCGCACCGCCACGGACCGCCTCATCCGCGATCTCTACCGCACGATCGAGCTCGAGAAGATCGAGCGCCACCTGGAGAGTAGGCGTTGCCATGCAGTACAGTATGACAAGGGTTGTATATATCAGGTGCCGGGCCGGGGAAACCTATATGCTGTGAGCTGCTTGAGGTGGCCGGCGGCACGGATGTGATGACGGATGGTTGAAATTGGTTATAAACTCGCGAGCGAAGAGCACGGACCCCTTGACCTTGTCTGCAACGCCCGTCAGGCAGAAGATGCCGGCTTTGCATTTGCCATGATATCGGATCATTACCACCCCTGGACGACCCGGCAGGGGCAGAGCCCGTTTGTGTGGAGCGTGATCGGCGGCATCTCGCAGGTGACGGGGGATCTGCAGCTGGTGACGGGGGTCACCTGCCCGACGATACGGATACATCCCGGCGTTATTGCCCAGGCTGCCGCAACCGCCGCCGCGATGATGCCGGAGCGGTTTATCCTGGGCCTCGGATCGGGCGAGAACCTCAACGAGCACGTCTTCGGCGACCGCTGGCCCCCGGCGCCGGTCCGGATAGAGATGCTCGAGGAGGCGGTGGAGGTGATCAGGATGCTCTGGAAGGGGGGCATGCAGGACTATTACGGTTCTTTTTACACCCTGGAGAACGCTCGGATCTTCACGCTCCCGGAGAAACTCCCTCCTATCTACATCGCGTCCGAAGGCCCGATCAGCGCATCCATGGCCGCGCGGGTCGGGGATGGGTTCATCAACCCGGGCAGCAACGCGGAGGAGAACCTCATCATCTTCCGGGACTCCGGTGGCGGCGATAAACCGGCATACATCGAGATTCCGGTCTGCTGGGCGGAGACCGAGGAGGAGGGACGGAGGACCGCCTACGAGCAGTGGCCCATCGCAGCAAACACCGGGGAACTCAACCGGCTTCTCCCCACACCGGTCCACTACGAGCAGGTGGCGAAGATGGTGACGCCGGAGGATGTGGCGGAGCACGTAGTCTGTGGTCCCGACCCGGAGGCGCACATCAAAAAGATCGAGGAGAACGTCCGGAAGGGATTCGACTACGTCTGCATCCACCAGATCGGCCACCAGCAGCGGGAGTTCATGGAGTTTTATACGAAGGAGGTTCTGCCGCATTTTGGGAAGTAGGGGGAGAAATGGAGGAGAAGAGGGGGTCAAGGGATTACAAACAGCTTATAGCGGATGACAGAAGATGCCAGAGTACGCAGGCCGTGGCAAATAGCACCCCTCTGAACGATGCAAGACCCGGTACAGTGAGCCGTGGGAGCATCGCCACGCACTGCCCGCCCCCCAAGGGGGGCGGGAGGAGCGCGCAGCGCGGGTGGTGGGGGGGCGATGGGAATCCCATTATAAGGCGGAGACAGGGGAGGGGGATGCTCCCGCTCCCAGAGCAAAACCCCTCCTTCGAGCCAGCCCAAAAAAAAAAGTTACGCTTCCTCCGGATCCTCCTGATCCGTCCGAACCCTGCAGATGCTCTCGACAGGCAGAACGAAGATCCTGCCGTCGCCCGGCTTGCCGGTCCGGCCGTTCGCCCGGACAGTCCTGATGACCTTCTCGACATCGGCATCCTGGACGACCATCTCGATCTTCACCTTCGGGATGAGCTCGACCGGCATCGTCTTTCCCCTGAACCGGAGGGCGATACCCTTCTGGGCCCCCCGTCCCATCACCTCGCTCACGGTCATCCCGTTTATGCCTTCCACCTCGAGTGCCGCTCTCACGGCATCGAACATCTCGGGCCTGATGACTGCAGTAACCATCTTCATCCGCACCACCTCACACCCGCACGGACTCGCCGTGCTGGGCGATGTCCAGTCCGACATACTCTTCCTCCTCGGTGACGCGCAGGCCCATCACCGCATCGATGACCTTTGCGATGACGTAGGTCACGCCGAACGAGTAGGCCACGACCACGGCCACATCAGCGAGCTGGATGAGGAACTGACCCGGGTTCCCGTAGAGCAGACCGTCCACGCCCCCTATTGCCGCGGCGGCAAAGACACCGGTTGCGAGAGCGCCGAAGATGCCGCCCATACCGTGGATTGCCCATGCATCGAGGCTCTCATCCAGGCCCCTGTGGACCCGGAAGAGCAGGGCACCGTAGCAGACGAGGCCGGCAGCGGCGCCGATCGGAATGGCGGCCATGGGCGTGACGAACCCGGCTGCCGGAGTGATGGCGACGAGGCCCGCGATGGCACCGCTGATGATCCCGACCGAACCCGGCCTGCCGCGAACCCAGGCGGCGCAGAGCCAGGCGAGAGCCCCGGCAGCGGCCGCGATGTTCGTTGCGACGAACGCGTTTGCTGCAAGGCCGTCTGCGGTGAGAGCGCTACCGGCGTTGAATCCGAACCACCCGAACCAGAGGAGCGCCCCGCCGAGGAGGACCATCGGGATGTTGTTCGGTTCCATGCCGTGCGAACCGAACCCGAGACGCTTTCCGATGACGAGCGCAAGCGCAAGCGCCGAGAAGCCGGAACTGATGTGGACGACCGTGCCGCCGGCGAAGTCGAGCGCGCCAAGCTGCGCGGCCCATCCGCCGCCCCATGCCCAGTGGGCAAGCGGGTCGTAAACGAGCGTCGTCCAGAGCAGGCCGAAGACGACGAACGAACTGATCTTTATCCGCTCCGCGACCCCTGAGGTCACGATTGCGAGCGTGAGGCCCGCAAAGACCATCTGGAACGCCATAAAGAGCAGGTCCGGAATCCCGTCGCCTTCCATCCCGACGCCCTCCAGGAAGGCGTACTCCAGGCCCCCGATCAGCCCGTTGATATCGGTGCCGAAGGCCAGGCTGTAACCGCAGAGGACCCACTGGATGCTGACGAGGGCGAACGCGATGAACGCCAGCGCGAGCATGGAGATGAAGTTCTTCCGCCGCACGAGCCCGCCGTAGAAGAGCCCTACTCCCGGTGTCATCAGCATGACCAGTGCCGTACAGATAAGGATAAACGCCGTAGCGCCGGTATCAATCATACCCCGGCCTCCGGTCAACCCGTAGGATGTTTTCGCAACTCATCGGAAGGAAGTTGCCTTCCTACATTTATAAATTTTTCTAAATGCTGCGCACACACGGGAAGAACTGATACATCCCGCGATCAAAGATCATCTGGGACGCTATGAGCACGGGGAGAAGAGAGACGGCCGTCTGCCGGACCTGTGATCGCCTGCGGTCGGCAACGACCCGGGCGGAACTTGCGGAGATTCTCTACCGGGAGGTTTCGGACTACTCGCTCTTCGACCTCCAGGCGGTGCGGGGAAGGGTGGAGCAGGATCTCCGGTCCGTTCCCGCCGGATACCGGCGACGCCTCTATCCCCGGATGATTGAAATGATCTTTGAGACGCATCATACCCTCATCGCCAGCATGCGCCGGGGCAATCCGGACATGCCGGATGAGCCGCTCGCGGAGGAGTTCCAGGACTTCGCTCGAATGATCGAAAAGACGTGCCTTGCACAGGATGAGGGGGAGCGGCACCTCGAACTCCTCTACTTCCTCCTCGCCGCCTTCAACATGTTCGTCCTCGGGCGCCCCGGCCACCCGACGGGCACGCCGTTTCCCGGCGGGCTCGAGGTCGAGGTCAGGGACGGGGAGTACCTCTGCCCCATCCGGGAGAAGGCCGACGACGTCGAGAATGCTCTCTGCCCCTACTGCCCGGCAAAACAGAGCGACGTCTGAGAGGTGAGTATGAGTATCACCGGGGCTCCCGAAGCGTAATAAAAGAGGTAATTCCTGTTATATCAGCCTATTCTTCTTCATAACGCTCGAAGAACGCGACCTCGTCGAGAATCTTCTTCTTCGCTATCTTGATCTCCTCGGGGTATCCCGCGGGCACGAGGGATACAAGTGTGTACTCCTCCGGGACGTTGAGGAGTTTCCGGACATCCTCGGCGTAGTCCTTCTTCTCTCCCGCAACCCAGCAGGACCCGACCCCCCATGCCTGGAGCGCGAGGAGGAGCTGCATCGTCGCTGCACAGCAGTCCTCGAGGTAGTACTTCGCATCTCTCTTCCCGAAGACGGCGAAGCAGATGGGTGCATCGGCGATGAACCGGGCGTTCTCGGCCAGGTCCGCAATCGCCCGCAGCGTATCGCGGTTCTTGACGGTCCCAAATAGCCAGGGCTGCTCGTTTCTCGCAGTAGGGGCAAGGCGTGCGCAGTCGAGGGCGTCTTTGACGGTCTTATCCTCGACGGGACTGTCCTTGTACTTCCGCACGCTGTGTCTGCTCCGTATCACGGTGACACCGAGATTAACCGTTCCACCTATCGGACTCATGCAACGATGGTGGGCACTCCAGGCCTAAATACCTTGGGGAAACGGAGATGGGGATGTCCCCGGCGGGGGAGCAGGCCTAGAAGAGACCCTGTATCATCTGCAGCATGTTCGAGAAGCCGTCGACGATGACCACGGACGGGTCGATCCCGAGGACCGGGAAGATAAAGAGGAAGTAGGCGAAGGTCCCGAGCGTGCTCCCGACGTTCGCGAGGGCTGCAACCAGCACCACCCGGAAGAGTGGGATC
This sequence comes from Methanobacteriota archaeon, assembly GCA_023436625.1. GTDB lineage: Archaea > Halobacteriota > Methanomicrobia > Methanomicrobiales > Methanoculleaceae > Methanoculleus. The sequence continues at coordinate 12,134 of JAEZIP010000010.1, read as the reverse complement.
TTCCGCATCTCCGAGAAGGTCTCCGCCTCGATGATCTGCCGCAACTCGCCGGCAGCAGGCTTCCTTAACTTCGCCTCGACGATGGCCGCAAACCATCCCGCCGCAAGCAGCGGGTTGAGCGACGTCAGCCAGGAGACGGCAAACGCCGTGACTGCCGAGAGGGGATGCCCACCGGCTATCAGCGTGAACGCGGCGCTTAAGACACCGTTGATCACGATCCAGTAGAGGAGAGCGGTCAGCAGAACGTCGAACCCCACGCCGGAGAAGGCTATGGCGGCAATAAGGAGGAGGAAGAGAGCGGTGACTGCCGTCCCGAGGATCTTTGCCCACGGCAGGCCTTTCACCCCGGCGGTCAGGGCCGGGAGCGGCGGCAGCGTCTCCGGTGCGTCAAGATAGCGCTGCACCCCCTGGATGTGCCCGGCACCGACGATCGCCAGCACCCGCTCGTAACGGCCCCCGAGCATCAGGATCTGGTGAGCCAGATACGCGTCCCGTTCATCGATCAGGGCCTGAGCACCCCGGGGGGAGAACTTCCGGAACTCCTCCATCGCGGCACTCACCACGTCCTGGTTCGTGAACTCGTCAACATCGATCTCCTGGCCCTCGACACTCACAAGCGAGTAGATCAGGGCTGCGATGAGTTTGATCTTCTCCCAGATCCCCATCATGCCCCAGAACCGGGCCAGCGTGATCCGGATATCCCGGTCGATGAACGCCAGGGGCTTCTGGTGAGCCTGGGCCTCTTCGATGGCGACCAGCATCTCGGCACCGGGTTTCACGCCGGTCTCGGCGCCGATCCGCTGCTGGATGTAGGTGAGCACCCACTGGACAAGGAGCTGGCCGAAGTTCCCGCTCTTCAGGATCTCCGTGACCGAGGGCTCGGCCACCTCCTCTGTGAGCGCTATGAACCGGCCCCGGTCGAGCTCGACGCCGACGATGTCGGGCTGGAACTCCTCGATAGCGGACCGGACGTCCTCGACGCTCTTCTGCGAGACATGGGCCGTCCCGACGAGATGGATCTCAGTCATGGAGTACCTTCACGCCTTCGCTGTCGATCACGACGCGCTTTCCCGGCGGCACCGTCGCTCTCCGGTATACGGCGCGGATACCGGCCTCCTCTGCCGCCTCGGCAGCCTGCCGCCTGCAGAGGTCGGCCGCCGCATCGTGCGCGCCGCGAAGGGAGAGGGGCGTGCCGAGGCCGGGGCATTCCGAGACCAGCAGATCGTCATCCGCCAGCATAAATGGGTAGGTGCGGCAGATCCAGGGACGATGGGCATAGACGGAGCACCGCCCGTCCCGGAGAAAGATACAGGCATCGGCCGTGCGCCTGATGCACCAGGCAAGGGTGTACTCCCCGCCGTTGGCATCGATGAAGTCGGGATAGGGCTCGGCGACCTCGCCCCAGGCCATCCCGGTCGCCGCCATGATTGTCCGGACCTCGGCCGGGCTCACGATCACGAGGTTTGAGTCCTCCGCGACCCGCCGGCAGCAGGCTCCGCACTCCCGGCAGCGGAACCCGAAGGACCCGACCCGGCTCGCAACTTCGTCTACTCCGAGCATATCCGGTCAAAATTCTCAAAGAGGAGCCGTCCGTTGACGGTATGGCTGACCTCCGGGTGCCACTGGATACCATAGAGGCGCTCACCGGGAGATGCCATCGCCTCCACACCGCAGATGGACGACTCTGCAAGCCGGACAAACCCTTCCGGAACCACCGAGACCTCATCCGCATGCGACGCCCATACCTGCATCCGGTCCGGGTAGCCACGGAGGAGAGGATTCTGTTCGAGGATCTCAACCTCGACCGCACCGAACCCCCCGCTCGCACCCTGGCGGACCGCACCGCCGCGGGCCGTCGCCATGATGTGCAGCCCAAGACAGATGCCGAGGACGGGAAGACCGAGGTCAAGGTATGCGGGAGCGGCCCCGGCGCGGTCCAGGGTCGGGCCACCGCCGAGTATGATGCCCCGGCAACCCCGGGCGACCTCGGCCGGCGGCGTAACGTTCGAGATCATTGTGGCCTCAATATCCATATCACGGAGCGTCCGGAGGATCAGGTGGTTGAACTGTCCGTGATTGTTGACCACATAGAGTGGAAGCATTGCTTATAGGTGGATGTAAAAAGGTATAGTCCTTCCCTCAGGCATACCTGCTGACGAAATCGAAGACTTTCCGGGTGATCTTTTCGGGCTCGTGGCCCATGAGGAAGGCGAGCGTCAGGGCCCCGCCGGCGCCCATCCCTTCTTTGACCTCGCCGATACAGTAGCGGGCAAGCCCGACGTGTCCGATGCCGGCGAAGTTCGGGTCGACGAAGTACGCGGCGGTGCCGACGTCGGCGACCGTCCGGACGAACCCGGCCGAGGGATCGTCCCTGACGTAGACCGTCGTCGCGAGGCGCGGCACCCGTTTTCCGAGCGCTTTCAAGACAGCCGCGACGGCAAGCATCTGGGTCCCCCCCGCAAAGAGGATCTCGCCGGCATAGGTGCTCGCGATCCCTGCCGCCACGGGCATCATGGGGTCGCCGGCGGCGCGGAGGATCTCGAGGGGCTCTCCCGCACCGGTCTCGCCAACCCGGGCGAGCACTTCCCTGCAGACGGCATCTTTCAGGCCGAGAGGATTCTTTGCAAACGCGCTGCTGACCGAGGCCTCGTAGCCGAGTGCCCGCAGAACGCAGAGGGCGGTGGTCGTCCCGCCGGGGACGCACTCTCCGAGCATCAGGAAGTCGCTGTACTGCGAAAGAAGCCTGCCGACCATCTCTCCCCGCTCAAAAAGAGCCGCCGCCTGCGGCACGGCATCTTCCTTACGGGGATCGCCGCCGGGGCTCCCGTAGACGTCCAGGCAGGGGACGGTGGGGGTATGGGCGAGCCCCGCGTTGATGAGGACGGGAGCAATACCGGTCAGCTCCACCATGGACCGGGTGATGGTCGCCGGCGTCGGGCACCCGGTCGGCGTGTTCGGCCGGGCCGGCACGCTCGTAATCGCGCCGGTCGTGACGAGCTCCGCGTCCAGAATCGGGGTGAGGAGGGTCTTTTCCGGGGTCGGCCCGGCGCCCGAAATGCCGGGGACGGTGGAGAGCAGGGTATTGCCGAGGACGAGCGCCATCATCGGGCGATGCGGCCTGATCAATGGATCTTCTGAGAGGAACGGGTGAGACATCTGGTACAGGGTAGGTGCTGCAGGATAGAAGAGGTTGCTGTCGGGGCGTGCGGCGGGAGGATTGCGGGTTTCAGATGTGAGCGGGGAGGGGGCGCGCAGTTGCCGGGTATGCCGGAGCGTCGCACTCGAAAACCCTTCGGGTTTTCTCGAACTCCGGCCCTTCGGCCCGTCGTTAAATACAAACTCCAAAATACCTCCCCAAACCAAACACTTCAACAATGTTCGAGATAGAGCGCAGGCTGGAAGGGAAGGGCATCGCGAGGAAAGATATCGTCGCCGCCGCGATGGAACTTTACGTTCCTCACGGGATAGAGGCGGATGAGGCTGCGCGCAGGCTTGATGAGAAGATCGGCAAGGCGCTGGATGACCCGAACATATCTTCGCTCCTCCTCGGCGCCGTCCTGCTCGAGGATGAACTCTACGTGAAGCGGAAAGATTCCGAGATCGCCGACGACCCGGTCTTTCTCCTCTCGGACGAGATCATCGGGATGGCCATCGCCGAGGTGATCGGGGGGACCTATGCGAGGTTCGAATTCACCCGTTACGACCAGAAGAAACCGGGGATCCTGGGTATACTCGGGCCGTTCCTCGACGACGCCGTCGCCGGGCTGATCGCGGGCTGTACGTCGCGCCTCTACAGCGAGTCGATGGGGTCGATGTGAAGTCCGTCACTGCCCTCCTGCAGTTCAGCACCTCGCTCCCCCTCGGGAGACCGGTCGACTTCGAGCACTTCGCCCGCCGCTCCTACCTCTACCCGCTCGCCGGGTACGTCATCGGCGGGATAGCGGCCGCCGTCACCTACTGGATAGCATCCCCGGCGGTGGGCGCGGCCGTCGCCATCGCCGTGGTGCTCCTTCTTTCCGGGTGCAACCACTTCGACGGCCTGCTGGACTTCGGCGACGGACTCATGGCCCACGGGAGCCGGGAGAAGAGGATCGCGGCCATGACCGACCGGACGACCGGGGCCGGAGCCGTTGCGGCGGGAATCGTCGTCACGCTCCTCGCGTTTGCGGGACTCCAGAGCGCCGCGAACCTCCCGGCGGTCATCCTCATCGCCGAGGTCTGCGCGAAGGTCGGGATGTCCTGGCTCACCACGCTCGGCGTCCCGTTCCGGGAGGGGATTCACTCCTACCTTCACGGGTTTGCAAAACCGTGGTTTATTGTTCCGGCCATCCTGCTCGCGCTGCCCCTCTTTCTGCTGCCGGTGCCCCGGGTGAGTGTCGCGCTCGCCCTCGCTGCCACGGCCGTCATCGCCGCACTGATGCTCGCCCTCTCCCGCCGGCTCTTTGGCGGCGTCAACGGCGACGTCGTCGGCGCCACAAACGAGATCGTTCGGGCCGGAGTCATCCTCCTCCTTGCCCTCCCGTAATCACCTTTTTTATCCCGGCTGCCGCTACTACTGTAGAATGATGCAAGACTATACCCTCCATTCCCGGGGAGGGATCATCACCGAGCGGAACTCAGACTATGCGACAGTACGGGTGCGGGTTCCGGCAGGAGTCCTCTCCGCAGCCCAGATCAAGCAACTGGCAAAGATCAGCGAGAAGTTCGGGGACGGCTCGCTCCACCTCACCATGCGCCAGGCAGTGGAGATCCCGCACGTGAACCCCGACAACCTCGTGAAGATAGCCAAAGCCCTCGAGAAGAACGGGACGCCCATCGGGGCGGAGTATAACGAAGTCGTCAACATCATGGCCTGCCCGGGCACGGAACGGTGCAAGTATGCCAACTGTGAGACGATCGACCTTGCACGGAAGATCGACGAACGGGTCTTCGGGAAGGAACTCCCGATACGGCTCCGCATCGCCATATCCGGCTGCACCTACATGTGCAACAGCCCGCTTTTGAACGATATCGGGATCATCGGCAGGATCAGGCCGCTGCGCACCCCCGGGCTCTGCACGGGATGCGGCACCTGCGTCGAGTACTGCAAGCAGTGCGCCATAGCGCTGAAGAACGGTGCATCGGTCCTTGACGAGAGCAAATGCGTCCAGTGCGGCATCTGCATCCACTCCTGCCCCTACCACCTCCTGAAATCCGAGTACGACCACTACCAGATCACGGTCGGCGGCCGGCGCGGAGCCTCCCCCGCCGCAGGAAAGGAACTCGTCACCGTCGAAACCGAAGAGGAGGTCGTCGAGGTTGTCGACCGTATCGTCTACTGGATCTACCGCAACGCCTGGAGCGGCCGGCCTCTCGCCGACCAGATGGACGAGATCGGGTACGACAGGTTCGCGGAGGGGATCAGGAAAGAGTTCGGGCCGAAAATACCGGTGGCGGAGTAGTAAGGAGAAACTCCGGTAAACCAGTGACAGGGGCGGCCCCGGGCCGAAAGCCGCCCCCACGGATAACGGCAACTAGTGACGGTACATTGAAGAGAATCCTTCGCCCGCGTCGTCCTCGCACTCGATAGCGGTACCGTCCCGGACGAGGGTGTTGAACATGATGGCGGCGTTCAGCAGGTTCTCGTCCGGGTTTGCACCCCGTTTCACGCCGGAGAGAGCCTGCCGCTGTGGTGTCGGGATCGTCCGTCTGCCCACCCGGACACCGGCACAGTGCCGGCAGTAGCCGCAGTGGGAGTGGACCGACACCTCACGATCTGCGCATGCTACCGTCACCCGGTCCTTCGCATCGTCGCGGTGAAACTCAAGTATCTTCATGGTACGAAGAACGTAGATTTCCGGAGAATAAGATTCTGTCGATTGCCCGGGGTTTTTGGGGAATGTACGCTATTGGCGCGCATAGAAATGCTTTATATGGAGGACGTCATACGTATAAGTTACTCGCATAAGCAGGCTGTTCGAGCTGACAGGCCTATTTGAGTGGAGGATACTATCTATGGCAGTTGAAAAGCCCCACATGAATTTAGCAGTAATTGGACACATCGACCACGGGAAGTCTACTACCGTCGGCCGGTTGCTCTTTGAGACCGGAGCCGTGGCGCCCCACATCATCGAGGGGTTCAGGAAGGAGGCCGAATCCAAGGGTAAGGGCTCGTTTGAGTTCGCCTGGGTTATGGACAGCCTCAAGGAAGAGCGTGAACGTGGTATCACCATCGATATCGCCCACAAGCGGTTCGATACCGACAAGTTCTACTTCACCGTCGTGGACTGCCCCGGCCACCGTGACTTCGTCAAGAACATGATCACGGGCGCATCCCAGGCAGACGCCGCTCTGCTGGTCGTCGCCGCACCCGACGGCGTGATGGAGCAGACCAAGGAGCACGTCTTCCTCTCCCGTACGCTCGGCATCAACCAGCTGATCATCGGGATCAACAAGATGGATGCCGTCAAGTACGACGAGAAGCGCTACAACGAGGTCAAGGAACAGCTCTCCCAGCTGCTCAAGATGGTCGGCTACAAGCCCGACGGCATCAACTTCATCCCGATGAGCGCGTTCGTTGGGGACAACATCTCCAAGCCCAGCGAAAACACCCCCTGGTACAAGGGACCGACGGTACTCGCTGCACTCAACCTGCTCACCGAACCCGAGAAGCCCACGAACCTGCCCATGCGTCTCCCCATCCAGGACGTCTACTCCATCTCCGGTATCGGAACCGTGCCTGTGGGCCGTGTCGAGACCGGCATCATGAAGAAGGGAATGAAGGTCAGCTTCATGCCCGCGAACAAAGAGGGTGAGATCAAGTCCATCGAGATGCACCACGAAGAGATCCCGCAGGCGCTCCCGGGCGACAACGTCGGGTTCAACGTCCGTGGTATCGGCAAGGGCGACATCCGCCGTGGCGACGTCTGCGGTCCCGCCGACGTGCCGCCGACCGTTGCAGAGGAGTTCATCGCACAGGTCGTCGTGCTCCACCACCCCAGCGCCCTGACCGTCGGCTACACCCCGGTCTTCCACTGCCACACCGCCCAGATTGCGTGCACCTTCGTCGAACTCCAGAAGAAGCTCGACCCCCGTACCGGCCAGGTCAAGGAAGAGAACCCCACGTTCCTCAAGACCGGCGATGCCGCTATCGTCAAGATCAGGCCGACTCAGCCCATGGTCATCGAGAAGGTCAAGGAGATCCCGCAGCTCGGACGGTTCGCTGTCCGTGATATGGGATCCACCATTGCGGCCGGCGTGTGCATGGACATCACGCCCAAGCAGATGAGATAAGAAGGTACCTATAATTTTTTGGTGGTTAAACATGCAGAAGGCCAGAATACGTCTTTCCGGAACCGACTTCGAAAAAATCGAGATGGTCTGTGACAGGATCAAAGAGATAGCAGAGCGTACCGGCGTCAATCTGGCAGGTCCGATCCCGCTGCCCACGAAGAAACTCGTGGTCCCCACCAGGAAGAGCCCTGACGGCGAAGGTACCGCAACCTGGGACCGCTGGCAGATGCGTGTGCACAAGAGACTCATCGACATCGATGCCGACGAGCGTGCACTGCGCCAGCTGATGCGCATTCAGGTCCCGAAAGACATCGGCATTGAGATTGTGCTGGAGAGTTGAGGTGAGAGCGGCGTGAAGGCCGCCGTGTTCGCGGCACGGGCCCGTGAACGACTCTCATTCGAGGGGCTTTTTCTCCTCATACTTCTGGTCACAATTGTTCTCCGTTTTTACGCACTCGATTTAAAGTTATTTCACCACGACGAGGCTATTCACGCGTGGTTTTCATACAGACTCCTGACCGAGGGAACCTACCTTTACGACCCCATGTACCACGGGCCGTTCCTCTACTACATGACGGCCGGGATCTTCTCGCTTCTCGGGGACTCCGACCTCGTAGGCCGGCTCCTCCCGGCGCTGCTCGGCGCTCTGATCGTCCCGCTGCTCTATCCAATCTATAAACTCGGTTATCTCGACCGGAAGCAGACCCTGGTAGCGGCGCTCTTCCTCGCCGTATCGCCGAATATGGTCTACTTCTCCCGGTTCCTCAGAAACGACATCTTCATCGCCTTCTTTACGATGGTGCTCCTCGTCGCCCTCCTCTACTACTTCGAGCGGCAGAAGATGCACTACGCGCTCATCGCCGGGGCGGCGATCGGTTTCGGGATGTCCGCGAAGGAGAATATGCCGATCATCGTCCTGATCTTCGGGGTATACCTCCTCTACCTGATCTGGACGAGAAAGGTCCGGCTCCCGGCCCGCTGGATCCGGGATCTCGCGCTCGGGGCTCTCGTCGCGATCGGGATCATGGCGGTCTTCTACTCCTCGTTCGGCGCCCACCCGGAGGTGCTCATGGACGGGTGGCTCCGGGCGATCGAGCACTGGACTTCGATGCATCAGGCACAGCGCCTCGGGGGACCGCCGTACTTCTACATCCTGCTCTTCCTCCTCTACGAGGTGCCGATCCTGATCCTCGCCGCGGTCGGGACCCTGCAGTTCGTCGATATTCCCGGCATCGTCTCCCGCTGGAGAGAGCGGAGGACGGGTCATGCGGAGAGCCCCGGGGAAACAGGAGGGGCCGGGACAGAGGAAGAAACGGCCCCTGAGGCTGCAGCCCCACCCATAGAACAGACCCGGGGCTTCAGAGACCGGCTTCGTGAGATCCTCTCAGGCACCGGGGAGCTCCGGCCGATCGACCGGCAAAAAGAGTTCGCACGGTTCGCCATCTTCTGGATGCTCCTCTCCCTTGTGGCCTACGCCTACATCGGCGAGAAGGTGCCGTGGCTGATCCTCCACCAGCTCCTGCCCATGATCTTCGTCGCGGTCTATATGATGACCACGAAGAAGGCGGTCATCGCCGTCCTGGCAGGCATCTTCCTGGTTGCCATGACGTTCCACGTGGCGTTCACCCCTGCAGACATCAACGAGCCCATCGTGCAGGTGCAGAACTCCGAAGACCTGCGGAAGGTCTTTGCGAAGATCGACGCCGCGGATAAGGTGGCGGTCGCGACCGACTCCTACTGGCCGCTGCCCTGGTACTACCGGGGCGACCGCGCCTCGAAACTTGCTTATTACAGCCAGAAGGTGAGCGAACCGACGATCTACGGGGGAGATTTCGACCTCGTGATCACCCACGACGGCGATACCTACCCGACCCTCGAAGGCTACGTAAAGGAGACGAGCCGGTTGAACTACTGGTTCTCGTACGAGGAGAACAAAGAGAGACTGCTCGAGTACTACTTCCTGCGGGACGGGAAGATGGGGAGCAGAAACCTCGAGGTCTTCTCGAGAGTTCCCGCAGGGACGACCACGTAGGATGTAGTGGGTCGGGAACCCTTTTTTGTATGCATTCGGGGAGATTTTTCGGGCCCCGTTCAATCGCACGTGAGGCCGGGAAGGGAGCTAAAACCTCGCAAGAAGCCCCTATGGGTTCACCCCTATGGAAGTGAGTTTCAGTGGACCCAACCATATAACCTCGTCATCCCAACAGGATTAACTGCATCTCCGGTGCTCGATCTCCTGACTGGACGTCCGGAGCTGAGAGGACCTCCCGGTCTTCGGGTGGGGCTGACGGCGTGTGCGACCGCCGTTCCTGCAGGAGTTCGAGCAGCGTCGGAAGTGCGAGCGAGATTGGAGCTTGAGCAGCAGAGGTGCGAACGTAGTGGGCATGAGAGGACCGAAGGTCTTCGAGACGGGGCTGTCCCTCCACGCCAGAGAGCCTTCAGGATAACATCGACAACTACAGAATATGCACCTGGAGAACCGGAACAGCAGGCACCTCTGAGGGAGAACACCGGTGCGAAACGGGGAGACGGGGTGTGAAAAAAAGAGGGGTTTTGCCGGGGCTATCCGAGCTCGTCCCAGCCGGTCTTTTTCCGGTAGAAGACGACGCCCACGACAACGAGGATCAGGACGACCCCGATGCCGATGTAGAGCAGGAGGTTACCGCCGAAGTTGAATCCCTCGCCGATCTTCTCCTTCAGGGTATTCGCGTCGGTAAGAGCTTCGTTTGCCTTGTTCAGGCCGTCAGCCGCCTTCGAGCGCGCCAGCGGGTAGTTTTTGGCATTCAGGTTATCCTGTGCCTGGGAGTAGAACTGGACGGCACTCTCGCGCTTGGTCATGATGGCGACCACCTGCGGATCGCTCGCCATAGAGCGGTTCTCGACGAAGTAAGTGATCATCCCGTCGAGAGTCTCGATCGTCGTACCGGTATTGGCGACTTCCTTCTCGGCCCAGGCCTTATCGAGGAGCGAATCTGCCTCATCCATACTGGTCTTGGCGGTGGCAATGTAACTCGCCGCCTGTGACGGACCTGAGGACGCGGCGCTGGTGAGCGCCTGGCTCGCGGCGTTGTACTTGGCCTGGACGGCGGTGACATCCACGCCCTTTGCAGCCTTCTCATCCATGTCGGCCTTCAGGTCCTTGAGACGCTGCTGCTGGGCGGAGAGAGAACCCTCGACCTGGGCCGCGTTCACGACGTCGCGGGACACGGAGTGGGTGTCCTTCACATCCTCATCCCGCAGATGGTCGATCTTGGTCACCAGAACCTTGCCGGTCGCGCTCGAGGGGACGATGCCACGTACCTGAGCATCCAGTTGGATATCGCCGTCACCGTAGGCGATCTCGAACTCCGTCAGGATCGGGTAGTAACCGGTCTTTTTGGTTGTATAAATGGCGACCCCGTCGCGGTAGATTATGAAGTCCCAGACGGGATTCTGCAACCCGGTGCTGAACTCGAACGACTCATCGTTCCCGGTGTCGGTGATCATGTCGTAGGTGAGCACGTAGCGCGCGTTCACCTGCTGGCCGGGTTCGAGATTGCCGCTCGCGGGGTTGATTGTCTCGGTCTTGATGTCGAATGCCGATGCCACCTGCACGACACAGACCAGTGCCAGCAGGAGAATGATCCATCTGCTGATGTTTGCTTTCATAACGCCTCCTCACTCAAACAGGGGCTCTATGCCGTCATCGAACATGGTCGAACGCTTTTCCTTCGATTTGAGGACATCTTCCTTCGTGGACTTTGCGATCTCGAGGAGATCGGTGATCCGGGGAGCGTTGCCGATCGTCGCAAGAACCACCACCGCAGCGACGTAGTCGCTCTGCACCGGGTAGTCTCCGCCACGGACTTCGACGCCGGCGATGTTCTCCTCCACCCAGCTCTTCGACTTCTCCACGCCCTTGCGGTCCATCTCATCCGGGGGGCCCGCGAGGAGAACGAGCCCCCGCTCCGCCGTCGAGTAGTCACACGGCAGGGTGAGGCGCCCGAGCATGGCACGCCTGACGAGAGCAATGATCTTCGCCGACTTGTCCTCCCCGGTCAGCACCTCCTCGGTCTTCTCCTTCTTCCGCATCAGGCCGGAGAGGAGTCCCTGATTCTGCTTCGTGCGCGGACTGACCTTCTCGCTGATGGCATACCCGACGGTGCTGATGCCGCCGCCGCGCAGGGTATTGATGACCTCGCTCGAGTCCACGACCATCTCACCGACGCCGGCCTTGCCGACTTCGCCTGCACGGAAAAGTACGCCGAACCGGCGGACAATCTCGTCGTTCAGCCGGCTATAGGCATCCTTGACACTCTCTCCCTCGTTCTTCCAGGCGCTGTTATCAAAAATGAAGGTGTTATCCGCCTCGTTCACCAGGGTGCTCAGGGAGCGGGCTGCATTATACGAGTAAAGCCGGCCCTCCTCGGGGGCGGGCAGGATGCCGATCGCATAGACCGGTTCCCGGTAGATGCGCTTTAAGTGCCGGGCGAGTACCGGCGAACCCCCGGAACCCGTTCCGCCGCCGAGACCGGCGATGATGACAAAGGCATCGACATCGTGCGTGCCCCGCGAGTCGATAGCGTTTATGATGGCATCAATCTCATCGGCGGTCACCCGCGCTCCGGTTACGTTATCGGTCCCGACACCGTGGCCTTTGACCACCGTCTGGCCGATAAGGAGCCGGTCCTTCAACTCGATGTTTTTAAGCCCCATCAGGTCGGTTCGCGCTGTGTTTACCGCGATTCCCCTGAAACTCTGGGTCTGCATTCGTTTGTCCTGTTCGATGAACATATCGACAATTTTGCCCCCAGCCTGACCGAATCCTATGAAGAAGACCCTCATTCAGCTTCACACCCTCATATTGACTAATTAATTATATC
>JAEZIP010000035.1:0-20053 GCA_023436625.1 Methanobacteriota archaeon | reverse complement strand
ACACTTTCATTCGGAGGCGTTTGCCGTGAGGGGTTTTATGGGTAGCGATCGGTTGGTGGGGGGGTGAGGGGTTTTAGGTAGGCGGACGAGGAACCGCAGGAGACTGCGCACCTCCGGTGCTCGTGCTCCTGCCCTTCAAATCTGCTGATTCCTTGTGGTTACACATAACACGGCTTCCGTAGGGGTATCGCCATGGGGGGAACGACTGCCGGAACGGCAGGAGTTCGAGAAACCCGAAGGGTTTCGCTGTGGGGACAAAGGGGAGTGCGAACGGAGTGAGCATGAGAAGACCGAAGGTCTTCGAGGGGGGAGCATCCCCCCTCCCCGTCAGCCCCACCCCCAGTCGCGATATCCCCTCGAAATCCGTGGATGGTTGTGAGCGACTGTCCAAAATACAGGAACGTGAGCACCCCCATGCCGGGTCCCGACAATCAATCTCCCGGTCTGCCTCCTCGCCTCCCGTCCCTCACCAAACCCACCCGCCGCCTCCCTTACCCCCGAGGGAGAACATTTTGTATCGCCGCAACCAATAGTAGACATACTATGGAGAGTGGATCGGTTGTGGGGGACCGTGTCTTTATTGCGGAGAACGCAACAGTCATCGGAGACGTGACGCTCGCCGACGATGTGAACATATGGTTCGGTGCCGTTGTCCGGGGTGATCGGGATACAATTACGGTGGGGGCCGGCTCAAACATCCAGGACAACGCCGTCGTCCACACCACGATCGGGTTCCCGGTCGGGATCGGGGCGGATGTCTCGGTCGGCCACGGCGCCATCCTGCACGGCTGCACCATCCGTGACCGGGTGCTCGTCGGGATGGGGGCCGTCGTCCTGAACGGCGCGGTGGTGGGGGAAGGCTCCATCATCGGCGCCGGTGCCGTGGTGACCGAAGGAAAGGAGATCCCGCCGCACTCGCTGGTCCTCGGCGTGCCCGGCAAAGCCGTCAGGGAGACGACGCCCGAACAGCAGGAGAGCATCGCCCACAACGCGCGTGAATACGTCAAACTTGCAGGGAGGTACCGTCATGGCTGACGTCGTGGTCATCGGTGCCGGGGTCGCGGGCATCCAGGCGGCGCTCGACCTTGCCGGCCACAACATCCACGTCCACCTCATCGAACGCGAACCGACCATCGGGGGGCATATGGCCCAGCTCGACAAGACGTTCCCCACCAACGACTGCTCGATGTGCATCCTCTCCCCGAAGACGGTGGAGGTGGCCCGGCACCCGAATATTACCATCCACACCTGCTCCGAGGTCGAGTCGGTCGAGGGCGAGGTGGGGAGGTTCCTCGTCCGGGTCAGGAAGCACCCCCGCTACATCATCGAGGACGAGTGCAACGGGTGCGGGGACTGCATCCGGATCTGCCCGGTGGAGGTCTACAACCGGTTCGACGCCGGCATCGGCGTGCGGAAGGCAATCTATAAACCCCATGCACAGGCGGTCCCCGATATTGTCGTCAAAGACAGGGAGCACTGCATCGAGTGCGGCCTCTGCTACGACGTCTGCGGCAGGGAGGCGATCCTCCGCGAGGACGAGGAGCGCCTGATCGAGATAGAGGCTGCAAGCATCGTCGTCGCTACCGGATACCGGACATTTGACGCCCGGAATAAGGCACAACTGCGCTATCTCGTCATCCCCGACGTCATCACGAGCCTCGAGTTCGAGCGGATGATCAACGCGAGCGGCCCGACGGGCGGCAAACTCAAAAGGCTCTCGAACGGCAAACCACCCCGGAGCATAGCGTTCGTCCAGTGCGTCGGCTCCCGCGACCTCTCCATCGACCGCCCCTACTGCTCCGGGGTCTGCTGCATGTACGCGATGAAGAATGCCATGCTCATCCGGGAGAAGAACCCCGATATCGAGGTCACCGTATTCTACAACGACATCCGGGCTTACGGCAAGGGTTACGAGGAGTACTACGAGCGGGCGAGGAGCCTCGGGGTCAGGTTCGTCCGCGGGTTCCCGGGCGAAGTGCTCGAAGAGAACGACCACCTGATGATGGTCGCGGAGAACACCGAGACCCGTGAGGTGGAGACGTTCCACCCGGACCTGGTGGTGCTCTCCGTCGGGCTCGAACCGGCCGATGGAGCGGAGGATATCGGCCGGATGCTCGGTATCCCGAGAGACGAGTCCGGGTTCTTCGGCATTGCCGACCAGAAGACCGGGCCGGTGCTCACGGTGAAGCCCGGGATCTACGTGGCCGGGACGGCCACCGCGCCGAGGGATATCCCCGACTCCGTCGCCATGGGCGGGGCGGCGGCGATGCGGGCGTATCTCGACGCGATCAGGGTGGGATGAGCATGCCGGCGAGGGAAGAGCCCTACACCATCGCGTGGGATGCAGAGACCGACTGCATCGTCTACATCGACCAGACCCTCCTCCCCGGCCGGTACGAGCAGATGCGGTGCGCAACCGTCGACGACCTCGCCCGGGCCATCGGGAAACTCGAGATCCGGGGAGCACCGGCGCTCGGGATCGCCGGTGCGATGGGCGTGGCGCTCGCGGCCGTCCGGAGCACCGAGAAGGATCTCGGGCGGTTCTCGGGCGAGATCGGCCGGGCCGCCGACCTGCTCAGGAGCACCCGCCCGACCGCGGTGAACCTTGCATGGGGGATCGACCGCGTGAAAAGAAAGGTGGCGATGGCCGCATCGGTTGCCGAGGCGAAAGCACTCGCGGTCGCGGAGGCGATCGCCGTCGCCGAAGAGGACGAACTGACCTGCCGGAGGCTCGGCGCGTTCGGCGAAGAACTCTTCCCGACCGATTGCACGGTGCTCACCCACTGCAACGCGGGAGCGCTCGCCTGCCGGTGCTGGGGGACGGCGCTCGGGACGATCCGGTCGGCGGTTGCGGCCGGAAAGAGCGTGCGGGTGCTCGCCTGCGAGACCCGTCCGCTGAACCAGGGGTCCCGGCTCACCTGCTGGGAACTCGCTCGCGACGGGATCGACGTGACCCTCATCCCCGATTCGTCGGCGGCATACCTGATGCGGAAGAGAAAGATCGATCTCGTCGTCGTCGGTGCGGACCGGATCACGAAAGATGCGGTCTTCAACAAGATCGGAACCTACATGCACGCCGTCGCCGCCCGTCACCATGGGATCCCGTTCTACGTCGCGGCACCGGTCTCCACGTTCGACCTTGCCCGGACTGAGAAGGATATCATCGTCGAGGAGCGGGACCGCTCCGAACTCGCATACTGCGGTGACCGGCAGCTCGTGCCCGACGACGTGAAGGTGCTCAACTACGCCTTCGACGCCACCCCGCTCGACCTCGTCGATGCGATCGTCACCGAGATCGGGGTGCTCCGGCCTCCGTATGCCAAGTCTTTTCAGCTGGTCAAAACAGAGGGGGCCTGATCATGACCTTCTTCGATTCCGGGATCTGGGTCCAGCTGATGACCATCATCGGGGAGATCACGTTCTTCCTCATCCTCGGGATGCTGCTTGCCGCGGTAACTCTCGCAATCATCGCTGCCGCCTCGATCACCAGGGGGAAGTTCTACTTACCGAGGATCCTGATACCCGGCATGGTCCTTCTCGAGGGGCTCGTGAAGGCGTTCTGCAAACTCCTCGGGCTGGACGACAAGGACCTCATCACGTTCTTCATAACGCTCAGGAACACCATGAACACGAAGGCGTTCTCGGAGACTCCTGTGGAGCAGCGGGCGGTCTTCCTGCCCCAGTGCCTGCGGTCGGCGCAGTGTCCGGCACACCTGACCCCGGAAGGCTTAAAATGCCGGAACTGCGGCCGCTGCTCGGTCGGGGAGAACACCGTGTGGCTGGAGCATCTCGGGTATCACGTCTTCATCGTCCCGGGCTCGACGTTCATAAAGCGGATGGTCAAGAAGTATCATCCGCGGGCGATCATCGGCGTCGGCTGCCTCATGGAGGTAAAAGACGGGATCGATATGTCCGATCGGATAGGGATCATCGCCATCGGCGTCGTGAACTTAAAAGACGGGTGCGTGGAGACGATAGCGGACTGGAACGGGGTGAGGGATGCCGCCCTGCTCGGCGTCGCGCCCCCTTCAGGTGCCGTAGACCTTCACGGCCCTGCCGAATAGGCGCTCGCTCATGACCTTTCCGTAGACGAAGATCGTCTCGGCGCTGTTCACGTCGCCGACCCTGACACCCGGCCGGAGGGTGATGTTTCCTCCCGCCTGGATAGAATGGAGGCATGCGTTATCGCAGACGGTGGCGGTCTCCAGGACCCTGAGCGGCCCTTTTACTCTGACATCGTGGCCGATGACGATGCTTTCGGCCTCGATGAAACCGCCGACCGTTGAGCCCGGCCCGAGTTCGAGGCGGCCGGCAACTATCACGTTGCCCCAGATGTGCGTCTCCGGAGGGGTGATGAAATTCCCATCTATCTTCACGTTTCCGTCAAAAAAGGAACCTTTCGGTGCTATGTATGTGTCCCCGTGCCGGTAAACTTTCATGAAGATCTCCTGGATAACAACTCGGCCCGTAACCAGATAAAATTATCAGTATCCATGTCGGGAGGCCGTGCCGGTTAGTTGCCCCGGTTGAAGGTAAACCCGGGCTCTCCGAGAGGCGGGGGCCGGAAGAGCTGCGCTTCCGGTCCGCCTCACGGGGCACGGTTCGATCATATCACGGCGGCAACTGCAAAGACCGCGAGCGCGGCGAACATTCCTATCCGCAGGATCGATGTCGCCCCGGCTTCCCTGACACAGTCCGATGTCGTGCACGACAGGCCCCGGGAGGCTCCGACAAGGATGACGATATCCACAATCGCGATGGCGGCGAGGTAGAAGAGACCCCACCAGTCGCCGAAGGGGAGGATGCTCACGAGCACGGCGCCGCAGGCGCAGGCGAACGCGACCATCCCCGTCCGCCGGATACCGATTATCATCGGAAGGGTGCGTGCGCCTCCCGCCGCATCCCCGTCCACGTCCTCCGCGTCTTTCAAGAGCTCCCGTGCGATGGTGGCAAGGAACGTGATCGCCGCGAGCGAGAGGTTCTGGACGAGCCCCTCGATGCCCGCGAACGCCCCGCCGAAGAGGAACACACTGGCAGTCAGGTAGGCGACGGCCATGTTGCCGAGGAGCGGGGTCCGCTTCAGCCGGACGGCGTAGGCGATGAGGACGACCGAGTTTGCGAGGGCAAACGCAAGGCAGAGCGGCGTCGTCAGGGTGGCGACGAGAAGCCCGCCGGCAAAGAGTGCTGCCGTGTACGCCTTTGCACCGGCAGGGCTGATCTCTCCTGCCGGTATGGGTCTTTTGGGCCGGTTGATCCGGTCTATCTCGATGTCATAAACGTCGTTGATCACGTTCCCGGCGGCGGTGATGAGCGCGACGACCACGGCCAGCAGGAGCGAGGGCGGCGTGAGCGTCCCCGTGGCGACGAGGTACCCGACGAGCGCGGTAAGGCCGGCAACGACGGCGTTGTGCGGGCGGGTAATCCGGATAAAGGCGGAAGCGCTCATTCTCGAAGAGTTAGGTTCTCGGCCGGAAGATAAATAACCAGAGGTTCTCCGGGGCGGCATTTGGAAAAACGACGGGCTTGGGGGGATTCGAACCCCCGGTATTCAGCTTAGGAGGCTGACGCCATATCCTGGCTAGGCCACAAGCCCATACACTGGAGTAGAAATATTATTCATGAGAAGGTATAAGGGTATCGAGCATCCACCTTTTCCGGAAGCATGGATGTTGTTGAGGTTACTGAAGGGAAAACCCGGTTTTTTGTGCCGAGGCAGGATCCTCACCTCCAGTTCCCGCCGGGAAGCGGCCCGGTCTTTTACAACTCGCGCATGGAGCTGAACCGCGATACCACCGTCCTCCTGCTCTCCGTCCTGCGGCCGGAGAGTTACCTCGACGCCATGGGGGCGTCCGGTGTGCGGGGGCTACGGGTGGCTCACGAAGTCGGGATACCGGTGACGATCAACGACCGGAACGCGAAGGCGGTCGATCTCGTCCGGCAGAACGTGGAAGCGCTGGGTCTGGCCGCCGAGGTGATCCACGGGGATGCGAACGCGCTGATGAGCGAGAGAAGGTTCGATGCCGTCGACCTCGACCCCTTCGGGACGCCGGCACCGTTCGTCGATTCCGCAGCCCGGAGCGCCGGGAACTACCTCTTCGTCACCGCCACCGACACCGCACCGCTCTGCGGAGCGCACCTGAAAGCCGGCATGCGCCGTTACTTCTCCCGTCCCCGGAACACGGAGTACCACGCCGAGGTCGGCCTCCGGACGCTGATGGGGTTTGTGGCGCGCGAGGTGATCAAGTACGACCGGGGCATAGAGCCCCTCTTCTGCTACGCGCACGAGCACTTCCACCGCCTGCACCTCAAACTCCGGTACGGGGCGGCGGCGGCCGACCGGACGCTTGCGCGGATCGGCTACGTGATGCAGTGTCCGCACTGCCTCTACCGCTCGGAGCAGGCCGGGATGCTCCCCGAACCGGAGGAGTGCCCGCTCTGCGGCGCGGACCTCGTGCCGGTCGGCCCCCTCTGGACAGGGGCGATCAACGACGAGGGGACACTCTCTGCGATGCAGGAGGCATTGCCGTCGGTCACGGCCGGAACAGGGCCGCGAATCGCGCGGCTGCTCGAGACCTGCCGTCAGGAACTGGAGACCTCGAGCCACTACGACTACCACGTCATCGCGAAATCCCTGCGGGTCTCCCCCGGCGGCATCGGAACGGTCATCGAACGTCTCTCGGCCCTCGGTTACCGGGCAAGCCGCGCGCACTACTCGGGAACGGCCATAAAGACCGATGCGCCTCTCCCGGTCCTGAAAAAAGCGATCAGCGGCGGGTGACGACGGTGAGGACGTCCCCGTCCGCGAGTTTGTGGGTGATCCCGACACGCTGCGCGTTGTGCTTGGCCGAGTTGCCCCAGACTTTCGCGTACCGGAACTTGTCCGCGAAGTCACGGTGGAGGCGGTTGCAGACGTCCTCGACCGTCGCCGGACTCCGGATGATCAACGGCTCGTCCATATCCGCAGGGCCGCCGACCGGCTTCAAGTAGACCCGCATAAACCCCAGGTTCTCGAATATGGCGTCTTTGAGGTCTTCGATACGGTAGCCGCTGTGCGCCGAGACCATGATGGGTTGCTCGCCGAACCGCCCGGCCAGTTCTTTCTCTATCTCCGCCCCGGTCTTCTCGTCCACCAGGTCGACCTTGTTGACCGCGATGAACGCGGGGACGTAGACCCGGTTGCCGATCATGGCGTCGATGAAGTCGTCCTGGCTGACCCCGTCGCGGATAAGAACGTCCGCGTTGACGATCTTACTCTCCGCGAGGATCGAGCGGATCTCCTCGATATCGAGATCGACGGCGCCGACGGTGTTCAGCCTGATACCGCCGCACCCGGCCTTTTTAATGGTGATATCGGGTTTCGGCCGGTTGATCCGGATACCGGCATCGTGGAGCTCGCGGAGAAGGACGTCCGTATGCTGTTCGTTGAAGACGTCGACGAGAACAAGGATCAGGTCGGCGCTCCGCACGACCGCGATGACCTCTTTCCCGCGGCCCTTGCCCATGGCGGCGCCGGCGATCAGGCCGGGGATATCCAGGATCTGGATCTTCGCGCCCCGGTGCTCCATCGAGCCCGGGATCACGGAGACGGTCGTGAAGGCATATGACGCCGTCTCGCTTATATCCGAGCCGGTGAGCCTGTTGAGCAGCGTGCTTTTTCCAACGGACGGGAAACCGACAAGAACGACGGTGGCGTCTCCCGACTTCTTCACGGAGTAGCCCTCGCCCCCTCCGGCGGAGGCCATGGCCCGGGCTACCGCTTCGTCGCGGATCTTCGCGAGTTTCGCCTTGAGGCGACCGATGTGCTTGGAGGTCGCCTTGTTGTACGGTGTATTTTTGAGTTCGTCCTCGATTTCCCGTATCTGCTCTTCGACACTGCTCATTGCTGCCGGTACACGTATGCTGGGAAGCTACTTATTGGTGTCTGTGATGGAAATCACGGAGCGAAGAGAAAATTCAGGCCCGAATAGGGCCCGGATTGTCCGGTTGCCGGCAGGGCCGGAGATGGGGGGGCGCGAGGCAGATTTAAATAAAAGAAACTCCAATAATTTAGAGCACGTTGGTGCAATGCGCTGCTATAGTGTAGACCGGCCAATCATGAGGGACTCTCACTCCCTCGACTGGGGTTCGAATCCCCATAGCAGCATCCTTTTGCGACTGTTTTGAAGTTTTAGCCCTGTGTGACGCTCTTTTGCTCGCGGTATCCGGCACTATCAACAACCGCTCGCGGCCCGTCCGGATCATGAATCCCGATCGCGAGGGCGGAGAGAATACGAACTCTCATAGCGGTTGCCGGCAGAATACAGATCAGCATGCTCTTCCTTTCAGCGCAGGAGTCGGCGGAGTGGTCCGGTCTTGCAGATGAGGTTCTCAGGAGCGGGACTGCGCCGGGCACCTACGACGGCGACATCCGGCAGAATCTGCTCTCTGCCTTCGACTATTACATAGGAACAGTGCTTGCCGCCCACGGGCGGGCCGCAGAGGGGATCGAATGGCTGAGCGCCGCTGCTCTTGGCGAGGAGAACGATCTCTTCTCCGCAGGCTTTCTCCTCGGCTTTCTCGAGCGCCATAACGGGAAACTCGCCATGCCCACGGTGGCGTTTGCCGACCCGCGCCCGTTCATGCACTTTGCCGGTGTCCCCATGATGCGGGAGGCAAGACAGCGATTCATTGCACAGTGCGGCAACACCCTGCCGCAGATCGATAAGCCGTTCTCCATGATGGACATAGGGTGCGGCGACGGAGGGCTCACCGTATCGCTGTTACGGTACCTGCTGGATACCGGCAGGGTCACCGAGATTGCCGAGGTTCTCCTCATCGATTCGTCGCCTGCAATGGTGGCCCTTGCTAAAAAGACCGTCCGCGATGCATTCCCCGACGTCCGTATCGAGACCGTGAACAGCCGGATCCAGGACTGTTCCGGAAGCATCGATCACCGTTTCGATCTCGCCGTCAGCTCGCTTGCATACCACCACATGCCTCTTGAGCATAAGAAGATCCACCTCACGCGGCTCAAACCCTGGATCGACCACTTCATCCTCTTCGAGATGGATGCGAACAACGACACCCCGGAGATATATTCACCGGATCTTGCGCTCTCGGTCTACCAGTCCTACGGGGGTGTCATCGATTTCGTCTTCTCGCACGACGCCCCGGTGGACGTGGCCGTCGCCTGCGTGGATCTCTTCCTCATGACGGAGGTCCTCTCGTTCTTCACGCAGCCACGCGGCGAGCGGACCGATTACCATATGCTGCAGAGCCAGTGGCATGCGCTCTTCACGGAATGCCTGGGTCCGGAGTTCGCCCCCGGCTGCCACTCACCCTGCTATGCGGACGAACACACGACGCTCTTTACGATGCATTACGGGCGGGAAGCATAGGCGGTACCGTACGCTCCGGGCTGAAGGGGACGGATGCAAGAACGAGAGGCGGAGGCGATCACAGCACTCGCAGACTTATGGTCATGCACGCCAAACACCTTCTCCGGATTCCATGCAGGTTACCGACCATATCCATGCCCTGAAGATTCCCTTCCGGCTATCGGCCGGCAACGGGATAACGATCGAACGGTACGTCAACCTCTTCCTGATCTACGGCACCGAGATCTGCCTTGTCGATGCAGGTGTTGCCGGATCGGAGGAGATCGTCTTTGCATATCTCCGCAGGACCGGACGGAGGCCGGAAGAGATCTCGACGCTCATCCTGACGCATTCGCACCCCGACCATATCGGAGCCGCAAAGACCATCCGGGAGGCGACCGGATGCACCGTCGTTGCTCATCGCGATGAGCGGGCATGGATCGAAGATGTCGACCTGCAGGCGCGCGAACGCCCGGTGCCGGACTTCCACTCGATCGTTTCCGGGTCCGTCAAGGTCGATCGCTTCGTCGGGAGCGGCGACACCGTTCACCTCGACGACGAACTCGGTCTGGCCGTTCTCCATACGCCCGGCCATTCGCCGGGATCGATCTCTTTCCACCTCCCGGCGGATAACGCTCTCTTCTCCGGCGATGCCGTCCCCGTGCCCGAAGATCTTCCCGTATACGATGACGCTGCCGCATCCATCCGGTCCATAAGGGCTCTCCTCGACGTCCCGGACGTCGGGCACCTTCTTGCCTCCTGGGACGGCGCACGAACCGGCGACGATGTTAAGCGGGCGATGGAGAACGGTCTTATGACCATTCAACGGTTCCACTCGGCACTCAGGAGAGTGCTCGCCGGAGAAGACCGCGGAGAGGCTGTCTGCCGGGAGGTCGTAAACGAGCTGGGGCTGCCCCCGGTCGCGCTTCCGGTCGTTGCAAGAACCTGCAAAGCCCACCTTGCCGTCGCCGGCCGCGCCGATCTTCTCGCGGGAGAGTGATTCCGGGCACGGAAGAAAGCCCCGGTGTCGGGGAGGAAAGGCTCGGACGTAAGAAAGGTGAACGTGGCAGCGGCAGGTGTCGCCCCGGATGAACGGCAGATGCCAATCTAGAACTATAGGAAGGTTCAACGTATAAACAGAACCTGGAGAAGACAGTAATCCAACCCGGGCCAGGAATGCCCAACAGCGATCCTGTTCTTCAACACCTGCCCCCCGAGGCGTTCCCATGGACCATTCCCCCGACCGAGCCCAAAAATCCCGGCAATATCTCGGTGATCGGGGTCTCATCGTCCTTATTGCGCTGCTCTCCGCCTTCGTCCCGCTCTCGACCGACCTCTACCTCCCCGCCCTGCCCGGCATGGGCGACTACTTCGGCGTCTCCGCCACCCTCACCAACCTGACGCTGATCCTCTTCTTTCTCTTCTTCAGCCTCGGGCTGCTCTTCTGGGGGCCGCTCTCCGACAGGTACGGGCGGCGGCCCGTCCTCCTGGTCGGGCTCGGCCTCTACATCGCCGCAAGCGCCGGGTGCGCGATATCGTGGGATATCCGGCTCCTGATCGTCTTCCGCATCCTCCAGGCCGTCGGCGGCAGCGCCGCCTCCGCGGTCGCAATGGCGATGGTCAAGGATTTGTACGACGGGAGAAAGAGGGAGTCGGTGCTCGCGCTCGTCCAGTCCATGGTCGTCATCTCACCCGCCGTCGCCCCGGTCCTCGGGGCGTTCATGCTCCCCTACACATCGTGGCGGGGCCTCTTTGCGGCGCTCGCCCTCATCGGCGTCGTCTCGATGATCGGCGGCCTTCTCCTCCAGGAGACCGTACCCTCACGGTCTGCCGGCACCATGGCGCAGTCCGTCCGCCGACTCGGGGCCGTGCTCAGGAACCCCGGCTTTGCCTCGCTCCTCGTCGTATTCTCGCTCGTGAGCACCGCTTCCCTAGCGTTCGTCTCCGCCTCGTCGTATATCTACGAAACGGGATTTGGACTCTCCGAGCAGTGGTACAGCTTCTACTTCGCCCTCAATGCCGTCGGCCTGATATCGGGCCCGCTCCTCTACCTCTGGCTCTCCCGGCACGTTGGCCGCCGATCGATCGTCGGAGCAGGGTTTGCCGTCATGGTCGGCGGCGGGGTGCTCGTCTGCCTCTTCGGGAGCCTGGGGCCCCTCTTCTTTGCCCTTGCCCTCTTCCCGGCCTCCCTGATGGGGAGCTGCGTGCGGCCTCCCGGTGCGTTCCTGATGCTCGACCAGCAGAGGGAGGATACCGGGTCCGCATCCGCCCTGATCAACTGCACGAGCCTCGTCTTCGGCAGTGCCGGGATGATCCTGGTCTTCCTCGACGGGAGCAACCTCGTCTTCAGCCTCGGGGCGATCAACGTGGCGGTCGGGGTTGCGTGCCTTCTGGGGTGGACGGCGATCGGAAGGCGGGGGCTGGTGAGGTTCTGAGAGGTCCTGCCGGCGATGAGAGGATCTAAATACATGCACATACACATACACAGGCATGGGAACCAGGACGATCAGCATCAGCGACGACGCATACGAGAGGCTTTCCCGGCTAAAAGGCCCCTCGAATATGAGCTTTTCCGAAGTGATCCTGAAGTACACCCCGCAAAAGAAGAAACTCTCGGAGATCCTCAAAGAATTCGGGCCGAACCCCGCGCTGGCCGCCTCAGTCGCGGAAGCCTCGCGCGAAATGAGAAGATCTTCGATGCGAAAGGTCGACTTCGATGCCGACGCTTGACACGTCCCTGCTCATCGACCTGATCCGGCACGACCCGGAGGCGATGAGAACGCTCGAGGCGATGGAGCAGGAAGGGCTGCCGCTTGCAACCACGGCGATCAACGCCCTCGAACTCTACCGCGGTGCGTTCCTCTCGGCATCGGTGCAGGAGAATCTCCGGGAAGTCGAGGCGATCTTGCGGGCGCTGATCGAACTCCCGATCACCGACGAGACCTACAGGATCTTCGGCACCCTCGCTGCCGAACTCCATGGGAGCGGCAGCCGGATAGGCGATTTCGACGAGGTGATCGCCGCAATCACGCTCGCGAACGACGGCGAGATCGTCACCCGGGACAGTCACTTCACCCGCGTTCCGGGGTTGAAAGTCAGGATGTATTAGGAACGGTTCCGCCGCCCACGTAGGGGACGGAATCCCGAGAAGGATGAGAGCAGCATGTTGCCGGCCCTGTTTGGCTCGTGTTGAGTTCGTTCGATTGCCGCTCGCAGGGACGAACTCAGAAAAGTTTCTCTTACTATTCCACGAGCCTGAAACGGGGTTCATGTCCCGTGGGCCGTCGACCGAAACTTCCGGAGAAGATTTGATAACCCTTCGAACACCACGATGAATTATTATGTCCCGTTGCTTTTCTCTGTTCTCCGGAGATCTCCGGACGGGACCGGTCGTTACAACCGCACCTACAGAACGCATGCCAATCCGGGCGAGTTGCAGGGGTATGGATTCCCACGCGGACTTCCGGCGATGCCGGGAGAAGACCGTCCCGGAGGAACCCGCCGGCGGTTGTGGCGCACGGCAAAGAGCGGGCCGCCTGCAGAGAGGAGATCGGGCATGAGAGACGGAGAAATGGACAATTCACAGGAAGAAGAGAACAGACGTGAAGAGACTTCCGCGGTCCCGGCCCCCGAGGCTCCCCGCGCCATCGTCGGGATAGGGGCATCCGCAGGAGGGCTTGATGCGCTCGAACAGTTCTTCACGCATATGCCGGCGGATACCGGGATGGCATTCGTGCTGGTCACGCACATGGACCCGAGCCAGAAAGGCATGCTCCCGGAACTCATCCAGCGGGTGACGGCGATGCCGGTGACGTGGGCCGAGGACGGCACGGCGGTCAGGCCGAACGCCGTCTACGTCAAACCGGCGAACGCCGACCTCGCCATCCTGCACGGCGCCCTCAACCTCCTGGAACCGGTGGCGACACGGGTGAGCCGGACGCCCATCGACCTCTTCTTCCGCTATCTCGCCGACGACCAGAACGGCAAAGCAGTCGGCATCGTTCTCTCCGGGATGGGGCACGACGGAACCCAGGGCATCCGGGCAATCAAAGAGCGGTCGGGGACGGTGCTGGTACAGGAACCCTCCTCCGCACCGTACAGCAGTATGCCGGAGAACGCCATCGCCACCGGGCTTGCCGACTACGTCGCTCCGGCGGCCGATCTCCCGCACCTGCTCATGACCTACATCCGCTCCGCAGATACCATCGCCCGGGAACCGGCAGTCCCGACGAGAACGCTGGTAGACGGGCTGAAGAAGGTCTTTATCCTCATCCGGACCCGGACCGGCCAGGACTTCTCGATGTACAAGCAGAGCACGATCCGGCGCCGTGTCGAACGCCGGATGGGGCTGCACCAGCTGACCCGGATCGAGGATTACGTCCGCTACCTCCAGGAGAACCCACAGGAGATTAACATCCTGGCAAAAGAACTGCTCATCGGCGTGACCCGGTTCTTCCGCGACCCCGAAGCCTGGCAGGCCTTAGAGGAGAAGGCGCTCCGCGATCTCGTCCGCAGCGTGCCGGAGGGGGGCGTGATCCGGGTCTGGGTGGCGGGGTGCTCCACCGGCGAGGAGGCCTACACCATGGCGATCGTGCTCCGGGAGTGCCTGGACAACCTGGACCGCTACGGGGAGGTTCGCTACCAGATCTTCGCAACCGACCTTGACCCGGAGGCTATCGAGGTTGCCCGGCACGGCCGGTACGTCGCCTCCATCGCAGCAGACGTCTCTTCGGAGCGCCTGGAACGCTACTTCGTCAAAGAAGACGAGCACTACCGGATCCGCCAGGAGATCCGTGAGAGCATCGTCTTCGCCCAGCAGAACGTCGTCGCAGCTCCCCCGTTCATCCACCTCGACATCCTCTGCTGCCGGAACCTGCTCATCTACCTCTCCGGGGAGCTGCAGGAGCAGCTCATCCCCGTCTTCCACTACGCGCTCAAACCCGGCGGGGTGCTCTTCCTCGGAACGGCAGAGACGATCGGCGGGTATGGCGAGCTCTTCAAGACCGTCGACGGCAGGCAGAAGATCTTCCGGCGCCGGGAGACGTCCGCCCCCGCCATCGACCGGATCAATATCCCCGTCGCCTTCACCCCGCAACCGGCCGGTACCGCCGGCACCCGCGAGAGGCGCCCCACCCCTGTCGACGAACTCGCACCACGGGCGCTGCTCGAGCGGTTTGTCCCTCCCGCGGTGATCGTCAACGAGAACGGGGACATCCTGTACATCCACGGCAAGACAGGGAAGTACCTGGAGCCGTCTCCGGGCAGGGCGAACCTGAACATCCATGCAATGGTCCGGGAAGGACTCGGTTACCCGTTGATTGCGGCTCTCCGCTCCGCACGGCAGGAGAAGAAAGAAGCCGTAACGGAGCCCGTATCCGTGAAGACCAACGGCGATTTTCAGAAGATCCGCCTGACCGTGGCACCAATCAAACGGTCTTTCGGAGCGGAAGACCTCTTCCTGATCGCCTTTGAGGATGTCGAGGAGACGGAGACGAAACAGGCCCGCGAGGCGTCGGAGGGGGTGGGGGACGATGCCCGGTGCGCCGAACTCGAGCGTGACCTCACCGTAACCAGAGCACAACTCCAGAGCACCATCGAAGAGATGCAGGCCTCGCAGGAGGAGGAGAAATCAATGAACGAGGAGCTCCAGTCGATGAACGAAGAGCTCCAGTCGACGAACGAGGAGATGACCACCTCCAAGGAAGAGCTCCAGTCGCTCAACGAGGAGCTTCTCACGGTGAACACCGAACTCCAGGCCAAGATCGACGAGCTCTCCATGACGACCGACGACCTGCAGAACCTCCTCCGGGGCACCGGGATCCCCATGCTCTTCCTGGACGGCAATCTCCGGGTGCGCCGGTTCACCAGGGCCGCCACGGAGATCATCAGCCTGCGATCGGCCGACCTCGACCGGCCGGTCACCGATCTCGCCGTCAGCCTCCGGGACGAGCCGCTCGTCGAGGATGTCAGGGAGGTGCTCGATACCCTGCTGCCCCTGGAGAAGCAGGTGCAGACGATAGACGGGCGGTGGTTCCAGATGCGGATCCTGCCCTACCGGACGGCGAGCAACCAGATCGACGGGGTGGTCGTCACGTTCGTCGAGATCACCCGGATCAAAGACCTCGAGCAGTCGCTCCGAAACGCCCGCACCTATGCGGAGAACATCATCGAGACGATCCGGGAGCCGCTTGTCGTCCTCGACGCCGATCTCCGGGTCATCTCAGCGAACCGGTCGTTCTACCAGACGTTCCGGGTCACGCCCGGCGAGACCGAAGGGGTACTCCTCTACGCGCTCGGGAGCGGGCAGTGGGATATCCCCGACCTGCGCCGGCTGCTCGAGGATATCCTCCCTGAGAAGGTGCAGTTCGAAGGGTTCGAGGTGAAGCACGACTTCCCGGAGATCGGGCAGAAGAAGATGCGTCTCAACGCACGGCGGATCGTTTCCGGGACAGGACCCGACCTGATCCTGCTCGCCATCGAAGACGTCACCGATCGTTTGAGTCCAGAGACCAGCGTGGAGACCACCCCCGAATAACGGTAACGATATCATGCAGAACCCGGACCCGGACCCGGACCTCCGACGGCGCGCCGAGGATGAAGCACGGAAGAGAGGGCACGCCGCACACCTCCCGGAGCAGGACTTGCGGAGACTCTGTCACGAGCTCGAGGTGCACCAGGTCGAGCTCGAGCTCCAGAACGAGGCGCTGCGGGAGCTGCAGCACGACCTGCAGATCTCCGAAGAGAAGTATCGCGACCTCTATGACTTCGCCCCCATCGGTTACATCACCCTGGATGCGGACGGCCGGATCCATGAAGCAAACCTGATGGCCGCTTCAATGCTCGGGGAGCCCCGGGCGTCCCTCACGAACCAGCGATTCCAGTACTTCCTGGAACGGGAGAGCATTCGGGACTTCATCGCATTCCGCGACCGGGTGCTCGCGGCCGATGGGAAAGAGACCGTCGTGGTGCGGCTCAGGGCGACGCGGGAACACGAGTCCGCCTGGGTCCTCGTAGAGGGGAAGGCCGGAGAGGCGCAGACGTTCCGGGCCGCCCTGATCGACATTACCGGACGAAAACAGGTGGAGGAAGCGCTTATGCACCGTACCGACGACCTTATCGGGAAGAGCGCGGAGGTCGAAGCGGCACGAAACGAGGCGCAGCTGTACCTCGACATCATGACCCACGACGTCCGGAACGCGAACAACGTCTCGGGCATGTACGCCGACCTCCTGATCGACCTCGCCGAAGGAGACCTGAAGACGTACGCAGAGAAGCTGCACGAGAGCATCGAGCGGAGCAGCCAGATCCTCAGAAACGTCGCCACCATCCGGCGGGCTCAGGAGGAAACCGTCTGCCTGGTGCCGGTGAACCTCGATGCGGTCATCCGGACCGAGATCGGCACCTTCCCCCGGGCATCGATCCGGTACCAGGGCCTTCCGGTCGTAGTCCTGGCGGACGGACTCCTCTCGACCGTCTTCAACAACCTCATCGGCAACGCCGTCAAATTCTGCGGTCCCGGTGCCGGAATCACCGTACGGGTCGGGGAGCGGGA
Organism: Methanobacteriota archaeon; assembly: GCA_023436625.1. Classification (GTDB taxonomy): domain Archaea; phylum Halobacteriota; class Methanomicrobia; order Methanomicrobiales; family Methanoculleaceae; genus Methanoculleus. The sequence goes on along the minus strand of JAEZIP010000035.1, from coordinate 3,145 downwards.
CGGCGAGGTGCTGGTCTCGGTCGAGGATACCGGCCCGGGCATTCCCGACGAGGTGAAGGAGAAACTCTTCACCCGGTTCGAACGAGGCAAAGCGCACGGGAGAGGGGAAGGCCTCGGGCTCTTCATCGTCCGGAAACTCGTCGAGCGCTACGACGGGAAGGTCTGGATCGAGGACCGGGTGCCGGGCAGGCCGGGGGAGGGGGTTGCGTTCCGGTTCACGCTCAGGAAAGCCGGCCAAAACCGTTGAGGGATCTTCACGAACTGCAGCGGCGAGATAGATCAAGAACGATGATGGACCGTCTTTTGGCGCCGAACCGGCAGTTCACTCCCTCACCCATCCGGCCCCGAACGGCAGATCCCGGCGAATGCCCCGGTTTCCGGGGCTGGACATCCTCGGGAGATGCCTCCCGCAAAGAACCCAGAATAACGGCGACTATTTTACGATCTCCGGGTTCCGGAAACCTATCCGCAGGATCCGAACGACCACAGGACCAATTCGCGGATTTGTCATGTTAAATCGCTTCAAATTCTATAAAATGGGTGTGAAACCCACACTGTAAGGTACTTTCCATTTATTGGTTTGAACTTCCAGGAGACGGTTCACCTGTCAGGGAACACAAACCGCAGAAACAGAGGGACGTTCGAAGAGGCGTCCACAGCATGAGGAGACAATCATGGCAAAGAGAATGCTGAGCGAATTCGAATCGTACAACCTCCTGAACCAGTACGGCGTACCGGTGCCCGATCACGCAATCGTCCAGACCCCTGCCGAGGCCGGCAAAGCGGCAGAGAAGATCGGTTTTCCGGTCGTCATGAAGATCCACTCCCCCCAGATCATACACAAGAGCGACGCGGGCGGCGTGATGCTCAGTATAGGGTCAAAACAGGCTGCAGAGGAGGCGTTCGATAAGATCGTCGGGAACGCGAAGGCGTACAACCTAAAAGCCGAGATCAAGGGCGTCATCGTCGAGCAGCAGGCGGCGCCGGGGCTCGAGTTGATCATCGGCGGGAAGACCGACCCGGCGTTCGGGAAGGTGCTCACCTTCGGTATGGGAGGCACCCTCGTCGAGCTGATGAAGGACGTCACCCTGAGGATTCTGCCGGTCTCCGAGGAGGCAATCCGGAAGATGGTCAGGGAGATCCACGGCTACCCGATCATCCAGGGCTACCGGGGCATGAAGCCGAGAGACGAAGAGGCGCTCGTAAAAGTCATGTGGGCGATCAATTGCTTCTTCGCCGAGAATACCAGCGTCGTGGAGTTCGACATCAACCCGATCCGGCTCTACGAGTCCGGGGCCTGCATCGTCGACGCCCGGATCTTCGTCGACGACGAAGCGGTGGAGAAGACGGTAAAGGAGCGGCCGTTCGTGCCGATCGAGTACTTCACGCCCCGGTCGATAGCGGTCATCGGGGCGTCGTCCGAGCCCAGGAAGATGGGATACGCCGTGATGCACAACCTCCTCCACTTCCCGGGGCAGCTCTACCCGGTGAACAACAAGCGTCCTGAGGTGCAGGGCCTCAAAGCGTACCCTTCCATCCTTGATATCCCGAGCCCCGTCGATATGGCAGTCATCACCGTCCCGGCAAAACACGTGCCCGGCGTCATCGAGGAGTGCGGGCAGAAGGGAGTGGCGATGGCGGTCATCATCACCGCCGGCTTTCGGGAGACGGGAGAGGGAGGAAAGGCGCTCGAGGACCGGGTCCTCGAGATCGCAAAGGGCTACGGCACGCGGATCGTGGGCCCGAACTGTCTCGGGCTGATCATCCCCCCGAAGGGCATCGATACCACCTACGTTCACGAGTCGCCCAAACCCGGCAACATCGCCTTCATCTCCCAGAGCGGCGCCATCATCAACACGGTGGTCGACTGGAGCATCGCACAGGATATCGGCTTTTCAGCCGTCGTCTCGGTGGGCAACCAGGCGGACCTCAACTTCATCGATTACCTCAGGTTCGTGGAGCGCGACCCCAGGACCAGGGGCATCATCCTCTACATCGAGGAAGTCCAGGACGGCAGGACCTTCATGAAGGTGGTCGGCGAGGTCTCGAAGACCAAACCCGTCGTGGCGATCAAGTCCGGTTCGTCGGCGAGAGGCCAGCAGGCCGCCTCGTCCCACACGGGTTCGCTCTCCGGGTCGTACGACGTCTACATGGAAGCCTTCCGTGAGTCCGGCGTCATTCCCGTCCACACCCTGACCGGGGCATTCCAGGTCGCGGAGATGCTGGCGCTCCCGAAAGGCTACCCCCGCGGCAAGCGGGCGGTCGTGATCACGAACGCCGGCGGATTCTCCGTGCTCTCCTCCGACTACGCCGAACGTTACGGCATCGACCTGATCGGCCTGCCGCCGAAGGTCCTCAAGGAATTAAACGACCTCCTCCCCGATTTCTGGAACAAGGGCAACCCGATCGACCTCCTCGGCGATGCCGGTGAAAAGCGGTTCGAGCAGGTGTTCAGCGTCCTCGCCAATCACCAGGACTGCTGGGACATCGCCTTCGTCGTCGGGTTCCCGAACCTCGTCATCGGGTCGGATCAGCTCGCAAACCAGATCATCCGGTTCTCGGAGAAGACCGGAAACATGATCGTCGGGACGCTGCTCGGCGGCGACTCCATGGAGCGGGGCCGCAAGATCCTCAAGGAAAACGGCATCCCGATCTTCGAGGAGCTCGACTTCACCTTCCGGGTGGTGGGAAGAATCCTCTGGCAGAGATTCCGCTAAGATTCCCTCCGAACGAATCTTTTTTCTCCCTGGAGAGCCCGTTCGGCCTTTACCGGCGCCGGTCAGTCCGTACCGCCTCCGGGCACCCGTCCGGCATCCCGCCGCCAGACTACCAGAAACGACGAGAGAACGGCGAGCGTATAGCAGGCCCAGAAGAGCGGGATTGCCGTGCCGGAATCCGGCCCCCCGGAGACGAACCGCATGATGCCGACAACCATCGATACCAGGACGGCCGCAATCACGAGGAGAACCGGCGTTATCCTGACGCGGGACCGGCCCGCGGGCCCCCTGGCCACTTTCGGCGTCACGACGAACGGCAGGTGTTTTCCGGAGACGGCATACCAGATCGCACGGGCGTATACAAAGGCGAGCGTGTTGAAGATCGCCTGCGAGAACGCGAGGTCGCGCAGGGAGTACTGCCGCTCGCG
>JAEZIP010000052.1:0-18943 GCA_023436625.1 Methanobacteriota archaeon | reverse complement strand
GTCAGCCCCTCCCCGCGTGGCGATATCCACTGGAAATCAGTGCCAGTGTGCCTGCTGAAAAATTACCAGATACGGAGAGCGTGAGATATCGCAAACCGTTTTCGAGTGGCGATGTTCGGCCTGAAAGGCCGAACCTCATTTACGTGAAGAACGGCTCACGCCTGCTGACGGCTTCCCTGAAGGCGTCCTCGAGATCCTTGCCGTGCTTGCCCGCGGTATCGACCAGGTTGTCGCTCCGCAGAAGGCAGGGCTTGAGTTTGCCGTCCGAGGTCACGCGCAGGCGGTTGCAGAATGCGCAGAACTCCGTGTTGTGGAGCGGGCGGACCACCTCGACCTCGGCGCCGTCGAGGCAGTACTTCTTCCGGTGGTGCATCCTGCGGGTGACGACCCGGGTCGCCCGCTCGTCCAGTTCCTGCTCGACGCTGTCCACGTCCCCGTGGAACTTGCACTCGTTGAACTCCATCAGCTCGATGACCTGGAGGATGAGGTCCTGTTTGCTCCTGACGAACGCCATGAAGTCGTCCAGTTCGTCCTCGTTGATGCCGTCGAGGAGCACCATGTTCAGCTTGACCGGGGTCAGCCCTACCTCGATCGCCGCGTCGATCCCGGCGAGAACGTCCGCGAGGCAGTCCTTCCCTGTGATCTGGCGGTAGCGCTCGGGCCGGAGGGTGTCGAGGCTGACGTTTACCCGGGCAAGCCCGGCCTCTTTGAGTTCCGCGGCCTTTGCCGCAAGCAGCGTCCCGTTCGTCGTCAGGGAGGCTTCGACGCCCGGCGGCACCGAGCGGATGATGTCGGGGAGGTCGCGGCGGAGCAGGGGCTCTCCGCCGGTGAACTTGATGCTTTTTACGCCGAACCGCACGGCCACCTGCATCAGTTCGGCGATATCCTCGGCACTCATCTGCTCCTTCGGGCTCACCTCGCCCTCTGCGTGGCAGTAGATGCACCGCAGGTTGCACCGGGAGGTCAGGCTGATCCGGAGGTTGGTCACGGTCCGGTTATAGGGGTCCTTCAGCACCATCGCATCTTCCCTTGAAACTCTTTGCTATAATGTAGGTCTCGGCACTTCCTCTCCGCGACGCCTTCGTCCTGTACCCCCGGACGGAATAGAAGTGCTTCCTGGCTTCGGCCATCAACTCCCCGAAGAGCTCGCCCTGGAACGACTTTATCGCCATGTTGCCGCCGGGCTTCAAGATCGTGCAGGCAAACGCCAGGGCATCCTCGCCGAGACCGATCGCACGAGCCTGGTCGTAACTCTTCTGGCCGGAGAGTTTCGGCGAGGCATCGGAGACCACGACGTTGACGATCCCGCCTGCCTCCTCGCGGATGCGCTCCTGGACGAGGGGATCGGTGAAATCCCCGACGATGGTGGTGATGCCCTCCATCGGCGCAATCGGGTTGAGATCCACGCCGATGACCTTCCCTCCGGTCAGGTCGCGGAGCACCTGGAGCCAGCTCCCCGGCGCAGCCCCGAGGTCGACGACGTTGTCGCTCGGCCTGATGATCTCGTTCCTCTGCTGGATCTCCAGCAGTTTATAGGCGGCCCGTGCCCGGTATCCCGCCTTCATCGCCTTTCTGTAGACGCTGTCTTTTGTCCATTGAGAACCCATCGCGAGATTACCCTCCACTTGAAGGCTGACAGACGGCTATCTATACCGCCGGCACGATCAAGGAGATTATGTATAGTGTTTGATGCGGTTAACCATGAATGATACGGTTCCGGAGTACGGGCGATCACGTCTGCCGAGACCGGCGTCACGGGCCTTCTACCGGTTTTGATCGTAAAGCACTATAATGAAAAAGGTGATTATATACTTTCAACGAGAGTTTAATAAAGGGGTCACAATGTTAAAGGCAACGATTGATGCAGATATATTTCGGGAATCCATCGACGCGATCGCCGCACTGGTGACGGAATGCCGTCTCCACACGGCCGGGGACCAGATCCGGACACGTTCCGTCGACACCGCAAACGTAGCCATGGTCTCCCTGGAACTCCAGAGCACGGCGTTCACCTCTTTCTCGGCGACGACCGGAGAACTGGGCCTGGATATCGCAAAGATGAAGAACATCATCGGGATGATGGGGAAAGGCGACGCGCTGACCTTGAGCCTGCTCGACGAAGAGCGGAAACTGGAACTGAGTTTCGGCGGCTACCGCTACTCGATCACGCTCCTTGACGTCAACACCATCCGGAAGGATCCGAACCCCCCGGGGATCGAACTCCCCGGCAAGGCGGTCATCTCGGGAGACGCGCTGAATAATGCCATCAAAGCGGCTGCCGTCATCTCCGACAAGATCGCGCTCGGGATCGACCCCGATACCATGACCTTCTACATGGAGGCGGAGGGAGACACCGATCACATCAAACTCGCGCTCGGCGAAGACGAGCTCGTCGCCTTGAACCCGGTGCGGGCCCGCTCCCTCTTCTCGATCGATTACTTGAAGGACATGGGCCGGGTCATGGCACGCGCGAATGAGGTGGAGGTCTACCTCGGCATCGATCACCCGGTACGGTTTGCCTTTGACATTGCGGACGGCAACGGCCGCGTGGAGTATCTCCTTGCCCCTCGGATCGAGGCCGATTGATGGATATTGTACTCGACCGCAAAGAACTCATCAAATACCCCTTTTTGAAAGAATCGCAGCAGCTGGCCCGCCGGCACGTTGAGTCGCTCGAAGATTTTCTCGCAAGCAGCCCGGGCGTCGCGGCGCTCGAGCGGGCAAAGGAGCGGGTCATCGCTGCGCTGACGTTCAGGAAGGAGTTTGGGGAAGAGACTGCGCAGAACCTCAAACCCGAGTTTGAGATCGCGAGTTATGCGCTTGCCCGGATGCTGGTCTCCTGCATCGGGGACCGATCGCTCATCGACCGCCTTGCGCGCTACGAAGCGGAACGCGCATCCTTCTTCCTTGCGACCGAAGACCCGGAGATCCACCGGTTCGTTGCCTGGAGCATCGGCATCAGCACCGGGACCGCGACCCTGCCGGTCACCGATTACGTGGAGCTGGTGCCCCACCTGCGCGATAAACGCTGGCGGCTCGTCAACAGGGACGTCCGGCAGGGAGGCGTGAACCTTGGGCCGGGCGAGATCGACGAACTCATCCGGGAGCGGATCCGGGTCATCCTGGTCGATCAACTCCCGCTCCGGATCCCGACCGGGATCTGCGAACGCTTCGAACCGATCACAAAAGAGATCTCGGCGCTGCAGCAGCAGCAGGTTCTCGAGCAGTTCGGCGAGATCAAGGAGGAGGCGTTTCCGCCCTGTATCAGCGCACTCATCCAGGCGATCACCGCGGGAACGAACCTGACGCATATGGGCCGGTTCGCCATCACGTCCTTCCTCCATACCATCGGGATGAACATCGCGCAGATAGCAGATATATTCGCGCGGGCTCCCGACTTCGACCCGGACATGACGATGTACCAGGTGGAGCACATCTCCGGCCGGGGCGGCACCGAGTATACCCCGCCGTCGTGCGCCACCATGCGCACCTTCGGGCTCTGTGCCAACCGGGATAAGGACTGCGAACGGGTCAACCATCCCCTGAGTTACTACCGGCTCAGGAAAAATATAAAGAAAAAACGGAGTTAAGCGACCTTTTTATCGATCATATAGCCTGCAGTACTGAGCACGGCGATGAAGACGACCAGCGCGACGACGTATGCAACCCCCTCCATCCCTGCCATCAGACCGGGCAGCATCACCAGCAGCATGACAAACAGTGCAAGGCACCCGAATGCGACCAGCACCTCAAGAACCCGTAGATTCATGTACAGGAGTGGGATAGGTGCAGGTATATCTCTATCCATAGAGCGGGAGACCCACATGCTTATCAGGGGCGGTTGACAACCCCTCCCGCATGGAGAGAGACGAGGCACTGGCCCTGCTCCGGCGCTACGTGACGTCGCCGTCCCATATCATACACAGCCACGCCACGGCGGCCATCATGAAGAAGGTCGCGGAACACCTCGGCGAGGATGCAGGAACGTGGGAGGTCATCGGCCTTCTGCACGACATCGACTACGACATCGTCGGAGGGGATATGGAGCGGCACGGCGTCGAGGGCTGCCGGATCCTCATCGAGAACGGTGTCTCAGAAGAGATCGCGGATATCGTCAGGCGCCACAACCACCTGCTCACGTCCGGCTACGAGCGCCCGGTCGAGGTTGCGCTCCAGGCGGCAGACAGCGCCTCGGGCCTGATCATCGCCTGCGCCCTGGTGAAGGGCGGGGCGATCGACGAGGTCACGCCGCGGACGGTGAAGAAGAAGTTCAAGGAGAAGTCGTTTGCCGCCGGTTGCGAGCGGGAGAGGATCCGGATGATCGAGCCCCTCATGGACCTCGAGACGTTCTACCGTCTCGCGATCGAGGGGCTCACGGAAGTCCGCGGCGATATCGGTCTTGCCTGAGCAAACACATATATGGCACCCGGGGCGAGGGATACAGCATGACATCGGAAGACCGCGGGAAGGTGATCGGCCGCCTGGGAGAGGCCGTAACGCTGCTCGTCGAGCGGATGGACGAGAGGCTCATCCCGGAGGTCGGGATGAACGTCGTCTACGCCCTGCCCGACGCGCGGAGCAAAGACGACGTGGCGGGAGTCCTCGGCCGGATCGTCAGGTTCGGCGAGGCGGTCCACCCCGTCGGGCAGATTGCGTTCGGGGCAAGCGACCACGTAGCCCGGATCGTCCTCACCGCCATGCACTTCGACCTGCAGATCCGGAGCGCGGCGAACATCCGCTTTTCGGAGGCAATCCTTCCGGAGCTCGAGAACCTCCTCTTCGAGGTCTGCTCGTTCGACCGGGAGAAGGAACCGCCGGGGGTGCAGACGATGGACTGGGGCGTCGCCTCCTGCTGCAGGGAGGGCGTGCCCGACATCATCTACGACCGGGGGGCCGTGGGGAAAGAGCCGATGATCCGGGTTCTTGGGGAGGATCCGGTCATGGTCGCACAAAATATTCTTAAACTGTCGAATCGCATTACGTATGCACAATTGTAAGGGAAGATCCACATGGGAATAAAGCCATCATATATCAAGAACCTCGGCGAAGAACTCCTCGTCAAGCATCGCGACAGATTCAGCGGAGACTTTGATGAAAACAAGCATGCCGTCAGCGAAGTTGCCGTGATCGACAGCAAGGGTGTCCGGAACAGGGTTGCCGGGTACATCTCAAGAAAGATAAATACAAGGAAGCGGTAAACCTCACTATATGTTTGAGGGAATCCTTCCGGCAATCATTACCCCTTTTCACCGGGACTCCGGGGCGAGTCTCGATATTGAAGGATTACGGTCCAACATAGAATCACTGCTCCAACGCGGGATCCACGGTATCGTGCCCTGCGGGTCGACCGGTGAGTCCGCGACACTCACGTTCGAGGAGCACGATCAGGTGATCGGCAGGACCGTCGAGGTCGTCAACGGGCGGGTGCCGGTGCTCGCAGGGACGGGGTCGAACAACACCGAAGAGGCTGTTCGCCTGACCCGGTCGGCACAGGATGCGGGTGCGGACGGTGCGCTCGTCATCAGCCCGTACTACAACAAGCCGAACCGTTCCGGGCTCGTCAAGCATTTCACGAAGCTCGCCGATCTCGATCTCCCGATCGTCCTCTACAACGTTCCCGGCCGGACGGGGCAGAACCTCCAGCCCGACCTGGTGATCGAACTGGCCCGGCACCCGAGCATCGTCGGGGTCAAGGAGGCAAGCGGCGACATCACCCAGATCTCCCGTATCATCGAGGGAACGCGGGACGAGGACTTTGTCGTGCTCTCCGGGGACGATGCGATGACGCTTCCCGTCCTCGCCCTGGGAGGCGCGGGCGTGATATCGGTGGCGGCAAACGTCGACCCCGGCCGGATGGTGCGGATGTACGAAGCCTTCCGTGCCGGCGACCTTGCCCGCGCACGGGACCTGCACTACGAACTCGGCCCGCTCATGCGGGCGATGTTTGTCGACACGAACCCCATCCCCGTCAAGAAGGCAGTGGGGCTCATCGGGATGGCCGCGGGACCGGTCCGGCTGCCGCTCGACGAGCTCGACGAAGCGAAGACGGAACAACTTCGGAAGGTGCTGGTGAACCATGGTTAAGGTAGTCGTATCCGGGGCCCTGGGCCGTATGGGCACCATGATCGGCCGGATCGTCGACGAGGCTCCCGATCTGGAACTCGTCGGGGGCGTCGACGTGCGGGAGGGAACGCTCTTCGGGACCGAGGTTGTCCCTGCGGCGAAGATCGATGCGTTCCTCAAGGAGAAGAGGCCCGACGTCCTGATCGACTTCACCGTTGCAGCCGCCGCGGTCGAGAACATCAGGGCGGCAGCCGGAAACAACGTGGCGCTCGTCGTCGGGACGACCGGGTTCTCCCCCGAGCAGAGGGAAGTCATCCGGGGCGCCGTCGAAGGGCATGTCCCCGCGGTGATATCGAGCAACTTCTCGGTCGGCGTCAACATCTTCTGGAAACTCGTGCGGGAAGCGGCACGCGAGCTCGGCGACTACGATATCGAGGTCACGGAAGCCCACCACCGCTACAAGAAGGACGCCCCGAGCGGCACGGCAAAGACCATCCTTGAGATCCTCGACCAGGAACTCGGGAACCGCCGGAAGGTCTACGGCCGCGTCGGGGAGGCCGAACGGAAGGAGGGCGAGATCGGCGTTCACGCCATTCGTGGAGGCGATATCGTCGGCGACCACTCCGTCCTCTTCGCGGGGAACTTCGAGTGCATCGAGATCTCCCACCGCGCCTACGACCGGGCGGTCTTCGCGCAGGGTGCCGTCCGGGCCGCCCGGTGGGTCTCCGGCAGGGAACCGCGCATCTATACCATGCAGGAAGTCCTCGGGCTATGAAAGACGCTTCCGATCCATCCGGAGGAAGCGAAATTTAATTTTGATACACTCATAAACTATGTACGTTCGGAGGAACAAAAGTGCCAGCAGTTGTTGATATTGAGAAGTGTACCGCCTGTGAGACCTGCGTGGATGTCTGCCCGGCTTCAGCCATCAGCATGGAAGACGGCAAAGCAAAAGTCGACGTCGATCTCTGCGTTGATTGCGAGACCTGTGTCGATGAGTGCCCGTCCGAGGCAATATCGATGGAATAAAGAAACATACTCTTTTAATACCACCTACACTACAGATATTTTTGTCTATGATAAATGTAGGAGTGCTTGGTGCCACAGGAGCGGTGGGACAGCGCTTCGTTCAGCTATTAGCGGATCATCCCTGGTTTAATCTCCAGACACTCACCGCTTCAGAACGGAGTGCAGGAAAACCGTATGGAAAGGTGGTCAACTGGCGCCTTGATGCGCCGTACCCGGACAACGTCAGCGATATCGTCGTCACTCCCACAACCGTCGAGAGCCTGAAGGACTGCGACCTTGTCTTCTCGGCGCTGCCCGCCGAAGTGGCGACGTCCCTTGAGACGGAGATCGCCGGTGTGGGCATCGCCGTCTGCAGCAACGCCCGGTCGCACCGCATGGACCCCGACGTCCCGCTGGTGATCCCGGAGGTCAATCCGGATCACCTGGGCCTGATCGACGTCCAGCGGGACCGCGGGAGCGGGGGGTTCATCGTGACCAACCCGAACTGCTCGACGATCGTCCTTACGCTGGCCCTTGCACCCCTGAAGTCGTTCGAGTTCCATGACGTGCGTGCGGCGACCATGCAGGCAATCTCGGGAGGCGGGTTTGCCGGCGTCTCCGCCATGGACATCTATGACAACGTCATCCCCTACATCGGCTCCGAGGAGGAGAAGATTGAGACCGAGACGTTGAAGATCATGGGGACGTTCAACGGCTCCGAGGTGATCCCGGCTCCGTTCAGCGTGAGCGCAAGCTGCAACAGGGTCCCCGTCATCGACGGACACACCATTGCGGTCTGGATCGACGTGAAAGAATCGGTTGCCGAAGTGAAAAAAGCTTACGCAACATTTAAGTCCCCCTTCAGCAATCTACCTTTACAGCCGGCAAAGGCAGTTGAGCTCCTCGACCAGTCCGACCGTCCGCAGCCACGGCTCGACCGTAACCGGGGACGGGGTATGACGGTCTCCGTCGGGAGAATCCGGGAAGGATTACGGTTCGTTGCGCTCGGCCACAACACCATCCGTGGGGCTGCAGGCGCATCCGTCCTCAACGCAGAACTGATATACTCGAGGAAGTACCTTTAGACGAGGTGGGCTAATGATAAAGGACAACACAGTATTCGTCGGAAACAAACCGGTCATGAATTACGTGCTCGCGGTGGTCACCCAGTTCAACAACGGAGCAGAGGAAGTTGCGATTAAGGCCCGGGGGAAGGCAATTTCGCGTGCAGTCGATACGGCGGAGATCGCGCTCAACCGGTTCCTGGCGAACGTGAACAAGAAAGAGATCTTCACGTCGACCGAGATGATCGACACGGATACCGGAAAGACAAACGTATCAAGCATCGAGATCGTCCTCACTCATGCGAAGTGAGATCCCGAAGCACTTTTTTTGACATTCCGCCGAGGAGCGCAACGGGCGGGGAGCATGACGGAACCGTCCTGTTCGGGGAGCCTTCGTCGTACCGGTGCTCATGCAGGTTGCATTGCAGATCACCGGAACATCGAAAAACCGGGTCTTACGGGAGCATCCGGCCGATAGTCCGGTGTACAGTCGTTCTACCCCTCGATCGACCATAAAGGCTTTATGATGCACACTATAAACACTCTATAATGAAGTGGGTGACGGTCGGCCTGGTGCTGATGCTGGTATCTGTTCTCGCTCTTCCCGCGCTGGCGGCGGGTGAGGAGCGGTACGGTTACATCACGGTCAAAGACGTCACCGTCCGGCTGGAGAAATCCGATGCCGTCGTCACCATGAACTATACGATAGACGACGGTATCGGATTTCTCGTTCTCCTCCTGGGGAAATCCGACCTGAAACAGAAGGCACTCGATATCCTGAACTTCAACGACACCAGCGTTCAGCACCTCGATCTCGATCGCATCGAGGTGCGCGTGAAGGACGCGTCGAACGATTACGGGCAGGGCTCGTACTGGTTCCCCGCGCACAGGTTCGGCGTGGTCGTGCCCTCGCTCACCGTCATCAGTCCGCAGGACGTCAAACATTACGAGAATGTCAGTGAATTTCCTGACGGACTCGGCTATTTTGCATAACGTCCGGATAGTTCGCCGCTATCTGCAGGTGTTCTGAGTAGCGTTGCCGCCAGCTCGTGCCTGCGTCAGCAGCCCGAGCTCCGCCAGGGTGCAGCGGGTGTGGCGGGCGAAGGCATCGTCTTCCGGTGATCCTGCAACCTCACGGCAGAGGCGGTCCAGGTCGGCCGCCGTGTCGACGTCGTACCAGGGCTCGAGCAGGAAGACCGAGAGGTCCAGGCGTTCGGCGGCTTCGACCGTCCGCTGTGTCACGTACGGCGAACTCCAGGGGATGCCGGCAAAAAGACGGGGGGTGCATCTCCGCATCCCGATCAGGTAGTACCCGCCGTCGTCGCACGGACCGATGACGATATCGGTCTCGTCGAGTCTCCGGAACGCTTCCCCGATGTACCGGCCGGGAAGGGTCGGGCTGTCGCTGTCGCAGAGCACGACCGTCGTTGCCCCCCGGGAGAAGAGTGCTCCTGAAACGGCGGCCAGGCGTTCGCCCAGGTCTCCGCCGGTCTGGGGGAGGGTGGAGAAACCCGGGGGAACGAGCCCGGCGAAGAAGCCGTCCGCAGCAGGAGGCGTGTAGGCCACGAACGGACGGATACCGTTGATGCGGGCGAGTCGGTCGATCGCATCCCGCAGAAACCCGGCGTACAGCCGTGCCGCCGCAAGAGGCGTGAGCGGCGGGACGAGCCGCGTCTTCACCTGCCCGGGAACCGGCATCCGGGCCATAACGGCAGCCGCCCGCATCACTGCTTCCGGCCCACGAACCGGCCCCTTCCGACCTTCCCCTCATCGGCGGCATCCACCCAGAGGCCGATGCCGCGCTCCATATCCAGAAAGATTTCTGTCCCGAAGAGTTCGACGATCCGATCCCTCAGGTCTCCGGTGAGGGCATCCCGGTAACGGTGCATGTGCGACGCGAAATCCTCGCTGAGGTCCTCACACTCCCTCACGGCAAACCCGTGCCGCCGGAGCAGATTCTCGTACCCCGGGAGGGTCTCCAGGTATGGGAAGAGCATGAAGGCATTGAGGCCGTGCAACTCTTCATCGCTCATGGCCCCGGTCTGTATCCAGTCGGTGAAGGCGATCGTGCCGCCGGGTACCGCCACGCGGCGACACTCGCGTATCAGCCGGTCCTTATCGGTCACATAGCACCAGGAGTCCTGCCCCCAGACGATATCGAAGGTCCCCGACCGGAAGGGCATATCGAGGGCATTCCCGAGCCGGAAGGCGACGCGATCGCTGAGGCTTTCGTCCGCGGTGCGTGCAACCGCCTCGCTCACCATCCGCCCCGTTGCATCGAGGCCGATCACCGTCGCGCCGTAGGTGCGTGCCAGGTGCCGGGCAGGCCCTCCGAGGCCACAGAGTACGTCCAGCACCTGCGCGCCCGCGTTCACGCCCGCTACCCTCGCGAGAATATCGGTCTCCCGCCTGCCGCCGACATGGATCTGCTCGCCCATCAGCATCTCCCAGATGATGCCGGCGGGCCCCTCGTAGGCGGCCGTGACGTCGCCGATGTTGATATCCGGCATCTTCACCTCCCGGGCGCTGCCCGCCAGCATTTCGGGTCGGACCCACAGAGGTCTCCGGTCTCGTAGTACGCCATCGCCCGGCATCCCCAGCAGACGGCGCTCTGCTCGCACCGGGTGCAGGGGGAAGCGTTCGAGCCCGGCTGCCGCATCCGAGAAAAGAGCAGCTCGCTCCTGTGATCGTTTATGATCGTATGCAGCGGCCGGTCCCGGATGTTGCCGAACCCCTCCCGGATGACCGAACAGGGCGTCACGTCGCCGTCCACCGTCACGCAGACCACACTGCCGCAGTAAAATTTGTTGACGTCCATCGTCCCGAACGACTGTGACGAACCCGGATGACAGATCGCGTCCCGTGCCCGGCAGGCATCCCGGATCTCCCCGGGCGTCGGCACCCATTCCGGATGGCGGCATGCCCTGCCGACCATGCACATCTGCGTCAGACAGATCGTCATCCCGACCTCCTCGCAGAAATACCGCATCGTCCGCGCAAGGTCGCCCCCGGCAAGCGGCCGCGTGAACGTGATGCAGTTGACAATCTCGCTCGCGGGTTTGCCGCAGGCGAGAATATTCTCGATGCCGTGACAGATAGCCCGGATCTTTTCCCCCGCATCCCCGTCGTGAAGCCGGGCATAGACGACCGGATCGAGGCTGTCCAGGTGCACGGAGATGAAGCCCCCTTCCGTTGCGGCGACAGCCTGCTCCGCGACCTCCTGGTCGGCGAGCGGGATGCCGCTCGACCAGATGTTGTTGACAAAACCGAGATCCCGGGCGTGCAGTGCGAGGTCGTACCAGTCCTCGCGGACCAGCGGGTCGCCACCCAGCCAGTCGACGGCTTTGATGTCCATCGTCGCCGCCGAGGCGAGGACGGCAGCGATATCGCCGGAAGCAAGCTCCCTGACCGGGGCGGCATCGGCCGGAGCGTAACAGTAGCGGCATCCCTGCGGGCAGGCAAGGGTCGACTCGATCTGCAGGGAATAGACCCGCTCTTCCTCGAAGTATCGCACCGCCTCTCCCGTAGCGGGATGAAGGCAGCCCCGGGTGATGGTCGTATCGAGCGTATCGAGATCCCATTCTTCCGCATCCCTGGCAGCAGTCTCGCCGAACACACCCCATCATGAGCATCATCATATAAGTGGGTGACGGAGATACGACGGAGGGAGGCTTTTCACCATGCTCTCGATCATCACGCCGGTGCTCAATGAAGAGGAGAACATCCTCGCGTTTCTCGCCCATA
This sequence comes from Methanobacteriota archaeon, assembly GCA_023436625.1. Lineage (GTDB taxonomy): Archaea > Halobacteriota > Methanomicrobia > Methanomicrobiales > Methanoculleaceae > Methanoculleus. The sequence continues at coordinate 7,064 of JAEZIP010000052.1, read as the reverse complement.
TCGACGATCTCGAGGGCCCGCTCGAGGTGATCGTCGTCGATGGCGGGAGCACGGACAATACACGTGCAGCACTCGAAGCGGCAGCGGGATCGTGCTCCCGTAGAATCGTCGTAATCTCCTCCCCGGCAGGAAGGGGCGTCCAGATGAACGCCGGAGCCCGGCACGCTACGGGAACCGTTCTGCTCTTCCTCCACGTCGACTGCAGGATACCCCCGGATGCCCCGGACGCGATCCGCCGGGCACTGGAGCGGGAGGGGGCGATCGGCGGGGGATTTCGTCACGCGTTCGCAAGCCGCGATCCCCTGCTCTCCCTGACGAGCCGGTTTGGGAACCTCCTGGCGGCGAGGACACAGACCTTCTTTGGGGACTTCGGCATATTCATAGAAAAAGAGGCCTTCTTTGAGATCGGCGGATACGAGCCGCTGCCCTACCTGGAGGACGTGGAGTTTTCCCGGGCGGCACGCCGGCACGGGAGGCTCGTCCAGGTTGACCGTCCCATCATCGTATCGCCGCGGCGGTATCTCCGGAAAGGAAAGTGTCGCCTGAGCGCTGTCTACATCCTGGTGATGCTCCTCAATCTGGCCGGCATCAGGCCGAAGCGCTTCATCCGCTACGTCGTCGAGAAATAAGGGCTGCCTGTGCTCACGCCTCTCTCTTCAGCGGGACCGGCTCACGCTCGTCCACCCACCGCCCGAGGAACGACTGGAGGTAGACGCCGAAGAAGGCGCAGATGAGGCCCCCGATTGTGGCGAAGATGATGTACTTCACGCCGTCCGCGCTCGTTATGGGGAACCCGGCGACGTCGCTGATCGAGAGGATGTAGATGCTTGCGCCGTACGCGATGGCTCCTATCGCCAGCACGAAGAACGGCAGGGCGACCACCCGCTGGATCGTCTCCCGCTCGTTTAAGAAGACGTCGATGATCTTTCCCACCGATGCGACCAGGCCGGCGGCAGTGAACCAGACGATGGCACCGTAGATGAACGCGAGTATCTGGAAGAAGATTCCGAACGAGGAATAGTATTCAAGAAGGCTTATGAGCCCGAGAATCACCCCGACGATACCCAGCAGTATTGCGGCGATGTAGGAGACGAAGGTGAACCTGCCGCCGTGCAGCGACGCCCGTAGCGAGTTGATCAGGTAGCCGAAGATCTCGTCTATCCCGACGCCCTTGAAGAGCAGATAGGTGCCGACGACACCGACGACGACGATGGTTGCCCCCTCGGGGTATCCCAGCAGGTATCCCACCGCATAGAGGAGCATTGCGAGACCGAGCGGTACGAGCACGATCTTCGAGACCTTCGGATCGTCGAGAAGGCGTCTCAGGATATAGTACGTCCCCTCGAGGTTCGGCATCTGGTTGACCACGACCCTCCGCACGCTGCTGACCGGCACCCGGGACTGGATGATCGGCAGGACGTACTCGTCCTCCGCACCGTCCGTCACCACGATGCAGGATGTAGAGCCCGTCGCGGAGAGGATCGCATCGAGACCGGACGCCACCCGGCGATCCCCCTCGAGCAGGTTCATGTGGTTGCCGCAGATGACGGCGACGGCAACCTCTTCCCCCCGCCCGGCAAGCTCGTCGTAGAGTTTGATCGTCTCGAAGATCGCGTTGACGTCGGAGTCCTCGGGGTCGATCAGAGCGAGAGAAGTCGCCGCATGGAGGCATGCCTCTCTGCCCACGATGGGACCATCTATCCGGGCTTTGAACCCGAGGTCATCATCGCGATCGACACAGAGGACGAGCGTCCGCTCTTTTGCCATTCAATAGACATCTCCTCGAATCTATTAAATAATTTGCAGCGGGGAGTAAAAAAGTATTAAATGAGTTTTGCACGCTGAAGCAGGAGCAGGTCGTCGGTCGTGATCTTTTCACCGTCACGGAACTGCTGGAAGACGCGTTCCGCCTCTTTCCGGACGGCTTTCTGCTCTTTGGTGACTTTGGTCTTCTTGGTCTTCTTCCGCAGACCCGAGATCACCTTGTCATAATCCCGGAGCTCCTTCTGGCAGGCGATGAACTGCTTGTGCTCCTCGTCCGCCGACTCCTGGGCTTCAACGAACTGCTGGTGGGCCAGATCGGCCTCCTCGCGGGACTTGTCGGCCTTCCGGTAGGACTCCACCATCAGGTCGTGGTGCTGCTGTGCCGCCTCGGCCTTCTCGGTGACTTCCTTGTGGATGTCCGAGGCCAGCCTGCGAAACTCACGGGCATCGGTGAGTTTCGTCCGCATCTCCTTGTTCTGCTCGAGTTCCGCTTCCTGGTCCTTTGCCGTCGCCTTGAGCTGCTTGATCTTCTCGATCAGTTCGCGCTCTTTATCGGTGCTGTAGACTTCGGTCTGCTGCTTGAACTCCAGATGCTCGATCTGCTTCTGCAGCTCCTTGATGCCGCGGTTCTGGAGGTTGCCGTGCTCTTTCTTGAAGGACTCGATCTCTTCGAAAAGCGTGTTCGCCTTGTCGTTATACTCGTTCCTCTGGTCCTTCAGCGCCTGGACTTCCTCGTTGATCTTATCCCGCTGCTCCTTGTGCTGCTGCGCCTCCTCGACGAATTCGCGGGTCTGCGTGTTTAAGGTGTTGCGTTCGCGGGCATTTTTGCTGGCAAGCGCATTCAACTCATTACGTCGGTCTTTGTGCTGTTCAGACTCCGCAAGGACTTTTTTTCTCTTCTCAATCAGATCGTTCAGCATTCTCTACCAATCCTCGACATTCGGTACCTGTCTCATATCCCCACCGGCGGGGTCGCTCCCGTGCAGGAATGCCGGAGGCTTATGTAGCGGCTACACCACAAGAAAAGACGTTTCCGGACTCGGCAATCGAGACCGTCGTTCATCTGTCTGCTCATGTGTTCAACCCCGGTACTTGGCAATCGCAGACCCGCAGGTTCTGCGCCCTGCACAATACACCCCGTGCTGGAGGGATTATACAAGAACGTCTATATTTCAAACGTCATCCGGGCTATTAAGTATTTCGTAGGGGGGGCGACACGCCGCCACCAACCGATTTCGGCCAAAAAGGTATGGAAAGAGGGTATGGGGTTTTAGAGGAAGTCAATGAGGTGCCCGCTCGGGGCGTCCCCGGCCAGGCGCCTGCTGGCAGGTGCGCCGGACCGCTGCGTTACCGGTTCGTAGGTCCGGTGGCTTCCGAGGATCTGTGCACTTTTCACGCCTGTCATGACCGCCATGACGCGAACTCTTCCTTCGTAATCGCTGTTCACCCGCGCTCCCCAGATGACGTCCGCGTGGGGATCGAGTTCGTAGGTCAGGGAGCTTGCGATCTCCTCGGCGTCCTGGAGGGTCAGGTCGTTTCCGCCCGTGATATGGATGAGGCTCCCGGTTGCTCCACGGTAGTCGATGTCCAGCAGGGGGTGGTTCAAGCACTCGTGAACGACGCTCTCGGCCTTGTTCTGCTGCTTGCTCTCTCCGACGAGCATCACGGCGACTCCTCCCTTGCTCATGATGGCACGCACGTCTGCGTAGTCGATGTTGATGAGCGAAGGCTCCGTGATCGTCTCGCTGATACCCTTGACGGTCTCCGCGATGAGCTGGTCCATGACCGAGAACGCCTGGCCGAGCGGTAGGTTCGGCACGTACTTGATGAGACGGTTGTTGTCGAGCACAATCACCGAGTCGGCGGAGGCCGAGAGCTGTTCAAGCCCCTCTTCCGCACGAAGGAGCCGGGCCTTCTCGACCTGGAAGGGGTAGCTGACCATCCCGACGACGATCGCTCCCTGCTCCTTTGCTATCTGCGCGACAACCGGGGCGGTTCCCGTACCGGTACCTCCACCCATACCGGCGGTGATGAAGACAAGGTCCGCGTCCGCAAGCAGGCTCTCGAGGGTCGGCCGGGCCATCTCGGCCGCACGCCTGCCGACGTCCGGGAACCCGCCGGCCCCGAGGCCCTTGGTGAGCGACTTGCCGACAAGGACTCTCTTGTCGGCCTGGATCATATCCAGGTGCTGCTTGTCCGTGTTGATCGCGATCGTCTCCGCACCGCTGACCTGCATGTGGTACAGGCGGTTGACGGTGTTGTTCCCTGCACCGCCGCATCCTACGATGACAATACGTGGCTGGCCGAGGATGTCGTCTTCCTCCACCGAGTCCGTCTTCAGGTACTTCTCACGTTCTGCGTGTTTTAACGCCTCGTTGATGATCGTCTGCATCATATACCTCCTAAACTTTGAATGAAATCTGGTCGGCCTCGCGGAGAACACGGTTTCCATGCCTCTCGAGAAGCGCCCTGACAGAGTACCGCACAGCCTCCGATACTGTGGGGAACTCGCCGGCTTCCACCAGCCTCTCGAGCATCTCAACCTGCTGCCGGGGCAATCTGATAGTTATCCGATCCATCATTTCAATCACTCATATCTGACATCTGGCAGCCTCTTGTCCGCCATTTGTCAGACAATCGTAACCTTTTCGTCTGACTGCATCAGATAAGGCATAATAATAATTGTATTATATATATACTTTTCGAAATAGATTCATGTCTGACATAACGGTTTTATGGATAGCAGCCGACAACGTATCCTCAAAGAGTTGCCACGAATATGAGAGATAATCTCCCGAAAAGGGCGGAACATGGCGGCCGGGTGCGCTGGCATCGCACCCGGGAGAAGGGCGAGCTGCTTGATTTCAGTGCTAACGTGAATCCATATCCTCCGGCGATCCCCTGGGTTCCGGACCTCTCAGCGCTGAAGGATTACCCGGACGACCGTTATGAGGCGCTCAAAGAGGAAATCGGCAGGACATTCGGGCGAGATGCGGCGGAGGTCGCCGTAGGCAACGGATCCGTCGAGTTGATCCGCGCGTTCTGCCATACCATGCTCGGTGCCGGCGATACCGCCCGTATCGATTCGCCCACGTTTGCCGAGTACGAGATGGCGGTCCGGCTTGCCGGCGCCCGGTGCACCCCCGATGACGGCAGTGCTGCCGTCCGGTTCCTCTGCAACCCGAACAACCCGACCGGGAAGCTCTGCTCCCGCCCGGAAGTCCTCCGTCTGCTCGATACAGTCGCCGGGCAGGGAGCCTGCCTCTTCCTCGACGAAGCGTTCATCGAACTCTCCGACCCGCGCCAGAGCCTCGCCGACGTCTCCCACGAGAACCTCTTCGTGCTGCGCTCCCTGACAAAGAGCTTCGCCGTGCCGGGCATCCGGTTCGGGTACGGGTTCGGCACGCCCGAACTCATCGAGAAGGTGGAGACGATGCGGCTTCCCTGGACCGTGAACGCGTTCGCCGAGTCGTTCGCGATCGAGGCCTTCCGGCACTATGACCTGCTCGACGAGTCCCGGGAGCGGATTGCGCGGGAACGGACCTGGCTCGCCGGCCGCCTGGACGCTCTCGATCTTGCCTATGAGCCTCCGTCTGCAAACTACATCCTGATAGCGGTCCCCATGCAGGCGGAGGTTCTGGTCGGGCGCCTCCTCTCCCGCGGCATCCTCGTCCGGGACTGCCGGTCGTTCGGGCTTCCCCGCCACATCCGCGTGGCCGTACGGACCCGGGAGGAGAACACGCAACTGGTCGAGGCGCTCGAAGCATGCTTGCCCTGATCATGGCCGGGGGGCAGGGGTCCCGGCTCCGGATGGGTGAAAAACCGCTCGTCACCATCTGCGAACGACCGATGCTCTCCTACGTCATCGATGCCTTCTCGTCTGCAGGGCACGAGGTGGTCGTGGTCGCCTCGCACAAAACACCGTTCACCAAAAACTGGTGCCGGGCACAGGGGGTCACCCTGTACGAAGCCGAGGGGCTCGGTTACGTCGAGGATATCCGGGCGGCGGCGGCAGACCTCGGGGAGGAAGGAACATCCTTCTTCACCTGCGTATCCGACCTCCCCTGCCTTGCGCCCGATATCGTCGCTGCCATCGAGGACGCCTGGTGCCGGGCGGGAGCGCCGGCATGCTCTACGTGGGTCCCCCGCGACCTCTTCGAAGAGCACGGCTGCCGCACGCAGTATACGGAAGTAATCGACGACACGCCGGCCTGCCCTGCCGGGATCAACATCCTGACGGCGGGCGATCTCGACGGGCCCCAGGAAGAGCTGCGGCTCCTCCTGCACGAAAAACGACTCGTCTTCAACATCAACACGCGCGAGGAACTGGCGCTGGTGCAGGGGTATCTCTGCCGGAGAGAAGTCCCGTAGCCTTTCCGGCCTTCTCGAACTCCGCTCTGTTGGAACGTCGCTTCCCGCACTTCGTTTCTTGAGAGAAACTGTATTATCGGACTATCACCAATCCTTATATATGGAATCCTGCCGGGAAATCGAACTAGAGGGTCATATCATCGACTCGGGCGTCATGACCCTGGTGTTCGATAGGATCATGGACATGGGGGGAGAATTCGAGATCCTCACGTTCAATGTCGGGAAGCAGAAGACGGACACGAGTTACGCGCGGCTGCGCGTGGCGGCACCCGGCGAACGGCAACTCGATGCCATCCTCTCCGAGCTGCACCGGCTCGGCGCACGCACCCCCGAGATCAGCGACGTCACCCTCGTACCGGCAGAGGGCGACCGGATCCTCCCGAAGGGGTTCTATTCGACCACCAACCACCCGACCTTCGTAAAATACCGGGACGAATGGCTGCCCGTCGAGCGTATCGAGATGGATTGCCATATCGTGGTCGATGAGAAGGAGAATCGGGCGCTCTGCACCCCGATATCGAAGATCAAGGCCGGGGATGCCGTCGTCGTCAGCGAGACCGGGGTCCGGGTGGTCTACCCCGAACGGCCGAGGAAGGTCAGCACGTTCGAGTTCATGCACGGGACCGTCTCGTCGGAGCGGCCGAGCGAGGCGATCATCGCAAAGATCGCCCGCGAGATCCTGAAGATGAAGAAGCAGGGGGAGAAGATCGCGCTCGTCGGCGGCCCCGCCATCGTCCATACGGGAGCGGCCGACGCCCTTGCGAAGATGATCCGCGAAGGCTATATCGACGTGCTCTTTGCGGGGAACGCGCTCGCCACCCACGATATCGAGTCCAACCTCTTTGGGACGTCGCTTGGGATGGACGTCAAAACGGGCACGCTCGTCACCGGCGGGCACAAGCACCACATCCGCGCCATCAGCGAGATCA
>JAEZIP010000075.1:0-91145 GCA_023436625.1 Methanobacteriota archaeon | reverse complement strand
ACGCAAGGCCCGCGGCAAAGAGTGATCGGCATGGACCGCACCTTTGTGATGGTCAAGCCCGACGGCGTCCAGCGCGGACTCGTCGGGGAGATCGTCTCCCGGTTCGAGGCGAAGGGACTCAAACTCGCGGGGGCAAAACTCGAGCTCCTTCCCGAGGAACGGGTCGTCGAGCAGTACCGGGAACACCTGGAGAAGCCCTTCTTCCCCGGTCTTAAGGCCTATATCATGAGCGGACCCTGCTTCCTGATGGCCTGGGAGGGCAAGGGTGCAGTCGCGGTCGTCCGCAGGATGGTCGGCGCCACAAACCCTGCGGAGGCTGCCCCGGGTTCCATCCGCGGGGACTTCGCGCTCGACATCGGGCGGAACGTTATCCACGCATCCGACTCCCCCGAGAGCGCTGCCCGCGAGCTCGGCATCCATTTCGCACCAGGCGAACTGGTGGATTACTCACGGATCGACGAGCCCGTCCTCTACGAGTGAACAGTAGCGGAACCGCCGGATGCCGGCGGAAAACCGTTTCTTTTTCGTGAATGTCACGTTGTGTAGCATTGCGGGGGGTTTTCGCTCCCGATAAGTGCGGGATATGATCCAGACCCATGCCTGCACAACGCCAGACGATTTATTTTGAGAAAGAACGCTCCTCCATTGGGTGAACGTTCGACCCTTTGCACTTGACAACTCTCTTCGGATCTCATATTTCTGATGCTCAAACTCGCTATGCTCGCGTTCCCCATCGCCCCCACCCCTCCCGCGCTTCGCGCTCCTCCCCGCACCTGACGGTGCTCGAACTCCGCTCCTGCGGAGCGTCGTTCCCCGCCCCCTGGGTGGGGCAGGGGCAGTGCGTGGCGATGCTCCCACGGTCCACTGCACCGGGCTTTTTCCTCGTTGTGGCCGTTGAAGATCAGTCCCCTCCGCCTGAACGCAATGAACATGAGAAATATCCCGAGTGTCGACCAGAATGAACCCCACCCATCCCCACCACACCCCAAGCCACCAGCGAAGCCCCCGCAGGGATAGCCCCCCGCCATCGCGACCTACCGGTGGAAAAAATCCTCACCAGAGTGGATTTCTACGGAAACGGATCGACCATCCTCCCCCCAAACCACAAGTGCTAATATCGGACCTGCCGCATACCTGATCACGAATGGCAGACCTCCTGAGTTTTGCGCTGCTGACATTCTCTTCGATCATCATCGTAGTGAACCCGCTCGCAGCCACCCTGATCTTCGTCTCCCTCACCGGCACGATGGACCAGGCGACAAAACTCAAGGTCGCACGTGACGCCAGTCAGTTTGCTCTGATTATCCTGTTGATATTCACCGTCGCAGGAGGCTGGATCCTGCAGCTCTTCGGCATCTCCATCGAAGCGTTCCGCATCGCAGGCGGCCTCCTTCTCTTCGGCATAGGCATGGACATGGTCTACGCAAAAACTTCGCGGACGAAGATGACCGCTACCGAGAAGTACGAGGGACAGGACGCGGACGACATCGCCGTCATGCCGCTCGCCATCCCGATGATCACGGGGCCCGGCGCCATCACCTCCGCGATCGTGCTGATGAACGAAGCGATGGGCATGAGTGTCGCCGCAATCGCCGTCGTGCCGCTCGCCGCAGGTGCGGCCATCGGGATCACCTACTACATGATGCAGAACGCCGACGTCATCGTCCGGCGCATCGGCCAGCGCGAGTATCGCGCCGTCAACCGGCTGATGGGTATGCTCCTCATCGCGATTGCGATCCAGTTCATCCTCATCGGAATCAGAGCCGCGTTCCCCATTCTTACCGGAGGCACCGCATGAAATCAGACCTTACGTTCCCCGGAGCAGCCCTGATCAGCACCTGCATCATTGCAGGCGGGATCCTGATCGGGGCGCAGACGTTCGCTGTCGTTGTCCCGTTCGCCCCGTACATCATGGTGGCACTCGCCGTCCTCGTCGTCCTCGGCGCAGCCATGCTCGTTCTCTCCTGCAGAGGCCGGGACACAAGCCCGTCCCGGTGATGACGAAGATAGCGCTTGCCCAGGTTGCCGGCGGCGAGGAGAGGCCCGCCGGGATGCTTGAGGCGGCCGGCAGGATGGCCGAGGAGGCAGCGGGAGCGGGAGCGTCGCTCATCTGTTTTCCCGAGCAGTTCGTGACCGGGTGGTCCCCGGAGATCCCACCGGGTTCCGGCGAGCCCCTGGGCGGCCCGCTCACTGCCGCGTTCGGACGGATGGCAGAGAGGTGCGGGATCGCGGTCGCGGGATCGATCGTCGAAGCGGTGCCGGGGCACCTTCCTAAAAACACCGTCGTGGTGCTCGGCGCAGGCGGTGAACTCCTCGCCGCCTACGCGAAAGTACATCTCTTCTCTCCCGACGGGGAGGACCGCAACTACACGGCAGGCGACCGGATCGCCACCTTCACCGTTGACGGGACGAGGTTCGGGCTTGCCGTCTGCTACGACCTCCGGTTCCCGGAGCTCTTCCGCATCTATGCCCTCGCCGGGGCGGAGTGCATGCTGGTGCCGGCCGCGTGGCCCTGCTGCCGGCTGCCTCACTGGGAAACCCTCCTCCCTGCACGGGCTCTCGAGAACAGGTATTACGTGGCCGGCGTCAACACGGCCGGCGGGCCGGGCGGCGCCTACTGTGGAGGGTCGCTCGCCGCCGACCCGGACGGCACCGTTGTTGCCCGGGGCGGGAACGGCACAGAACTCCTTTCCTTCGAAGTCGACCCGGCAGTGGTTCATGAGGCAAAATCTTGCCTCCCTTCACTTTCGGACCGCAGAAGTGACCTTTATCACAGACTGCTCTCCAAACTGTAGAGATATTCCATGCGGGGTGACCAGCACGTATCGCTCAGTCTTGCCACGACATGGCTCCTTATCGCCCCCTGGGCTCCCGTCCTCGACCCGGTCCTCTCCGCCGTCCTCCTCTTCGGCGTCTTCGTCGGATCGCTTGCACCGGACGCGGATGCCGTCGACGCGGCGATATTCAACGGCAGAATAGCCGGCGCAAAAGGGAAGAGAGGGCAGGTCTTAAACGGATTTGCCGTGGTGCTTCCGGTCTTCGGCTACACCATCAGGTACCTCATCTACTACCCGCTCTCCCTCGTATTCCTGCTGCTCCTCCGGAAGAGCTACCGGCACCGGCACCGCGGGCTGCTCCACTCGTTTTCGGGTGTCGGGCTGACCGCCCTCGTCCTCTCGGGATACCTGGCCCTCATTCTCACCTGGCTCGGGACGCCTCTCACGCTCCTTCCTGCCTTCGGGTGCGCATTCTTTGCGGGGTGCGTCCTTCACCTCGTGGAGGACACCTGCACCCCGGCCGGCGTCGCCTGGCTCTACCCCTTCTCCCGGCGGCGGATGGCAGGCCGCGTCCGGACGCAGGGGCTCTTTGAGGCGCGCCCGGCAGCCTTCGCCATCGTGCTCGCGGTAGCGGCGGCCGGGATGCTCATCGCACCGTTCGTGACCGGGGCCTCCCCGGGGGATCTCGGGCTCCTTGCGCTCGTCGGCACTCCTGTCCTCTGGCTGCTCTTCATGCTCGTCTCCCGCGTCCGGTGCGAGCGGCGGCGGTGAAGCGATCCGTCCGGACCCTCGATACCATATCTATACGTATCCGGGCGATCAACGATTTTCTATGTACCGTCTCGTCTGCGTTCATTGTGGTGCAACCTACACACCGGACCAGATCATCTATACGTGCAACCGCTGCGGACACCTGCTGACCGTCGAATACGACCTGGACGGCATCGATGTCTCCCGGGACGAATGGGACCGGCGCCCCCTCTCGGTCTGGCGCTACCGCGAACTCCTCCCGGTCCGGGGCGAACCGGTCTCCCTCCAGGAAGGAGGCACCCCGCTCTACCATCTGAAGAACATAGGCAGGGAACTGGGTCTCCCCGAACTCTACGCCAAACACGAGGGGATGAACCCGACAGGTTCGTTCAAGGACCGCGGCATGACTGTGGGCGTCAGCATGGCCCGGGAACTCGGGATGACGACCGTCGCCTGCGCGAGTACCGGGAACACCTCCGCAAGCCTCGCTGCCTACGCGGCGAAGGGCGGCATCCCCTGCGTCGTCCTCCTGCCTGCGGGAAAGGTAGCCCTCGGCAAGGTCGCGCAGGCGCTGATGCACGGTGCGCGGGTCATCTCCATCCGCGGCAACTTCGATAAAGCGCTCGAGATGGTACACGAGCTCTGCATCAGCCAGGGCCTCTACCTGTTAAACTCGGTCAACCCCTACCGCCTCGAGGGGCAGAAGACGATCGGGTTCGAGGCGATCGACCAGCTTGGCGGCGAGGTGCCCGACAGGATGGTCCTCCCGGTCGGAAACGCGGGCAACATCTCCGCGGTCTACAAGGGGCTCCGGGAGCTTGAGGCACTCGGGTTCATCGACCGGCTGCCGATGATGACCGGCATCCAGGCGGCCGGCTCGCAGCCGGTGGTGAGGGCGATAGAGCAGAACCTCGAGGTGCTGGTTCCGGAGTCCGCGCCCGAGACCGTTGCGACCGCGATACGGATCGGCGCCCCGGTGAACGCGGAGAAGGCGCTGGTCGCCATCCGCGCGACCGGCGGGACGGCTGCGGCCGTGACCGACGAGGAGATCCTTGCCATGCAGCGGGACCTCGCGAGGAAGGAAGGGATCGGGGTCGAGCCCGCCTCGGCAGCCTCGGTCGCCGGAATACGGAAACTTGCCGAACTTGGCCTGATCGATAAGGATGAGCGGATCGTCTGTGTGGTGACCGGTCATCTCTTAAAAGATCCCGAAACAGTGGTACGACAATGCGACCCCCCCATCGAGATCGACGCGGACCTGCACTCGCTGCTCTCTGCCTTGCGCTGATACTGATCTGCGCCCCGGCGGCGGCACAAGAGGCCGTCATCCGGGTGCTCCCCGGCGGCACCGCCTATGAGGCCTCGGTCCAGGTCTCGGGGAGCGAGCACGCCTTCTGGACCCCGGGCCTGATGGGGGAGCGGGTCCCGCTCCAGGTCGAGGACCTTGAGGTGCTCGATCCTTCGGGCCCGGTCGACTACCGGGAGACAGGGAGAGGAGTCATCGCCTTCCCGGAGGGGAACCACACAATCACCTACCGGGCCCCCGTGCGGGACAATCGCCTTGTCGTGGCCTTCGATACGCCGTATGCCGTAACCGTCGCTCTTCCCGAGGGCGTCGACGTCAGAAACCCGCTCATCGGCATGGTCAGCCCCGGCGGAGCCGTCTCTTCCGGGCCGAACGGGACCACGGAGATCGCCTGGGACCGGATGACGGTCGTGGAGGTCCGCTTCTACACCCCGGACCGCGAGATCCTGCTCACCACCTTCGGCACCATATGGCTCGCGGTCGCGCTTGTCCTGATCCTTCCCCTCGTCATCTCGCGGAGGAAGGAGGGCGAATGATCGAGATCGTCGCCGCATCCTTCCTGATCGGGTTCTCCGGGGCCGCCTCGCCCGGCCCCATGACCGCCTCGGTCCTCAGCCTCGGGTCACGGCAACCCGGGCGATTCGTTGCGGGGCTCATCGCGGGGCACGGTATCCCCGAAGCCGCGATGGTCGCGGCCATAGCCTTCGGTGTGCGCGACATCCCGTACATCAACCTCGTCGCCCTCTTCGGATCCGGCGTCCTGATCGCGCTCGGTATCGGCCAGTTTCTCCGTGCCGGAGACGCCGTCGCCGTGAGCGAGGAGACCAGGACGCCTGTCGCCCTCGGATTGGCCTGCACGCTCGGCAATCCCTACTGGTGGGTCTGGTGGCTCACGTTCGGCGTCGGATTCCTTGCGCTTCACCCGTCGTTCGTCGAGTTCTACGTCGGGCACATCGGTGCGGATATCGTCTGGCTCGGGCTCCTCGCCTTTGCAGTCTCACGCGGAGCGAACGTTCTCGGCCCCCATTATAAAAAAGTGGTGCAGGCGAGCGGACTCGCCATGGTTCTCTTCGGGCTGTACTTTATTCTGACGATTCTTTTCGCTTGATGTCGATGCCGAACCGCTCAGCGTTCGCGTCGGCGACCGCCTGGATATTTGCGATCATGTCATCCTGCCGGGCAGGCTTGAAGAGGTGCCGGAAGCGCTTCTGCTTTGAGAGGTACTCCTCGACCGGCTTGCGCCTCACCTTCTTCGCCTTCTCCACCACACCGTCGACCAGCTCGTAGTTCACCCAGAGGCCGGTCTCGATGGCGAGTTTGGCCATGTTAAGCGTCTCGCCGGACTCAAAACCCCATCCCGTGCAGCAGGGGGTGTGCACCTGGATGTAGCAGGGGCCGGGGGTGTTGATCGCCCGCTCGACCTTCTGCACGAAGTCGTTTGGGTAGGCGATCGAGGCGGTCGCGACGTAGGGCGCACCGTGAGCCGCGAGGATCGCGGGCATATCCTTCTTCGGGTGCAGGTTTCCGGGCGAGCACTTTCCTGCCGGGCTCGTGGTGGTGCTCGCGCCGTAAGGTGTCGCGCCCGACCGCTGGATGCCCGTGTTCATGTAGGCCTCGTTGTCGTAGCAGATGTAGGTGATGTCGTGGCCCCGCTCGAAGGCGCCGCTGATGCAGAGCACTCCGATATCGAACGTGGCTCCGTCGCCGCAGACGCAGAGAACCTTTTCGTTTCGCCCCTGCCTCTTTAACGACGCTTCGATGCCTGAGGCAACCGCCGCGGCGTTCTCGAAGAGCGAGTGGATCCAGGGGACCCCCCATGCGGTCTCCGGATAGGGCGTGGAGAAGACCTCCATGCAGCCGGTCGATGCCACCAGGATCGCGTTCTTCCCGGTCGCCTTGAGGAGGAGACGGGCCGCAAGCGCCGGGCCGCACCCTCCGCACGCCCGGTGCCCGGCCGAGAAGAGTTCGCATCCTCCCCCTTCTACCTCAGCCATTCAGAGCACCTCCGTCCGTAATCCATAGAACATATCTCCTTCTCCCTTCTCGGCTAGGTCGACGACCGCAGCGATGTCCTTCTTCCGCACGTCGCGCCCGCCGAGAGCGATGATGTAGTCGTACACGGCCGCACCGGATCCGTAGAGCGCCGATTTTACCTCGGTGCCGACCGCCCCGCCGCCGCCGAGCGAGATGTTCTTATCGAGCACCGCCACCGTCGAGACGCCTTTGAGCGCATCCGCGATCTCCGGGCCGGGGAACGGCCGGTAGGTCCGGATCTTCAAGAGCCCGACCTTTCGGCCGTGCTCGCGCATCTCGTCGATGGCGTCCTTCGCGGTGCCGCAGATGGAGCCCATGGCGACGAGTGCGGTATCGGCATCCTCGAGACGGTAACCCTCGACGAGTGCCGAGTAGTCCCTGCCGAACTGTTCGCCGAACTCGCGCCCGGCTCTCGCGAACGCATCTTTGGCACGATACAGTGCTCGGTCGATCTCGTACCGGAACTCCGTGTAGTACTCGGGCGTCGCGTACATCCCCATGCTCAGCGGATTCGCGGCGTCCAGCCGCTGGTATGGCTTAAAGGCCGGGAGATAGGCATCCACCTCCTCCTGGGAAGGGAGGGTAACCGGTTCGTAGGTGTGCGTGAGGATGAATCCATCGAAGCAGACGAACGCCGGGAGGAGAATGTCGTGGTCTTCGCAGACCCGGTAGGCGATCATGTGAAGATCGGCGGCCTCCTGGTTGTCCTCCGCGTAGAACTGCAGCCACCCCGAGTCGCGCAGGGATATCGAGACCTGCTGGTCGTTCCAGATCGAGAGCGGTGCACCGAGAGAGCGGTTCGCGATCGTCATCACGATCGGCTGGCGCATCCCCGCCGCGTTGAAGCAGACCTCGAACATCAGGGCAAGGCCCTGGGATGTCGTTGCCGAGTAGACACGGGAACCCGCCGCACTCGCACCGAGACAGGCGGAGAGAGCCGAGAACTCGCTTTCGACCGTGATGTACTCGGCATCGATCTCACAGTTCGCCACCATCTGGGCAAGGTCTTCGACGATGTGCGTCTGCGGCGTGATGGGATAGGCTGCGATCACCTGCGGGCGGCAGCGTTTCACGATCTCGGCCACTGCATGCGATCCTTCCATAAACTCCAGCATTATTTCTCCTCCTTCTCCATCCGGATGCCTTTCTTCGGGCAGATCTCCACGCAGAGGCCGCAGCCCTTGCAGTAGTCGAGGTCGGGCTCGAACGTGCCCTCCTCCGTCTCGCGGACGCATCCTTCCGGACATACCAGGGCGCACATGCCGCATTTCGTGCAGTTTTCGGAATCAAAAACCGGTTTGAAGACCCGCCAGGCGCCCGTCTTATTCTCGGGCGCCCTGCCCGGAGCCGCGGCGCAACCGACCCGCAGCGCCATTACGCGGCACCTCCGATCTGGTTGTATGCGCGCTCCGCTGCCCTGACGTTTTTGTCGGCCATGCTTCCGGAGAAACGGCTCCGCAGTGCATGCTCCAGCGGTTCCAGCTTGATCTCGCCGGTGGCTGCGGCGAAAGCACCCATCAGGGTCGTATTGGTGATGGGCACACCGAGTTCTTCGAGCGCAATGGTGGTCGCATCGATGGTGTAGACCTTCACGCCCTCCGGAACCCGGGAGTCGAAGTCGGGCTTCTCGGTGTTGACGATGGCAACGCCGCCCGGTTTCATGCCCTTAAAGACATCCACATCCCCAACCAGGGTCGGGTCCTGTACGATGATGTAGTCGGGTTCGTAGATCTGGCTGCGCAACCGGATCTTCTCGTCACTGAATCGGACGAACGCCTGAACCGGGGCACCCCGGCGTTCCACGCCGAAGGCCGGGAATGCCTGGGAAAACACGCCGCCTTCAAATGCCGCGTAAGCAATGAGTTCGGCGGCGGTCACGGAACCCTGACCACCCCTGCCATGAATGCGTAACTCTCTCAAACAAAAACCCCCTTTAAATCTTAATGATTAATAATATAAATACTCCGGCACCCTGCGGAACCCACCGGAGTCACGGGCGTGCCGGAACATCTGTTGCCCGCGAGACAACTTAATTTTTGCCTGTGTTAAAAGAGAATGCAACCGGGGTGCCGGGATTGCCCCGCTTACTGAACGTTGGCGAGGCGGCTCCTGAGTTCCTCGAGGGTGCAGTGCCGCACCTCCATCAGAGCGGAGACGAGCGCGTCGGAGAATACCAGCGCCGCAGTCTCGAAGAGTGTCCCGAGAGGGGCGAAGGACCCGGAGACCGACCGGTACTGTCCGGTGAGCTGGCGGATCTCGAAGTCACGCGGGACATCCGCGTCTTTGTGACGGTTATTCCCGATCTCGACGATGCAGTCGGCCATGCGCCCGATATGCGAGTCGGGCGTCGACGTGACGAGGCAGATCTTCCCCCCGATCTCCCGTGCGGTCTCACAGACGTCCACGACGGACTGGGTCTCTCCCGAACCCGAGAAGGCGACGAGCACGTCTTCCGGCCCGAATGCAGGCGTGATCGTCTCGCCGATGACGTAACTCTCAAACCCAAGATGCATCAGCCGCTGGGCAAACGCCCGGGCAACGAGGCCCGAGCGACCGGCGCCGGCGAGATAGATCCGCTTCGCGTTGAGTATCTCATCGAGAAACTGACCTGCATTCTCCTGATTTAGGGCACGTGCCGTCTCTTCGAGGCTTGATGCCATCAGGAGCATGAGATCGGCGATACTGGGGCATTCCGGCTGCATGCTTCTGGTTCCACCTCTTCTGGTCACCTATACTACCCGGCACCACATAAAAGGGTACGAGATGGAAGGCTGCCGGGAGATCGCCCCCCGGGGTGGGGACTACCGCTCCACCGCGAGCCCGAGGATCCCGGTTGCTCCCGAGAAGACGTCGCGAGCGATCCTGGCAAGCCCCCGGGCCGCACACCACTCGTCGTAGACGGCGACCTTCCGGGAGAGGAGCGCCTCCACCCCCGGTGCGATGGCGGGGCCCATGGAGCCGGCGAGGGCGACCTTCGCGCCGGGGTTTATGAGAAGCATCGCGGCGCACTCCATCGCGGCAAACATGGCCATCGTCTCCACCCTGAGTTCGGGTGGCATCGAGTGGTTCACGCCCGCGTGGAGGAAGGCGTCGTTCGCCGTGGATTCGCCCCGGTCGATCCGGCGGATGGCATCCACGTCGAGAGCGCCGTGCCGGGTGCCGGGTGCGAAGATGCAGGCGTCGAACGCGCCGGTGATCCGGCCGCCGGTCACGAGGAGGGTGACGGTGTTCGAGCTCGCGTCGCAGACCACGACATCGTCCCCAAGATCGTGCGAGACCTCATACAGGATCCCGATCTTCTCGGGGCTCGCCTGGTGGGAGTAGGCCTTGAACCGCGGGTCGGTCGGCGAGCCCCGGTGCAGCCCGGGGATGACGACTGCCGGAAGGCCGCTCTCTTTAATCTCGTCGTAGACCCGGGTGCCGCCGCCGATATGCTTGCCGGCCCCCTCCCGGGAGATGACGCCGCGGTTTTCGACGTTCCCGATATCGGTGACGGCCGGGATGCCGTCACCCATCGAGTAGCAGACGGCGATACCCTCAATCTCGTCGAGAGGGGAGAGTCGGGCAAGATCGCCGGCCGAAAAATGCCTGGCCTCTTCGCGGGAGATCTTGAACTCCTCTGTGCCGGTGGAAAAGCGCATCGCGGTAGTGCCGTGGTCGATGCCGATGAACATGATATATCTCGTTGCACCCTCGGGAGGAAGTAAGTTTTCGGATTGGCCCCTGAGAAGAGGTGGGGATCAGACCACGCTACGCTGATAGCGCCTCTTCGTGTATTCCACCGCGCCGACGACGGCAAGCCCCACGAGGAAGAAGACCCAGCCGCCGGCCACCATATCCCCGGCTGCAGCCCCCTTCTCCCAGAGCATCCTTGCCGAGCCGAGCATCAGCCCGGTGAGCAGGGCGAGCATCGCCCCGTGGTAGGTCGCAAGGAGGTACTTGAGGGCTCTCGTGAAGAGGAGGAGCCCCGTAACACCGCCGGCGACGTAGGCGAATATCTCGGGGAGGGAGAAAGCCCGGAGCGCTTCAAGCATGAACTCGTACTGGTTGAGGACGAGGGTAATGTAGGCGCCCGAGATCCCGGGAAGGATCATGGCGCAGAGCGCCGCCATCCCGGTGAGGAAGAGGACCGGCAGAGAGTGGCCGACGTCGAGGTGGCCGAGGCCGCCAAGGAGGTACCCGGCGCCGGTTCCGACGGCGAGGAAGACGAGGGTGCCGGCGCTTGGGGAGCGGATCTCGAGGAATATGGCTATCGCAGAGGCGATGATGAGGCCGAGGAAGAAGGAGTAGGTCTCCACCGCGTGGTTGGCGAGGAGGGAGAGGATCACCCGGGACATCAGAAGGAACGCGGTGCCGATACCGGCAAGAAGGACGACGAGAAACGGGATATCGATCTTCTCGAGATCTGTCCGGAGAGAGCCGAAGTCCCCCCTCACGAGGTGTTTTGCCGAGGCAGGGTCGACGCTGCCGATGGCCCCGACCAGCCGCTCGTAGATCCCGGTGATGAGGGCGATCGTCCCTCCCGAGACGCCGGGGATGATGTCGCAGGCTCCCATCGCGAGACCGCGGAGGTAGATCCCGGCGTGTTCCCGCAGATCCGGGCGCTGGCTCATGGCCCGGCCCCGCAGCAGGTATCGATGAAGACAGGTGCCGGGGTTCTGCCCCGGAGACGGGTGTAGCCGGGCCCGGATGCCCGGGTGTGCGTGCGGCCCCTGCAGTCGCCCAACCCGGCGGATACCTGTGTGGATGCAGGGAGTTCCTGCACGATCGGTTCGGCAGCGGCGATCGGAGACCGGCCGGTCCTGCAACGGATACATACCTCTCTCAACTGGACAACTCCTTGTGATTCTTCATATGTTGGAGGCGATCAGGTAAAATATGCCCCGGGTAAGACTACCGGATCGTGAAATGAGCCATTCGCGGACATTAACCTTTCCCCGTGCTGTCCCATCAGCGATCTCGCCGGATCAACGGAGGAGCGATTCGCCCGGGAAAAACCCGGCACCTCACCACCCTTTCCCCTGCAGGCAGCCCGGAACCTGCCGCTTACGGGGCGCAAGCGGGGTCGCCGGCAAGCCGGACGCGGACTCCAGGGCCATCGGTTCACGCTCTCCCCCCCGGGATCCATCCAGTAACCCTATAGCATGGGAGGGACACTACTCTATTGATGTTCTGTATCGTAACGGGTGGTGCCGGTTTCATCGGTTCGCACGTTGTCGACGCCCTGGCCGCGGCTGGAGACGATGTGCTGGTCATCGACGACTGCAGTGCGGGCACCGAGATGAATCTCGCGCATCACGCGGCGGGCGGGCGGGTCGCCTTCGTCAGGCAGAACCTGCTCGATGACGGCTGGCAGGAACGATTTTCCGGCGCAGACCGGGTCTACCATATCGCCGCAGACCCCGACGTCCGGCAGAGCGCCGTGACACCGGACTCCCAGATCAGGAACAACATCGTCGCGACGCATCGGGTGCTCGAGGCGATGCGGGCGCACGCGGTGCCGGAACTGGTCTTCACCTCGACCTCGACCGTCTACGGCGATGCCGCCGTCATCCCCACGCCGGAGACCTACACCCCACTCGAGCCGATATCCGTCTACGGTGCGACGAAACTCGCCTGCGAGGCGCTCATATCGTCGTACTGCCACTCGTTTGAGATGCACTCGTGGGTCTACCGGTTCGCAAACATCATCGGTGAGAGGAGCGGCCACGGCGTCATCCCCGACTTCATCCGGAAACTCCGCGAGAACCCCCGGGGACTCGAGATCCTCGGCGACGGCAGGCAGACGAAATCCTACCTGGAGGTCGGGGAGTGCGTCCGCGCCGTGCAGTTCGGGATCGAGCACTCGCACGACCCGGTGAACACCTTCAACATCGGCTCCGAAGACTGGATCGACGTCGTCGCGATCGCCGATATCGTTGCAGAAGAGATGGGTCTCTCCGGCGTCCGCTACCGGTTCACCGGCGGCGCACGCGGCTGGGTCGGCGACGTGCCGAGGATGCAGCTCTCGGTCGAAAAACTCAAGGGTCTCGGGTGGCGGTGCAGGACCACCTCGGAAGAGAGCGTGCGCACGGCGGTTCGTGCCATGCTCGGGTAGAGGCGAGACACCCTCCCCTCCTCACAATAGCGGCCGGGTCGGAATTCCAGGCATTATCAGGACTGCATAACGTGTTCACATGAAGTACATCATCATTCTCGGGGACGGCATGGCAGACGAGCCGCTTGCCGAACTGGGGGGCAGGACACCCCTCGAATACGCAGAGATACCGAATATGGACAGGATCGCACGCGAGGGGCGGTGCGGGATGCTCCGGACCGTGCCGGACGGGTTTGAGCCGGGGAGCGACATCGCGAACCTCTCCATCCTGGGTTACGATCCCCACACCTCCTATACGGGAAGGGGGCCGCTCGAAGCGGCCAGCATGGGGATCGACCTTGGGGACGGGGAGATGGCCTACCGGTGCAACCTGGTCGCGATCCGTAACGGCGTGATGGAGGACTTCAACGCCGGGCACATCTCCAGTGCCGAGGGCGCAGAACTCCTTCGTGACCTCTCTGCTGCGCTCGGTGACGTCCGGGTCTACCCGGGGATCAGCTACCGGAACCTGATGGTCGTTCCCCGGGCGCACGGCGCCGTCACCACCCCACCCCACGACATCGTCGGCAGATCCGTCGGAGAGTTCCTCCCTCGCGGAGACGACGCCGGCACCCTCCTCGACTGCATGGAACGTTCCAGGAAAGTCTTTGCCGACCACCCGGTCAACCTGCGCCGCCGAGAGGAGGGAAAGACCCCGGCAACCGAGGTCTGGCCGTGGAGCGGCGGGAGGAGGCCGTCCCTCACACCCTTCAGGGAGAAGTACGGCCTTGCCGGTGGAGTGATCTCCGCAGTCGACCTCTTAAGCGGCATCGCGCGCCTTGCCGGGATGGAGGTGATCCGTGTCCCGGGCGCTACGGGGTTCCTCGACACCGATTACGAGGCGAAGGCGCGGTATGCAGTCGACGCCCTCGACCGTCTCGACTTCGTCTACATGCACGTCGAGGCCCCCGACGAGGCCGGGCACATGGGGAGCGTGGAGGAGAAGGTGCGGGCTATCGAGCGGCTCGACGAGGCGATCGGGATCGTCCTGGACCGGCCCGAGACGACCGTCGCGGTCCTCCCCGATCACCCGACGCCGATACGGTGCAAGACCCATACCGCAGATCCGATACCGTTTGCGGTGCTCGGAAAGGGAAAGGATGACGTTTCTGCGTTCTCCGAGCGCGAGGCGGCACGGGGATCATTCGGGCTCATGCAGGCGCCGGACTTCCTCTCCCTGCTCTTTTCACGGTGAACCGGCCTGAGACGGGGCGGAATTCCCCGGCACCACCTTTTTGTAGTCTCCATACATCACATCTATTCGGATATGAAACCCCTGACGACAGACAGGATCGTCGAGAAGATACGCGAGATCGAGCAGGGCATAGGAAGGCTTTCCGCGATGCAGAAGGTCCTCATCGGGACCGACGGATCGGTGACCAACCTGCTCGAGATGGCGACGGGCCATCCCGTCACCATCACCACCCGTGTTCAGGATGTTATCGGCGCCGACCCCAGGACCGCGGCGGCACTCGAGATCGAGCCGGGTGACGAGGTCAACTACCGCGTTGTGGAGTTGAAAGACAGCGTAACGGGAGAAGTGCTCATCTACGCGGTCTCCTGCACCCCGCTCCGGCGGCTTGCGCCGGAGTTCAGGCAGGACCTCATGCGGGCGGATATCCCGATAGGGAGGATCCTCTGCCGCCACCGGATTGAGTCACGCCGGGAGATCACCGATGCCCGCGTCATCCATGCCGGTACGGATCTCGCCCGAACGTTCAACGTCCACCGGTGCGAACCGATGCTCTCCCGGAAGTACCGGATCATCCACCGCGAAGAGCCGCTGATCGCCATCGAAGAGGTCTTCCCCTGCACGGCGTTTGCGGACGAGATCAGGGTGCTGGTCGATGCCCCGTCCCGGATCCACATCACCCTGCTCGATATGAACGGTGCCTCGGGCAGGGTGGACGGCGGGGTCGGGGTTACCCTCGATGAGCCCGGGTGCGTCCTGGATGCACGGAAAAGCGCGGGGATCGATGTGCGCGGCGGCGACGAGGAGGGCCGCCGCAGGGTTGCCGAAGCAGCCCGGGCGGTGAAGGAGGGCTTCGGCCTCCCGGGGGGGGCGGAGATCGCCCTGCATGCCACCGCCCGGCAGCATGCCGGGCTCGGGAGCGGGACGCAGGTTGCGCTCGCCACGGCCGCCGCCCTCTGCCGGCTCTACGACCGGGATGTCCCGGTATCCGACCTTGCGAGGGTCGTCGGCCGCGGCGGGACCTCCGGCATCGGCACGGCGGCGTTCGAGCAGGGCGGGTTTATCCTGGACGGCGGGCATCGGTTCGGAACTCCAGGGGCCAAACAGGATTTCCGTCCGTCGGCGGCATCGAGGGGCATCGCGCCCCCGCCGGTTCTCGCACGGCACCGGTTCCCCGAGGACTGGCGCATCCTCCTTGTGACGCCTGAAACCGGGGCGGGAGCGCACGGGGGAAGAGAAGTAGATATCTTCCGCACGCACTGCCCGGTGCCGCTCGATGAGGTGCGGGAGGTCTGCCACGAAGTGCTGATGCGGATGATCCCGGGTCTCGTCGAGCACGACCTCGACCTCTTCGGCTCGGCGATCAACCGGACGCAGTGCCTCGGGTTCAAGAAGGTCGAGGTGGCCATGCAGGACCCGGTCGTCCCCTCGCTCCTCGAGGCGACGATGCAGGCCGGCGCCGCCGGTGCGGGCCTGAGTTCGTTCGGGCCGACGGTCTATGCCGTCGGGGATTCCGGCATGGCAGATGTGGCCCGCGCGGCGACGGAGGTGCTCGGCGACCGGGGAGGGTCGGTGCTCCTGACACAGGCAAGGAACTGCGGGGCGGTCGTGCGGACGGGGTGATGCCCGGCCGGGCCGCATTTCGTGAAAGCGGGCAACGTATCCGGCACTTCCGGTCCGGGCGGCAAAAACGGGCCCTTTTTTGACACCGTGGGACCTGCTCCAACCGGTTCCCGACACATTTTAATAGTTTTATACTACTGGTGGAATGAATGCGCGCCGGCACTGCAGGTTCCGGATCCGCAGGCAGGGCCATATCGGGATGTGTCTGAGGCGGAGACCGGCCGATCTTTGCAATCCTCCGGAGCAACCCTGTCAATCCGGAGAATCTCCCGAAGTACCGCGCAGGGGATGAGGCGATGTCACCGGATATTTCAGTCGTTGTCCCGCTCTATAACAAAGGTCCCTACATCGCCCGTGCCTTAGACTCGGTCCTCGCCCAGACCGTCCGGGACTTCGAGGTGATCGTGGTGGACGACGGTTCCACCGACGGCGGGGCGGAGACGGTCGGGGGGTTCGGCGACCCCCGGATCCGGCTGATCCGGCAGGAGAACCGGGGAGTGTCGGCGGCGAGAAACAGGGGGATCGAGGCAGCCCGGGCGGAGGTGGTTGCGTTCCTGGATGCGGATGACGAATGGATGCCCCGGCACCTTGAAGCCCTGTTGAGACTGCGGGATACGTTCCCTCGCGCCGGGGCGTACGGGACGGCATACCTCTTAAAGGAGAATGATTCGACGGCCCGGGTCCCACCATTCAGTGCCGACATACCCCCGGAACCATGGGAAGGCCTGCTCCCCAACTATTACAGGGACGCTATCCGTGGCACCCCGCCGATCTCGTCATCGATAGTCGCCGTACCCAGACGTATTCTGGACGAGATGGGAGGATTCGATACCAGTGCATGGTACGGGGAAGACGTGGACCTGTGGGGACGAATCGCTTTGAAGTATCCCATTGCTTTCACCTGGGACGGGATGGGGATTTACCACAAAGAAGCTGCGAACAGGGCCTGCGATAAGAAAAAGCCGATACGGGAGCATGTCTTCGTGACCTCCGCGCGGAATGCACTGCAGGCCGGAGAGGTGCCGCCGGAGTTGAGAGACGATCTGCTGGAATATGTAGCATCCAGACAGATCCAGATTGCATGCCGTAATCTGGAGGCAGGCAGGCCCGATCTCGCAAGAGACAACCTGAAGGGTTGTAAGACCCGGTACCTCCGGAGATCTAAATATTCGGCCCAGTTCTGGGCATATGTTCCTTCAGATATGTATCATATGTTGAAATCCCGCACGGTAACTTCGGCTTTACTTACCGGGGTATCGAAAATCAAGAAAAGAGCAGCAAAGCAACTCAGGTTTAAATCTCAAACCGGAGGTGTCCTCAAGTGATCGGGGCGCTGCACTACTTTGTTACAGGTATGCCAGGACATTTTTGCGAATTGGTGCGATGACTCGTTTGTCATCGACGGCAAGAATACTGTGATTCCGGAGCTGCTGGAGGGTCGTGCGCGAGAGGTGAAGGGAAGGAACCCATCATGGGCCGTCATCCCCGTCAGAGGAGCATAATGCGGTTTTGACATTTTTGGGCGGAAGTTCCGGGACGGCAATCTCCAGCATCCCTGTTTCATGAGTTAATAGCCCGGGCCACCAGCCGCCCCGTACCCGGTAACAGGGTGGCCGACGGAATTCACCAGGTTCTCACCCTCCCCAACCAGGGAGGACGGATTACGGTATCGGCAAGCCCGGAGAGGAACATGTAGCGGGCCCACAGGCTCGACGGCGTAAACCCCGCCGGTGCTGTGCGGGGGTGAACACCGACCACAGGAAAGGCTCCGCTTCATTCCCCGGCCATCTCATGCTTGCTGCGCTCGCACCCCGCACCTGTGGTGCTCAAGCTCGCTGCGCTCGCACTCCGCACCTGTGGTGCTCAAGCTCGCTGCGCTCGCACTCCGCACCTGCGGTGCTCATGCTCCGGCCCGATGGCCCGTCGCACTTCGCACCTGCGGGGCTCAAACTCCGGTTCTAACGAACCGTCGCACTTCGCACCTGCGGGGCTCAAGCTCGCTGCGCTCGCACTCCTAAACGTCGTCCTCCGGGATTGTCGGGCTCGCGCTCCAGTGTAATCCTGCAACCTTAGATCGCCCGGGTGATCAAAAAAAAATCAAGTATAATAAACTATCTCAAGCCACAATAACATTTTAATGAGGGTTAATTGAAATTAATGACCATCTAAACCACAATAACACCATTTAATCGGTTTATGATAAATTTCAAAACCTACTGATATATATGTTAGAGAAATAAAATAAATCTGAGGGAATCCACCCTCACCGGCCTGCCGGGAGGCCGAAAGGGGTCCTCCCGGGGCGGATCTAGGAGATTACACATGAAGAAACCCCTATTTCTTGCGCTTGCACTATGCCTGGTGTTTGCTATGGCTGCATCGGCACAGGCTGCGCCAAGTCAGGAAGTATCGGAGGGTACCTACGATGTCGTTGTGTACACTGACGATACTGAGATCATTGCGGAAGACGGCACTGGTCAGGTAATCAGCAGCGGAACAGCGGGAACGGATGACAGCAAAGTTATCCAGGCAGCAATGAGGGCCGTCGAAAACGGCACTGTAGTCATTGCAGCCGGAAACTATGCCCTGAGCGACTTCATCGCAGTTGGGGTATCCAATCCTGCCGCAACTCCGACGCCGACGCCGACTTCCACACCGGTTCCCTCAGGGAACCCGGACCTCGTGGTGACTGACATCTCCTGGGAACCGGCGAGCCCGGCAACCGGCGATGCGATCGTCATGAAAGCGGTAATCAAGAACCAGGGTGACGGCCCCACGCCTGCCGGCGTGAAGCATGGCGTCCTCTTTACGTTCGATGACGGGGCCGCCGGTCCCGGTGTCTGGTCCGACACCCACACGGCATCGATTGCCCCGGGTGCATGGGTTATGGTGACCGCGAACGGCGGCTCGGCCGGTGCAACCTGGACAGCTGTCGAAGGCACTCACACGGTGAAGGCCAACGTAGACGATGTTTACCGGATCGCTGAGAGCGACGAGACGAACAACGTCATGAGCAAGGAGATCACGGTCCCCAATGTTGCACCGACCCCGACTCCCACCGCGACGCCGACCTCTACACCGGCCCCCTCAGGGAACCCGGACCTCGTGGTGACCGACATCTCCTGGGAACCGGCGAGCCCGGCAACCGGCGACACGATCGTCATGAAAGCGGTGATCAAGAACCAGGGCACTGCTGCAACGCCATCCGGCACGATTCACGGGGTGGCTTTCACCTCGGACGGAAGCCTTGGCTCCAAAGTCTGGTCTGACGGCTTCAGGACTTCCATCGCCCCCGGAGCATCGGTCACGGTGACCGCGAACGGCGGCTCGGCCGGTGCGACCTGGGATGCGGCTGCGGGCACTTACACCATTCAGGCATGGGTGGACGACGTCGACCGGATGGTTGAGGAGAATGAGGACAACAACGTTCTCACGAAGACGATGACGGTGAAGGCGACCACACCGGCCCCGACACCCACCGTGACGCCGACACCCACTGCGACGGCGACTCCAAGGCCGACCCAGACCCCGGCACCGACTCCCGGTAACAATGTCTACGGAGCGGATGCCAACCCGACCGGAAACCCGATCGGCGGAGGCGACGGCTACACGAACATCGTCAGCCGAAGCAGTGCTGACTTCATCGTCGACACGAAGAGCGAACTGCTCTCGGCCCTGCAGAGCGCACGGTCCGGCGATGTTGTCTACATCGAAGGCAACGCCAACATCGACATGAGCGGCACGTACAACACCCGGATTCCGGCAGGGGTCACCCTTGCGAGCAACCGGGGCGAGAACGGTGCATCGGGCGGACGGATCTACCAGAGCAAGCAGTCCAGCCCACCGTCTCCGGCCGTCCTGTTCAGGGTCGACGGGCAGAATGTGAGGATCACCGGCCTCCGTATCGAGGGACCGGAAAAGAACACCGATTCGGTGAATTACAAACCCATTGGAATCTACTGCACCCAGCGCAACAGTGAGATAGACAACTGTGAGATCTGGGGCTGGTGCAATGCCGGGATCAACATGGCCGGCACCGGAGGTTCCAGCTTGAAGGCCGGCGGCTACATCCACCACAACAATATCCACCACTGTCAGATGGACGGTCTCGGATACGGCATCGTGGTAACCGCCGGAGGTGTCGCCCTGATCGAAGCGAACTACTTCGACTACAACCGGCACTCGATCGCCGGAGACGGGGTTGCCGGGGATGGCTATGAGGCCAGGTACAACATCTGCGGCCCACACGCCCTCGCAACGTCTCCGCATCCCTTCGACATGCACGGCAAGGCGTCCGGCTCAACCACTATTGCAGGTGACGAGATCAGGATCCACCACAACACGTTCCTGGCCACGAGCCCCTCGGGTGCATACCCGATTGCTATCCGCGGTGTCCCCCGTGTCGGGGCGTACATCGACCACAACTGGTTCTACTACACCCAGCAGGCACCTGTCTGGCAGACGGACGGCAGAAGTGGGATCACCATGACCGACAACCTGATCGGGACATCCGGAACTCTCTCAAAGTCGGGTCCGATCAAGTACGTCTGAACTGGTAAGGAAGGTCAAGAGCGACCCCACAACCACCTTTTTTGGATGGGTGCTTCATCTATTTAATCGCACTTAGGCCCGCTTCGACAGAACACTTTTTTGCACGGACACGTGGGCCAGACCGGAAATCGTGCTGAAACGCGGCATCCCGGGTCCAATGAGCGCCCCTGGTGTACCGGGTATTACTACGGCCCGAAAGCGCGCTGCCGGTAAAAAGATTTATTGCGGACCAACGGAATCAAACACAACAAGTGAGATCCGGCGATTTCGTTCCTGTTGTCCAGATCCTGCTGTGTGCAGCACTGGTCATCTCGATAACTATCGGCACCAATCTTCCTTCCCGGGTCGAGAACAGAGGCTGGGAAGAGCCCGAGCTAACGGATCCATCGCGGAGTCCTGCCGATTCAGGTAGTTCCCCGATCTGTAGCGATCAAACCAGCGAAAGCGGTTCCCGCATCCCGCATATCCACGGAGTTCAACTCCTCGGTGGGGGGATCTGGACTGCGAGCGCCGAAGACGGAGATACCCGGGCAGTGCCGTCGATCATCGATATTTACAGGACGATACGCAACACGCTGCTATCCCTGGGACAAAACAACACGAGTATTTTGGAATTTTTCTTGCCTCCCTTCTTCGCGGGCACTCCGGATCCGTCATTCCCCGATCAGGAGCAGACGTTCGGCGCAGAATCGAATCCAACGGGCAATCCTATCGGCGGAGGTGAGGGCTACGACGAGATATTCACTTCGACGGACTCGAGAATCGACTATGTCGTTACAACCACCGACGAGTTGCTTACTGCCCTTTCGAGCGCAGAGAGCGGAGATGTGATCTACGTCGATGAGATGGCCCGGATCGACCTCACGGATATTTCGGGAGGGGTGACCGTACCGGAAGGAGTGACCCTTGCCGGCAACAGGGGGGAGAGGAATACAACCGGATCGGCGGTATACTCGTTCGAGGTTGGAGAGTCCGGAGATTATGTTGTCTGGGGCCTTGCATCCGCATCCCATGAGGAGAGCGATTCCTTCTGGATCTCGGTAGACGGTGAAGGAACCCGGCGATGGGACCTTGAAGCCGGTTCTGATTGGCGCTGGAACAGGGAAGGGGTCCACCGCCTCTCCAGCGGTCAGCACACCCTGACCATCCATTGGCGGGAGGAAGATGCGAAACTCGACGGGATCCTCATCACAGACGACGCGGACTATCTTCCTGATTCTGCCATGGAAGAGCGGAGCGGAGGGAGATATACCTGGATAGAGGCTGAATCCGGTACGATCTCATCTCCGATGGAGGCAATCGCAGGCTCCGTTGCGTCGGGAGGGGCGTACATCTCGGTTCCCGATGACCCCGGGATGGGCGAACTCCCGGTCTCCCCGGGCGGAAGGATCTCCCTGGCATCGACAGACTCCAACTACCCGGCCGGACTCATCGCCGGGGGGGAGAATGTGAGGATCACCGGCCTCCGTATCGAGGGGCCGAACAAGGACACAGACTGGATCGATGAAAAAAAGATAGGAATCTTCTGCACCTACCGGAACTTTGAGGTGGACAACTGTGAGATCTGGGGCTGGAACGGTGCTGCGATCACTATGGTC
The DNA here is from genome assembly GCA_023436625.1 of Methanobacteriota archaeon. GTDB lineage: Archaea > Halobacteriota > Methanomicrobia > Methanomicrobiales > Methanoculleaceae > Methanoculleus. Next base: position 69,178 of record JAEZIP010000075.1, on the reverse strand, counting down.
GGCACCGGAGGCTCCGACATGAAGACCGGCGGCTACATCCACCACAACTATATCCACCACTGTCAGATGGACGGTCTCGGATACGGTATCGTGGTTTCCGCCGGCGGCGTAGCTCTGATCGAGGCGAACTACTTCGACTACTGCCGGCACGCGATCGCCGGGACCGGAGTCGCCGGGGATGGATACGAGGCGAGGTACAACATCTGCGGCCCGCACGCCATCGCAACGTCCCCGCACGCCTTCGACATGCACGGCAAGCCCGACACGAACGGCTCCGGCACGATTGCAGGCGACACGATCCGGATCCACCACAACACATTCCTGGCCACGAGCCCCTCGGGTGCATACCCGGTAGCCATCCGGGGCGTCCCCCGCGACGGGGCGTACATCGACCATAACTGGTTCCACTACACCCAGGCAGAACCGGTCTGGCAGACGGACGGCAGAAGTGGGATCATCATGACCGACAACCTGATCGGGCCCGAACGGAACTTCCACGAAGAGGGGCCGATACGCCACGTATAGGAGAAAAGGCGCCACCTGACAGGGCAGGCCCTGTGTGCGAGACATCATAACCCGCTGCCCACCTTCGCCAGTATAGAACCCATTCCGACCGTACGCAGGAATATTCCGGAGAACCCCTTCGCCGGGGCGTCGGCGTTTCGCAAACTTAACTTTATTAGGGTTGAGCGTTGAAGTGCGGTTCGGTCTGAAAATGAAGATCCGATCGCTTGAGAGACTGGCCAACATCCTCCCGTACCTGACGCTCTCTTTCTACATCGTCGGCTGCATCTTCTGCGTCTATATCGACAGAATGAGTTATCTGGTCAACGGCTCAATCATAGCGATCCCTGCGATCATCGCGTGTGCCGTATTCATTCTCATAAAGAAAAGGGACCCCGACCTGTCAGAGAAAGCGGTGGTATTCCGGTATAATATTCTTGTGTCGCCGATGTTCTTCCTGCTGTACTGCACGCTTGCCGTCCTGGTTCTATTCGTAACGGAAACCGATCTCGAATTCGGCCTGTTTCCGGCGCTCATACTGTATACGACGATTTTCGTCCAGATATTGTCCTGGCGGCTGCGGCCAGTGACGATCCTCCTCGAGACCATGCTCACGCTCGCGATCACGATTTACAGCTATACCCTGCGGCCGGCCCTGTACTTCGGGACAACGGATATACTGTCACACAGTTACATGGCCACGGTCACGTATCTGTCAGGGCACGTCATCCCGCCCGACGTCGGAACATACACCTACTTTCCCCTATACCACATATTTGTGGCTCAATCTTCGCAGATGCTGGGCATGGATATCCAGACAGCCCTCTTTGTCACCACGGGCCTGATCTTCGCTTCAACGGTCCTGTTCCTGTACTATCTGGTCAACAGCATATTCCGTAACGAGCAGATCGCCCTTCTGGCCGTTCTTCTCTATGCGATGAACGCCGACGTCATATTCTACGGGACGTACATGGTGACGAGGATTATGGCCTACGTCGGGTTTCTTATTCTCCTTTACCTGCTCTATACCATGACAGACCCGAAGGCCGACGCGGAGCATGCCATCGCCAGGCCCGTCGCCAGGAAGATCCCTGCCGTGATCATGGTCGTCTTCATCCTGTTGACGCACCAGATCTCCATGCCCATGATCATCATCCTGGCCGGCCTCCTCTTCGTCCTTGGATGGATCGTCCAGGAGAGGAAGCACGTGAGTCCGGTCTTCCTGATGGTCCCCATATCCCTGTTTGCCTGTTACTGGAGTTTCGTAGCCTACTCCTTCGTGGCGGAACTGCTGCCGCGTACCGAGTTATCGCTCTACCAGGAGATCGTTTTCACCGATGTGGTGTACAACGGCTGGAATTTCCTGGTCAGCCAGATCGACGGCCTGTTCGTAGTGTTCTTCGCACTGATCGGAGCGATTTATCTTATATGGAAGCAGCAGCCGAAATATTCAGTTGTATTCGGCTTTTTAGGACTGATAGCAGTTCTCCTGAACGTTCCGAATATCCTTACCGTGATCTTCCAGTTCGCAGCAACCCTCCGGATCGATCGGTTCGCAATCCTGTTTCTGCCGATTCTTGCCGCCGTTATGGGTGTCGGAATATACCTTCTCACCCGGCACCTGGCCGCTGTGAGGCTGACGTCAAGATGGGTCGGGGTAGTGCTCATTGCCATGGTCCTCCTGTACGGCATCGGTTCTCTCGGACTTGTCAGGGACGAGCCAAGCTACAAGCGGTACTCCTTCGACCAGGATGAGGTAGCCGCGTTCGATCGTGTGCTCAAGACGGTGCCCAGCGGGTCCACTCTGTACTCGGACTACTATACGGTGCGGTTCTTCGGAAGAAAGGAGATCAACGAATCCGAAAGCCTGAATCTGCCTTACTATTCCACTCGCATGATGCGAAGCGATCTGGGGGTAGCGGGGAAGACAGGCTACATCATCCTTCTGGATGCCCAGTTCATGCATGGCGGGCTGCTCTTCGGGCCGGAGGAGTTACTGAATGAAGCGGAGATTGATCCGGACCAGAGCCTTCAGCCCTACCGGCCCACAGAGGAAAATGTCCTGAACGTGACAGGCAAATTATCTGCAGAGGATAAGATTTACTCAAATTCCGTCGTCAAAGTCTACCATTTCCTGCACTGACGGATGCGGGAGAGGAGAAATCGATCCGTCCTGCCATAACGGGCCCGGGAATTAGCGGTACGGGCTCATTTAAGTCCCTTCAGATTGGAGTTCACCTGTACCCGTCTTAAGGGTATAGCGGATTTCCATACCGGGCGAGCGGCCGGTGTCATCCAGGGTGACGCAGTTCAGGCTAACCTCGCACTTAAGGCCCTCTGCGATCATGCACGCGACCAGGCTGCAGATCGAGCAGGGGCAGAGCATGCAGACCTCCGGAGACTCCTTCCGAAGTGCAGCACAGCCCGAGAAGAGCAGGTAGTTGTGCAGGTGAAAGATCACCGTGTCGCCCACCCTTCTTATGTCCACCCGGTCCGCGACGGAAAGGAGGTCCTCGCACACCTCACGGATAGCCCCCATCAGCAGGCCGTACTCCGAAGGCAGGACGAGTTCGTTGTCGCGTTTCAGATCCTCGAGAACGGGGGCCGCCAGGGGATGGGCTATAGTCCCGGTGCTCCCGTTGTGATAAGCAAATCCGCCTCCGTCTCCGAAAAGAGGCCTGCAGGCGGGCTGGGTAGGAATGAACTGCATAACCTTCCCGTCCGGGTTATCCGGCGGAAGAAAGATTGCAACACCGTAGCCACCCAGATTCCTGATGATCCGACCAAGAGCAGGGATGCCCTGCAGGGAGAGGCGGCTGGCTAACCTTGCGTCGATCGACTCGCCCCCGCCGAACGCAAAGAGAAAAACTCCCCCGACGAAACAGGTCGTACTCAGCATGAAGAGGGGGGTTTGCATGTCTCTCCACTGATCTGTCGCCAGGGCTGCAATGAGGAGCAGGACTGCAAAACCTATGAGAAGGGATGCGCCGATTCTGTAGCGTTCACGTTCGTCTGTCTCCATGTCAATCACTCAAACAGAACCTATGTGATGCAGGGGGCTCCTCACCCGCTGACCAGTTCCAGTATTCTCAGGACGATGACCAGGCCGAAGAGCACCATGCAGACTGCTGTCATACGGTGTATGTTGCGGATATACCCCGGTTTTGAAAACACCGGGTGAAAGATGTAGACTATGATGAAGAATCCCACGAGTATGGTGGCCATAAACATTTTCAGGTCCGGGATGTGAAGCATACTCATAAGACCGCTCACGGTGAGCATCCAGACCGCCAGGGTGATCGATGCAACGTTTCTCTTCCGCATCGTTGTAACCGATCATGAGTCCATGCATATAATACCTGCGGAGATCCGAATCGATCGCAGGAGTGACGGCGGATTCGGAGGCGGCCAACGAATATCTCCCTATCTCCATTGCACTGCTTCTTCCTTTCATTCCAATGATGCCATTCGCCCTCTTCTCCGGGGATCAGGCGAAGGATAGCAGATACTCATAGGCCGCTTTGCATCCGATTCATACCCGTGCACGCCAGGCCGTGCAAAACCCTCCCGTCGGCACCCGGGCCCCGTTCTCCGGGCGCTCCTCCCGGATACTCCTGTGAGAGGGCCTGCGGATGAGAGGGGTTAGCCTCCGTGCATACCTGTCGCCCCATGAAATCGAAAACGGCATACCCGCTCGTGACGAACCGAAACGCCCTCGGTCCCTGATGCGAGGATCCTTCCCCAACTTGATATCACGCGGAGCCGGAAGGGGGGGCAGGCCGCTCATCGGCTCATGCCGGACCGGTCTTGCGATCGGCCAGGTGCTTGAGCAGGCCGGACCGATAGAGCACACCTTCAGCAATGCCTTTTATCGACTTTTCAGCCGTCGGGGCAAAACATATATCACTGATCTCGGGTTTAAAGCATGAGATCGCCTCATGCCGAGTTTCATCAGCAACCTACTTAAGATGGCGTCGGGCACCGTAATCGCCCAGATTGTTGCCATAATCCTCATTCCCGTAGTTACACGCCTTTATCCACCGGAATTTTTCGGGGTCAACCAGCTCTTCCTCTCCATAGCTGCAGTGATACTGGTCGTCTCCACCCTCTCCTATCACTTCGCGATCATGGTAACGGAGCGAGAAGAAGATTCCGTGAACCTCCTTGGGGTGTGTGTCATCTGTCTGCTGGGTATCTCTACCGGGGTGGGCGTTGTCTTTATCGGGTTTGCGGACTGGTTCGGAAGCGTCTTCAATACGCCGCTGATCGCCGACTACTTTGTATGGCTGCCGCTCTATATCATCCTCACCAGCCTCATCGTGGTCCTGAATGAATGGCTCTCCCGGAAGGTGAGGTACGGCGTCATCGCCAGGGGCATCGTAACGAACACGGTCTCAACACGGGTGATCCAGATCGGAGGCGGTCTGATCCATGCCTCCCCGCTCGGCCTCATCCTCGGTTCGGTGATAGGGGCGGGTCTTGCCACCCTCTCCCTGCTCCAGGGACTGAAAGAGGACACTGCCCTATTAAAGACCGTCACAGGAGGGCGGATGAGGGCTCTTGCCGCTCGATACAAGCATTTTTCACTCTATGCGTCTCTCGGCAGCCTTGCCAACAGCGTATCCTGGGAACTGCCGGCATTCATGCTTGCCTACTTCTTCAACCCGACTGTTGTCGGATATTATGCCCTTGCCATAATGGCGGTAAAGTTGCCCATGGCGATGGTGGGAAAATCTATCACACAGGTGTTCTTCCAGAAAGCGAGCGAGGAGAAGATCCAGACCGGGGACGTAAAGAACGTGGTCCGTGAGGTCCACACAAGGCTGATCTCCGTCGGCATTTTCCCCTTCGTTCTCTTTGTGATCCTCGCCCAGGATCTCTTCACCTTCATCTTCGGTGCAAACTGGCTCACAGCAGGCACCTATGCGATGATTATTGCTCCATGGATCTTCGCCGTATTCATCATCTCACCCATTTCATCCCTCTTCGGCGTTCTCGACAGGCAGAGGGCTTTTTTCTTCTTCGAGATCCTGACCCTGTGCGCATTGGCGCTCCTCTTCTCTATCGGCGGCACCTTCGGCGATCCCATTATAGCGCTCACGCTCTTTTCCATCGGCGGCGTTTTCATCTGGGGGGCGAAGAGCGCCTACCTCATACGGGAGTCTGAGGCCGGGTACCGGGACAGCGTCCTCAGCCTGGCCCGGCACCTGCTGCTCAGCATCGGTGTATCCCTCCCCCTCATAATCGCGAAGTTTGCGGGGGTCCCGTTCCTGCTCCTGCTCGGGGTCGCGGGAGTGACCGCGGCTGCCTACTACCTCCTGATCTTCTTCACGGATGCCCTGATCCGCAAGGAGGTTCTGAGAATGATCCGGGGTTCCGTCCCCCCAGGACACATTGAGTGGATGGAGCGGCTGGGGTTGCTCCGATGACGGGGCCGGCAGAGGTTGTACGGAAAGCCGTTCGAAGGATCGGGCCCGCCTTTACCGAAGACAGCACGAGCCGGCCGCCTCACTCAGTCTGAGGAGACCGCAACCCCTCTTTCTTCCACCACTTCTCGATCTCCTCGCCGCTCGTCATCCAGGCACCCCTATCGTGCCCATACTTCAGGATCTTCCGGTAGAACCGGAGCGCCGTACCGAGCATGAATTCGTTATGCCAGAGTATGGTGACCACACCGTGAAGCCGCTCGGCGGCGGTGAGGAGGCGTTCTATCTGGGCCCAGGCCTGCTCCGGGTTCAACGACATATAGTGGAGCAACGTCCGGTCCATGATCGCGAGCGGGATCTCCATGATCTCCATCTCCCGGCCTGTATTCAGGTTGAAAGGCAAAAAAGGGTGGCACATGCCGTTCCGAAACCCGACACAGTCCGAATACCCCAGAGTGGTGTCATACCGGAACCCCGCATTCTCCAGCAATTCCCAGGTCTCCGGCACCCGGAACTTGAGGAAATGGTTTCTATACCCGGCTATCCTCCGGTTGAGTATCTTCTCCAGGCGCTGCTTCTCCGCCTGCAGCCTCTCCGGGTTCAGGTAGGCCTCGCACCCTCCGTGCAGGCCGATCTCCCACCCCCCATCAAGGAGTGTGCACATCTCCCCTTCGACATCCTCGAGCGCGTATGCGTACTCCCGTGCCCCCTTCTCCGGGGCAAGGAAGTAGAAGCTCGAGCGCGCGCAGTAGGAATCCTCGAGGTCAGCGATCTCTTTGAAGTTCCACGCGGGGAGTTTCTTCGAGCGCATTTGCAGAGCGGTGTTTCCGGCACGCTTAAGATTCCCGTCTTTCAGCGCTTTTGCGATCTCATAGCCTTTGGAACGGAGAGGCCGGTACACCGTGTCGATATCGTGCGTAAGGCAGATTGCAAACGGCTGCGATTCCGGGTATTCGCACTGAAAGCCGTTCTCGATGAGCATCTGCGATGCCCGGGGCACGCATAGGTCCCGATGGCAGCTTCTATAGTACGGAAATCGGTCGTGCCGATCCCGCTCACATCTTCCGTACTCCTCCCGCCTGGTGAACAGGTCCCATACCTCTCTATCCTGCCTGAGTAGATCCATCATGCGCGGAGATGCCTCTCGCCCGTATTCTTGCGCAGGGCGGTATATATCTTTCCGGCCGGCGGAGCATTCAACCGCTCGCCCCCGGACATACCGTGATCTCCGGTTCTGCCCCCGCCGGTTGTTCCCGGGCATGCCTGCCCCTGAAATGGTCGTCACTGGAAGGTTTCCTCAAAGGAGAATGTCGTGTACTTTGCAAACGATGCATCGAGGATCTTTCCGTCAAGATCCTCCCGTGCAACGGCAAAGGACATGGTGTCGGGATATCCGATGTAGCTGTACTCGGTAATCCCACAGTACTCCGTGGTGTTCGAAGCAGCCTGCAGGATCTCGATCATCTCGGCCGTGCCGATACTGCGGCCTTCGCTTATGAACCGGTTCAGGGTATCGTTCATTGCTATGTACCGGTAATGGGTCGGCAGAATTGGTGCCGGGTCTTCGCTCGCCGTTGCTTCCGCTTCCGTGCCTCCCCCGGCAGTATAGACGTAGAAGTCGTTGGTCGTCAGGATTGCAGGGATGCCCGTCGGGGGAATGTCACCGGGTCTCCGCACCGCCATCCCGTAGGAGTCGGACTCGAACGTCACCGAGGGTATCCCGCCGGGTTCAACTGTGTACGGCACCGAGACTGCCGTATTCCAGCCTCCCGTCCGGGTCATGTCCCGCGACTCCCAGTATGCCTCTGCCTCGGCGATGGTCCGGCAGCGTTGCAGGGTTTCCATGTAGAGCGAAGAGTACTCAAGCAGGTCCGCCGCACTGAAGTCCGGGACGGAGCCTGATGAATGCGTGGCCAGGATCAGGCCCTCCTCGTTCATGGCATTATATGTCCCGTAGAAGCCGGGCCAGTCGATGCCGACGACACGCAGGTTGCCGCTTCCCTCTTCGGGTTCGGTTGCGACGATGAGGAGGGTGTTCACCGTGACCTTCCGCAGGTCGTTCTCTCCGTCCATGTTCTTGCCGTGGATCAACCCGCCGGCAAGTTCGTCGTTCTCCGTCAGGTTGCCCCAGGCGACCGCGTTTGAACACATTATGGCGCTTTGCTCGTCCGTTTCTTTATCCTCGATGGAATCTCGCAGGTGCACCAGGCAGTACAGGGAGTTGATCGCCAGAATATCATCGCGCGTGACATCCCGCTTGAGGGCGTCGATGCGCATGCTGGTCCCGGAGTCCCGCATGCCCTGGAGCATCGCATCGGCAACGGGAATGTAGGGGTCGCTTGCCGAGAAGTTGTTGCGGATGAAGGGAAGGAGGTCGTTTTCATACAGCGACGGCGAACGGGCATAGAACTCGACCAGAACATACTCGACCCAGTCCCGGATCTGCGGGCCGACAAGATACCCCTGGGCGTATGCCCGTTCTTCGTCGGTCCCCCGGAGGTGCAGGACCGGATACCCTTTGATCTGCTTCAGGGTTCCCCCGCCGCTCCCCCGGCTGACACTCAACTCTTCATCCGGGTAAGGGGTCGGGGCGATCAACGCCAGATTAATGCCGGAAGCATCCCTGCCGGGGCCCACGTTCACGCTCGTCGGCATCAGGTAATCGTCGGTCCGGTACCAGCCGGAGGGGTCCCGGTAGTCCTCGTGATCGATCCCACCGTCGTCGTTCGTATCCTTCCAGGCGTAGATGACGTAATCGCCAGGTTCGGGAACCTGGATGCGGTAGGGTCCCGGAGCGGTGAGGGTTGCATACGCGGCGACGTGCTGTGAGGCATATGGTCGTGCCTCAGTCTCTATCTCGCGTATCTTCCCGGAATTCACCAGGGGGATTGCAAGGATGTGGATTGTGCCGGGATCGGTATCCCGGGAGACAAGAGTGCCGGAGATCTCGAACTTCTGGTCTGTTAACGGCAACTGCTGAAAGCCGGGATAGAAGGCAATCAGTGCCATGAGGGCGATAAAGACGAAGATAGCCGCGAATAGCGCCTTCATCAGTACGGGACTTCCTTGTTCCATGTACGTGCTCCGGGTGGTTTGTCGGCGTTTTCCTGTGGAGAGAATGATCCTGTCAATCGTCAAACCCCTGAGAGTATATTAACGTTATGCAGGGTACAGCGGGGTCTGTCCCCTCTGCAAAATCGGGGTTTATTCGAATTCCAGGGAGGTTTATAAAACGAGCCGGCGATGTCCCGTATGCCCCGGGTTCGCCTCAGGCACGCTCTGCAGAACACCCTTATCCTCACGATGCCGGGGCCGGTGGCGAGGAGAGCCCGCATAGAACCCTCATCTGAAAAATCGCCCTTTCCTAACGGTCCTGCAGGCCCGCTCCGCACCGGTGCGATCTCCGCGTCAAACAGGCAGCCTGACCGCCGGATAGGGCGGTAAAACGGCATCGGCAACTGCTCTGTGCCGGTCATCCTATCCTGCAGTGGAGGCATAACCAGGCTGAATCCCGGAGAGTTTTCGTTTCAACCGGTACGCCAGAGATACAGTCTTTGATAATGGGACCAGCCTGGCATGAATCGGTACGTGTTCGGCCCCGAATTTTGCTTTGCCCTGTAAGCGGGGGTTTTCCGGTTCCAGTCTCTGCCGCCCGAAGGAGAGTTTCGCATAGCCGTTATCCCACGCCCAGGTGACCAGATCCCAGTAGATAGGATACGTGGGGGTATACCGGTTCGGGAGGTCCCGATTCAGGGCCAGGTACTGGTAATAGGCGGTTGTCCGATCAGGGGATGCCAGCGTCAGCCATCCGCCTGCAAATACGTCGCCGTTCGTCAGGGTCGCGATCCTCACTTCGTCAGGAAACAATTCCAGAAGCCTCTCGAAGAAGGAGAACGGCAGAATATCCCCGTTGATGTGTGTCAAATTTTCTACATAATAGTGATAGAATCTTTTGATCTCCGCTGGCTCGTGCGCCTCCTGGATCGTAAAGCCTCTCTTTTCGAATATCTGGATATTGTACCGCATGTTTCTCGAAAACGTGCTCCATATGGCCTCCGGAGGTTTCCGCCTCAGGTCCAGTATCATATTGCCCGTATGCTCAACAACAAAATTGTCACGTTTTATTTCCGCTATAATGCCCGGTTGGTAGATGTTGAAGTGCAGGAACGAGTAATCTTCTGCGAAGAGCGACAGAATCTCATCAAGGCGGCCGGCATCAAACGAATCGTCCAATATCATGTTGTTGAATTCGGAGTGAGGTATGCTGTTTAAGCCCCGGAAAAAGCCTATCGACTGCTCAATGAACGGACAGATACCGATGGCCTTCCCGCCATCAAGGATGAGATAGTAGCGTAATCGCAGTTTCAGCACATCTTCGAGGATGTGCTTCCAGCGTATGCTGTGAAACGGCGTGCTCTCCCGGGATCGATTGTTAAACTCTTCCCATTGGTGTGTATTCCGTTCGGACAACAGCTCAATGGAATAAGTCATGAGGGGCATCTTGCCGGACAACACAGATAATACTTTTCACCACCTCAGATCCGTCGTCCGAACGGATGCGGCCTATGCAGCCCTGCAACAAAGCGCCGCGATGAATCCCGGTCATATCCGTTGCGGGGGTCCTGCGCCGACCTTTGAGGTGATGCGAGAGGCCACGCCCTTTACGCGATTGTTGAGTCCGTTGATGATGTTGTACCTGGGCCCGGAGAGCTCAACGCCGTAGTAAGGAACAAGGTCCGGGTTGAAACCGGATACGAACGCACTCAGGCGGGCTATGTTGCCTCCCATCAGGTTGACCGACGAACAATTCCTGCCCGCGAAATGAGTGATGATCTCGCTAAGAAGAAGTGAGGTCGCCCCTGTGCTCAGGTGCTCCTCTGAAGAGGCGGCAGACCAGCGATGGGCAGTCGTTCTGTCGCAGACCATGACCTCAGCCGCAACGATCTCTCCCGAAGGGGTCATGGCGACCCACATCTCACCCAGGTTCTTCTCCCGGATCGTCTTAAGCAGGCTCAGGAGATGTTTTTTGGAGAAAGGAGGTTGCGAATGTTGCCTCTCGAAGGTGTTCATCGTGAGCGCCCAGTATACCTCGGCATCGAAGTGCTCCGTTGCAGTGATGCCCTGTCTTTGGGCCTTGTGAATACTGTTGCGTGCATTCTTTGTGATACGGTTGGACAGATCCACGTCAGCCGGAAGCGTATAGGTATAATACACCTTTGCATCCCATCCGTCCCGGGTGAAATCTCGAATATCCGTAAACCCAGGAGAGTTCACCAGGTCCACATAGTCGTATCTCTCGCGGACGATATGGTTCCGAACGGACTCAACGACCTTAGCGGCATGCGACTCTCTCTTTCTCTGATTGGTGCTCTCGACTCCGGCTATCACCACCCCCCCGTAAGGGGCCAGCAACGCCGCAGAAGAAGCAATCTTGAGCAATCTGTACGGATTCGACAGGAGAAGGGGGCAGCCCCCGATCAACGTCTCGTCCTCGTAGCACCCGAGTATCACCAGTGTCCGGTTCAGGAATGACGCAGTCTGCTGTAACCAGTCGCTCGTGTGGAAGACCGTCCCCTGAGGAGAGCCGGCGACCAACTCATCCCACGCCGTCAGTTCGCCGGACTCCAGCGCTCTTACCTCGGTTCGCACCATTCAGGACACCCGGCCCGTTGAGGGGGCACCAGCCTCTCGGCTCCCTGAAACGGTCTGTTTCAACTGGTAGAGCAGGGATGCCGTCTTCGAAAGCAGGACAACCCTCGAATGGATTGGCACGGGTTCGGCCCCGAACTTTGCTTTGCTTCGGACACGAGGATTATCCAGCTTCTCCCGTCCGAACGATATCTTCTCGTATCCGTTCTCCCACGCCCAGTTGATCCCCTCCCACGAAAGGTAGTAACTGGGAGAATACTTGTTCGGGAGGTCCCGGTTGAGTGCAAGGTACTGGAAGTAAGCGGTTTTTCGGGCAGGGTCCAGCAACGTCAGGTTTCCGCCGGCGAATACGCCATTGTTCGTCACGATTGCAACCCTCACTTCGTCCGGGGAAAATGAGTCCAGAAGCCTCTCGAAGAAGGTGAACGGCAGGATATACCCTTTTATGTGGCTCAGGTTCTCCCTGTAATACTGATAAAATTTCTCCAGGTCGTCCCCCTTTCCTACCTCCTGGACCGTAAAGCCTCCTTTTTCGAATCTATTGACTTTATACCGCTCGTCCTTTGAGAGGATCTCCTTCCATATCGTCTCGGGAGGGGTCCGGTTCAGGTCCAGTAGTATGTTGCATCCATCCTCGTTCGGGACATTGACGTAATCGATCCTGTCGGGTAAGGCCGAATCGTACGTATTAAAGGACAAAAACGAATATTTATTCGCGAAGAGGGATAGAACTTCGCTGATGTGATCGGCATTGAACGTACCGTCCAGCAGGATGTTGCTGTACTCGGAGCGGGGTATACTGCTTAAGCCTCGAAAGAGTTTCATCGACCGTTTGACAAAGGGGCATATGCCGACGACCTTCCCGCCATCAAGGACGAGATAGTAGCGTAATCGAAGTTTCAGCACATCCTCGAGTATGTTCTTCCAACGTATGCTGTGAAACGGCGTCCCCTCCCTGCACCGGCAATTAAATTCTTCCCACCGGTGAGCATTGCTCTGTGATAGCAGTTCGATGGAATACGTCATGAAGGGCACCTTAAGCGACACCGGCATTAACGTTTTCTATCATCCCGTAAGGGTCATCCCGATGCTCTCCCGGCCGCGATGATGCAGGCCCGATCTCTCTGTGCCGGGATCAACGCCCGTTATCGGGGCCTTCCTCCTGCATGCTCCCGGGTATTCGCCCGGTATGCCACATCTGTCGCCCGATGATACGAAGTATTAATACCGTCGCCCGGGTAGGTATCCCCGTATGGCATATTCGATTGAGTTGTTATCCGAGGACACTGCAGACCAATGGGAGGAATTTAACAACCAATCAGGAGGAGGAACACCCTTTCACAGTTTAAGGTGGAAACAGGTTCTCGAAGACGTTTTTCACCCGAAGTTGCGGTATTATCTCATCCTCAACGAACGGGAAGTCGTCGGAATAAGTCCCTGGGCCGAACGGTCGGCGCTGAACTTCCAGGGGCTGGTCAGTATCCCCCACTCCGAGATGAACGGAATTGTGCTGGACGATACGTTCGATGCCGACCATTTCAATGAGATCCTGTCGCTCTTTGCGAAGAAGTACTCGTTCCTGCACTTCAATACGTGCAACTCCGCTCTGCTGGACGGGATCAGGTTCACCCATGTCCCCGGCGAGGATACAGGCCATATGGTGACGGACCTGAGATCCAGCCCCCCCGATACCATATGGGCCGGGCTCTCGAAGAATGTAAGATATGCCATTCGCACGTTTGAGAAAGACGGATTCGAGGTCTCGGAGATAAACCGTCCGGACGGTCTCGACGACTTTTACCGGCACTATTCCGGGAACATGACGCATATCAACGGCACAATCCTGCCTCTTGCCTTTTTCGAGAGACTCCTGGAACTTTTCCCGGACGAAGTGAGAGTCACGGTGCTAAGCAGGGACGGCCTCTTTGCCGGCGGATCTCTGGCGCTTCTGGACCCGGCCAGGAAGGTCTTCTATGGCAATTATCTGGCTATCAACCGGGATCTCCCGAACCGGTATACTCCCGCCTACTACATCATGTGGGAGAGTATCAACTGGGCGTGGAAGAACGGATATGAGAAATTATCCTCCGGGCGGCAGAAACTGGCGCCAGACAATCCCCGTTTCCGAAACAAGGCAAAGTTCGGGGCTGAGCATCTGTCGATCCATTCGAGGGTAGTCCTGCTTTCAAAGCCGATGCTGGTATCTTATAAAGTCAAGGAGATGCTCCTCGGGACCCGGGGAACCTGACTGTGGGTACCCCTGCGAGGAGCAGGCCGCTGCACGAATTTTTGAGCCGGGATCAGAACGCTGCGGCCGATGCCGCGGATCCGGCTGTCATAATGTCCTCAAGGTCCGGACTCACGTCGGGAGGTCCGGTCAGACCGCTCGAATCAGGCAAAAAGCGCCCGACGTTCGGATATCGCGCCCATTAAGTCTCGCACCCGTACATGTCGAGGGGAATTCCCCGGGCGGATTGGTTGGGGGCTGCCCCGGGATACAGCAACGTTTTATAAAGTCCGATATACCGGCATGCTACGGATTCCCAGGTGAACGTGACGCCTAACTCCCTGGCGGCCGTCATGAGCATCCTGAGTCTCCCGGGATCGCCGAGCAGGTCCAGGACAGCGCTCACGATAGCCTCATCGCCGTCGGAACGATCGAATATCAGCGAACACGATCTAAGGAGATCGGCATGGTCCACATCGGCTCTGACGATGGGGACGGTGCCGCATATCAGGTATTCATAGATCTTGTTGGGGGAGGTTCTTACCCAGTATCTCACGTCAGGTCTTATGAGAAGGAAGCCGATGTGAGCCTTCTCGGTAAGTTCGACAGTCTTCTCCCGGGGAACACGCCCGAAAAACCGGAACCTGCCGTTATGCTTCTCGGCGAGAGCGTCGATCTTCGCCTTCGAGTCTTCATCAAGGGAGGTTCCACCGACGAAGAAGGTCACGTTATCGTACGACCGAATGGCTGCATCCGCAATGTTAAGAAGGAGGGCAACGTCTCTATCGGCCATGTTATTGAGGCTTCCTACATATACGGCATTTATGGGCGCCTCCGGATTCGCGGGGTCAATCTTTCTGTCTATCACCTCATCGTCATAATCCTCAGGCAACGGATAATTCGGAACCGCTACAACGCATGATTCCGGGAACAACTTCTGAACCATATCGATATGGTGTTCGGAGACGGCAACTGCCCCGGAGATAACGTTCTTACCGAGGCCCTCGTAGAAAGCCGGCGTAGAAATCCCCAGGTACTGTTTCCATACCTCGTAAACCTCATGCCTGTCATAGACGACCCTGGAGTTCTGCAGGCCGCCTTTAACCAGCATTCCGGCCAGCGGCAACAACTGGGGGTCATGAACATGGATAACGGACGGTTGCGCGGGATCGAAGCCGAGTATCTCCAATGCTTCAAGGCAGTCTTTCAGTATCTTTCGTCTTAAACAGTATCCGAGGAAATACAGGGTCCTGATCTTCCCCTGAAGGATCAATAAATTTATTCTAAACCCCTTTTCCCCGTACCGGGAGAATGCCCCCGGTTTTGCAGAATCACTCTTATAGTTATAGTGTATCCTGTAGATATTCAGTCCCTGATCTGCAAGATATTTAGTATGCCTCTCAATCCTTGCATCCCCCTCACGGTGCGCGTCGAGAATAATGACGTTCATAGGACTACCTACCGGTCAGTGGCGCCACGCTCGGGTTTATAACTAACGATCTTCAGACACCTGATGGGGCCATCCTAAATAACCAGCTTCGCGATAAAAATTCGAGATCATGGCATTTCCCGGAATTTACTGAAATTCCCGGGAGATTAACGGAAAATCCTCCACTCTGAAGCCGCAAGGCAGCCATCCCTGCCATAATCCCCGGAAACCGCAGGCGACCTTCAATCACCCGTGCCATCGAACGGCTCTCGAGCAGGGGTAGGAGCGTTCAAGATGCAGTAAGCAGAAGAGGGGAAAAATCCCCACTCTCAACTCTTTTTATTCATAGGTGGATCCCTCCCGACGAGCAGGGTCAAATGTATTATCGCTTTAACTAACCGCTGAACTATCGATGCTGAGGAGACACTGAAGGATTTCTCTCATGTTGTAGATCGTTAGAAATGGCATTACAAAATTCTTCAAAGTATTTGTTTGAAAGAACCCCCCAATCAAAGTTTTTTATGGCGTAGTTCCGGATCTCTTTAGAATATTTCGAGTCATAATTGCTCAAGTAATTGAGAATTTCGGACTCAGCGATATCATCGTTTGAAGGGTGAAACAGCAGTCCCAGATTGTTCTCTTCGACTAACTTAAAATTTGGTATTTTTGAAGCAATACACGGCAAACCTGACGCCATAGCCTCTGCTACCGTAAGAGTGGGTTCTCCTCCCTCATACTTGCTGGTCATGAAGAAAAAGTCTGCGCAACTGTATATCTCAGGCAATTCTTCTGATTTAACATAACCCAAAAACTTCACCTGCACGCCGTTCTTTTTTGCGTATGCTTCTAATTCCGGTAAAAGTTTACCTCCCCCAACAACAACCAGAAGAGAGTCATTATCGTAGTTTTGAATTCTTTTGAATAAATCAATCATCCTGAACGGCATTTTGTGGTATGTTAATCTCCCCACAGATAGAAATACTGTTGATCCTGTCGGCAGGCCATACTTAGCTCGAATCATATCTTTTTCGTAATTAGAACCGAATAAACCGGTATCCACCCCATTGATTATTTTTATGATCTTCTTTTTATCAAATCCATTTGCTCTTAGATCTAAAATCGATTGGTCGCTGACTGAAGAAAAAGGAATATCTTCGTCCAATTTATCCAGACAGTACCTTTCAAGGGCCTCAGAAATGATTTGATACGGCTTTAGATAGAAAGGATATTTTATGCCGTGCGCCGTCGAATGAATGGTTACATAACTCTTCTTGAAGGGATTTGATTTTAGCATCAGCGGATAGTGTAACCAGGCTATATCATACTGATCTTGCCGATTCTGGAAATATTTTGATACTTTATACCAGTAATGCACAAGAGAGAGTCTGCCGCATCCTGATACCGGTTCGATTGTTATATCCGGTCCGGTGGGAGAACAGACAGTGCATTCGACTCCCTTCTGTTCTAACTGTCGAACAACATTATATGCAACATTAGCAATCCCGGAACCGTAGGGATAGTATTCTGTCGTGCAGACCAGTAGTTTCATTCTATTCCCCCATCCTGACGTTATAGTCGAATAATTTCAGTTCGCCTGTAACCGAATGCTCATTCTCTGGCGGCGCAGGTCTTACTCCACAAGCACGGGGTATCTTCATCGACAACTTCCCCGGTTGAGAGGGCGTTCTGAGGGTATTGGGCGTATGCATACCGTTTCCTCAAAGATTCTGCATATACCACCCGGCAAACCTGCTCAGGCCTTCCCCGATACGAACCTCGGGCCTGTAGCCAACCAGTTTCCTCGCAAGAGAGGTGTCCGCCAGCGTATGCTCCGCATCGCCCTTCTGCCTGTCGGAGTACACCACCTCAGACTCACTCCCGGTTATCTCTCTGAGATGGGCGATCAGGTCGTTCACCGTAATCCGATGGCCGCCGCCGACATTCATCACGCGGCCGTCGGCGGCGTCCGTCTCGAGCAGCCTCCGGTTCACCCGGACGATATCGTCGATGTAGGTGAAGTCGCGGGTCTGGTTGCCGTCGCCAAAGACCGTGATCGGCTCGTTTGCAAGCAACTTTTTGGTGAAGATGGATATCGCGAGATCAGGACGCATCCTGGGGCCGTAGACCGTGAAGTACCGGAGCGAGACTGTCGGGAGGCCGTAGACCTCGTAAAAGACCCGGCAGTAGTGCTCGGCGGCGAGCTTCGAGACTCCGTAGGGAGAGACCGGCACGGTGGGGTGCGCTTCATCGAACGGCAGGTACTGCACCTTCCCGTAAACCGAAGAGGAGGAAGCATTGATCACCCGCTTCACGCCGGCATCGAGGGAGGCTTTGAGGACGTTTAAGGTCCCGAGCACGTTGACGTTGTTCGGTTTGAACGGGTCCTCGACCGATATCCTGACGCCGGCCTGGGCGGCCTCATGGAAGACGAACTCTACATCGGAGTCTATCACCCTCCGGAGAAGGTCGAGGTCGGTGATATCGCCTTCGATGAAAC
This sequence comes from Methanobacteriota archaeon, assembly GCA_023436625.1. GTDB lineage: Archaea > Halobacteriota > Methanomicrobia > Methanomicrobiales > Methanoculleaceae > Methanoculleus. The sequence continues at coordinate 51,446 of JAEZIP010000075.1, read as the reverse complement.
GCACGTTCGGGTTTGCAAGGAGGGTCTCGAGGTTACGCCGTTTCAGCTCCGGCGAGTAATAGTCGTCAAGGTTATCGGTGATGACGACCTCGTGCTCTTTTGCGATCTCTTCGGCGATGTGGGATCCAATGAACCCCGCTCCTCCTATCACGGCAATCTTTGTCATAAATCCTCCTTACGATCAATATTTTTGAAAGGGCTCTACAGTCTCCAGTGATATGGATTTTTCGGCCCGGAGATCTTCCAGCTTGAGCCTCTCAAGAGACGAAAGGTGCTCGGCGACCTCACTGCACGTCTCAGGGTTCTCTAACGCGAAGTCGATGATCACCTTGATGTATCCCGCCTTATCCCCGGTATCATATCTCTGCCCCTGGAACGCATGAGCATAGATCTCCTGAGACCGGAGGAGGATCCGCATCCCGTCGGTGAGCTGGATCTCGCCTCCGACGCCCGGAGACGTATGCCGCAGGCATTCAAAGAGCTCGGGACTGAAGACGTAGCGTCCTATGGCACCGATGTTCGAGGGGGCATCCTCGATCCGGGGTTTTTCGATGATGTCATCGATGCGGTAGAGCGACGGGCTCGCCGGGGTGCCCCTGATGATCCCGTAACTGCTGACCTTCTCGCGGGGCACCGCCTCGACCGCAACGACGGATCGCCCGGTCTGCCCGTAGATCTCGATCAGCTGCTTCGTACAGGGGATATGGTTCCTGATGATGTCGTCTCCGAGGAGGACCGCAAACGGTTCGTTGCCGATGTGCTTTTCAGCACGCAGGATAGCGTCGCCAAGTCCTCTCGGTTCCTTCTGCCGGATGTAGTGGATATCGACGAGGGAAGAGACGTCACGCACCATCTTGAGCGTCTTGTGTTTCCCGTGATCGCGCAGGTGCATCTCGAGTTCGGGCGAGTCGTCGAAGTAGTCCTCTATCGCCCGCTTCCCCCGCCCGGTGATGATGATCAGGTCGTCAATCCCTGAGTCGATCGCCTCTTCCACCACGTACTGGATCACCGGGCGGTCGATGAGCGGGAGCATCTCCTTGGGCATCGCCTTCGTCGCAGGGAGGAAACGGGTGCCGAGGCCTGCTGCAGGGATGACGGCCTTCCTGACCTCCCTCACCAGCAAACCCCCTCATAAATCTCCGCGGTCCGGGAAGCAGCCGCAATCCTCCGCCCGTCGATGACGGTTGCCCCGCTGTAGTCGAGGTGCTCAAACTCTTCCCACTCGGTCGTGATCAGGACGGCGTCGGCCGAGAGGACGGCGCGGGCCGATGGCGCGTAATCGATCTGCGGGAAGAGAGCGGCGAAGTTCTCCATGGCAAGAGGGTCGTAGGCAATGATATCGGCCCCCGCATCGAGCAGCGCCCTGACGATCGGGATTGCCCGGCTCTCCCTGACGTCGTCGGTGTCGGGCTTGAAGGCAAGACCGAGGATGCCGATCCGCCGCCCTTTGAGGTCGGGGATGCGTGCCTGTATCAGTCGGAACAGCCTCAGGGGTTGATCCTCGTTGACGCGCAACGCCGCGTGCAGGACATGGAGATCCTCGCCGTGGCCTCCCGCCCCGGCGATCAGGGCCCGGACGTCCTTTGGGAAACACGAACCTCCAAACCCGATTCCCGTCCGGAAGAAGGCCGGACCGATCCGGCTGTCAAGCCCGACCCCGGCAAAGACCTCCTCCGAGTCGATCCCGAGCTTCTTTGCAAGGTTACCGATCTCGTTCGCAAAACTGATCTTCGTGGCAAGGAAAGCGTTGCTCGCGTATTTGATCATCTCCGCCGTCCGGATAGAAGTCTCGATCTTCGGGCAGGTGAAGGAGGCGTAGAGGTTCCCGAGCATCCCTGCCGTCCTCGTGTCCCCGGTACCGAGCACGATACGATCGGGCTCGCAGAAGTCGCGGACAGCGTTTCCCTCCCTGAGAAACTCCGGATTCGACCCGAGGCCGAAGTCGACAAACGCCTGCTTCCCCGACTCCTGCTCGAGAACCGAACGAACGGGGCCCTCGGTGCTCCCGGGGAAGACGGTGCTCTTGACGATGATGGAATGGAAGCCCGGCATCTCTTGCAGGGCCTCCCCGATCGTGGCACCCGCCGAGAGGATGTAAGCGAGGTCGATGGACCCGTCCTGCCGGGACGGGGTGCCGACACAGACGAACGTGATATCGGTATCGCGCACGGCAGTGGTGAGATCCGAGGTCGTGACAAGGCGGTGGCGGTTCTTCCGGATCAGGCCGTCGAGAGAGGGTTCATAGATCGGCGCCTCACCCCGGGCGAGGAGATCCAGTTTCTTTCCATCGATATCGTAAAAGATGATGTCATGACCAAAATCAGCAAAACAAACACCGGTAACCGTGCCGACATATCCGCAACCAACGATCGATATTTTCATGTCTTTACCACCAGCCGATGATCTCCTATCCGTCGATCACTTCAAATTCCTCTAATTTTTCAAATTTCTCTGCAATATTCGAGATCCGGGACGTATCGCGATCCCTGGAAGCAGGGTGAAGGAGCGAGGCGTAGAGGTCAAGAGTTCTTGCGACCGTGTCGTCCCAGGAATACTGCGAGACGACCTTTTCCCTCGCCGACTGCCCGAGGTTACGGGCGAGGGCCGGCTCCGATACCAGTGTTGAAAGGGCGTCGGCCACGGCCCCGGCATCTTCGGTGGGGACGAGCATTCCGCACCCCGACACGATATCGATGAGCTGAGGGAGAGCCGTGCAGACCACCGGCCTTCCGCAGGCCATCGCCTCCAGGATCGTTCTCGGGACGCCTTCCTCAAGGCTCGGAAGGACAAAGAGAGATGAATCCTGGTACAGGCCGGGGAGTTCTCCATTCGGGGTGAAATCCCTGAGGATCACTCTGTCTTCGAGACCCATTTCCCGGATCGTCCTGATGAAATCGTCCCGGAGCGGCCCCCGGCCGACCGCCACGAGGGTGTAGTCGGGGAACTCCCGGGAGAAGGCCTCAAACCCCTTCAGGAGGTAATCCACCCCTTTCCCAGGAGTGAACCGTCCGATCCAGAGGATCTGTTTTTTTGGGGACGAGGACTCCGAAGGGACAAAGACACTGGTGTCGATGCCGTTATGGATGATGTGAATCTTATCGGGAGAAACGCCGAGGTCGACCACCTGGTCCCGTTCGGCCCTGGTGTAGCAGATTACCGCATCTGCCGATTTAAAGACCCACTTCCCGATCGTCGGGAGGTAGAGTCGCTGCAGCCATCCGGGCGCGGTCTGTGATACAAGGCCGTGGTTTGTGACGACCAGCGGGGCGGATCGCAACTTCCGGACAACCGTGCAGAGGACCGTTGAGAAGAAAAGATGCGAGTGAGCGTGAACGATGTCGTAGGAGTCCCAGCGCTTAAAAAGAGAGAACAACTGGGAGAAGGAGATTGAGTTCCCGAAGAGATTGAGCGATGCATTCGATCGGATGATGCTGTATCCATCCTTCTCCTCAAATACAGGCTGCCCTGAGTCGGTCTGGTCTGTAATGACGGTAATATCGTGTCCAGCCTGTGCCTGGAGGCGGGACATCTCATGGGCATGCAAACCGAGCCCTCCGACAACCGACGGATAGAGGTTTGAGGAAACGCGCAAAATCTTCATAGGCACAACCTGGTTCTCTCTTTCGTCATCAAAAACTCCTGAATCGGTCGCGCAGGACGGCAAATGGATTCGCTGGGAGCCTGTGCTCGGCAGATTCAAGTATTCGCCTACCGGATGCCAAACACAATCGCAATCACTCCCGGGACTTCCCGGGCCGACGGGGTCTCCCCTGCTCCACTCTTCCGGAGTCCTGTCCGGCCGGGAATCCGACCGCAACGACCCCTGTTCTCCTGCAGGAGAATCCAGACGTATGATTCCAGAATCGTATCCATCGCGACGAGCAGGAGCCCGGGAATGAGCGCGGAGGATCCGCCGGGAGCCAATCAGCCCGAGGATCCGGGCGAGCACCCCGAAGCCGTGCGAGACCGGGTTCTTCTTGTGCTTGTGGGGGACATCGTAGGTGACGGAGATCGGGACCTCGGTTATCCTGAGATCCAGAGGGGCGAAGTGGGCGATCATGTCCGACTCGATGTTGTAACCCTCAGAGGAGAAGGTAAGATTCTCGAGGGCCCGGCAGGAGAGCGCCCGGAAGCCCGACTGGGAGTCGGTCGTCGCAAAACTACCGTCCACCGAGAGGTTCGTGAACCCGTTGAGCACCATCTGGCCGGCCCTGCGGTAGGCGGGGATCTCGGCCCGGGTTTCCAGGAACCGCGAGCCGATAACCAGATCGGCCTCGCCCGCGAGCACCGGCGCCGCCACGATCGGGATCTCTTCGGGGTCGTGCTGCCCGTCGCCGTCGAGCATCACGACGGCCTCATAGCCGAGTTCACGCGCCCGGGCAAACCCGGCCATCATGGCCTTCGCCTTGCCGCCGTTCTCCGGCATCTCGATGACGTCGGCGCCGGCAAGCCGGGCGATCGCAGCGGTTCGGTCCGCCGAGCCGTCGTCGACGACGATCACCCGGTCGGCGTGCTTCTTCGCCAGGAGGACGACGGAACCGATGACGAGGGCTTCGTTATAAGCAGGAGCGATAACGGCAAACGCGTGGGTGCCTGCCCCTCCAGGTGCGGGGTCCACCCTCGCGGCGGGTGAGGAACGACCATCTTTCGGGATACCGACGCCGTTACCCGAAGAGGACAGGGGGTGTTCCTGCCGACTCCAGTTTCCATCGATCTCCTGGGAGGAGTTCTCAGGATTGCCGACAGGGGTAACACCTGTTGCTGAGCAGTTCCCATCCACACCGGTGGGAGTCTGCCCGGGGTTCAAGCAGGTACAGGCCGGGACTGGAGCACAATTCCGGCTCTGCCGGCTGCCGTTGATGGGAGACGTGAAGCGTGAGGGTCTATTGAGAACGGGAAAAGCCTTCCGGGCTACCGTCGTTTTCCCACTGATAGGAATTCCAACTGCAACAGATCCAGACCAGCGCACGTAAATAGCCCCCATAAGTTATTCGCAGCACGATACCGGACATCCCCTACTACCAGAGATACGGAGAGCGGATCCCAGTGCACATATGAGGAAACACACATCTCATCTGAGGAAACACCCATCTCAATCGCACTGCCGACATCGTGCATACTGTTTCTTGCATATATATCTTTTCCATAACGCTTATTCGAGCAGGGACATCCGGGCCGGCCCTTCACATCGATTTGGTTTCTTTAAAGGCGTCATGGGCAGCCCGGATAGGAGTTCGCAGCTGGATTACGGTGGATAGTACGCTGCCCGAGAACCGATCCGGAGGGATACGCATGCACGGGTCGGTATAGAACAACCGGGTTTACGTAGATTGTCCCTGTTTAATCCGCACCGACGCGGATGCTCCGCCGGCGACCGTGGGCAGCAACCGGTACCTTCACAAAAACAGCGGCCGCCGCATTTCGGAGCCTGGTGGGCCGGAACGATGCGGAAGGCGCGGAGAACGAATATCCCCGGAACATGGGTCCCCCTTGCACGGGATACACGGCGGCATCAGCCCCCTGCTTCATCACCGGATCAGTGGGGGTAACTCTCATCATCTGCCGCCTGGCAGTCCAGGTACGTATTCAATGTAAAAGCAGTTAATGGTTCGGGGTGGTGCCGATTCAGGCGCCATTTCGTGCCCCGCATGGAGCACCGGGGTCTCCGGGGCCACCGTATGCGCCGGGGTCTGCTTGCCGGGGGCAGAAAGCGGGGCAAAATATATATTGTCACACTGCCTGTCTGGAACTCAACGCTTCGATGGAGGGAGGGCAGTATTCCAGATTACCCGTATATGAAGGTTTTTCTCGCAGACGGCAACAGAACTCCACCGCAGGGACTTAAGAGAGTGGGAGCCTGCAGGTCGATGCTGAAGGCCGGCTGCAGGCCCGGGCCTTCTGCAGCGAACGAAGAGACTGCCGGGGGAGAGGTATGACATCGGTGCGGCTGCGAGCCGTCGGAGACGTGCTGCTCTGGATCAGGAACAACAAAAAGCCGTTTGCCCTGATACAGCACGAGCTCAGGCAGAAAGACCTGCTCTTCGGGAACCTGGAGACGGTCCTCTCCGAGAGCGGCACGGAGAGCAGGAAACGCTGGGTCAATACAACCCCGCCGGAAGCGGGCGAGCATCTCAAGGACGCAGGGTTCGACATTCTCAGCGTGGCGAACAACCACACGCTCGATATGGGCCGGGAGGGGTTCGAGAAGACCCTTGAGGGTCTCGAGACCCGTGGTATCGCCTACATCGGAGGGGCACGGGGCGACGACCCCCCCGGGGGGCTGGTCGTCGAGCGAAACGGGATCCGGCTCGGTTTCCTCGGTTACACGAGCGGGAGGTTCCGGTCGCCACCGGGAGTTACGGTATCCAAACTGAAGAGAAAGGCCATCATCAACGATATAAGAAGACTGAAGGACCGGTGCGACCACATCGTCGTCTCCCTGCACTGGGGGATCGAGAACACCTACTATCCATCCCCGGGCCAGGTCAGACTCGCCCGTGCCCTCATCGATGCCGGGGCTGCCCTGGTTCTCGGGCACCACTCGCACACCATCCAGGGGCTGGAACGGTATAAGAACGGCCTGATCGCCTACTCCCTCGGGAACTTCCAGTTCGACACCGAGATCTTCAAGGAGAAGATCAACAGCACCATGATCCTCTCGGTGGACTTCGACCGGCACGGCATCCGGGACTACGCCGTCACCCCCTGCGTCATCAACAGCGACTTCCAGCCGGAGGTGGCGGAGGGGCGGACACGGGAACTGGTGCAGCACTGGATCGGGAAGTGCTCGGATCGGGTTCAGAACGATGAAGTCAGCCGGCAGTGGTGGTTCGAGCAGATCGGCGAGGATTACCTGACATACAACCTGGAGAGTTACCGCTACCGGATCCGGCAACACGGGCTCGCGCCCCTGGTCGAGTGCGGGGTCTGGCTGGTGACGCCGTTCTGCTTAAACTGCTATGCAGGTCTGATCAGGAAACGGCTGAGGCAACGACATGCAGGAGGACAGGCATGAAAATATTACAGGTTACCCCGTTCTTCAAACCGCTCTGGGAGTCGGGGGGGGTGGCGCGGGTAGCATACGACATCTCCCATTCCCTTCACGAGAACGGGCACGACGTCACGGTCTATACGACGAACAGGAGCATCTATCCAAACGACCTGCCGACGAACCGCCTGACCGCAGTCGACGGGATGGACGTCTACTACTTTGAGAATTTACGAAGATACACCCGGGGCACGATCCTGCCGGTGATGCCCTACCGTATGCCGACGGTCGCGCGAAGGGAGATCGGAAAGTTCGATGTGATCCACATTCACGACCACCGCACCATGCTCACCGTCATCGCCTCGCACTACGCGAGGAAGTACGGCGTTCCCTACGTGCTCCAGGCGCACGGGGCGCTCCCGCAGGATACGGGGTCCAAACGGATGAAGCGGCTGTTCGACCGGTTCTTGTCGGAGAGGGTGATCCTCGGCGCCGCAGGCGTGATCGCGCTCAACGAGACGGAGGCGGAGCGCTACCGTGCCCTGGGCGTCGCCGAGGAGAGGATCGCGATCGTCCCGAACGGCATCGACCTCGCCGAGTACCCCGACCTTCCGGCCCGCGGCAGGTTCCGTGCGGCGTGGGGAATCGACGACGCCACGAAGATAGTGCTCTACCTCGGGAGGCTCGACCCGACGAAGGGTATCGACCTCCTGATCCGCTCGTTCGCAGAGGTCGCACGGGAGGACGACAACGTCATCCTCATGCTGGTGGGTGGGGACATGGGCCACAACGATGAGTTCAGGCAACGGGTCAGGTCGCTCGATCTTGACGACCGGGTGGTCTTCACGGGGTTCGTGAGCAAGGAGGACAAGATGGCTGCGTACACCGACGCCGACGTCTTCGTGACGCCGAGTTTCACCGGCTTTCCCGTCACGTTCCTCGAAGCATGCCTCTGCGGAACGCCCATCGTGACGACGGGCCAGGGGGACCTGCTCGGATGGCTCGACAACACCGTCGGGTTCAATACCGGGTACACGCCGGAGGCGCTCGCCGACGCCATAGGGCGCCTGCTCGCCGACGACGCCTTACGAGCCAGGTTCGGCGAGCAGGCGAAGGAGCTCGTCCGGACCAGGTACAACTGGCAATCAATCGTCCACGAGATCGAGGCCTTTTACGCGAAGGTTGCAGGCGGTGGCACGAAAGGTAGTATACCGGTGGAGTTCTCAAAAGGGGCGACCCCGAAGGCTCCGGATACCTTTTAGGTGCACCCGGCCGGAGGGCGGGTGCAAAAAAGATTGGGGTCGGGCCCGGTCAGGGCCCGATAGTATCGGCTGGTTTTTTACGCGCCGGCAGACGCAACCGTCATGCCTGCGGTCTGGACGTTCTGGCCGCCTTCAACCAGGAACGCCTTTTCGGAGTCGGAAGTGATCTCTCCGGTGTACTGGACGTTCTGGTTGTTCTTCGCCCAGACCAGCGTCTCAACCTGGTCTCCCGAGGCGTGGATATCCACTTCGGCGTTGCTGAACTGGCCGTTCGTACCGCCGAGGCTTGCACCCTTACCGTCGATCCCGACCGGGTTCACGAGCTCGAAGTTCTTAATCTGGATGTTGCTTGCGAGGTCGACCTGGAGGCCGTAGCCGTGCGAGTCGATGCTCGTGCAGTTCTCAAGCACCAGAGCGGGATCGGTCGAGCGGCTCGGGATGCTGTAGTAGCCGGCCGGCTTCCGGTAGGTGTAGTCGGTCTTCCCGGCACCGGTGTCTTTATCGACACAGTCGTAGAGCTTGCCGCCGTTCGTCGCATAGAACCCATACAGCGAGTTGCCTTCCGCCGTGCAGTTCTTGAACGTCACGTCGCAGTTCGGGGCGTAGTAGCCGCACCCGAAGTAGTGGGTCGACATGTCGCTCTGCTTGTAGGGCACCGTCGGGTAGGGTTTCTGCCCGTTGTTTATGCTCACGCAATTCTCGAGGACCGCGTCCGTCACTTTCGGGTCGAACTCGAAGTGGAACCCGGACTCCAGGTTGCCTTCCGCGAGGCAGTTCGTCACCCGGAGACCCTCCATATCGTTCAACTCCGCAAAGTCGAACCCGGTGATCCAGGGGTTGAACGCGCCTTTGCTCCCGCAGTTGATCGCCTGACAGTTATCGTAGCGGACGTCCTTGATCACCTTGTTGGACGATCCCCAGGCGTTGTGGATGAACCCATAGGTCCCGGTGTCCACGGCCTTGCAGTTGATGAACTCGATGTCCTCGAGGGTCGGTGCATAGACCGCCGGATCGTGGATCAGGAGGTAGACCGCCTGGATGCTGGTATCCGCCGTTCCCTCAACGTTGTGGATCTTCGCGTGGCTCGCCCGGATGGTCATCACGCCGAGCCACTTGACGCCGCTGCTGTAACCGGTGCCCTCGATGTGGAACCCGTCCAGCGTGATGTTCTCCTGGTCGACGTTGATCCGACCGTCGTTGGTGAATTCAAGGAACGTGGCATCAGGGCCCTGGCCGGAGAGCGTCGTGCCTGCCGCCGGCGCGAGGACCCCGGCGCAGTTGAACGTACCCTCGGTCAGGACGACCGTCCCGCCGTCCGGCAGTGCGGCGAGCGCCGCCTGGATCTCGGCCTGGTCGTCGACTCCATCACAGACATAGTCTGCCTGGTTCTTCGACAGTTCGGTGCTATCGTTTGCAGCCACGGTGAGCGTGGCCGGACTTGCAGACTCGGCTGCACTTACCGGAGAGAATGCCGGGATAAGGCAGCACGCCAGAAGTACTGCAGCCAGTCGTAGTATATTTTGCCTGTCTGTCATGCCATTCAGCCTCTCTGTGAGGTATTACTACCGTCTTTCCATTGCAATATAAATATTTTATTCCTAAAATAAAATTTCTCATAGGGATTATTCAGCAATATAGGCTGCTAAAATCCGGTTAGATAGAATGAAGACATAGCAGAACTGAGATAGACTTCTGCCAAAACATATTATATAATTATTAAAATTAAAATCGGAGGCTATAAATAGCCGCGCCTTCTGTCGCCGATCGTCGGGAGCGGTCTTCTTGAAACGCCTTCACGCAGAGCGGATGAAAATTCGGTTCCGTGCGCCGGTATGAACCGGGACCTCCGGCCCCCGCTGCAGGGCGATGGCGTGAAACAACGCAGGCTCCATCCCGCCATCCGGAATCCGGAGTCACGGGGGCCCGATGCTGCAGGGACAGCGGGCAGAAACGCCCGGAGAAGAACCAGCCTCAGAGCGGAACCTGCCGCCCCCATACCCTTCTGCCCGGAGCCCCCGGGTCAAGCGGCGCTCCCGGACGCAATATCTATATAGAGCATCCTCACAGAGAGTGCCCCTATGCGAGTGGCATGCCTGACCTTCTGGTTCTACGACTACACCATCCAGATGGCAAACGAACTTGCCCGGCATGCCGAGGTGCTGCTGCTGCTGCCGGATTACAGGTCGGAGGAGTACCTGGAGAGCATCGACCCGAACGTGAAGGTCCGTATCTTCGGCTACTCCCGGTACGCCGGGAGGCCCGGTCCGTCGTGCTACCCGATGCTCCGGGAGATCGTCGCCGCAATCAACGACTTCGCGCCCGACGTTATCCATTTCCAGGTGAACAACCCCATGCTCTGCCCGCTCCTCCCCATGCTCCGGAAGTATCCGCTGGTGGCGACGTTCCACGACATCGAGCCGCACCCCGGCGAAGATCGCCTGCTGGATATGGGCTCCCTGCTCTACCGGCTCACCCTCTTCGTATCAAGGATCCTGCCCGACCGGATCTTCGTCCACGGAAAAGCGCTCCGGGATGTTCTGGTGGAGAACTACCGTGTCCCGGGGAGGAAGGTGCACGTCATCCCGATCGGCGAGCACGAGGTGGCGCCGTTCGTGAAGTTCGAGCAGGACGGTCTGGAGCCGGACGGCCTCCGGGTCCTCTTCTTCGGCCGCATCCACCGCTACAAAGGGCTCGACTGCCTGATCCGGGCAGAACCGCTCATCACCCGGGAAGTCCCGGGAGCCCGGATCGTCATCGCCGGGACGGGCGAGGACTTCGGCAGGTACCGGGAGGCGATGGCGGGGCGGGATGCATTCGAGGTCTACAACTACAGGATACCCTACGAAGAGGGCGCCCGGCTCTTCCAGCAGGCGAGCGTCGTGGCGCTCCCGTACGTCGAGGCGTCCCAGAGCGGCGTCATACCGACTGCATACGGGTTCAAAAGACCGGTGGTGGTCACGGACGTGGGGAGCCTGCCGGAGGTCGTCGACGACGCCAGGACCGGGTATGTCGTGCCGCCGCGTGACCCGGAAGCACTGGCAAACGCGATCGTCCGCCTGCTGAAGGACCCGGCGGGATGCCGGCGCATGGGAGAGCAGGGCTACGTAAAACTGAAGACGGACATGGCCTGGTCCACGATCGCCCGATCGCTCCTCGCGGTCTACAGCGAGCTCGCGCCTGCTCCGGGGAGGGGAAAACCTCATGCTGAAGAGGCCCTCGTCGAGAGAGCCCCCGCCGGCGGGAAAGAGCGATGACCCTGCGCAGCCCCCGGCCGGCCGGCCGCACGGGAACGTGGCCGCTCCCGCAAACAGTCCGGGATGGCGCAACACATTAATAGGTTGACCGGAGAGTAGGTGCACCGATACAGCACACGGCCTGTCAGACGTCACCGAAGGAAAAGATACGCTGCCCATGCAGATAGCCGACCAGAGTCAGAACAAGGGATACCATGCACCTGCCTAACCCGTTCCGGATGAACGACTGGGATAACAAAACGTTTTTCTGGGTATTCCAGGCGGTCCAGCTCGTCTTCGTCGGGGTAGTCTGCCTCGACCTCGTCGGGTACCAGATACCTATCGCGCGGGAGGCGCTGGCCTTTCTCTATCTCACCTTCCTTCCCGGGATCCTCGTGCTGAAGGCGCTCAGGCTCCACGATCTCGGCACGATCGAGACGGTGCTCTACTCCGTCGGACTGAGCCTTGCGGTCCTCATGCTCACCGGCCTCGCGGCCAACACCGTCTATCCGCTGCTCGGGTATGCACGGCCGTTCTCGTTTGCAATCCTCTTTCTCACGATCGTCGCCGTCGTGCAGGTTCTGCTCTACCTCGCGCTCACCAGGGACCGGGGACATGCCGGCGCGAACCCGACGATAGCCGTTCCCTCCTCCCCTGCAGCACCGTTCCTGATGCTGCTGCCGTTCCTTGCAATCATAGGAACGTACCTGCGCGACGAGTACCATATGGTCACGCTCCTCTTCCTGCTCCTCGTCCTGATCGCCATCGTCGGCCTCACCGTCGGGTTCGACCGTCTCATCCCGACGTCCTGTTATCCGCTCGCGATCTACGCTATCGCGCTCTCGCTCCTCTACCACACCTCGCTGATATCGGAGTATGTCTGGGGTTACGACATCCACCACGAGCTCCATCTCGTGAACGGGGTGCTGATCCCGGGGCTCTGGGACATGACCATCCCGTACAACACGAACGGGATGCTCTCCGTCGTTGCGCTCGTCCCCATCTACTCGCTTATCTGCGATCTGGACCCCGTCTGGGTCTTCAAGATCCTCTATCCCCTCCTCTTCGCGCTCGTGCCGCTCGCGCTCTACCGGGCAGTGGAGAAACAGACGGACGCGAGGATCGGGTTCCTCTCGATCTTCTTCTTCTTCTCGTTCTTCACGTTCTATACGGAGATGATCTCCCTTGCACGCCAGCAGATCGCTGAACTCTTTCTCGCGCTGACCGTCCTTGTGATGATCGACAAGTCCATGGACCGCAACAGGCAGGCGTTCCTCATGGTCACCTTCGCCTTCGCCATGATCGTCTCGCATTACGGCCTCTCGTACATCTACTTCTTCTCGCTCGTTCCGGCATGGCTGCTGCTCGTCGTCTCGGAGCGCCTGCATCTTTCGCTCCCGGAGAGGCTCACCGGAAGGTCGGATATCCCGAAGCCCGACCTGCTCGCTCCGTCGGGGACCGGCGGGAGGATGTCGGCGAGGACACTCGTCCTCCCCTACATCCTCGTCTTTGCCGCCCTCGCCTACCTCTGGTACTCGACGGTAGCCGAAGGCACGGCGCTTGCTACCGTCACCGGCATCGGGGATAAAATCTGGAATACCCTCTTTGCAGACTCCTTCAACCCGACGACGGCCCAGGGAATGCAGATCCTCACCAGCCAGTCAACGACACCCCTGCATAGTCTGGCAAAGGTCGTCCATATCGCCACCCAGGGGCTCATCTCCGTGGGACTGTTTGCAACCCTCGCGAGGCGGGAGCGGTGGCGCATCGAGCCCGAGTACCTCGCCGTCTCGCTCGTCTTCCTCCTCATCAACGTGGCCGGCATCGTCGTCCCCTTCTTCGCAAGCTCGCTCAACACCAGCCGGCTCTATCACATCACCCTGATCTTCCTTGCCCCGTTCGCGATCATCGGCGGCATAGCGCTCTACGAGGCGGCAGTCGGGAGGATACGCTCGATCAGGGTCGCCCCATTCATGGGAACGGCTTATCAGGCGTTATCGGCATTCTTCGTCGTCTTCTTCCTCTTCAACAGTGGGCTCATCTACCAGGTCGTGGACGATGACCCGACGTCGATGGCGCTCGAGACTACCGGGGATAAACCGGTCTTCAACGGCAAAGAAGTGCAGGGAGCACGATGGCTCTTCTCAGAAGGAATCGAGCGCCCCATCTACGTCGACGGCACGCGCTGGTGGCTCCTGCTGGGGTTCGACCCGCACCGTCAGCGGTACATCCCGGCAAACTCGTCGCTGGTGGAGCCGAGCACCTACCTCTACCTCGGCACGTATAACGTCGTCCGGGACAGCGTCCGGATCGAGGCACAGGAGCATGCGGTCACTACGGCAGTCTATACCGATGCAGGGTGGTTCGTCCGGAACAGGAACAAGGTCTACGATAATGCCGGTTCCGCCGTTTACTACCGGTAAAGGGCGGGCGGCTGCCCCTGCATGACCGGAGAGGCAACAGGGGCCTGCAGCAGCCCGGAAAACAGTCATAACCATCCTTTCTTCTTCAGGATCACGCCGACGAGGAGCGTTCCTGCCACATACGTGGCGAGCCACGCATACCCCATGCCGATGAGGCCGAACCGGTTCATCAGGGCATAACCAAGCCCGAGCAGGGCAACGCTGATGAAACCGCTCAAGATGATGAGGCTCCGGATATCATTTCTGACTTTTGCGATCGATATGAAGGTCTGGCAGATGGAGACAAACAGAGCGGATGCGGCGAGCACCTGGAGCAGGGCCATCCCTTCGACGTAGTCCTTGCCGATCAGGTTGAGGATCTGCTCCCCGAAAAGAGAGAGCCCGATGATCGCAGGTATGAGCAGGGCGAACATGCTCGCGAGCGTCCGGAACACGCTCTTCTTCATCTCTCCTCCGTGGCTTCCCTCGACGAAGAGCGAGGTCGTGAACGCGTAGGGGATCATGAAGAGTATCGAGACGATCGCGTAGGTGATGTAGTAGTTGGCGGTGCTCTCCGCCCCCAGCACGTGGAGCACCATGATCGGGATGGCCATGTTCGGGGCGGACATCAGTATCCCGGCAATGTATGCGCCGGCAGAGAACTGCCATGCCTCCCGCAGGAAGACCCGGTCCACACCCAGTGCCGGCCGCACGGAGCACCGGGCGAGGAGGACGAGGGCCAGGACAAGCCCGAGGACGAACGAGAGACCGAAGGCACTGAAGATGCCCATCGCTCCGAGGAAGACCAGGGGGACGAGGAAGAGGATCCTCGTCCCGTAGAGCAGGTTCAGGGCGAAGTAGTGTTCGGACTTCCGCAGTGCGTTGAACGCACCCTCAAGGACCCAGGTGATGGAGTAGGCACCGAGGAAGGTGAGGTAGAGCGGCGCGACCGTCCTGACAATCGTGAGCTCGGGAGATACGACGTCCACTGCGGCGATGAAGACCACCCCCGCACCGAGCGCCACTGCCGTCGGCACGAGGATGGCGGTTCCGAGCACCCTGTTCTTGTCGCGCTGGGGGAAGAACCGGATCACCGACTGGTCCAGGCCGAGCCGGGAGATGAGGATGAGAAGCCCCATGGACGACATCAGGGCGGTTGCAATACCCACGTCCGCCTGCGAGTAGAACCTGGCTGCGATCATCCAGAAGAAGAACCCAAACCCTGCGGCGACGAACGATGACGCCATGATGAAGAACGAATTCCGGATAAGCGGCTCCTGTAAGTGCTGCCTGACCTCGCTGAAGTTTTTAGGAAGTGCTACTGCCATTCGGTCGCCATTATCGGGTGGCACCTATATAGATGTATCCACCGCTCCGACCCCGGGAGAGCCGGAGATCCTTCAGGAGAGAATTTTCAGGGCCTCGTTACACGAGACGGCAGCAGAAGATGCTCACCGGATCGGGTGAGTGGGGCCGTCCATAACCAATATGTCCACGCACTGTACAGGTGTTAGGGGGCGGCACCTGTGGCAAAACCAGGAGGAGGGGGGACAAAACCACTGCTCCTGGCAAACGCTTTACAGGGAAGAGGTCCTGCCGAAGAAGAAATCGGCGAGCAGGGCAACATCCTTCCAGTCCACTGTGCCGTCTCCATTACAATCAGCAGCGGCATCGGATGGGGTGGTTCCCTGTGCCATTCCGGCGGCGATCGTCACGTCGGCCCAGTTAACGCTGCCGTCTTTGTTGAGGTCTCCCCTGACGGGGACAGGCTGCGTTCCGGCGACGATCTCCTTACTCATAACGTTGTTGTTCTCATTGCTCTCTGCAATCCGGTTGACGTCGTCCACGTTGGCCTTCACCGTGTGAGTGCCTTCGACGGCCTTCCAGGTTGCACCGGCCGAACCGCCGTTCGCGGTCAGGGTGACGGATGCACCCGCGGCGATAGCCGTGGTGTGGGTGTCGGACCAGACGCCGGACCCGGCGGCCCCGTCATCGAACGTGAAGAGGACGCCGTGCTTCGCGCCCGCAGGCGTGGGGGCCGTCCCCTGGTTCTTGATCGTGGCCGAGAGAGTCACCGCGCTCCCGGGTGTCGGGCTTGCCGGTTTCCAGGAGATGTCGGTCACCACGAGGTCGGGCTTCCCGGAGGGAGCCGGAGTGGTAGGAGTGGGGGTCGGGGTTGACCCCGACGCGGTCTTTACGACCGTGATCTGCTTGCTCATGACGTTGTTCGCTTCGTTGCTCTCGGCAATCCGGTTGACGTCGTCCACGTTGGCTTTCACCGTGTGAGTGCCTTCGACGGCCTTCCAGGTTGCACCGGCCGAACCGCCGTTCGCGGTCAGCGTAACCCATGCACCCGGAGCGATCGACGCGGCGTGGGTGTCGGACCAGACGCCGGACCCGGCGGCCCCGTCATCGAACGTGAAGAGGACGCCGTGTTTCGCGCCCGCAGGCGTGGGGGCCGTCCCCTGGTTCTTGATCGTGGCCGAGAGAGTCACCGCACTCCCGGTAGCCGGGCTTGCCGGTTTCCAGGAGATATCGGTCACCACAAGGTCAGGCTTCCCGGAGGGAGCCGGAGTGGTGGTGGGGGTCGGGGTAACCGGTGCCGGTGTGGTGGGCACCGGGGTGGCCGGAACGGTCGGGGTAGGTGCCGGCGATCCGGTGGACGTCACCTTCACGTTCTGAAGGGTCGCCTGACCGGCCGGAACCGTGCTCACGATGGTCACACCTGAGGAACCGGCGGGGAGGGTCTTGGAGACGATCTCCATATCCTTCACGAGGACGTTTTTGGTTCTGTAACCCTCAACCACAAACGGCTTCGCGGCATCGGAGACGATCTGACCGGAGAAGACGGTATTCACGTTCTCCTTCGCCCATACGAGCGTCTCCACACGGTTGCCGGATGCATAGATGCTCACTTCGGAGTTATCGAACTGGCCGTTCGTGCCGCCGAGGCTCGAGCCCTTGCCGTTGTACCCGACCGGATCGATCAGGTGGAAGTTCCGGATCTTGACGTTGTTCGCGAGGTCGACCTGGAGGCCGAAGGCACGCGAGTTGATGCTCGTGCAGTTCTCCATCACCGTGGAGGGGTTGACCGAGCGGGTCGGGACGCTGTAGTAGCCGGCAGGCACCCGGTAGGAGAAGTCGGTCCTCCCGATACCGGTGTCCTTCTCGACGCAGTTGTAGAGCTTGCCGCCGTTCGTCGTGTAGAACCCGTTCATGGAGTTGCCCTCCGCGGTGCAGTTGATGAACGTCACGTCGCAGTTCGGGGCGTAGTAGCCGCACCCGAAGTAGTGGGTCGACATGTCGTTCACGTTGTAGGCCTTCGTCGGGAAGGCTTTCTGCCCGTTGTTCCGGCTCACACAGTTCTCGAGAACGGCATTCGTCACTTTCGGATCGAACTCGAAGTGGAACCCGGACTCGGTAGTGCCTTCAGCGAGGCAGTTCGTCACCCGGAGGCCGTCCATATCGTTCAATTCCGCAAAGTCGAACCCGGTGATCCAGGGATTGAACTGCCCGTACTTGCCGCAGTTGATCGCGGCGCAGTTGTCGTAACGAACGTTCTTGATCACCATGTTCGTCGAGCCCCAGGCGTTGTGCAGGAACCCGTAGGTCCCGGTGTCCACGGCCTTGCAGTTAATGAACTCGACGTCCTGGAGGGTCGGGGCATACACGGTCGGATCGTGCACCAGGAGGTAGACCGCCTGGATGCTTGCATCCGCCGTGCCCTCAATGTTGTGGATCTTCGCGTGGCTTGCGCGGATGTTCATCACGCCGAGCCACTTGACGCCGCTGCTGTAGCCGGTGCCCTTGATGTGGAACCCGTCCAGCGTAATGTACTCACGGTCGACGTTGATCCGTCCATCCTTGGTGAATATCAGGAATGTCTCCGATTCACCTTCCCCCATGAGAGTGGAGCTTGCTTTGGGAGCAATGATTCCCGCACAGTTGTATGTTCCGCTGGTGAGGAGGACAACACCGCCGGATGATGGCAGGGCGTTCAGTGCTGCCTGAATCTCCACATGATCGTTGACCCCATCACAGACGTAGTCGGCCGATGCCTTATCGGCTGCACTACTGTCGCTTGCCGCGACAATCGTGTTGGGGGTCGCTTCGAGTGCCCCGACAATCGGGACGAGCCCGACAATCAGGAACACTACGATTAGAAGCTTCGTTGTCCGTCTATCTCGCATTATCTCACCTCTTGGGAGATACTGCATTATCTGACAACCGCAATTTAAAATGTTTTTTAAATTAATTAGGCAATCCAGATTATTTTAAATTACAAACAGGCAATTATTTTCAGCGAGAATTGCTGATTTTTGGCATTTCCAAAATTTAGATGCAAAGAGAAAAATATAAATATAAAATTAAACTTTAGCGCAGATATCCCGGAGAATACCTGCCCTGACCGGAGGTTCGAGGGGACATTCCGGACGGGTGAACGAACCCTGAATACGAGTTAGCATCCGGCAAATTTTATAAAAATCCTCTATATTCAAAGATCTCCGTCTCCAACCAACCGGGGCGGCAGCCACCCCCCCTGCCGCACCCCGGAGAGGCCGGGGGAGGCCTGCGGCACAGACAGGTGCGACACCCCGGTCGCAGCCGGATCAGCCACAGAATGACGTCAGGTATCCGGCTTCGGCCAGGATTCCGTGACACGCCGGCGGTCAGGGCGTTTTTCAGGATACCGGGGCCATGGAGGCGTCGTCATCGGACGGAAGGGGGCACCGGGCCCCCACGCGAACCGTCACTACACTCCCGAGGTGACCGCCACGTTCTCAAACGTCACCGCTCCCGCAGGCACCGTTTTCGTGAGGAACACACCGTTGTTAAACGGCGCGAGGCTTGCAGAGACGATCTCCATATCCTTGATCCGGACATTCCTGGTGCGATCTCCCTCGATCACGAACGGCTTTGCCGTATCTGAGACTATCCGACCCGAGTACTCGACATTGTCGTTATTCCGGGCCCAGATCAACGTTTCAGCCCGGTTGCCCGACGCATAGATGTTTACCACGGAGTTGGCCAGCGGCCCCCCCTGCGACCCGCCAAGGTTTGTCGCCTTTCCGTCGATCCCGGCCGGGTTCTCCAGACGGAAGTTCTTGATCCAGACGTCGCTTGCGAAGTCGATGTGCAGGCCATACCCGCATGAATCGATGCTCGAGCAGTTCTCGAGCACCAGAGACGGGGCAATCGAACGGGTCGGGGCAGCGTAGAACGATGCCGGCTGGATGTGCCGGTAATCGGTCTTCCCGGCGCCGACGTTTTTGTCGACACAGTTGTAGAGCTTGCCGCCGTTCGTCGCATAGAACCCGTGCCGGCTGTTCCCCTCCGAGTAGCAGCTGATGAAGGTGATGTCCCCCCGGGGGGCGTAGTAACCGCACCCGAAGTAGTGCGTCGACTTATCGTCCTCACGGTAGGGTTTCGTCGGGTAGGCTTTCTGTCCGTTGTTCTTACTGATACAGTTCTCGAGGATGCAGTCCCGCTTCTCGGGGTCCCACTCGAAATGGAACCCGGACTCCAGGTTGCCTTCCGCGAGGCAGTTCGTCACCCGGAGCCCTTCGATGTCGTTCAATTCCGCAAAGTCAAACCCAGTCACCCAGGGGTTGAATGCACCGTGCCTGCCGCAGTTGATCGCCTGACAGTTCTCGTAGCGGACGTTCCGGATCACTTTGTTCTCCGACCCCCAGGCGTTGTGGAGGAACCCGTAGGTGCCGGTGTCCACGGCCTTGCAGTTGACGAACTCGACGTCCTGGAGGATGGAGGCGTAAACGTCCGGGTCATGCAGCAGGAGGAAGACCGCCTGGGTGCTCGCATCGGCGGTCCCTTCGACGGCGAGGACCTTCGCGTGGCTCGCGTAGATGGTGACCACGCCGAGCCAGAGGTCGGTCCCGGTCTGCGGGTATCCGGTGCCCCGGACGTGGAAATTGTAGAGCGTGACGCCTTCCCGGGTGACATGGAGCCGCCCGTTCCGGGTGAACTCGAGGAACGTTGCATCCGGCCCCTCCCCGCGAAGCATGGTATTCGCGGAGGGGTAGATGTTCCCGGCACAATTGAACGTGCCTTCGGTCAGGACGACCGTGCCGCCCGACGACGACAGCGAATCGAACGCCTCCTGGATCTCGCGTTGATCGTCGGTACCGTCGCACTGGACGTCGGCCCGGGCTTTCGACGCGGCGCTGCCGTCGCTTGCCGCGACGACGATCGTCGGCCCGGCCACCACCGGCGGCACTGCCGGCGTCGTGGGAATCGGGGTGATGGGCGGCGGAGGAGGAGGCGGAGGCACCGGGACCGGCGGATAAAAGTATACGATCAGCACGATGGC
The DNA here is from genome assembly GCA_023436625.1 of Methanobacteriota archaeon. GTDB lineage: Archaea > Halobacteriota > Methanomicrobia > Methanomicrobiales > Methanoculleaceae > Methanoculleus. Next base: position 31,233 of record JAEZIP010000075.1, on the reverse strand, counting down.
GACGATCACCGAGAGTATGATCGCGATGGCGATGAGGATACGTCTGTCTCTGGCTCCCAGAGGTAGTCTTGCCGACATGGAACTATGACCTCTTCGACGTTGCCGGTGTCTCTCGTACGGGACCGTCCGGACCCGGGATCGAGAGGGGCCGCAACGCCTTCTGCCCGGCTCATACCCCTATGGCGCAGAAGTACCATTTAAGGGTTTAGCCGACCTGATCCCCTCGAAGGGTTCGGCCCGGAACCCCGGGCGGGCAACCCCGGGATCTCCGACCCCGGGCGGGTTGGAAATTCACGTGGGATAGTTTTTCGGAACCGGGGAATCCGGAACCGGGGAATCCGGAACCGGGGAACCCGGAACGGGGAACCCGGAACGGGGAACCCGGAACGGGGGAACCCGGAGCACCCCCGATCGCGATGCAGCCGTCCGGATACTATGCCGTGCTGTTGGCCGGCAGCACCTCGAGGCCGGAGAGGTCCACACCTCCCGCCAGGGTCCACTCGACCCGCACCGGCCTGACGGCATCGGAGATGACCATCCCGGAATACGTGACGTTCCTGTTATTCACGATGTACAGCAGTGTCTGTGGCCGGTCTCCCGATGCGGCAAGATCGATGGTCGAGTTGGAGACGCCCGCATCGATCGTCGAGTTCACCGGGAGTTCTCCGGAAGGGCACCCAAATATCGCCCCGATACCGTCGATGCCCGCCGGATCGGTCAGGGTGAAATCCCTGATGAGTGCGTTCTCCGTGCCGCAGATAAAGAGGCCCCAACCGTTCGAATCGAGACTCCGGCAGTGATCCATCACGATGGACGGGTTCGCCGAGACAGGCATGGACTGGAGGATACAGTACGAGATGGGTTTTTGGGAGAGGGCGATGCCCGGGACGCGCCCGGTGCCCCTTTCGGTACAATTGTACAGGAGCATACCGTCCGGGTTGATGATGAAGAACCCGAACGCACTGTTCTCCTCGGCCCGGCAGTTTACCAGGGAGACCTGTCCTCCCGGGATGTAGAAGCCGGACCCGAAGAAGTCCGGGTCGCCCACCAGATAGTCCCCGGGAGAGGGCTTCTGCCCGTTGTTCCGGCTCGAGCAGTTGATGAAGACGCAGTCCTGCTTCGTCGGGTTCCATTCGAAATGGAACCCGGACTCCAGGCTGCCTTCCGCGAGGCAGTCCGTCACCCGGAGCCCTTCGATGTTGTTCTGCTCGGCAAAGTCGAACCCGGTCACCCAGGGGTTGAACGCGCCGTACCTGCCGCAGTTGATCGCGGCGCAGTTCCTGTAGCGGATGTTTTTGATCGTCGTGTTCTCCGACCCCCAGGCGTTGTGGAGGAACCCGTAGGTCCCGGTGTCCACGGCCCGGCAGTTGACGAACTCGACATCCTGGAGGGCGGGGGCGTAGACGTTCGGGTTGTGGAGCAGGAGAAAGACGGCCTGGATACTCGCATCGGCGGTACCCGTGACGTTGTAAACCCGGGTATCGCTCGCATAGATGGTGAGCACGCCCAGCCACTGGGTGAGGTCGAGGGTCGTGTTCGTACTCGCATTCACGTAGCCGGATCCCTCGATATGAAACCCGTCCAGGGTAACGTGCTCCTCGGAGACATTGAGCATCCCGTTCCGGCTGAACGAAAGGTTCGTTGCTTCCGGACCCTGGCCAAGGAGCGTCGCCCCGGCGGCGGGAGCGATGCTTCCCGAGCAGTTGAACGTGCCGGGGGAGAGGACGACCGTGCCGCCCCCGGACAGTGCGGCAAGCGCCGCCTGGATCTCCACCTGGTCGTCGAGACCGTCACAGGTGTAGTTCGCCTGTGCCTTCGATGCAGGGCTGCTGTCGCCTGCCGCCACAACGAGCGACGCTCCCGGGGCTGCAGCAGCACTCGGGACGAACAGGAGGCTGATAACTACGCCGACCAGGAGAACGACCGGCAGGTCCGTGCCGGCCGGGCGCTTCCGGGGCGATTCTGCCGGTTTTTCATGCAGACGGGTAATCATCACGCTCCTCGGGCATATCGTACGGGTTACCGGGTATACCTGTCGGGAACTCCACCTGCCAGTATAGCAACATGAATATAAAAATCAATGGGAGGGCAAATACCTCCGGACCCACGATGCTTCGGGTTTAAGACCTCCGGGGCAGCAGACGCCACGGGTCCCGCCCGCCAGGTTGCCGGGACGGGAACCGGCCAGAACGCCCGGAAGAACTCCCGTTTCTACCGGACCGATGGTCGGCGGCACGGACCGCTCTCAATGCAGGAGGCGGAGAAACACGACCGGACTGACCGAATGGAGAGGTGATGGGGGTCGCCGGTGGAATTGTATATAATGGAATACAATATTTACAGGAATATATGTCCAGCAAGAAGGAAGTCACCATCGGGATCACCATCAACCTCGAGAACTACGAAAACCTCCGCCTCGAGGTCGAGGGCGATGTAGAGACCCGTGAGGATGTGGACGACCTTATCACGTTCCTCGACGGGATGCTTGCCCGGCTCGGACGCGGCGATCAGGCGACCGCCGAGCGCGTGGATGCGTACCGGCGGCGCGTTCTCGCGGTCAAGCCTGCAGTGGCACCGGCCCGGGAGGAGAAGGTTCTCGAGCCGGCGGCGACGGCGACCGCGGAGACGGAACCGGCACCCCGAGAGGAGGAGAAAGCCTGTCCTTCGCCCGAGATCATCGAGAGAGCGATCCCGGCAGCGCCGGAACGCCCGGAGCCGCCCCGGATCCCCGAACCGCCCGCAAAACCCCAGGAAACGGTTCCGGCACAGCCGGAGGCGCCCCCGGAACAGGCACCTGTCGCGGCAAAGCCGCCCGCAGCTCCCGGGGAGGACGTCTGCGAGATGTGCGGAGCAGAAGTGACAAAATCACAGGCAAAACTCTCTCAGCTCTTCATGAGCAAAACACTCTGCAAGAAGTGCATGGAACAGCCGTAGGCCCTGCAGGATCCGCGCGATGAAGGAGGAACAACCTGGAGGATATATATACTACTGTATCCGAGGTTTGTATAATGAAGAAGAACCTGCTCATGTGGGACGAGACGCTTTTTCGGGACCCTGAAGTCTTCGAGATCGATTACGTCCCCGAGCAGTTCAACCACCGTGACGCCCAGATCCGGGAACTTGCTTTTCAGGTCCGGCCGGGCCTGCGGGGGGCCCGACCCCTCAACACCATCTGCCGGGGCCTCCCGGGGACGGGGAAGACGACGAGCGTCAAAAAGGTCCTTGCCGAGATCGAGGAGACCACGAAGAAACTCGTTCCCGTCTACATCAACTGCCAGATCGACAACACCAAGTTCGCCATCTTCTCGCAGATCTACCGCCGGGTCACCGGACACCCGCCGCCGGCGTCAGGCACATCGTTCAAGCAGGTCTTCGACGCCATAGCCCGGGTGCTGCAGCGGGAGGAGCAGGTGCTCCTCGTGGCGCTCGACGACGCAAACTACCTGCTCTACGAGAACGAGATCAACCAGGTGCTCTATCCTTTGCTCCGCTCGCACGAGGCCTATCCGGGCGTCCGGATCGGTGTCGTCGCCATCGTCAGCGACATGTCCGTCACCCTGCAGAGCGAGGTCGACGCCCGGGTGGCATCGGTCTTCCGACCCACCGAGATCTACTTCCCTCCCTACTCAGGGGAGGAGGTGCACGGCATCCTCGAGGAGCGGGTCCTGCAGGGGCTCTACCCGAACGTCCTCCGGCCCGAGATACTTGACCTCGTGGTGGAGCAGACAATGAAGAGCGGCGACCTCCGCGTCGGTATCGACCTCCTGAAGCGTGCGGCCCTGAACGCCGAGAAGGAAGCACGCCGTTCTGTGGAGCGGGAGGATGTCTGCAAGGCATACGAGGTTTCGCGGTACCTGCACCTTGCGTTCTCGCTGCGGGCGCTCAAGGCCGAGGAGAGGGGGGTGCTCGGCAGGATCGCGGAGATGTCGGCCCGCGACGACCAGGAGATGAACGCCGGCGACGTCTACCGTTTCGTGAAAGAGCAGGAGGGAGTCAGTTACACCAAGTATTACGAGATAATCCAGAAGTTTGACGCGATGCGGCTCTTGAACCTCCACTACCGCCAGGGAAGGGGGCGGACGAGGCTGATCAGTCTCCGGTATGATCCCGGACGCGTGCTGGAACACCTGCGGCAGACGATTTGATAATCCTTATCTGCTCCCCCACCGTTTGTATTCTGATGAGGTTTTCCACATGCTTAGCGTGAACGAACTGGCACTGGAGATTTTTGAGGATCTCTTCGATTTCCCTGAGGAGTTCAATGCCGTCTCGCACGAGCTCGACAACGGCGCACGCATCGTTGACTGCGGCGTCAGCACAACCGGCGGGTATCAGGCGGGAAAACTGTTCACCGAGATCTGCATGGGCGGGCTCGGCGAGATCGACATCACGATGGGCCGGATCCGGGACGTCCCGATCCCGTTCATCGAGGTCAGCACCGATTTCCCATCCATTGCATGCCTCGGCGCCCAGAAGGCGGGCTGGACGGTCAACGTCAATAAGTACTTCGCCATGGGCAGCGGCCCCGCACGGGCGCTCTCCTTAAAGCCCAAGCACACCTACGAGGTCATCGACTACGAGGACGATGCCGAGTGCGCGGTCATCTGCCTCGAGAGCGACCACCTCCCGAACGCCGGCGTGATGGAGAGCATCGCCGAGGCCTGCAACGTGGACGTCGCGAACACCTGCGCGGTCGTCGCCCCCACGGCATCGCTCGTCGGCTCGATCCAGGTCGCGGGCCGCTGCGTGGAGACCGCGATCTACAAGCTGAACGAACTCGGGTTCGATACGAGAAAGATCAGCGCGGGTATCGGCCACGCCCCGATCGCCCCCGTCAAGAAGGACGGCACGAAGGCGATGGGAAGCACCAACGACGCCACGATCTACCACGGCAGCATCATGCTGACGATGAACGCCCCGGAGATCAAGGACTACCTGGACAGGATCCCGAGCAACAAGTCCAAGGGGTACGGAAAACCATTCTACGAGATCTTCAAGGAAGCCAACTTCGACTTCTACCAGATCGACACCTCGCTCTTCTCCCCGGCCGAGGTGGTCATCAACGAGCTCTCCGAGGGCAAGGTCTACCACGTGGGAGCCGTCAACCCAGAAGTGACGCTGAAGTCCTTCGGGTTCATCTAACCACAATTTCTTTTCTGCGCACGCGTGCGGCGAATCCTGTTTTGGGCGTTTACGATCCGCTGGATACAGTGTGGCGGTTTTCTGCGGAGGCATTTCGCAACCATCATATACGGTGCCGCTTGAGTGCTATGTAGTGGCGTTGTTCTTTAAACGGTGATGGGAGGACTCTGATGAACGTATCATACATCATGGTGCTGGTGTGCCTTTGCGTCGTGCTGGGCGCAGGGGCGGGCGTTGCAGGATGTACCGAACTCGGGGGGGTGACGGAGGGCGAGGCGGTCCACGTCACGGCGATGCTTGAGGTGACGGTGATCGACAGCACGGGCAAGCCGGTGGCAGGCGTGCCGGTTTCGTTCCACTCCATGAAGACCACGGGGACGAGCGTCAAGGAGGGCAGCGAATTCTCCTTCTCCCGCTCGACGGAGAGCAACGGAAAGACGACCTTTACCGTGGGCTACAACCTGCACCCGCCCGGCATCGGCTATCCGCCGGCCCCCGACCTCGTCATGATGAGCGTCACCATCCCCCCGGAGATCTCCGAAGGAGCAATGATCACCTACGACGAGGCGAAATCACGTGCGGGGGGCACCGGGACCGCGGCGATCACGAAGCAGGTGACGCTCCAGGTACCCTATGCGGTGAAGTGAGAACTACCGAACGCTCCGCCCTTTTTTGGGCAGCCGGGAGAAAAACCCCTGCATCCGCAGGTACAATACATTAAATAGGATACGAAAGAAAAAATTGTAGGCAACCCGGGCTTGTGGTCTAGCTGGTTATGACGTCGCCCTTACACGGCGAAGATCGCCGGTTCGAATCCGGCCAGGCCCATAATTATACATTATTTTGCAAATTCAGATTAAACTACTTGGTGTTACTTTTCGGGGTTCGGAAACGACGCTATCAAAAGATTTGCCCACATTAAGACCTTTTTTCAAACATCGTATATTTCCCGCGGTGTCGGAGTATGCATTCTCCCCCTAATTTGACAGATTACGGTTTTTCTTCTTTTCTCTGTTTTCAGTCCTCTTTTATCCAGTCCGGGCATTTCAGAACACGTCCTGATAGATCTAGATTTAGTCTTGGTGGAATATCCTAATGTGCCAATAAGAAAGCCCTATATATCCTTTAAGTCGATATCCACCGTATGAGAGCAAAACACTCATTATTATGCCTTTTAATTGTATTTTTGGTATTGTCTTGTGGTTGCTTTACTCTTGAAATCCACACAAAAGTAAACCCGGATGCTACACTAAGCTCATATTCACTAGACCTCACAACGAGTCAATTTGTATATAATGCCCTTAAGGAGAACGCAAAAGAGCAGGGTTACTCGTCGTTAAGGGAGTCGATGACATCGAATGCTGAGCCAGGGGCATATAAATACAATGAAGTTTGGGACGGGGATACTGTTACGATCAGTATAGCCAGTACGCAACCAATGCAATCAACCGATCCCGAAAAATGGCAAATCAAAAAAGAAAACGGCTATATGATTTACGATGATAAAAGACTCTTATCTGACGAAACTATTGATGATTCTAACGAATTTACTGAAGCAATGCTAGGTAGTGCCGGTGTTCACTACTATCTCGAGATGCCCGGCAAAATTATCGACACAAATGCGAATGTAGTGGATGAGAATAAAGCAGAGTGGCATTTAACCGGATCAGAAGTGTTTACAACGAAAATTTATGCTAAAAGTGAAGTGCCGGTATTTGCATTACCCGGATTTGGCGCATTGATCGCACTTATCGGATTGAGTTGTGCAGCCGTATTGTTAATACGGAAGAGAGTATGAAAAAATAATGGCTCTATAGGTTCATTACCCATTTTTTAGCGCTGTATGCGATTAACTCTCACCTTCGAGACAAATGGAGATAGCGGGACTCTATGAAAATAGCAGTCCCAAACAGCACTTGCCCCCGCCCCATTTCACAACATTCTAATCCCGTCCTAAACAAACACCACACCAGGAATACACCGCCGGAGGCGCCCGACAGCCCCCCGGCCATGCATTCAGGGCTCAACCATGCCAGGCAACAGGTCACGGGGATCTCTCATGTTACTCATCTTTCTCACGGTTGCAGCGGTGCTGCTCGCGCTCTGCACCACGACAGACGGAACGGACACTAGATCAAGCGTCACCACAATATTATCCGACGGCGACACCCACGAGGGCTACATCAACGTCACCGGCGGCCGTGTCTGGTTCCGCATCGTCGGTGCCGAGAGCGCGGGAACGCCCCTCCTGGTCCTCCACGGGGGGCCGGGGGCGACCCACGACTACCTCGAGCCGCTCGCGGCCCTCGCGGACGAGAGGCCGGTCGTCTTCTACGACCAGCTCGGGTGCGGGAACTCCGACCGGCCCGACGACCCCGCCCTCTGGACGGTGGAACGGTATGTCAGGGAGGTCGGCGAGGTCCGGGACGCACTCGGACTAGAACGGGTGCACCTCCTCGGCCAGTCCTGGGGAGGCGCGCTCGCGGCCGAGTACGTGCTCTCCGCAGAATCCGAGGGCGTCGAGAGCCTGATCCTCTCCGCACCGCTGCTGGACGCCGACCGGTGGGTGGCCGACCAGCGGGTAAACCTCGCGGCGTTCCCCGAAGAGATGCAGGAGGCTGTCCGGGAGGCGGAGGCGACCGGAAACTTCGACTCGCCGGAGTACCAGGACGCCATGGCAGACTACTACTCCCGGCACGTCTGCCGGACGGACCCCTGGCCCGAATGCCTGAACCGGACGTTCGAGAAGATCTCCCTGCCGGTCTACCTCGGGATGTGGGGGCCGAGCGAGTTCACCTGCACGGGATCCCTCCGGACGTTCAACGTCACCGGCCGGCTCGGAGAGATCCCGGTCCCGGTGCTCTTCACCTGCGGGGAGCACGACGAAGCACCGCCCGCGACCATGGCCTACTTCCAGGGCCTGGTGCCGGGATCAGAACTCAAGGTCTTTGAAGGTGCCTCGCACGAGCACCACCTCGAAGAGACCGACGCGTATCTCGCGGCCGTGCGGGAGTTCATGCGCCAGATAGATGCGGCACACTGACCGGGGCAGGCGAATCCACTTTTTTTGCGCCCAGGAGAACTGTATCACACCTTCAGGTCTCACGCGAAGACGCGAAGACGCGAAGGGGACTACCAGCAACTCTCCGGGTTTCGCGTTCTTCGCGTCTTCGCGTGCAGTGCAGCAACGTCGACGGAGATAGCGGGTGCCACGGCCTCAGGGGAAGGCATTTAACAGAGCCCTTTTTTAGCACTCGTGCAGGTCGGGGGCACAGCAGGCGCCGTCGCTCCTCCTCACCCCGGAACCCGCAACGGCATTGCCGGCATTCCCGTGAACTGGAAGAATGCACACGACCGCACCGGGGTTTCGGGCATCGAAACCTATATGTCGCAGAGAGCCGGATTACCGTCGCGGTGCATCATGAAGTTAAGTGCAAGAAACCAACTTCCCGGGAAAGTAAAGGCTGTCAATGAGGGCGTGGTCACCGCAGAGGTCGTCATCGAGCTGGACGGCGGCGGCGAGCTCATCGCGGTCATCACGAAAAAGTCCGTGGAGAACCTCGGGATTGCCGTCGGCAAGAAGGTCTACGCCGTGGTCAAGTCGACCGAGGTCATGGTCGCCGTCGACTGAGGAACATTCACCTTTTTTTATCCCGGGCAGGCCGGCAACGCTTAAATACGCCGGCAGCCGTTCTGCAGGCATACCCATCGAGGGAGTAGCGGCACCCATGGTACGAGAATATCCCCCCCTGCTGATCGCGGTCCTCATCTGCGTTATGCTCACCGGCACCGCCATCGCCTACGGCCTCCTCATGGACGGGGGCGCACCTCCTCCCGGACAGCCCGGCCCTCTCCCGGCTCCGACCGCAACGCCGGGAACGCCGGTCACGACGGGGGCTCCGGTGCCGGTCGCTGCACGCTCGTTCTCTATCAGCGTCACGCCCGCAGCCGCCACGGCCCGGCCCGGCGATACCGTCAGGTTCACGCTCACGGTGCACCCCGAAAGCGGCTTTTCCGCACCCGTGCAGATAAAGGTCTCCGCTACGGCGCTCGGGGGCGTGTTCCGCGACAACCATGACCTCGGCACGGTCACCCCGCCCTACCCGCCGCTCACGTACGAGGTCGTGGCGCCCGATCTCCCGCCCCTCGTCTCCACCGCGACCGTGGACGCCACGGTGACGGCGACCGGAGGGGGCACCGTGCGGACGGAGCAGGTGCAGCTGGTCATCCGGCGCTAGACCTCCACAGAATGCGCCGGATACCGGCCGGCATGACCCGTGCAGGCATCTCACGGAATATTCGGGCCGTATCGTGTTTTTCGTGCTCCCACAATCCAGGCGCCCCGCTAAGATCTCCCCAAATTGCCCTTGAATCTTTAAAAAATGTTCAAATTAAAGGGCGTTTCTGAGCCCCCTGCGGGGCCGGCGGGACGGTTACAGGGGTCGGCAGACATTACGGGCGATCGAGAGAATCTCTATGATCTGAAGCGATTATCGCAAACCCCTTGATTTCCACTGGAGATCCGGTCACGCACCCCGGAGCGGCCCGGGAGGTCCGGGGCGCTATCCCCACCCCCGGTTCCCGGTGCCGGTAAACGCCGCATCTCCTCACAAAGCAATCTCAACCGGACGGTGGCGGGAGAGCGAACCGCCGCGGCCCCGGGCGTCATGATGACGGACATGCCGTCCGAACGCGGAAGAGCGAAGAAGGGTTTTGCAGGCGGAGTTACTTCTCCTCCACCGCATCGAACCAGACGGGATCGGGGCAGTCGGGCCGGCCGCCGTAGTTGATCGTGATCTCCTCGCCCCGCCGGATGGCGCGATGGGCCAGGATGCGGATCTCGCCCCGGAGAACGTCGCAGAGATGGTCCGCGTTCGCGTGGTAGGAGTGGTTGTAGAGCGACCCGTAGCCGAGCGCCACGGCGGCGAGCTCCCCCCATGCGAAGTAGTAGTCGAAGAGGCGCGTCTTATCAAGGAGTTCCTGCTCGTCCGCTCCGCCGAGCACGATCACCGGGCAGACCTCGATCACCTCGCCGGCAAAAAGATCCCTGCGGGCGAAGACTCCCCGCCCACGGCATTTCGATGAACTGACATATACGGTGTCGGAAGGGTAGACGACCCTGCCCGTCTCCACGGCAGTATCGGTCATGGTATCGCTCTCCACACATCTGCGAATGAGAGTGGTGGGCTCTCTCCGGGGAAAAAGGATACGGCGTTCTGCCCGCCCGGGCCGAAATCCCGGCCCAATCCTCCGGAAAAAGCAGCACAAAGCCGCCTGCGCGGAGGAGGGGGTCCGCCCCTCCCGGAGCGGGAGGAGCAAGCGAAAGAATGTTGTATACGCACGACCCCACTGACCCATCAGGAGGAACGAACAATCGGAGACATCATCGTGGCACACGACCTCTTGAAGCGGTTCGAGGACCTCGTCGCGGTCGACCGCATCACCTTCCGGGTCAGAGAGGGAGAGGTCTTCGGGTTTCTCGGCCCGAACGGGGCGGGAAAGACGACGACCATGAAGATGATCCAGTGCATCTCCCCAAAGACCGGCGGCACCCTGGAGGTCTTTAACATGGACGTGGAGACCCACCAGCGGGAGATCAAGAGCCGCCTCGGCGTGGTGCCGCAGGAGACCAACCTCGACCCGGACTTCTCAACCTACCGGAACCTGCTGGTCTACGCCCGCTACTTCGGGATCCCGAAACGGGAGGCAGAGCGGCGAGCGGAAGAACTCCTCGCGTTCATGCAACTCGATGAGAAACGGGACGTCCTGATCGAGAAACTCTCGGGCGGGATGAAACGGCGGCTGATCATCGCCCGGGCCCTGATCAACGCACCCGAACTGCTCATCCTCGACGAGCCGACCATCGGACTCGACCCGCAGGCGCGGCACCTGATCTGGGAAAAACTCCGGAACCTTCAGGCGCAGGGAAACACCCTCGTCCTCACCACGCACTACCTGGACGAAGCGGAGCGCCTCTGCGACCGGCTGGTGATCATGGATAACGGGAAGGTCCTCGTCGAGGGCACCCCGGCCGACCTCATCAGGGAGCATGCCGGGAGCGATATCGTCGAGGTCGAACGGACGGAGAAGGCGATCGCCTGCCTGACCGGGCTTGGCGTGAACTACGACCCTGCCGGCGACGTGATCCAGGTCTTCACGGATCGCCCCCACGACGTGGCACGCGAACTGCTTGAGGTCTGTCGGCACGAGGCGGCGGTGACGGTCCGCCCGGCAACCCTCGAGGACGTCTTTCTGCGGCTGACCGGCCGAAGCCTGCGGGAGTGAGTTATGGTCGACATCAGCAGCAGGGTGCGGAGCGTCTGGCGGAGGAACTGGGATGCCTTCCTCAGGACCTACCGGGTAAACTTCATCCCTCCCTTCGTCGAGCCGGTCCTCTACCTCCTGGCCCTGGGGTTTGGTCTCGGGACGTACATCGAGGCGGTCGACGGGATACCCTATCCCGTCTTCATCGCACCGGCCCTCGTCTCGATATCGGTGATGTACTCGTCCTTCTTCGAGTGCACCTATTCGTCGTTCGTCCGGATGTACTACCAGAAGACGTTCGATGCGATCATCGCAACGCCGGTCAGCATCGACGAGGTGATCGCCGGGGAGATGCTCTGGGGCGCCACCCGGGGGATGATCTACGCGACGCTGATGCTCCCGGTGCTTCTCCTCTTTAACGTCGTGGCCATGCCGTCGTCCCTGCTCCTCATACCCTTCGCGTACCTTGCCGGCCTCCTCTTCGCGGGCATCGCGATGTGCTTCACGGCGATCACGCCGAGCATCGACGCGCTGAATTACCCGTCGTTTCTCTTCATCACCCCGATGTTCCTCTTCTCGGGGACGTTCTTCCCTCTCGACCTGCTCCCGCAGCCGATCCAGTACTTCGCCCTCGCCGCTCTCCCGCTCACGCACGTCGTCGGCATCAACCGGGCGATCACGCTCTCGGCGTTTTCGCCGACGAACATCCTCAACCTCGCCTGGATCGCGGTGGCGACCGTCTTCTTCTTCGTACTTGCCATCAGGCTGATGCGAAGGCGGCTTATCGTCTGACTGCTCGGTGCGAACCGGCTCGCCGGGCAGAATACGACAGATCGCCGGTGCTATGGACGATGAGAACGGGGAAACGCGCACCATGCGTGCAAAAAAAGGTTAGAATCGGGGTTTTCTGTACTTCGGGAGGCAGTCACGGCAGTAGACGGGCCTGCCCTCGGTCGGCTTGAAAGGAACTTCACACTCTTTGCCGCAGTCCGAACAGACTGCCTTGTGGAACTCGCGGGGGCGGTCCTGGTATGAACGGGGGCCCCTGCTCGGGTATCTCTCTTCCATTGGAATTTCACTCACTTTGAAAATTATACTCACACGGACGACTCAGTACCGGGGTTTCCTGTGCTTCGGGAGGCAGTCGAGGCAGTAGACGGGCCGACCCTCCGTTGGCTTGAAAGGAATCTCGCACTCTTTGCCGCAGTCGGAACAGACTGCCTTGTGGAACTCGCGGGGGCGGTCCTGGAACGATCTGGGACCCCTGCGCGGATATCTCTCCTCCATTTACTTCAACCATGCAGATAGTCTGCACATACACAACTACCTGCCTGCATATATAGGTGCGTCTCATGGATCCGGGACGGCAAAACCTGCCTGTATCTGCCTGCCTCACCCGGCTTTCGCCACGCACCGGAGAGTGCGCGGCCCCGTCTCCCCGGTGCGTGACCCTCTCTCCGGGAGAGGGAAATTCCCCTGCAATGCGGCCATTTACTCCGCCGGGGAGAGCTGTGACACAACGCTTTTATCGATACTATCCTACCGAATGATCATCCAACTATGGCACACGATAACCGATCTCTTTTGCAACCCGACAGAACACCGGTTCTATCCCGGAGACGGGAGTAGGGGGAGTGGCTCATCATGACCGACGAGATCCACGCAGACGAACCCCCCGATAGCAGACGCAAGGGAAAACGCCGGGACAGGAGGACGATCGGTCCGGTCCCGAACCTTGAAGAGCATGTGAAATCCGACTGGTGGAGGGGCATCTTCAACCGCCTCTACTTGAAGACCGACGGCGACGTCGTCGACGACCAGCAGATCACCGGGAGAGAGATCGATCGGATCGCCCGGGTTCTGCACCTCCAGCCCGACGAGAAGATCCTCGACCTCTGCTGCGGCCAGGGAAGGCACACCCTCGAACTCGTGCGCAGGGGCTACAATGCCGAAGGTCTCGACCAGTCGCATTACCTGATCCAGCGGGCCCGGGCGACCGCGAAGAAGGAGGGACTCCCGGTCCGGTTCCGTGAAGGAGACGCACGCCGCCTCCCGTACCGCACCGACACCTACGACGTCGTCCTCGTCCTCGGGAACAGCTTCGGTTACTTCGATTCGGTCGAAGAAGACCTGCGGATCCTCACCGAACTCCGGCGCATCCTCAAACCCTGGGGGCGGGTGCTCCTGGACGTGGCCGACGGCGAGTACTTAAAGGAGCACTTCCAGGCGAGGTCGTGGGAGTGGATCGACGATGCGATGTTCGTCTGCCGCGAGAGGTCCCTCTCGCTCGATGAGCAGCGCCTGATATCCCGGGAGGTGATCACCGACGTCGAGAAAGGCGTCGTGGCCGACCAGTTCTATGCCGAACGCCTCTACACCCCCGAGGCGCTCCGGCGGCTCCTTGAGAAGGCGGGCTTCTCCGGGATCGCCTTCCACGAGATTGCCACGGAGTCACAGCGGAACCAGGACCTCGGCATGATGGAACGTCGCCACATCGTCACCGCGGTCGTCAGGAAGGAGTGGTCGCCGGTAAAGGCGAGGGGCAGGGAAAGGGCAAAACACGTCGCGGTGATGCTCGGCGACCCGGCCAGGCCCGATGCCCTGAAACCCTCCTGCACCTTCGACGACGACGACTTCTACACCATCGACCAGATGAAGGCAGCCCTCCGGGAACTGGAGGGCTACCGGTTCACCTTCCTGTGCAAACACGACACGCTGATCCAGGACCTCCCGAAACTGAAGGGAAAGGTGGATTACGTCTTCAACCTCTGCGACGAGGGGTTCGACAACGACCCGAGGAAAGAACTCCACGTGCCGGCGCTTCTCGAGATCTTCGAGATCCCGTACACGGGATCCGGGCCGCAGTCGCTCGCGTTCTGCTACGACAAGTCGCTCGTGCGCGGCATCGCGAAAGAGATGGGGATCCCGGTGCCCGACGCCTGCTTCATCACCCCGGGCGACCGCACCTACGACGTCGGGATGAAACTCCCGGCGATCGTCAAGCCGAACGCAGGCGACTCCTCGTTCGGCATCACGCAAAAGAGCATCGCCCATACCATCGAAGAGCTCTCCGACACCATCAGCACGCTCCGGACGACGCTCGGCTACGACCGTTCGCTCCTCGTCGAGGAGTTCCTCACGGGAAAGGACATCAGCGTCGGCATCATCGGGAACCCGTCGGGGTACAGTATGGTGCTGCCCGTCATCGAGGAGGATTACTCCGCGCTGCCCCCGGAACTCCCCCGGATCTGCGGCTACGAAGCGAAGTGGCTCCCGGACTCGCCGTACTGGAAGATCGTATCGAGGCCGGCGGATCTCCCCGAGGAGACCGAGAAGATGATCGTGCAGTGCTGCCTCGCCCTCTTCAAGCGCCTGGAGTGCCGTGACTACTGCCGGTTCGACTGGCGCCTGGACGAGCACGGCAACCCGAAACTCCTCGAGGTCAACCCGAACCCCGGGTGGTGCTGGGACGGCCACCTTGCAAAGATGGCGAAGTACGCGGGCCTGACATACGCCGAGATGCTCAGGCGGATCCTCAAAGCTGCGGAGGACCGGTTCGGGATGGAGCCGGAGACCGGTGGGCGGGAGACCGGGAAGGAACCTCTCCCGTTCGACCTCTCCCGGCAGACGGCCTGACCCGCTCCACCTTTTGAGTGGAGCGGGAAACATCCCGCACTTGCGAATGCATTTATTCCAAAAAGACTACTGTCTCCCGCAGATGGTGGTGCCGGAGAGAGACCCTGCCTTTGCAAGATACGCCCGGGAGGCCGGGGCGCTCGCAAGGGGCGTGGAGGACGAGATCGCACGTGAGGAGCGGCGGCAATCTGCCCTCCTCGCCTGTGACGGCCGACTCCACGTCACCGGGCTCTTCATTCTCGCCGCGGTCCTCGTGAACCTCATCTTCCTGCTCTTCCTCCCCCGGTATATGCTCTACTGGATCGCATCGAGTTTCATCCTCTACATGGCAAACCCCTTCATCCTGATGATCCCGACCGGGGGCCTGAAGACGACCATCCCGGACATGAAGGCAGTCCGGGAGTTTTTCAGCTCGCTCCGGGGCCCGGGACGGTTTCCTTTTCTCGTGGCCGGAGATGCGAGGACGTTCTGGAAGGTGTTCTGGGACACCTTCTTCATCAACTGTCAGCCCCTCGCCGTGGGGTTCGGACTGATATTCGGTATCAACGTCTTCTTCGCACTCTTCAGCGGTTATGTAGCGGGGTTCTTCGAACCGGAGACGGCGGCACTGATCACGCTCCAGTCCCTTGCGATCATCCTCTTCTACACCGGCATCTGGTACGTCAGACCTTACACGAAGAGTTTTTTCCTTTCGCTCGACGTGATGCGGATGAGCCTGCAGGAGAAGGTCCGGGCCGGATGGCGGGCGGCGATGCGGGTCATCCTCCTCGTCGCCGCTCTCGCGGCCGCGAGCGGGGCTGTCGCCATATCGGCGATGCTTCTCCCGGGAATGACGTTCTCGACATTCCTCGCCTCGGTCGACCTCGCCCTCGGATGGGACCTCCTGCCGCTCGCCGTCGTATTCGCTTCACAGGTCGTCATCGTCCGGTACCTGCAGGGGGCGTACAGCCGGGAACTCTTCCTGCAGGTGGGCGACTACAAGGTCCATGTCTGGCGGGACGGGATCCTGCGCCGGCTCGCCGCATCCCCAAAGATCCCGGAGGAGATCCCGACCCCGGGGCATCTCGCGGACCTCATGACGGATCTTGTGCAGATGCAGGGCGACCACCGGCGGATGAAAGCGTATACCTCGGAATACCACAGCCTCTTCGGCTTCTTCCCGGTCTACCTTGTCCTGCCCGACATCCGCCTTATCCTTGACCGGGACCACGATGCACCCCGGAAATCCGGGCCGGAACCCGGCAGCCAGGTGCGCACGGAACCGACCGATCGACCAACGGGATACATGTGACCGGCGCCGGCCCGCCGGTACCCATCAGTATATAATATCCTCTGGCGCATAGATCATAATATATGGCCGACGAGTATCGGACCGCGACGGTCCAGGGCAGGGAGGTTCCCTACGATCCGGAGCAGCTGCGCAAGATCAGCGAGCACCCCTGCTACTCCGATAAAGCGTGCCACGCCTTCGGGCGGTGCCACGTCCCCGTCGCTCCGAAGTGCAACATCCAGTGCAACTACTGCGTGCGGGACTTCGACTGCGTGAACGAGAGCCGGCCGGGTGTGACGAGCAGGGTGCTCACCCCGGAGGAGGCGCTCGACCTCGTCAGGAACGTCGTCAAGGAGTACCCGTACGTGAAGGTGGTCGGCATCGCGGGGCCGGGCGAGCCGCTCGCAAACCCCGAGACGTTCGAGGCACTGCGGCTGGTCCACGAGGAGTTCCCGCACCTGATCATGTGTATCAGCACGAACGGTCTTATGCTCCCCGAGTCGATCGAGGAACTGGCGAAATACGACGTCGGGAACGTCACGGTCACGCTCAACGCCGTCGATCCTTCGATCGGGGAGAAGATCTACTCCTGGATCGAGTACGGCGGGAAGAAGTACCACGGGCGCGAGGCGGCGGAACTCCTCCTCTCCCAGCAGATGAAGGGGATCGAGATGGCGGTTGCAAAGAAGATGTTCGTCAAGATCAACACCGTTTACATCCCCGGGATCAACGACGAGCACATCCCCGAGATCGCAAAGAAGGTCGGCGAGATGGGGGCGTTCACCTTCAACGTCATCCCGCTCATCCCGCAGTACAAGTTCGCTGAGATAACCCCGCCCACCCAGAAGGATAAGCGGGAGATGCAGGACCGGTGCGCTCAGTACATCAAGCAGATGCGCCACTGCGCACGCTGCCGGGCGGATGCGATCGGGAAGCTCGGCCAGGACGTGCAGTCCTGCGTCTACCAGCAGATGAAGGATGAAAAGGCAGAGTAATCAACTTTTTTCCACCTGCCGGTGCCGCCGGTCATGACGACGATCACGCTCCGACCGGAGCAGCCGTTCGACCTCGACCTGACGCTCTCATGCGGGCAGGCCTTCCGCTGGGAGAAGACGGAGGGGTGGTGGCAGGGTGTCGTCGACGGCCGGGCCGTCCGGATACGGCAGGACGAAAACCTCCTCACGTTTGCCGGGGCGGATGCGGGGTTCGTCCGCGACTACTTCCGGCTCGACCAGGATCTCCCGGAAATTCTCTCGTCGATCGACCGCGACCCGGCTATAGGCGCCGCCATCCGTGAGTGCCGCGGTCTCCGGCTCGTGCGACAACCGCCGTGGGAGTGCCTGGCCTCGTACCTCTGCGCCACGAACACGAACATCCCGGCGGTGAAGCGGAGGGTCGCGCTGATGGCGGAGCGCTACGGGAGACCGATAGACAGGCCGCTCGGCACGGCATATGCGTTTCCGGAGCCGGAGGCGCTCGCCGGCGTCCCGCACGGGGATCTATGGGCCTGCAAACTCGGCTACCGGACGGGTTACGTTCGCGAAGCCGCCGCATATGCGGCAAAGCACCCGGACTGGGCGGAGCATATCGCCGCCCTCCCCTTCGAGGATGCACGGCAGACGCTGATGCATTTTCGGGGCGTCGGGCCGAAAGCGGCGGACTGCGTGCTCCTCTTTGCGTTCGGGTTCTTCGAGGCGTTCCCGGTCGACGTCTGGATACGCCGGATCGTGGGGGAGACCTACCTCTCCGGCCTTGACGGGAGAGGTTGCACCCCGGCGGAGTACGACCGGATCCGGCGATTTAGCCGGGACTACTTCGGGGAGTATGCCGGGTACGCGCAGGAGTATCTCTACTGCGCACGGGGCCCGGCGCGCCGCCCGCAGTGATGCTCACTCCTTCCCGCTACGGATACGCTCCCGGACGAGGCAGGCCGCCGCGAGCAGGGCAAGGATGCCGATACCGGCGAGGCCGATGATGACGATGGCGACGAGGGCAATAGGCACTCCGCACACCGCGATCACGGGTGATGCGGTGGCGATAGCGACTTTGCCCATCTTCAGGGGCGGCACAAACTCCCCGTCAGCACCGGGAGGCTGGTGCCGGGCCATCGTCGTGTTGTAGAGAAGCGCCCTCGACTCCGGGGGCATGCTCTCCAGGAATTCGGGGCAGATCCTCTCATAGTACTCCCCTAGGGATGCGTTCCGCTCAAGCATCCGCTCGTATATCTCTGAGTGCGACTCGTTGAACGAGCACTCGATGGTAATCTCCCCGCCCCGGGTTTCCCCTGCGGCCGATCCCGGCAGGAGAGTAACAATGGCCAGCAGGGCCAGGAGCAGCATACATCCTTGCTTCTTCTTCATGGTCGTTATCAGAGGGGCCGGGAGTCCGGCGGCCCCTGGCTATGACCAGTGATGGGCGCCCGGGCCATAAAGCCGTTGTGGGGTTCCGGCCCGGCAAAGCTCGCGATAAACCCGTTATCCCGCATCGCGAGCACCTCCTCCGGCGCACCCTCGACCGCCACCCTCCCCTCCTCGATGAGGCAGAGGCGGTCCCCGAGTTCAAGGGCGTCGCGGAGATTGTGGGTGACGACGATGCAGGGGATGCCGGCGTTCCGTATCCGGTCGCGGAGCTCGCTTCGCATCGCTCCTTGAGCCCGCATATCGACGGCGGCAAGCGGTTCGTCGAGGAGGAGGAGGTCCGGCTCGAGCACCAGCGCCCGGGCGAGGGCCACCCGCTGCCGCTGCCCGCCCGAGAGCCGGCCGACGTTGACGTCCGCGAGGTCGGTAAGATGCATCGCCGCGAGCTGCTCCCCCACGGCGTCGGCTATCTCCGGCCGCGGGACTTTCCGGCACCGGAGGCCGAACGCCACGTTCTCAGAGACGGTCATGTGCGGGAAGAGCGCGTAGGACTGGAAGAGGTGGCCGATCTTCCGATTCTCGGCAGGAACGTCGATCCGCATCTCGCTTGAGTAGAGCGTCCTCTCCCCGAGCACGATCTCGCCCCGTTCGGGCGTGAGGATGCCGGAGATCAGGTTCAGCACCGTGGACTTTCCCGCCCCGTTCTCACCGACAAGGACGAGGGTCTCCCCGCACCTGACCGAGAGCGTGACGTCGAGGACGAAATCGCGGAGTTGCCGGACGGCACGGAAAGAGAGCATCAGAGTCTTCTCCTGGTGACGACCTTCACCGCAGCGATCACCGCAAACGATATCGCGACGAGGATGATCGCGAGGCTGATCGCGGCATCGAGGTCGCCCTGCATGGTCGTATAGATGGCAAGCGGCATCGTCTGGGTTCTCCCCTGGAAGTTCCCGGCAAACATGATCGTGGCGCCGAACTCCCCGAGCGCACGGGCGAACGAGAGTATCGCCCCGGAGATGAGCCCGCCCCACGCAAGCGGGATGGTGACCCGGAGCGCGACGGTCATGGGAGATGCCCCGAGCGTCCGCGCCGCATCCTCGTAGAGGCGGTCGACCGCCTCGAAACTCGCCCTCGCCTGCCGGATGTAAAACGGCGAGGCTACAAAGACCTGCGCGAGGATCACCGCGACCGTGGTGAAGGCGATGTTGATGCCGAAGTGGTCGAGGTACTGCCCGACCACGCCCCGGCGGCCGAAAGCCATCAGCAGCGCGATGCCCGCCACCGCCGGCGGCAGGACGATGGGAAGGTCGGTGAGGGTATCGACGATCGCCCTCCCCGGGTAGTCGTGCCGGGCATTCACCAGGGCAAGCGGCGTCCCGAAGATGACCACGATCACCGTACTCACCGTCGCGGTAGCAAGCGAGAGGGAGAGAGCGTCGAGCACCACCGGTTCGGCAAGCGACCTGAGGAACGCCTCCGGTGATATGCGCAGGAAGAGCGACGCGACCGGCAGCGTGACGAAGAGGAGGAAGAGGGCGACGAGGAGGGCGAGACCCACCCTCGAAACTCGCGCCAGGCTGCCTTCGTGCCGGAGCACCTCAGGACTCTGCCGGAATGGGGTCGAATCCATACTTGGTCAGGATGGCGCTGCCGTCCGGGCCCCGGACGAACGCTATGAAGGCCTCTGCTTCGGTCTTGTGCGGCGACTCCGCAAGGATGCCGAGGGGGTACGTTGCCATGACGTTATACTCCGCCGGAACCTCGATCCGGGTCACCTTCTCGAGGTCGTCCTTCGAGACGTCCGACTTGTAGACAAACGCCGCGTCCGCCTCGCCGAGCGCCAGTTTGGGCACCACGGAACTCACCGCCGTCTCCTCGGAGATGACGTTCTTCATCACGGCCTCCCGGTACGCCTCGCCGTATGCGGGGTCGGCGGCCATCTTATCGAGCACCTGCCGGGTGTAGTCGCCGAAGGGGACGTCTTTGGTACCGATGACGATCTTTGTGCCCGGCTCTGCCAGGTCGGCGAGACCGGTGATCCCAGCCGGATTCTCGACAGGGACGATCAGGGCCATGCTGTTCCCGAGGAACGGGGCCACAGTGCCGTTATCCATGAACCCGCCGTCCTGGAGGGCCTGCATGTGCTTCGTGCTCGCCGAGACGAAGATGTCGGGGTTCGCCCCCTGCTCGATCTGGGTGCGGAGGGCCTGCGATCCGTCGAAGACCAGGTCGACTTTGACGTCCGCGTTCTCTGCCTCGTAGGCGTTGCCGATATCCGTAAAGGCTCCCGTGAGCGACGCGGCCGTAAAGACGGTCAGGGTTGTCTCTTCCGGGGTCTCCTGGGTGGTCGTGCATCCCGCGACCAGGAGACCGGCGGCGATCATGAGGGTCAGGGCAACAAAGGTTGCCGGGGTTGATGCTTTCATTGTAACACCTTGCTCATAGAGGATTGCGGCACGGTATATTTAATTTAGCTGATTTGGGGCTCAAATAAACGATATTTGGTTTACGTGTCCGGCGAGTATAAAAACATGTTGTGCTGCCAGCTGCCAGGGCGAACAATAAAAGAGTTTTGAGAAGGCTCTTCATACCGGCCGGCCCGGGCGAGATTAGACCGTCACCCCGGATCCTGCACAGGGGTTTGTGTTGCGGTGAAAAAAGAGGGGGGGGCGCTTTATGTCCCGATCGTCCAGCTGCTCATGTAGGTCTCCTGTTCGGGCGTCAGCCGGTCGATCGAGAGGCCGAGCGCGTCGAGTTTCAGCCGCGCCACGTCCTCGTCGATGGCGGACGGGACGTCGTGCACGCCTGGCGCGAGTTCGCGGCCGTGCTTCGCGATGAACTCGGCGGAGAGCGCCTGGACGGCGAAACTCAGGTCCATCACCTCGACGGGGTGGCCCATGCCCTTCGGCGTCGCAAGGTTCACGAGCCTTCCTTCGGCGAGGACGTGGACGGCCTTCCCGTCAAGCAGGTAGGTGTCGATGCCGTCCCGGCGGACGGTGGCGTCGGCGTGCGATTCGAGCCATTCGACATCGATCTCCACGTTAAAGTGGCCGGCGTTCGCGAGGATCGCCCCGTCCTTCAGGTTCGGGAAGTGCCGTTCGGTGATGATGCTCGTATTGCCGGTGGTGGTGACGAAGATATCGCCGAAGGGTGCCGCCTCGCCCATCGTCATGACGTCGAACCCGTCCATGTGTGCCTGTAACGCCCTCCGGGGATCGATCTCGGTCACGATGACGCGGGCGCCGAGGCTCCGGGCCTTCTGTGCAAGTCCCCGGCCGCAGTAGCCGTAGCCGGCAACAACGAACCTTTTTCCGGCGATGAGAACGTTTGTCGTGATCATGATCGACGCAAGCGAGCTCTCCCCGGTACCGTGGACGTTGTCGAAGAAGTGCTTCATCGGGGTATCGTTGACGGCGACGACCGGGAACCTGAGCGCCCCGTCCCGTGCCATCGCACGGAGCCGGTGGATGCCGGTCGTGGTCTCCTCGCACCCGCCGATGACCGAGTCCAGCACCTCCCGCCGTTCGGTGTGGATGCGGAAGATCAGGTCCATGCCGTCGTCGATGGTGATCGCAGGCCGGGCGTCGAGCACCCGGTCGCTGGCCGCGTAGTACTCCTCGACGCCGGCCCCCCGGCGGGCATAGGAGTGAATCCGCTCCCGGGTGTTAAGCGCTGCCGAGACGTCGTCCTGGGTCGAGAGGGGGTTGCACCCCGTGATGTGCACCTCGGCGCCGCCTGCCGCCAGGGTCTCGACCAGCACCGCGGTCTTTGCCTCGACGTGCAGGGCCATGCCGACGGTCATGCCGGAGAACGGCTTCTCCTCGACAAAACGCTTCCGAATGGACGAGAGTACCGGCATGTACTGCCGCGCCCACGCAATTTTGAGATCTCCTGACTCCATAAAAACCACCAGACCGGTTATCCCGCCCGGATGCTCCTCCGGTTTGCCTGTAAAGGTGTCTTTCGTGAATACTTAAAAGTAAGGGAGCAGCACGGGCAGGAGCGTAGTGCGACGCTCCGTGAGGAGCGGAGCAGGAGCGGAGCAGGAGCATCAAGGTGCGACTACGAGCGGCCCGTCGCACTTCGCGACCTTCGCGGCTTCGCGTGAGGCAATGGTGTAAGGGGCAGCAATACAGTCTCACGCGAAGACGCGAAGACGCGAAGTCCATCATCGGTAGCGATCGTCGCCTCTCGTTTACGGGTCGCAGCAACGGTGCTTGTGCTCCGGTTTCAATGAATCTTCGCAAGTTGAAAACGCGTAGCGTTTTCTCCTGCTCCGGCCGCTCGCTTCGCTCCCGCCAGTCGCACATACCAAACCCTCATCACCTCCGCCTTCAAAACCACTACTCATGGTTCTGACCAAGCGGATCATCCCCTGCCTGGACCTCAAGGACGGGCGGGTAGTCAAGGGCACGCACTTCGTCGGCCTGCGCGACGCGGGCGACCCGGTCGAGCTCGCCCAGCGCTACAACGAGCAGGGTGCGGACGAGGTGGTCTTCCTCGACATCACCGCCACCAGGGAAGACCGGGGCACCATCATCGACGTCGTGCAGCGTGCTGCCGACCAGCTCTTCCTCCCGCTCACCGTCGGCGGCGGCATCCGGACGATCGACGACATGAAACTGATCCTCAGGGCGGGTGCGGACAAAGTGAGCATCAACTCAAGCGCCGTCCAGAATCCGGACCTGATCTCACAGGGCGCGAAGCGGTTCGGCACCCAGTGCATCGTCGTTGCCGTGGATGTCCGGCGGAACTACGAGATGGGGCAGGAATTGACCCCCGTCGCCCTCGCCGACGGCCGGGAGTGCTGGTACGAGGTCGTGACCCACGGCGGGAGCAGACCGACGGGGCTTGACGCGATCGCCTGGGCAGGAGAGGCCGAGGAACGCGGAGCAGGCGAGATCCTGCTCACCAGCATGGAGACCGACGGGACGAAAGAGGGGTTCGATATCCCCGTCACCAGGGCGATCTCTGAGGCGGTCGGCATCCCGGTGGTCGCGAGCGGCGGCGTGGGCACGCTCGAGCACTTCTACGAAGGGTTTACAGAAGGGAAGGCCGACGCCTGCCTCGCGGCAAGCGTCTTCCATTACGGTGAGTTCACCGTTCGCCAGGTCAAGGAGTACCTGGCGGGACGGGGTATCCCGGTACGGCTGTAAGGTCGAGCGCAAACGCCGCGACCGAATGCTCGAGGTCGAACGCGGTCAGGACGGCCGGGTGGATCTCTCCAAATACTCCGACTATTTTTCCATCGACGATGATATCGGCACGGCGACCGTCGAGGAACGCCGGGTCGGCCGACTCGGCGACCGTGTATGAGAGCGAGAGCTCCCGGCAGAGGACGTCCGCCGCCGCGTACGCCTCCGAGAAGTCGGCTGCCGGATGGATGCTGACCGCGGCGACCTTCTGGTAGGTGACGCAGGCTTCCACCACGTCGCCCACCGCAAAGAGCCGCTGCGGGAGCTCGCGGTGTTTGTTCGATAGAAGCATCTCCATCAGCAGGGGGAGGAGATCGGTTCGCACCACCGTCTGCTCCTCGCTGATCGGGTGGAGGAGCCGCAGGGTCCCGGGAGAGGGCTCCCGCTGCATGTTCGCATACAACACCCGCTCGTTAGTGAGGGTGAACGGGATCACCTCGAGGTACCCGAGGCCGGTCATCACCGACCGGACCGCCCCCGCGACGGCGGTGATCGGGTGCTCCTCTGCGACGGTGGAGGTTGCCGGGAGGGCGGAATCAAAGTTCTCGAAGCCGTAGGCGATCGCCACGTCCTCAAAGACATCCCAGTCGTGGAGGATGTCCGCCCGGTAGCAGGGGACGAGAACCCGGACCCGGGATTCGCCGTCGAGCTCGGCCCCGAACCGCATCCGGCGAAGGAGCCGTGTCATCTCCTCGGCCGTCAGGGGGAGGCCGAGGAGGGAGGCGCACTCCTCGACCGAGACAACCCGCTCCGCGGGGGCAAGCGTCGGCATCTCCTCGCCATCGACCTCCACCGTCTCGACCGTCGCGCCGGCCTCGATGAGCGCCGTACAGATGATGTTTGTCGCCGTCATCACCGCTCTCCTGTCGGTGCCGGTACAGTCGAGCAGGATGTTCTTCGTCGCCGTCGTGACCCTCGTCAGCTCCCCGTTGATGATGGGCGGGAAGGAGAGCACCCGGTCGTCGGCATCGACGATCAGCGGGAACCGGGGGAAATCCTCAACCAGGCGGGCGTAGTCCCGGCCCTTCGGGTGGTCGACGAGGATCTCTTCCATAGTCATCTCCTGCTCGAAGTCAAGCGGGACGAAGGAACGATTTCGGGGCGAGGCGATGTAGCGGAACGGCGGCGTGACCGCGTCGAGGTCGTGGACGCCGATCGCCACCTTGCCCCGTCCACGCCCGACCGCCCAGTGAAGGGCCTCCTGGAGGCTCATCAGGCTCTCGATCGCCTCCTCGTCGAGATTGACGTTGCGGATCACCGCTGAGGCGAGGAACGGTCGGATATCGGCGAGGCCCGGGTCGACCGAGAAGGTGATCCCGGAGGGGCGGACGGTGTAGACCGGGAGACCCTCCTCCATCCCGAGGAACCCGCGCATCGCCCGGGCGACGCCCTCAGGGGAGTAAAGGTCCGGGCGGTCGGGGAAGAACTCGACGTCCACGTGGTCTTCCTCGATCCGCTCGATGTCGGCCCCGATCATCGGAACGCGGTCGATGATCGTCTGTCGGTCGGTCCCGGACAGCCTTTCCAGGTACCGGTAGGGTAACGTGATTATCGCCATCTCACCGCCTCCCGCCGTAGGTGGGCGTCTCCCGGACCCATTCGACGTCGCTCCGGTAGAGCTGCCGGAGATCCCGCAGACCGAGCCGGAGCATCGCCACCCGGCTGATCCCGAGGCCCCACGCGAGCACCGGATGCTCGATCCCGAAGGGCGCGGTCACCTCCTGCCGGAAGATGCCCGCTCCGCCGAGCTCCACCCAGCCGAGCCCGTCGACGTAGACCTCCGGCTCCACGGAGGGCTCGGTGTAGGGGAAGTAGCCGGGACGGAACCGGACCTTCTCAAAGCCCATTTTTCCGTAGAACTCTTTTAAGAACCCGAGGAGGTGGCGGAAGTTGACGCCTTCGTCCATGACGATCCCCTCGAGCTGCTCGAATTCCGCGAGGTGGGTGGGGTCGATCGCCTCCCGCCGGTAGACCCGGCCGATGCAGAATGCCTTCACCGGGGGTTTGGGGTGCTGTGCCAGGTGCTGGATGGAGAGGCTCGTCGTGTGGGTCCGGAGCACGCACTGCTCCGCCTTTGCGGCGCTCCAGGCGCCTCCCCATCCGGTGGAAGAGGTCTCGCCGCCGTGCTCGTGCATGTCGCGGACGCGTTCGTATCCTGCCGGAAGCGGCCAGCGCTCCCCGAGGAAGAAGGTGTCCTGCATCTCCCGCGCCGGGTGATCCTGCGGCTGGAAGAGGGCGTCGAAGTTCCAGAACGAACTCTGCACGATCCCGCCCGCCATCTCCGTAAACCCCATGTCGAGGAGGATGCGGCGCATCTCGTCGATGAGGCGCTGGTAAGGGTGGACCTTCCCCGGGTAGGCGCGCTTCGGGAGTTTTGCGACGTCGTAGCGCCGGAGAGGGAGGTCCTTCCATGCACCGGAGAGGATCTGCTCGCGGGTGAGCGTGCCTACCTCCTCCTGCAGGTCGAGCCCTTCGGCGAGAAGTTCGCGGCCGCGGGGCGTGATCGAGACGGTGTAGGCGACGTTCTCCTCCTCCTGCACGAGCCCGCGTTTTGCGAGGTCGGCGACTCCTTCGGCGTCCTCGACCGCACCGCTTTCGCCGAGCCGGGCAAACGCAGCTTCGTCGGGTCCGAAAGCGGCGTTGCCGGTCTTCTGCACGGCCCCGTCCCGGATGGCGATCCAACCCTTCTTCCGCATCCAGCCGATGGCGATCTTCGCAAGCGGGTGGGCTTGAAGGTCCTGCATCGGGATCGTCTCCTCAAAACTCTCGAAGACCTGCCGCTCGGGGAGGCCTTTCCCGATATATGCCCGCCCTTCTTCCGTCAGGACATACCGCCGGGAGACGTGCTTTGCCACGTCCACGAGCCCCCGCTCGCCGGCAAGGTTCGCATACTGCACCACCGCCTCCCGGCGGGCATCCATCTTCTCCGCAAGGGCGGCCGCGTCGGCCGACCCTACCGATCCCAGAACGACCAGGAGTTTCTTCTCGTTCAGCGTCAGTTCCACCGTCATACCTCCTCTGCAAGGTGCTCGACCGAATCCATCTTGTCCCGCAAGTCTTTCAGGAACGCCTGCACGCGTTCCAGCGTCTCTTTCTTGCACTGCCCGCAGGTGAGTTCGCCGCTCTCGCACCGGCGCGCGAGGTCGGCAAGTTCCACGTCGTCCTCGAGCATATGGAAGAGATTCAGAAGATAGACCGAGCAGGCGCCCGGCTCGCCCCCGAGACGCCGTTGCTCCTCAAGCGTCATCCGCCCGCCGGTCAGCGCCGCCATGACCTTCTTTTTGACCGACTTGTCGGACTCGTAGAACCCGAACGAACTCTCGGGCACGCTGCTCGACATCTTTCCGCCCTGGAGCCCGGGCATGAAGATGTGATAGGTCGACGAGGGGCGGTAGAACCCGAACCCCCCGTGAGCGATCTCGATCTTGCGGACGGCGTCCTCCACCCCGTCCAGCGGAAGGCCCCTGACGTCCACGTGGCCCGCGTATTTCTTCGAGCCGGGGAAGGCATGGTGCACGGCTTCGAGAGCTGCCTCGGGAGCGTTCTTCGACCGGATACTGACGTGATCGCCGCGGTCCTCGACCGTGAACATCCTGAGTTTGTAGGCCACGTCCCGGGTGAGCCGGAGGTGCGGGTCCTGGTCGAGGCCGACCGGGACGATTGTGGGTGCGGGGCCGGCGTCGAGCTGCGGGAAGAGGATATCGGCCACCTGGGTGATGACGCTCATGGCGTGGGAGAGCGAGGTCTCGGGTCCGAACCCGTAGATCGCCGACAGATCCGAGAAGTTCACCTTCGTGGACGCCTCGAACGCGAGATCCTTCAAGCGGTCGTTTTTGCTCTGGTAGTAGGTCGTGCCCTCAAACCCGAGGGCATAGAGGGCCTTGAGGTACTCCTTCCCGTACTCGCGGCACTTCTCCCACGAGATGCCGCGGACAGCGTGCGCCTCCCGGTCGGCGATGGCGACATAACCGTTTCCACCCTGCCGGACGTGCCAGACCACCTCCTTCATGACCATCAGGTGCCCGAGGTGCGGGAGGCCTGAAGGCATGAACCCGGTCAGCACGTGAAACGGGGTTTTGTTCCGGATGGCATCGACGACCAGGTGGTAGTCCCGGTGTCCGACGACGATACCTCTGCGCATAAACGGCGGTACCTCGGGAAGCCTTCGTGCGACCTCACCGATCGGCTCGATGCCGAACTCGGCAAAGAGTCGATCCACATCGACGGTCTGGTTATTCGACCACGGGTTCACTTCGGAATGCATGGACTGACACTCACAGTTTTATTCGGGCGAATTCGACGTATCTGATATCGGTATTGTATATGCAGGCAAACAACATCTTCTTTTTGACGCTGTGAGCAAGCCGGACCGAGCGGGAGACGCCGCTCATCGGCGTGGAGGTCCCGGACGGAACTGCGTGGACGAGCATCTCGGAGTGGCTCTTCTTCCCGGAGTAGACGCGGAAGTGGTGGCCGAACTTGTACCCGGTCCGGGGGATGTAGCCCTTCTCCCGGAGGTCGGAGAAGACCCGCTCTTTCTCCCGGATCTCGATATCCTTCTGTGCCGCTGCATCGAGGAACTGCTCTGCGGTCATCGGTTCGCCGTCCCGCGTGACCGAAAGGCACTCCCTGCGCATGAGAAAGATCGATTCGACCGGGCGGAGGAGCAGGCGCTCGGGATCGAGACGTTTGCCGTACCAGTCCTCCTCAAGCGGGGTTCCCGGCGGCAGGTGGGCGAGCGCATAGGTGCCGAAGAGAGAGGCCTCTACCGGCGTTGCGCACCCTGCCAGCCCCCCTACCCCGGGAAGGTCCTGCACCCGCACCTCGTAGTAGGTCAGCTCGTCCTCGTCGTCCACGACTGCGAGGAGGTACTGTTTGCGCATGTTGACCGCGGCGAGCACGTCCTGGCTCAGCCGGTCGAAGTCGACGAGGTCCCGCTCGGAGAGGACCCGGATCAGGTACTGGGACTTTCCGACCCCGGGCTTGTGGCCGCGGCGGAAGACGCGGAAGTCCTGCGGGCCGGGCTGGACCACGTATCCCCGTTCGCGGATGTCGCGGTAGACGAGATACCTGCGGACAAAGTTCGGCTGGCCGGCGAAGAGACCGAGCAGGGTGTCAAAGCCGAAGTCCCTCACGTCGATCTTGCTGCGTTCCATGAGGTAGAGCGCCTCTTCGGGAGAGAGGCGGAGGCCGGTTCCCTCCAGCCTCCCGTAGCCGCCCTGCTCGTAGAGTGTGCGTCCTTCGCTCCCGAGGCGCACCCAGGTTCCGTCGAATACCGCCAACACGTGCTAGAGTTATAGGCAGTTCACGTTCATTAATGGATTGCCAGGGGCGAAACCACTACGCTTTTTGCGTGCCGCACCGCACCAGTGATCGATTCCATGACGAAAAGTTACCGAGGCTTCTGGCAGCCGGGAATGATCCTGGCGGCACTGCTCATCGCGGTGGTGCTGCCGGCGGGAATCGCCTCTGCGAGCGAGACGGCTCCGGCGGTCGCCTGGAACGCGACGTTCTCACCGGAGGATAACAGCAAGTTCGATGCCGTTGCATCGACCGCGGACGGCGGATACATAACTCTCGGTTCCACCCTTACGGAGGTCTACGGGGGCAGGGAGGACCTGCTGCTCGTAAAGACCGACGGCCAGGGGAACGAGGTATGGACACAGAGATTCACCGGCTTAGCGCCGGCTTCCGTTGCCGAGACCTCCGACGGTGGCTGCATCGCCGGTGCCTACAACGTCTCCACGGCCGGGCCGGAGCAGAATCTCACCTACCAGGGCACCTCGTTCCTGATCCGGACCGACACCGCCGGAGAGGAGGAGTGGCGGCAGACCCTGCCGGGGATGAAGGTCTCGTCCGTCGCAGAGACCGCTGACGCCGGATATATCGCCATCGGATGGCTCTGGAACCCGCCCGGATCGACGGACGAAACGACGGCGGTGATCGTGAAGACCGACGGCAACGGCACGCCCGTCTGGAACCGGACGTTCCCCGGCACCGCAGCGAACGCAGGAACTGAAACCGCCGACGGAGGATACATCATCGGGGGTACGAAGTCGCCCTTCACCTACGACAGAGGGGACGCCTTCCTCATCCGCCTCGACGCCGACGGGAACACGCTCTGGCACAAGAACTACCAGGTTCCGGTCATCTTCGATGTCGAGGAGACCGGAGACGGCGGGTTCGTCTACTCGGGCAACTACTGGTACGGCCTCGTCGATGCAGAAGGAGATGAGGTCTGGCTCAAGAATATGGAGGGCATGACCGGATACGCCGTCGCCCTGCAACCTGCCGGAGGGTACCTGATCGCGGGCACGGATCTCGGGAACGGGGAGGGCTTCGCCCTCGGGACCGACGCGGACGGGACGATTCAATGGAGCACGACGTTCCCTGCCACCGCGATCTACGCGGCCGAGAGCGCTCCCGGCGGCTACATCCTTGCGGGCATCCGGTTCCTCTCGCCCGATACCAGCGCCGCATGGCTGGCCAACCTTGAGGAGACGGCAAACCCCACACAGGCAGCACCGGGATTCGGTGCGATCGGTGCCGGGGCTGCGCTCCTCCTCCTGCTCGCGGGAAGGAAACGGCGAGGGTAACCCTCGATCTTTCCTTCACCCCATTTTTGCTCTAAAAATGATGTTTCAGGGGTTTTCCTTCCGGAAGTAGAGAAGCGCCCCCGCCCCTACGACGATGAGGGCAAGCAGGCCGGGGATGAGGTGCGCATACCAGGGATCCGGCCCGGTCTCAGGCTGGGGGTCGGTGCCGCCCGCGACCACCTGCGCCGCGC
Organism: Methanobacteriota archaeon; assembly: GCA_023436625.1. Taxonomy (GTDB): domain Archaea; phylum Halobacteriota; class Methanomicrobia; order Methanomicrobiales; family Methanoculleaceae; genus Methanoculleus. Next base: position 579 of record JAEZIP010000075.1, on the reverse strand, counting down.
CGTCCCCGGGCACTTCGAAGAAGAGCGCATACGGACTGAAGTGCAAGACTTCGGCTGTGACGCTCCGGGACTCCGGGTGAATGGCGGTGGGGACCTCTTCCCAGGCGTCTGCAGACCGGTCGTACCATTGCACCACGAGCCCGTTCTGCCCGCTATCATTATAGACGGCGTCCCACTGCTCCTCCGTGAAGTTGAACGAGAGGATCAACGGCGGCGAGAAGGCGGCCCCTTCCGGCCCGGTGATCCATGCATACCCGGTAAACGCGTACGCGCCCACGCCGGGCACCGGGGGTACGTCGCCCGCATCGAGGGACGCAAGGGTCACCGCGCGAAGCGGCTCACCGGCGGCATCGACCGCCCTGACTCCCTTCGCAATGGCAAGGCTCGCAATGCCGTCGGACGAACTGATCGTGACCGACTCTTCAATGAGGCCTGTCTCGCCGAGGTGCAGCCGGCCGGGCTCAACCTCTTTGGGAACGGCGGTCGGCGTCGGGGTCGCGGGGGTTGTCGGGGTCGGGCCAACCCAGGCAAAGCCGCCGCCACCGCCGCCTCCACCTCCCCCTCCACCGCCACCACCGC
>JAEZIP010000047.1:0-3114 GCA_023436625.1 Methanobacteriota archaeon | reverse complement strand
TCTCAGCACCCTGAAAGTATTATCATATTCAGATACTTGTATTTTAGGAGGTGCAGTAATTGATATTTTATCAATTATAAAGCCTTCACTCTCAGCCTTTATAATTGCATCCCCCAGAGTAAAACCAATTAATTGGTTCATACTTCCATTATTTCCTTATCTTTAGCCTCAACTATATTATCAATTTCAGCAATAAACTTATCAGTAAGATTCTGGATATCCTTTTCAGCATCCTTTAAATCGTCCTCAGTGATTTCACTGTTTTTCTTTTTTGCTTTCATTTGTTCGATTGAGTCTCTTCTAATGGATCTAATTGCCACCTTGGCTTCTTCGCCCTCTTTTTTAACGGTTTTAGTCAGATCTCTACGTCTTTCTTCTGTAAGAGCAGGGAAAACAAGACGAATTACTTTTCCGTCATTATTCGGATTAATTCCTATATCGGATTTCTGAATTTCTTTTTCGATATCTTTAAGGAGCTTGGATTCCCAAGGTTGTATCAAAATTACCCTAGCCTCAGGTACAGATACAGTGGCAACCTGTTGAATCGGTGTAGGTGCACCGTAATAATCAATGGTAATTTTATCAAGTATCTGAGGATTTGCTCTTCCTGCCCTTATGCCTGCAAGATTGTCCTTAAATACATGTATGGTTTTTTTCATCTTCTCTTCAATAGGTTTATAAAGCTCTTTGTCCATAAAACTCCTCCTAATATATTCGTTGCACAATAATTTTAGAACAATATCATTATTATGCCAATATATATAATACAATTAATTACTCGGGATTTCAATATATTGTAGTACCAATCTCTTCACCTTTTACTGCTCTTATGATATTGTCGGGATCATTAAGTCCAAATACCAGGGTAGGAATTCCGTTGTCCTTGCAGAAGGATGCTGCAGTCAGGTCAATGGCGCACAAGCCTTTATTCAGAATTTCCTGATAACTTATTCTGTCGTACTTAACAGCATTCGGATTTTTTGTCGGATCAGAATCATATATACCGTCCACATTTTTAGCCATAAGAATTGCTTCTGCATCTATTTCGGCAGCTCTCAGAGCGGCAGCTGTATCTGTTGAAAAATATGGATTTCCCATACCGCAGGCAAATATTACAATTCTCTTTTTTTCCAGATGCCTGACCGCTTTTCTCCTTACATAAGGTTCAGCGATTTGTCTCATTTCTATGGCAGTCTGGACTCTTACCTGTATACCTCGGGATTCAAGAGCATCTTGCAGTCCAAGTGAATTAATAACTGTAGCCAGCATACCCATATGGTCAGCGGTAGTCCTGTCCATTCCTTTGCCGCTTCTGCCTCTCCAGAAGTTGCCTCCTCCCACAACAATAGCTACTTCAACTCCAAGCTTGTGAATGGTAAGGATTCTATCACATATTTCGTTAACGGTATCAGTATCAATTCCATTTCCCCTTTCACCTGATAAAGCTTCCCCACTGATTTTAAGCATTATTCTCTTATACTTTAGTTCTGACATGACCTTCCTCCGTAAAATAATTTATTTATTTCGCTAAAAAAGCCCTAATAAGGGGGCTGTCACAAAACAAATTATATTAAAATGTTCTGCAACAGCCCCCTTAATTATGTTAGCCACCTATTTGTTTCATTACTTCATCAGCGAAGTTTTCTTCTTTCTTAGCTATACCTTCGCCTCTTTCATACCTTACAAATCTTCTAACTGAAATATTTTCACCGATGTGAGCTATTTTTTCCTTTATTAACTGATCAACAGTTTTATCAGGATCCTTAATGAAAGCCTGCTCCATTAAGCACTTTTCAGCATAGAATTTATCGATTCTGCCTTCAACCATTTTCTCAATGATTTTTTCAGGTTTTCCTTCGTTTCTAGCCTGAGCTCTCAATATTTCTTTTTCGCTCTCAATGTGAGCAGATGGAACTTCTTCTCTTCTTACATATTCAGGCTTGCTGGCAGCAATCTGCATTGCAATATCCTTTACCAACTGCTTGAATTCTTCGTTTTTTGCTGCGAAGTCAGTTTCAATGTTTACTTCAACGAGAACACCGATTCTTCCGCCACCATGAATATAAGATTCAACTAAGCCTTCAGCAGCAATTCTTCCTGCCTTGCTTGCAGCTTTAGCAATACCTTTTTCTCTTAAATACTCAACTGCCTTTTCCTCGTCACCATTAGTTTCTGTGAGAGCCTTTTTGCAGTCCATCATACCCGCTCCGGTTCTTTCACGGAGCAGTCTTACCATTTCCGCAGTAATCATTGTTTATCTCCATTTCCGACATGGGCAAAGTATTTATATCATCTTTAAAATGAGATAAAAGCCAGTTTGCAGCCCGTGCCATTAATTTTTTTAGTAATAGAATAATATACTTACCTTTAATGGTAGAAATATTTAGTTTTTTATATGCTAATTACTAGATTGTGAAAAAGAAAATCACAATCTAGTAATGTATCATTTCTAACTCAATTATTCAGCCACTTCTACTGTTTCATCAGCTTGTGCAGATTCTACAGCTTCAGGTGAAAGCTGCTCGCCTTGACGACCTTCGATAATAGCATCAGCTATCTTTGCAGCAATAAGCTTAACAGCTCTGATAGCATCGTCATTACCAGGAATAACAAAATCTACTTCATCAGGATCACAGTTAGTATCAACTATAGCTACTACAGGAATACCTAATTTTTTAGCTTCAAGGATCGCATTTCTTTCCTTACGAGGGTCAACAACAAACATTGCACCAGGAAGCTTCTTCATGCTCTTGATACCGCCGAGGTTCTTTTCGAGGTCTTCCATTTCCTTCTTAAGCTTGATAACTTCTTTCTTTGGAAGAACTTCAAAAGTACCATCTGCTTCCATAGTATTTAACTGGTTCAATCTGTCTATTCTCTTACGAATAGTTTTGAAGTTTGTGAGCATACCGCCCAACCATCTGTTGTTTACAAAGAACTGTCCGCTTCTGTCAGCTTCTTCTTTAATAGAATCCTGAGCCTGCTTCTTAGTTCCTACAAAAAGTACGTCCTGTCCATTCATAGCCACTTCTCTTATGAAGAAGTATGCATCGTCTACCTTCTTAACTGTTTTCTGAAGGTCGATGATATAAATACCATTACGTTCTGTGAAGA
>JAEZIP010000042.1:0-14047 GCA_023436625.1 Methanobacteriota archaeon | reverse complement strand
ATGACAGGTATCGACGACGACCCCCCCGGCCCCGGGAGGGGGGAGATCGATGAGACAACTCGGGAATCCCGGTTCGACGGGCCCGCCCGGAGCGAGGAGGCTTCCGGCAGCCCGCCGGTCTCCCGCGAGGGCAGCCACGACTTCCCCGGCCTCTCCGCGGACTTCCGGGTAGATATCCTCGACCACAGGGACGAGGTGATCGTTGTTGCGGAACTGCCCGGCGCCGAGGGGGATGCGATCCGGATCAGCCTGCTCAACGCGCAGACCCTGCGGATAACGGCAAGGCGTGCCGGGCCGGTCGAGGAGGAGCCGGGAGCCTATTTTATCCACGAGCGCGGGAACGGCATCATGAGCCGGCTGATACGCCTGCCCGCGAGCGTAACGGGAGAAGGTGCCGGGACCAGGTTTAAGAACGGTGTCCTCGAAGTGCGCCTGAAGAAGGTGAAGACCGAATCCGGATCAGAAGGAAAGGAGATCCCCATCGGGTGACGGGGGCCGGCGCGGCTCCGGACCGCGCACCGGCTCATACGTATCTCACCGGCCCGTCTCGACCCGCCGGAGCAGACACCCGTCAGTACCGGGCCGCGCACCCTGCCATCCGGGTCGTCACCACCTGCGGGTGGTAGCAGATGACGCTGTCCCGGGCGGTGATCCTCCCGTTGACCACCTGGTCGATGACGGCGAGGTGGTCCTGCACGCCCCGGGGAAGGAGATAATACTCCCGCACGAACTCCCTTCCCCGTGCTCCCATCTCCTCGGCCTTCTCCGGGTTCCGGAGGAGGTGGAGGATCCGGTCGGCGGTCTCCTGGACCGTCGATACCAGGTAGCCGTTCCAGCCGTCGCGAAGCTGGAGCGGTATACCGCCGACGTTCCCGGCGACGACGGGTTTCCCCTTCCAGAGCCCTTCGGTCACCGTCAGCCCGAACCCCTCTTTTATGGACTTCTGGACGATCACGTCCGATGCCCGCTGGAGGGCGTTGATCTCCCGGTGGCTGTCCGGCGGGAGGTCGAGGACGTGGATGTCGGGATCGTCCTCGGCCGTCTCGCGGACCTCGCGCAGGACGATGAAGCACTCCGGGTCGTCGCAAGCACGCCCGCCGACGAGGACGAGCTGGCAGGGGATCTTCTGGCGGACCCTCTTGAACGCCTGGATGACACCCACAGGGTCCTTGAAGACGTCGTAGCGGGAGACCTGGGTGACGATCGGTTTTGCCGGATCGATGCCGTACTTCTCTATGGTAGCGTCGATCTCGGTCAGGGGGAGGTCGCGGTTCTTCTCCGAGAGCGGGTCGATGAACGGCGGGATGATGAAACTCGGCACGTTCCAGAGAGGAAGGTACTGGAAACTGGAGAATACGCTTGCGTTATACTTCTCGACCAGTCGCCGCATGATGTTGCCGATGCTTCCCACGGTCGTGGTGGGAATCGTCTCCAGCTGGACATGACACCGCCAGAGCAGCCTCTTCTGCTTGAGTTCCCTCTTCGTCAGGAACTCGACAAGACCGAGCGGCTGAGGGTCGTGGACCGTCACGACATCGCAATCGTCCTCAATCAGTCCTTCATTCTGCCGCTGTGCCTCCCAGTAAGTCTCGATCATCGACGATGAGAACCCATCCCGGCCCTGGAGGAAGTTGTGAAGAGTCTTCGTGACATCGAAGAACGCCGGTTCGGCCTCCATGATGCTCCAGGTCGTCTCGAGGCCGAGCGCGTTGAGGAACGGGACGTACGACATCAGGATCTCTGCGACGCCGCCCCCGTGACGGGTCGAGTTTATCTCCTGCAGCCTGACACCCGCAAGACGCCCGGCAAGTTCCTCGATTGCCGAAAACTGCTTTGCGCCAACGATCCGCTGGTATTCCTTGAGGGACGGATACCCGGGGAGATCCGTAACGATCATGAGAGCAACACTATCCGGTAATACACATCCGGCCGATAAAATGCCTTTCGGTAGGGGGCAGGCGGACCCGGGAGGACGGTCAGGTGGGGTGCGTCCTAAAAGAGATTATCCGCTTCGGATCTGTGGGGTCCGGTGAACGTCGTCGTCTGCGCGAGAAGAGGCATCCCGGGGAAGGGCTCTCTCCAGCGCAGTCTTCAACTCGGCGAGCGAGATGGGCTTTTCAAGGACACCGACGATGTCATCCGCATACTTCGAATACTCCTCGGGCCAGACATGCTTTGCGGTAAAGAGCAGGACCGGAATGTCCTTGAATTCATCATTTCGCTTCAGTTCTTCCAGGAATTGCCACCCATCTATGGGGGACATCATCACGTCGAGTATGATGAGTGCAGGTTTCTCTTTCTTGATCGCCCGCAGGGCGTCCCACCCGTTGTGAACCAGAAGCGGTTCACGGTTGATCTTTTTGAGCAGCAGTTCCATTACTTCCAGCGTCGGCAGGTCGTCGTCAACGACCATAATCTTGTTTCCCAAAACTCATACCTCCCTTGGTATCCTGATGGTGAAGGTGCTCCCCTCGCCCACCGCACTCGTCACTGTTATTTCTCCTCCGTGTAGCAGGATATACTTGTTTGCGATCGAGAGACCCAGGCCGGTTCGGCCATCTTTACGGCCCCGTTTTTCGGTGCTCCCGATGTAGAAGGGCCTGAAGATCGATTCGATGATATCCCCGGGGATACCGATGCCATTATCGCACACCATGATATAATGGTTTTCATTTGATCCCGCATAGCGGATCCATACTTTCTCTGGCGGTTCATTATACTTAACGGCATTTGAAACCAGACACTCCACCGCCATGTAAAGCCGATCGGGATCTCCCCAGATACGGACGTCTTCCGGTATTTCATTATAAATCTGAGCTTTCGTATCGTATCCGCCGCCGGAGACGACGGAACCGGCGAGACTGCGGAGGGGTATATCCTGAATGGTCAGGTCGACGTAGTCCATCGTAAGCAGACTCAATTCGACCACCTTCTCCACCACCGCCTGCTCCTGCCCGGCGCACTCGAGGCAGGTCCTGAGGAGTTTCTCCGTCTCCCCCGGGAGACCGTAGTACCCGGGATCCTCGACGATTATCTGAAGGTACCCGATGAGCGGCTGCAGGGGCGTGCGCAGTTCATGGGACAGGGTGGTGACGAGCCCCTTCCACTGGTCGACCTCCCAGGACATCTGCCTGCAGGCAAGCCTTTGCCGCCGCACCTCGGTGGTGTCGCGCGCCGACCCTACGATACCGGAGAGAACGCCGTCCGCCCCGGTATAGGGGGCGACTGTGACGGAGAAGGTGTGCCGGGCACCTGCTATCACCAGGTCGAGATCGTACGAGACACTCTTCTGCTCATCAATCGCCTTCCGAACCTGCTCCATATGCTGGGCGGCAAGATCTTCGGGCAGGAGACAATCCATACCCCGCCCGACGACCTCGTCGGGAGAGAACCCGTACTCGGGGGACCGCAGCCAGGAGAAGTGCAGGATGCGGCCCGCAGTATCCTGCATGAAGAAGATGTCGTTTGACTGCTGGATGAGTTCCATCAGGCGCCCGTTCGACCGGATGAGGTCCTTGTTCTCGTCCTGGAGCCTGCCGGTATCCACAACCGTGCACTCGAAGAGGTTCTCGGGGACCAGCGCCCGGCAGGAGAGGAGGACCGTCCGGGCGTCGCCGTTGTGCGCACGCAGCGTCATCTCCATATTGCCGATGTAGCCTTCCAGCTTCATCTCCTCAATGAACCTGACCTTATCGGCCTCATCGGCCCAGATCATCTCGGCCGGGATGCCGACGAGTTCCTGGGCCGTGTAACCGAGTATATCGGCACACTGCCTGCTGGCGCAGACCAGCCGGAGGGTTTCGGAGTCGCAGAGGAACTTTGCATCGCGAGCCTCTTCAACGATCCGCCTGCAACGGGAGGCAATCAGGTTGGAGTCCTGCGAGAAGAGGGCCGTGACCCCGAAGACCCAGAAGAAGATCATCGTGTGCAGCCCCGTCATCACCGGGTCTATGGTGAAACCGAGGACCGACAGATACGTCCGGATGAGCGCGAACCCGGTGATCAGGAATGCGGTCACCCAGAGCCCCTGCCGTGGGAACCAGAGAGCGGCAAGGAGTATGGGAATGCAGTAGATCAGGGGACAGATAAGGTAAGCGCTGTAATCCGGTGCAATAGCCGTGAGCATGAGCGATATCGCCGAAAACGACACTACTACGATCATTTTGACGATATCCGTCCCGGTAAAGAGGTCTTCACGGAAATGGCTCGAGAGGCACCGGTTTAAGGACATAGAAGATACAAAGAGTATGCCCGGAAGTGATATATATACAATTCTAAATCCTGCAACGAGGAATAGACAATGTTTCCAAAAAAGAAGTATAATTCATGAGTTTAGAGAACAAATGTCGAACATTTCCCCTGTCCGGGAAGAGAGGGAGTGCAGGGACCGTTGCAGGCCCCCGTACCCCCCGGAGGAGAGCCTATATGAAGATCGTCGTGTAACCCTAAAATATGCGCCCGTTTGTCTTCGTCAACATTGCCATGAGCGCTGACGGGAAGATCTCGACGAGAGAGCGGCGGCAGGTGAGAATCTCGGGTAGTGAAGATTACTCACGGGTCGACCGGATCAAGGCGGAGAGCGATGCCATTATGGTCGGCATCGGCACCGTGCTCGCCGACAACCCCTCGCTCACCGTCAAGTCCCCGGAACTCCGGGCCGGGCGGAGAGCGGCCGGAATGGATGAGAATCCCATCCGCGTCGTGGTGGACAGCAGAGGGAGGATCCCCCTGGACGCCGATATCCTCCACAAGGGGGCCGGGAAGCGTATCGTCGCCGTCTCAAGCGAGGCCTCTCCCGGAACGGTGGAGGCCCTCAGGCAGCACGCCACCGTCGTCGTCGCCGGCGACGGGACCGTCGATCTGGGGGTCCTGCTCGAAGAGCTGCATCGGCAGGGTGTCCGGCGCCTGATGGTCGAGGGGGGCGGGACCCTGATCTGGACGCTTTTTGCACAGGGGCTCGTCGACGAACTCCAGACGTTTGTCGGCAACATCGTCATCGGCGGGAAAGACGCCCCCACGCCGGCCGACGGCGCCGGTTTTCTCCGGGAGGCGGATTTTGCGCGGTTACGCATCATAGATGCCGTTCGGCTCGACGACGGCCTGCTCGTACGATGGAAGGTGGAGAGAGCGTGAGGCGGGAGCACCCCGCCCGGTCACCCCCTCAAACGATGGGAGCGCGGATCCCAGGCCCCGGCCGTTTGCCCGGATGACCGCGCTTCGAGCCGGTCAATCAAAAAAAAGAATCTAAGGTTACGGAACCTTTACGATCTCGTCTTTGATCTTGTAAGAGCCTCCCGTGATGAGGGAGACGGTAATCTCAACCCTGTTCTCACCCTGTGCGTTCTTGATGATTACATTGTCGCCCTTGATGGGCTGCATCTTCTCGGTGATGACCTCCCCGGTCGATTTGGTCACGCGAAGATCGATGCCGTTCACAAAGTCCTGGCCTTTGCCGCCGTTGAAGGTGATGGTGAGGTCGTGCGTAAACCGGGAGGGGTATCCGGGCTCGATCCCGAACACAACCTCCCGTTCCGGCGGCACCGTCTGCGTCGGGCCGGGGGCAAGCGAGACCGCGGTCGTGGGCGCTGGCGTCGCCGTGATCACCGCCGTCTCCCTCGGGGAGGGCCCTTCGGGCTCTCCGGAGCCGGTGCATGCGGCGCAGAACGAAAATGCGAGCAGAAGTACGATCAGAGCAGGTAGCAACCTGAAGTTCATAAAGCATTCATGCACATCAAGGTATTTCACCCTTTCGTCACGCTTGCAGCGTATCCGGCATGCGGCAATCTAAATACCGGGTGTCACTCCTAACCGGCCAGTTCGGAGGAAATAGCACTCAGGTCAGAGCAACAGCACAATGGAGTTTGAGGATATCCCGGACGGATTAACCACCAATACGTAAAATCCGCAACGTTTATGGCTGCGAGAAGGAAACTTCTATCTATACCCATTGAGGTACAAACAATGAATCTACGAAGACCGAATGCTAACGAAGCAACGGGAACGACAAACCGTTCCCGGGATGTCGTACCCATGTCCGGCATCTGCACCCGGTGTGTCGACGGTTGCAAGGGAGGCTGCGAGATCTGGCTCTCCTCCTTCCGGGGCAGAGAGGTTCTTTATCCCGGCCCGTTCGGCGAGATCACAGCCGGTGCGGACAAGGACTACCCGATCGATTACTCGCACCTGAACATCCAGGGCTACGCAAGGGGCGCAAAGGGAATGCCGGAAGGCGTCGAAGCCGGCCCCGACACCGCGGTATTCCCGGACGTCGACACCAGAACCGAGTACGGGTGGGATATCAAGGTCCCGATGCGGGTCCCCATCTTCACCGGGGCGCTCGGGTCGACCGAGATCGCCCGGGCGAACTGGGAGCACTTCGCCATAGGGGCCGCCATAGCGGGCATCACGCTCGTCTGTGGAGAGAACGTCTGCGGGGTCGACCCGAAACTGGTGCTCGACCACAACGGCAAGGTCAGCAAGTCGCCCGAGATGGACCGGCGGATCGAGGTCTACCGGCAGTTCCATGACAGGTACGGCGAACTCCTGGTGCAGTTGAACGTGGAGGACACGCGGCTTGGAACCGCGGAGTATGTCTCCTCGAAGCACAACCTGGAGACGATCGAACTGAAGTGGGGTCAGGGCGCAAAGTGCATCGGCGGCGAGATCAAGGTCGGCAGCCTCGACCGGGCGAACCAGCTCAAGGACCGCGGCTACATCGTCCTCCCGGACCCCAGGTCCCCCGAGGTGAAGGCGGCCTTCAATGACGGCGCCATAAAAGAGTTCGAGCGGCACTCCCGCCTCGGCTTCGTCACCCGCGAAGGATTCCTCGAGGAAGTCGACCGGCTCCGCGATGTAGGGTTCAAGCGGGTCACCCTCAAGACCGGCGCCTACTCGGCCGTCGAACTCGCGATGGCAATGCGGTATGGTGCCGAAGCGAAGATCGACCTCCTCACCATCGACGGCGCGCCCGGCGGTACGGGGATGAGCCCCTGGCCGATGATGAACGAGTGGGGCATCCCGACCTTCTACATCGAGTCCCTCGCCTACCAGTTCGCCGAGCGGCTGAAAGCACGGGGCATCCGCGTTCCGGACATCGCCATCGCAGGCGGGTTTGCAGACGAGGCAAACGTCTTCAAGGCGCTCGCCATGGGCAGCCCCTACGTCAGGGCCGTCTGCATGGGCCGTGGTCTGATGATCCCCGGCATGGTCGGGAAGAACATCGAAAAGTGGCTCGCAGCCGGCGAACTCCCCAAGACCGTCTCGAAGTACGGCAGCGGCGTCGAGGAGATCTTCGTCTGCTACGAGGAGCTCAAGGAGAAATACCCCGACCGGATCGACAAGATCCCGCTCGGAGCGCTCGGGATCTACACCTACGCCCAGAGGTTCAGGACCGGGCTCCAGCAGATCATGGCCGGGACCCGGAACTTCAACCTCAGGACGGTCGCCCGGAGCGACCTGATGGCACTGACCGAGGAAGCGGAAGTGGTCTCCGGCATCCCGTACGTGATGCGGGCCTACCGCGACGCTGCCGAAGCAGTCCTCGACTCGTGAGCACGGGGCGGTACAGAGAGGCGAATCTCCTCCCCGGCGGGCCGCGCACCACGTCCAAAGCGTTGGGCCGTGAGGGGGAAAACAACCGGGGAAGATACAAATACCCCAGATAAACACTTTTTAATAATATTTCGCATCCGCGATAATATTTAATGCAAAGAGTGCATCAGGTGTGCCTGATATACCATGCACAGGGATACAAGTCCGACCATTCTCATCACCGGGGGAGCAGGATTCATCGGGTCGCACCTCGCAGCGGAGTTGCTGCAGCACGGCTACGGGGTCCGCATCCTCGATAACCTGACACCACGGGTGCACGGCCCGGAGCGGCGCCGTCCAGCCCATCTCGACCGGCGGGCGAAGGTCCTCGTCGGTGATATCCGGGACCCACACCGCGTGAAGGAGGCTCTTGATGGGGTCGACGCCGTCATTCACCTGGCGGCGGTCGTCGGGGAGCGGTCGAGCATGTACCAGATCGAGAAGTACATGAGCGTCAACACCGCCGGGACCGCCGTCCTCCTCGAGGCCTTGCTCGACCACCCGGTAGAGCGGCTCATCGTCGCCTCGAGCAGCGCCGTCTACGGGGAAGGCTTATACTGCTCGTACAACGGCACCGTCTACCCGAAGATCCGGCGCTCTCCGGGAGAGGTGGCAAGGGGCGACTGGGAGCCCCGGAGCCCGGACGGGGAGGTGATCTACCCCCTTCCCACACCGGAGACAAAGGAGGCGTCGCCGCTTTCGGTTTACGCCGTCTCCAAGTACGACCAGGAGGAGATGTGCAGGCTGATCGGGGAGTCGTACGGCATCCCGACGACCATTCTCCGGCTCTTTTCCGTCTACGGTCCGCACCAGGGGTATGCCAGCCCGTACTCCGGCATGCTGACCGAGTACGCGTCCCGCCTGCTCCAGGGTCTTCCCGTGCGCCTCTTCGAGGACGGTTACCAGCAGCGCGACTTCGTGAGCGTCTACGATGCGGTGCGTGCCTTCCGCCTGGCCCTTGAGTCACCCCGCGCCGCCGGCATGACGTTCAACATCGGGAGCGGCCGCCCCCATACGTTCCGGACCGTCGCCGATCTCCTTGCCGCGATAACCGGGCGGCAGCACCTCTCCCCGGCGGTCATGGGGATCGGCCGGATCGGTGATATCCGCCACTGCATCGCAGACATCGGCCGTGCCCGGGAAGTCCTCGGCTACGAGCCCGGGGTCACCCTCGAGGCGGGCCTGCCCGGCCTGGTCGCCTGGGTCGAGGCGGAGATCGCAGAGCGGCGGAAGGTTCCCGCACCTCTCAGGATACCGGCGTCGTCGCGCCTCCATGTCTGAAGGCCGCCCGGGGCCCAACCTTTATTTTTCCCACCGGTCGTATCATAATTGTATCATGCGCCTCAGCCTCCGGACCTGGGAAGTACGCCTCGGGATCGTCCTGGTCGCCTTTTCGGTCGTCATCTATAGCGTGAAATACCTCCTGCTCGGCGACCCCGAGAACACCTACCAGTACATCTTCAACGCTCTCGGGTTTCTCCCGATCAACGTCCTCCTGGTCACCCTCATCCTGAATCAGCTCCTGAGCGTCCGGGCAAAGCGCGAGAGGCTTGAGAAACTGAACATGGTCATCGGCACCTTCTTCTCGGAGGTCGGCACCGGGCTCCTCACCTTCCTCTCGAACCACGACCCCCACCTCGCGGAGGTCCGGCGCGATCTCGTCGTGACGAACGCCTGGACGCCGGAGATGTTTTCCGCGGTGCGCGACCGCCTCCGGCACCACACCTGCAGCGTCGTCATCGACGATGCGGACCTGCAGGGACTCTGCCGGTACCTCACAGAGCGGCGGGGCTTCCTCCTTCGCCTGCTCGAAAACCCCGTCCTCATGGAACACGAGTCGTTCACCGACCTTCTACGGGCGGTCTTCCACCTGACCGAGGAACTCGAACGGCGGGGGGACTTCGCCGGGCTCCCGGAGAGCGACATCGCCCACCTCGTCGGGGACATCGCAAGGGTTTACGGCCTGCTTATCACCCAATGGCTCGGCTACATGGAGTACCTCCAGAAGAACTACCCCTACCTCTTCTCGCTTGCGATGCGTTCGAACCCCTTCGACGAGACGGCGTCGCCGGTTGTGAGGTGAACGACTGGCGCGAGCATCGCGAGCGGCAGGAGTTTGAGAAAACGCGAAGCGTTTTCGAGTAACGACGCGTGCCCCGCCAGGGTGCGATGGACGGGACGTCCGGAGCATGAGCACCGTCAGATGCGAGGGCAGGCGGAGCTCGAGCACCGTCAGATGCGAGGGCAGGCGGAGCTCGAGCACCGGCAGGTGCGAGTGACGACGTCCCTCCAGGCATGCCGCCCGTCGCACTCTGCACCTGGCGGTGCTCGAACTCCTCCCCCTTCGGGGGAGTCGCAAGTCGAAACCCTACGGGTTTCTCCTGCTCCGGCCGCTCGCTACGCTCCCGCCCGTCGCACAACACAACCTATATACCCGTGGGCAGGCTACGCCACGCCTGATCACCATGGGCGAATACTCCGTATTGATCGGCGGAAAGGCCGGGGAGGGCATCAACACGGCCGGCCTCTCCATCGCCGCTCTCTTCTCCCGCCTCGGCTACCGCACCTACATGTACTTCGATTACCCCTCGCTCATCCGGGGCGGGCACAACTTCGCGATCATCCGGGCCTCGGAGAAGGCGATCGGGGCGCACCGCACCCCTGTCGACGTCCTCCTCGCCTTCGACCAGAACAGCATCGATAACCACCGCCAGAGGGTCCACAGCGGCACGACGGTCATCTACGACGCCTCGCAGGCGGTGCAGGCGGAGGGCTACGGCCTCCCGCTCGATGCGATCGTTAAAGAGGAAAAGGCACCCCCGATAACCAAGAACTCAGCGATGCTCGGGGCGCTTGCCCGGGTGGCGGGAATCGGCCGGGAGGTGCTCGAGGACGTCCTCCGCACGACCGTCCCCGCAAAGCACCTGGAGGCGAACCTCCGGGTCGCCGGACGGGGCTACGACGCCGTGGAGGACGTCTTCACCGTCGAGCCGCTCGAGCGCCCGGCACTCCCGGTCCTGACCGGAAACGAGGCCGCAGGACTCGGGCTCGTTTACGGCGGGCTCGATACCTACGTCGCCTACCCGATGACACCGTCATCAAGCCTCCTCCACTTCCTCGCCAATCGCGCCGAAGACCTCGCGATCAAGGTCATCCACCCTGAAAACGAGATCGGCGTCATCCTGATGGCGCTCGGGCTTGCCTACGCCGGCGAGAAGACGGCGGTCGGCACCTCGGGCGGCGGGTTCTGCCTGATGACCGAAGGGCTCTCCCTTGCGGGGATGTCCGAGATCCCCGTGACGATCGTGATGGGGCAGCGGCCCGGCCCGAGCACCGGCATGCCGACCTACACCGCCCAGGGCGACCTCCACTTCGTCCTGAACGCAGGTCAGGGGGAGTTTCCCCGGCTCGTCGTCGCCCCGGGCGATCTCGAGGAAGCCTACACCTGGTCGGCGACCGCCCTGATGCTCTCCTGGAAGTACCAGGTCCCCGCGATCGTCCTGACCGACAAGACGCTCGCGGAAGGAGCCTGCTCTTTCGATATCGGGGCAGTTGCAGAGCCCCCGGACAGGGAACCCGTGCTCTGGGACGGCGCGGGGGAGTACCGGCGGTATGCCCGGACCGAGAGCGGGGTATCCCCGCTCGCCTTCCCGGGAAGGGAAGGCGCCGTCGTCAAGGTGAGCAGCTACGCCCATGACGAGACCGGGTTCACGACGGAAGAGAGTGGAGAGGTCATTGAACTGCAGGAGATGAGATTCAGGAAGGGCGAGAGTCTCAGGGCGGAACTTGCCACCTACCCGGCGGTGAAGGCTTACGGCGCACGGGACGCCGGTACGACGATCGTCTGCTGGGGATCGGAGAAGTGGGCCTGCATCGAGGCCGCCGAACGGTTCGGAGCAAGGGTCGTCCAGCCGATCGTGCTTGCACCCTTCCCCGCCCGACAATGGAAGGAGGCGATGATCGGGGCGGGGAGGGTCGCCTGCGTCGAGAACAACGCCACGGGAGAACTCGCCCGCCTCCTCCGGCAGCAGGGCTTCGACCCCGGCCGCCCGGTCCTGAAGTACGACGGCCGGCCGTTTGCGGTCGATGAACTGGAGACGAGGCTTCTGGAGGTCTTCGCATGACCCCGGAGCAGCCTGCCGGAAAAGTGGCCGGCAGCCTCGTCAGCCCGGCCCAGAACACCTGGTGCCCGGGGTGCGGCAACTTCTCGATCCAGCACATGATGAAGTCGGCCATCGCCGAACTCTCGGAGGAGGAAGGGATCCCCCTCGAGAACTTCGTCCTCCTCGGCGGCATCGGGTGCCACGGGAAACTGGTCGATTACCTGAACGTCAACAGTTTCTACGGCATCCACGGCCGTTCGATCCCGGCGGCCACCGGGATACGCCTCGCAAATCCGGACTTAAAGGTGATCTGCCACGTCGGGGACGGGGACATCTACGCCGAGGGTCTCGACCACCTCATCTTCGCGGCCAAACGCAACAGCGACATCACCGTTATCGTCCACGACAACCGGGTCTACGGGCTGACGACGGGGCAGTACACCCCGACGTCGCCCACCGGTTTTAAGGGCCGCTCCACTCCCGGCGGGATCACGGAGCACCCCATAAACCCCCTCGAGGTGATGCTCGCCGCCGGGGCCACCCACATCGCGCGGGGCTACACGAGAAAGGTCCGGCAATTAAAAGACCTCTTCAAGGAAGCGATCATGCACCGGGGGTTCTCGTTCGTCGACGTCCTGCAGATCTGCGCGACCTACTTCAACCTGACCGACTACTATAACGAGCACGCCTACGAGCTCGCGGAGGGCGAGGTCGACACCGGCCGGTTCGAGAGCGCTCTTGGAAAGATTCGGGGATGGGACTACGACCGTGAAGCGCCGATCCCGCTCGGAACATTCTACTCCGTCGAAAAACCCACCTACGAAGAGAAGTTCCGGGCACTCACCGCCGGGAGGCCGGATCGGAGGACGCTCGTCCGGAAGGCTCTCGAAGAGTGGCGGTGAGCCCCGGCCGGGACCTTCATATCCCTCCGGATCACAGGGGCCGGGACGGGCAGGGTGCCCGGAAGGGGTGAAAGGAGATGAAACGGCTGGAAGGAAAGAACGTCCTCGTTACCGGCGGTTCGACCGGCATCGGCCGGGCGACGGCGATCAGGTTCGCGGACGAAGGTGCAAACGTCGCCATAAACTATCACTCGAGCGAAAGGGAAGCAGAGATAACGCTTGAGGAGACTCAAAAGACCTGCAGCATCATCCGCGAGAAAGGATGCCGGGAGATGCTGGTCCAGGGGGACGTCGCGAGCGAAGAGGACGTGAAACGTATTTTCCGGGAGGTCCTCAAGGCGTGGGGGCGGCTTGATGTCCTGATCAACAACGCAGGCATCCAGACCGAAAGCCCGACCCACGAGATGGCTGCAGATGCCTACGACCGGGTCCTCGCGGTGAACCTCCGGGGCGCATTCCTCTGCGCACGGGAGGCTGTGCGGCACTTCCTCGACCGCGGGGGCGGGGGCATCGTCCTCAACAACACCTCGGTTCACGAGACCATCCCGAAACCGCACTACGCCCCTTACGCCGCAAGCAAGGCGGGACTCGGAGCTCTTGCGAGGACGCTCGCGCTCGAGTATGCCGGGCAGGGCATCCGGGTCAACACGGTCGCCCCCGGCGCGATCGTAACCCCGATCAACCGGGAGTGGGCGGACGACCCCAAGAAGAGGGCGCTCGTCGAGGGGCACATCCCGATGGGACGCGCCGGAGAGCCCGAGGAGATTGCCGCGGTCTTCGCCTTCCTTGCATCCGACGAGGCCGCCTACATCACCGGGCAGACCATCTACGTGGACGGCGGACTGACGCTCTGCGCCGACTTCAGGACCCCGTGGTCGTCGGGGAGCTGAGAAGCCATACCGCGCCCGCCTCCCGGGAGCCCTGCCGGAGAACGGCCGGGATCGCTCCGGCCCCCTCACAGAAAGACCCCGGCGGGAGGCGGGATTCATTCAAACAGATTAATATAATTCCATTTTTATACGATATGGCTCGAAAAAAACGTCCGGCATAGGGTCTGTTCCGGCAGTCCCGGGAAGGGGAGAACCAGCCCTGCCGCCGGGCGATCCTTCGAAGTGAACGGTTCCGTGAGCATAAGGAGAGGGGACGCGGGCATATCATGGTCTTTGAGACAAAAGAGAACCTGACGGAGGAAGAGGTCCGTCACGGCTTAAAACTCGTCATCAGGGATGGTCTTGCCACCCAGGCGATGGTGACGCTGACCGGCGGGATCTTCCTCGTAGCCTTCGCCCTGCAGCTCGGCGCGTCCAACACCGTCATCGGCCTGCTTGCCGCCATCCCGCCTCTGGCCGAACTCCTGCAGATACCCGCCATCTACATCGTCGACCGCGTCAGGAAGAGGAGGCTGGTGGTCGTGGGGGGGGGGGGGGGCGCCCCCCCCAGGGGGGTGAACCA
>JAEZIP010000058.1:0-2721 GCA_023436625.1 Methanobacteriota archaeon | reverse complement strand
GGCGAGGGCCGTGCGCTCGGACTCCCCGTCCTCGGCAGCTACCTGTTCAGCGACGCCGCCGTGAGCGACCTCATCGACTGCGAGATCGCCAACCGCGATCTGCTCGACGCGATCCGCGCCCTCGCCTTCACCGAGGATCAGGCCGTGCGCCGTTTGCGCCCGATCGACTACAAGAATCTGGGGCCGGAAGAGCTTGGCAGCGTCTACGAATCCCTGCTGGAACTCCACCCCCAGATCAACGTCGCCGCCCGGACCTTCGCGCTCACCACCGCATCCGGACACGAGCGCAAGACCACCGGCAGCTACTATACGCCCAGTTCGCTGATCCAGGCGCTGCTCGATTCCGCCCTCGATCCCGTTCTCGACGAGGCCCGCGCCGGGGGCGAATCCGCGCTCCTCGACCTCAAGGTCTGCGATCCCGCCTGCGGCAGCGGCCATTTCCTGATTGCCGCGTCGCACCGCATCGCTAAAGCCCTCGCCGCCGCGCGCACCTACGAGGACGAGCCGGCCCCCGCCGCCGTGCGATCCGCCCTGCGCGACGTGATCGGCCACTGCATCTACGGTGTGGACATCAACCCGATGGCGGTCGAGTTGTGCAAGGTCGGCCTGTGGATGGAAGCGCTCGAACCGGGCAAGCCGCTCAGTTTCCTCGATCATCGCATCCAGTGCGGCAACAGCCTGCTCGGCACGACCCCCGCCCTCATGGCCCAGGGTATCCCCGACGACGCCTTCCAGCCCATCGAGGGCGACGATCGGAAGTTTGCCGCTGGCTTGCGGAAGCAGAACAAGCAGGAACGTAGTGGTCAGATGTCCATGTTTGCGATGTTTGAGGAAGCGCTGGTAACCGATAACTTCATGTTTGCTCGTGAGATCGACCGGATCGATCGCCGGGATGATGGGACGATAGAGGGCGTCCGGTGGCAGGAAAGTAACTATCGACAGATGGCGCAGTCAGAAGAATACACCCAGATGCAGTTGCGCGCTGATGCTTGGTGCGCAGCTTTTGTTTGGGAAAAGCGCCCCGATGCAGTCTTACCAATGACCGATTTTTTGTATCGTAGGTTGTATGCTGACCCCTACGCAGCGGAACTCGAACCTGCTGTTGGCCACGTGTTCGAGCTGGCGGAGCGCTATCAGTTCTTCCATTGGCATGTGGCTTTTCCCGACGTGTTCCGCGTGCCCGCTACGGTGGACACCGAGAGTATCACCGGCTGGGATGGAGGTTTTGACGTGGTTTTAGGGAATCCGCCATGGGAAAGGCTGAACCTTGAGGAGAAACAGTTTTTTGCTTCATCACGCCCCGACATTGCAGAAGCAATTACTGCAAAAAGACAAAAAATGATAGAGCAGATGGAAACTGAAGATCCTCATCTCTTCGATACTTTTCAAGCCGCAAAGCGTGAGGCTTCTGGCATTATCCACTTCACACAAACATCAGGGAATTTCCCCTTCATAACTCAATCTCGTTTAAATACATATGCTTTGTTTGTGGAAATTGGCCGTCAGATTTTCTCTTTGACTGGAAGGATTGGTTTCATTGTACCAAGTGGTATTGCCACCGACATTCCTTACAAAGACCTTTTCACATCGATCATAAATAAACATCAACTTGTATGTCTCTACGATTTTGAGAATCGTCGGGGACTATTCCCTGGTGTTCATCGTATGTATAAATTCTGTATTTTCGTTTTGACGGGCGAGAATGCACCGTTTCTAGAGCCTGAGTTCGCCTTTTATTTACACGATGTATCCGATCTGAGGCTGCCGGACCGAATTTTCACCTTATCAGTTGAGGATCTCCGCCGTATCAACCCCTTGACTGGAACAAGTCCTGTATTTAGAAATCGACACGATGCCACATTAGTAAGGCGTATATATGGTCGCGTTCCGACATTGATGGATGCTCAGGAAAAACCACGATCGGGTTGGCAAAATGCGGATTTCCTCATCGTATTTCGTTCTGACTCCAAATCCGGTCTATATCGAACTGCCGAGGAGTTGGATGCTGAAGGATATAAACTAAGACCGGACGTCGTTTACTGTCGAGGAGCAGAGAATTTTCTTCCTGTCTACGAAGCTAAACTTATCCACCAATTTGATCATCGCTATGCCACTTATGAGGGCTTGCCTTTATCAGAGCGTGAGAAAGGAAATGCCGTTACTGTAGAGCCGAAGGAAAAAAATACTGTCCATATTAGCTATCCGCGCTATTGGTCTCCCCAGGATGCGGTGGAGGAGATTTATTCGGCAAGATATTGGAATAAGCTCTGGACTGTAGGATATCGCGATGTAACCAATGCGACTAACGAGAGAACTGCGATTGCGAGTATTATGCCTTTTGTCGGTTCGGCCCAACCTCTCAATATTCTTGTCGGAACTGATGCATCCACGGCCCTTTTTTGGGTATGCGCGATGAACTCTTTTGTATGTGACTACGTTGTTCGGCAAAAAGTAGGGGGAATCCACCTAAATATAACGACCTGTAAACAGCTACCAGTTTTCGCTCTTGCAGAAACTTCAGATGTAACACAAGCATTCGTGTTGGCTAGAGGCGTCGAATTGACCTACACAGCCTGGGATTTGCAGCCCTTCGCGCAGGATGTCGGCTGGAACGGCCCACCCTTCGTCTGGGACGAGGAGCGCCGCTTCCTCATGCGCTGCGAGCTGGACGCGCTCTACTTCCACCTCTACGGCATCGCCCGCGACGACGTGGACTACATC